>NZ_JBQGAA010000067.1:0-517 GCF_056542585.1 Ruegeria sp. AB9 | reverse complement strand
TTGGTTCCACTCAGCCAAACGGCATCCATGGCCATGATCGCGCGGACGTGGCGCGGTTCCAGAGGGACACGCATCAGGCGGCAATAGGCCTCGATCTCCTGGAAGCTGATCGGGTTGGGTGCGTCCATCCCGCGCGACCTGCTGCGGCTCAGGGCGACAAAAGCGCTCCAGATGATCTCACAGCCTTCAGGCAGGTTTGCTGGCTTCTGCGTCGCCATTTGCTCCCCAAGGGCGCGAACTAGGTGTGTTTCGAGCCGATCCATCAGGAGATATCAAACTCTTGACGGAACGTGGCAGTCAGGCGTCCATGATCGTTTGTGACAAATGGTTTCTGCCAGTTTTCGCACGTGAACAATGCGCCGGTGAACTTGCCTTTGAAGTCATAGTAGAACGATTCAACACCCTTTCGCGCGGTCAGAAAGGCATCAATCGCGTCAATCTCTGAGGCCGAACCCTCGAAGGTGAGAGGGACAGTGCGACCGACTGAATTTATGCCAGCCGGAGACCGCTGCGAATA
>NZ_JBQGAA010000066.1:0-520 GCF_056542585.1 Ruegeria sp. AB9 | reverse complement strand
TCGGCCCCAGTGCACAACGACTGATACGTACCGCGCGCGGCTTCCCCGAAGGGATTATCGAAGCCTGGGCCAACCTCTATACGGAATTTGCTATGGCCGTAGCCGCGCGACGGGATGGCGTTACCGTTCCGGCCGATTGGCTTACTTATCCAAGTGTCGAACAAGGCGCAGACGGTGTCCGATTCATTGATGCCTCTGTGCGTTCTCACCAGTCCGGAGGCGCTTGGGTCACTCTCTAAGGCTCTGCCAACACGAAGGTTAAGCACGCCCGGGTTGTTGCCCGGGCGTTTTCATTTCGTGCTCAGCATTAAAAGTTGATAATTTACAAAATATCAGATATTTTAAATAACGTGTGATGAAATTGAGATTCGCAGGCACGTGGAGCTGTCGTTCATGGTGAAACCCGAAGAGGCTGGCACAAGCCCCTCTCTCTATTCCTTGGCGCATCTGACGCTGATTGGCTGTACGCCGCCCGAGCTGGTCTATATCGCCGCGCGGGCCGGTTACGATGCCGTCAGTC
>NZ_JBQGAA010000065.1:0-596 GCF_056542585.1 Ruegeria sp. AB9 | reverse complement strand
AGGCAGTCAACTACTGGACACACCTATCCTGCGATCTCGGCAAACATCTGAAAACCCGGGGTCGTAGTGCTAAGGAATTGCTGTTTTCGGATCATGTTGTCCACCTTAATGCCATCCTATGTGGCTGAGGCGGATTCGAACGACTTAAATCCACACATGTGCCGAACACGCCGTTTAATGAACCGATGATCTTGTTCAATCATGTTGTTCAAAAATTTGGACCTGACCGTTTGGATTTTGGCTAGGCAACCAAACCGATTGAGGATTTTGTTCACCTCTCGAATGCCCGCCGCGTTGGCTCCACTTTTGTCGATGACGATCTTGCTTGGGATTCCATTTGAAGCCAGCGCCTTGGCGAAGAACCGTGCTGCTGCTGGACGGTTCCTGCGCTCGGACAGCATGAAATCAAGGGTATTTCCGGCCTTGTCGACAGCCCGATAAAGGTACATCCATTTGCCGCGAACACGAATATAGGTCTCGTCCATGCCCCATGAACTCAGCGTTGGACGCTTCTTTGATTGCGCACGAGCTGCGACGATCGGCGAGTATTTCACAACCCACCTATTCAATGTGGCATGGTCAACTCGCACGCCGCG
>NZ_JBQGAA010000064.1:0-632 GCF_056542585.1 Ruegeria sp. AB9 | reverse complement strand
CCGATAGGCTAGGTTCAGATGAACCTCTTCACAAAGCCGCCGCTCGGACCGGATCCCGAAGCAGTAGCCCACGAGTAGCATTCGGATAAGCAACTCGGGGTCAACCGAGGGGCGTCCAGTATGGCTGTAGAACTCCGCCAGATGCGACCGGATGCTGCCAAGATCGACGAACCGATCAATCGAGCGCAGCAGGTGATCTTGCGGGACATGATCTTCCAGCGAGAACTCGTAGAACAACGCCGCCTGCGCTTCCTGCCTCGGTCCCATCATCGCCAATTCCTCCCTACAGGACGAATTGAATCAGCGACTTACCACTCAATCAACCAAGAGTTTTTCAACGAAATACGCCCCTTATGGCTTAGCAATCCGATCGATCATGCTAGGCAGATGATCAGGTGCTAGTTTTGAAGAAACGGCATCTAGTTGTATAAGTGACATCGAAAGGTAAGTGTGAAACTTCTCCGTAGCTAGGTTTCCCGCATCGCCGAACAGGTCTAGAGGTTCGCCGGATGCCATTTCAGATAGCACTGATTGAAGGTCGGGTGTTTCATCGCCGGCCTCCACCAACAAAAACCCGTCATGCTGCTCAACCGAGAAGCCTACGCTCCTGAGTGCGAGCATGAGAGTTGACG
>NZ_JBQGAA010000063.1:0-823 GCF_056542585.1 Ruegeria sp. AB9 | reverse complement strand
GCTCGCGTAGCAACCATTGGTGCATATTTGCCAACCCATCTGTTGAGAGTGGCAGCGTCGACTCACACACCGCGTTCGGCCATGCGCGCGCCTAAGTTCCGATACGACACCGTGTACCGCAGATAAAATAAAACAGCGTACAAAACCGCTTCCTTGAGAAAGTGGCAGCCTTTCAGTGAGACCATTCTGATACCTGCTCGAATACTAATTAACGGGAACAAACGTCAATTTCCACTCGCCGGTCAATCGGACGCCAGAGTTTGCGACACAACCTGAAAGTGTGTCGCCGAACCAACCCACCGATTTTCGCGTTGAGTCTGGCTTCACGGTTGATTAGTAATCGGTGAACATGTCTGATCTGTTCTGCACGCTTGCGGGCTTCCGCCGGTGTTTCACTGAAAAGCTTTCGGTATTCGCTTGAGATCCGCCCATGATGCCGGATTCCATACTCTGCCGCGATATCACCAATGGTTCGTTCATGGTTTCCGACCTCAACAGAACTGAGCGGAAATTGTTGAGCTTAACAGCCTGATAGTATTCTGAAGGGCTCTGATGAAAAACTTTGCGGAAGACCATCTCAATGTTTCTCCTAGTAACGCCAAGACATTTCGCAATTTCCTCAAGTTCAAAATTAAGTCCCGGAACCTTCCGAAACTCGTTCCAAGCCGTGGCTGCAAGTCGTGCCCGACAATCGAGTATCTCATTTTCCAAAAGTGAGGTGCCAGCGAAGACTGAGCAGCCTCATCTGACTGGTCCAAATTGATTGTTAGTGCATCATCGGCCTGTGATCCATCGGGATGATGGTTTCGGGTGCTGGCGGGCG
>NZ_JBQGAA010000062.1:0-836 GCF_056542585.1 Ruegeria sp. AB9 | reverse complement strand
TAGGGTCAGGATTCATAACCAGTAGATGACAGTTGCCGCAAGAGCTATGGCTGAGAGGAAGACCTGAGGACATCGGTCATAGCGAGTTGCCACGCGCCTCCAATCCTTGAGCCTGCCGAACATGATCTCGATGCGGTTTCTTCGCTTGTATCGGCGCTTGTCGTACTTAACCGGCGTCTTGCGTTGCTTACGGCCTGGGATGCAGGCGCGTATCCCTTTATCTTTCAACGCGTTTCGGAACCAGTCGGCGTCATAACCGCGATCCCCGAGCAACCAGTCGACCTTCGGCAAACTGCTGAACAGCGCCCTTGCGCCGATATAGTCGCTAACCTGTCCAGCGGTTACGAACAGGTTCAAAGGGCGTCCTTTGCTGTCACAGATGGCGTGCAGCTTTGTATTCATGCCGCCCTTGGTCCGACCGATCAGGCGGCCACGCCCCCCTTTTTCACGCCCATGCTGGTCGCCGTGCGATGTGCCTTGAGATAGGTCGCGTCGATCATGACCGTCTTTTCCTCGCCGTGTTCAGCAGCCAACCCGGCCATCATCCGCGCGAAGATACCTTTCTCGCTCCAACGCCTCCACCGGCTGTAGAGCGTCTTGTGCGGGCCATATTCAGAAGGCGCGTCTCGCCAGCGTAAGCCATTGCGATTGATGAAGATAATCCCACTCAAAACCCGTTTATCATCAACCCGAGGCTTGCCGTGCGACTTTGGGAAAAAAGGGGTGAGCTTGGCCATCTGTTCGTCGGTCAGCCAATAAAGGTCGCTCATGTCACCGCTCCGTTTTTCAAAACGTGAATCACGTGGCACAACGAAAATCAATGCATCCTGACCCTA
>NZ_JBQGAA010000061.1:0-859 GCF_056542585.1 Ruegeria sp. AB9 | reverse complement strand
CTAGGCTCCAGACTCATTGATTTACAGCCAGAACAGCACGGTAGCAGCGAGAGCGATGGCCGAGAGGAATACCTTTGGGCATCTGTCATATCGGGTGGCAATCCGCCGCCAGTCCTTCAGGCGACCGAACATGATCTCAATGCGGTTGCGGCGTTTGTAGCGACGCTTGTCGTACCGGACAGGCTTGTCGCGTGATTGTCGGCCTGGGATGCAGGGCCTAATTCCCCTGTCATCAAGGGCTTCGCGGAACCAGTCTGCGTCATAGCCTCGATCTGCCAGTAGCCAGTCAGCCGATGGCATACTGTTCACCAGAGCCTTGGCTCCCGTGTAATCGCTGACCTGGCCCGCGGATATGAAGAAGCGGATGGGGCGTCCGAGGCTGTCAGCAACAGCGTGCAGTTTCGTATTCATGCCACCTTTGGTACGCCCGATCAGCCTGCCGCGCCCCCCTTTTTCAACCGCAGGCTGGAGGCCGTACGGTGCGCTTTGAGGTATGTAGCGTCAATCATGATCGTCTTGTGATCCGTGCCTTCAGCAGCCAGCCCGGTCATGATCCGAGCGAATACACCCATATCGCTCCATCGTTTCCAGCGATTGTATAGCGTCTTTGGTGGCCCATATTCACGTGGCGCATCGGACCAGCGTAACCCATTGCGGTTGATGAAAATAATCCCGCTCAGTACACGCCGATCATCAACTCTCGGCTTGCCATGGCTCTTTGGAAAGTAAGGCTGAAGCCGCGTCATCTGCTCGTCGGTCAGCCAGAATAGATTACTCATGTTATACCCCTGAAACTCAAGGGTTTGAATCACGCAGCCGAGATGACGGCAACCAAATTAATGGGTCCAGAACCTAGGGT
>NZ_JBQGAA010000060.1:0-954 GCF_056542585.1 Ruegeria sp. AB9 | reverse complement strand
CCCTGGGGACGGGCGATGACATGTTCACCATCCGTGATGGCACGGTGGTGACCGGCACAGTCGATGGCGGCGTTGGCACGGACACCTTCAATACCGATATCAACGGCGTGGCCAGTGTTGGTGCGGTGACGGGCTTTGAGACCCTGCTGAAAACGGGGATGGGGACGCTGAACATCACCGGGCCCGCGACATCGATGTTTGATACAGTCAATGTCAATGCGGGCACTGTGGATGTGAGCGGTTCTATCAGCGGGATCAGCGTGGCGTCTGTACTGGCAGGCGCCACGCTGAACGTGGATGGTCCGATCAGTTTTACCACCGGGGCCGATACCCTCATGGTTGCAGGCACGGTCACCGGTGCATCAACGATCGACATGCTGGACGGTGATGACACGTTCACCTTCCAGGAAGGTGCGAATGTCAGTGCGCTTGTTGATGGCGGTGCCGGAACGGACACGCTCAATGCCAATATCGCAACCTCGGGCACGCTGATGCAGGCGGTCAACTTTGAGACGCTCACCAAGACAGGGGTGGGGACGCTGAACATCACCGGGCCGGGCACATCGGATTTCTCCACGGTCAATGTCAATGCGGGCACGCTGGATGTGGCCGCCGGGGCGGCGATCTCTGATGTGAATGCGGCGACGGTCGCATCGGGCGCGACGCTGGATCTGGCAGGTGACTTCACCTTTGCTCCAGGCGATGACACGTTCGATGTCGCGGGCACCCTGACCGGTGCCGGAAGCTTCGACATGCTGGATGGTGACGACACGTTCACCCTTCAGGATGGTGCGGATCTGTCGGGTCTGACCGGCCTGATTGACGGCGGCTCTAACACCGCAACCGGCGATACGGTTGTTGTTGACACGGCGACAACCCAGACCTTCGACGGTACACAGGTTGTGAACTTCGAGATCCTGCAAAAGGACAACACTGGAACTTTGACACTGACGG
>NZ_JBQGAA010000059.1:0-1220 GCF_056542585.1 Ruegeria sp. AB9 | reverse complement strand
CGCTGAGCCTCCCCAACTGAACTGGTCCACCGTTATGTTTAGGAAACGGAGGACCACGAATGGCAAACAAGAGACCAAAGCCCGAAGAAATTGTCTCGAAGTTACGGCAGGTTGAAGTTCTGATGGGGCAAGGCATGTCCCGTCTTGATACGATCAGGCAGATCGGCGTTGTTGAACAAACCTATTACCGCTGGAGAAAGAAGTACGGTGGAATGGGTGTAGATCAGTTGAAAGAACTGAAGCGACTTCAGAAAGAGAACGAACGGCTGAGGCGCGCGGTTTCTGATCTGACGTTGGACAAATTAATCCTGACGGAAGCCACAAAGGGAAACTACTGATCCCCGCTCGTCGTCGTGCCTGCATCGATCATGTCCGCAGCCAGCTCAAAGTATCTGAGCGACGCGCCTGCCGCGTGCTTAGACAACACCGGTCTACGCAACGGCGCGTCCCACAAGGTCGCGCAGACGAAGACCGGCTGGTGGCCGACATGATCGAGCTGACCCGTCAATATGGCCGATATGGTTATCGCAGGGTCGCTGCGCTGCTGAGAGAGGCTGGATGGTTCGTCAGTGATGGGCGGGTTGAACGGCTCTGGCGGCGAGAGGGGCTGAAAGTGCCAGTGAAACAACCGAAGAAAGGACGGCTCTGGCTAAACGATGGGTCGTGAGTTCGGCTGCGGCCGGAGTATCGCAACCACGTGTGGTCCTATGACTTCGTCCATTGCCGAACCGATGATGGCAAAGCTTTCAGGACGCTGAACATCCTTGATGAGTACAGTCGGGAATGTTTGGCTATCAGGGGCGAGCGGAAGCTGAACTCGACCGATGTAATCGATGTCCTGACAGACCTATTCTTACTTCGCGGCGCGCCGAGTTTCATACGTTCAGACAATGGGCCGGAATTTGTCGCCCAGGCTGTCCGAGACTGGATTGCTGCCGTCGGTGCCAAGACGGCTTACATCGAATCCGGCAGCCCATGGGAGAACGAATATTGTGAAAGCTTCAATGGCCGGTTCAGGGACGAGCTACTCAACGGCGAAATCTTCTACAGCCTACGCAAAGCACAAATCCTGATCGAACAATGGAGAAAAAGCTACAACACAAAACGACCCCACAGTGCTCTGGGCTATCGCCCGCCAGCACCCGAAACCATCATCCCGATGGATCACAGGCCGATGATGCACTAACAATCAATTTGGACCAGTCAGATGAGGCTGCTCA
>NZ_JBQGAA010000058.1:0-1225 GCF_056542585.1 Ruegeria sp. AB9 | reverse complement strand
TCTGCGCCGTGAAGCCCGCGATCTGAAGGAAGTGGTTGCCGAACAGGCTCTTGAACTGCGGTTGCTCAAAAAAAGCATGATCGCGGATGGGGGCGACGACGAATGAGGTATCCTGCATCTGAAAAGCTGGAGATCATCCGCCTCGTCGAAGGCTCGCAGCTGCCGACCAAGCGCACTTTGGAAAAGCTGGGCATCCCGAAGAGCACCTTCTATCGCTGGTACGACCGATATCTCGTCGGTGGCCCCGAGGCGCTTGAAGATCGTAGACCCGCGACGTCACGGGTCTGGAACCGCATTCCCACGCCAATGCGCGAGAAGATCAAGGATCTGGCCCTGAAGGAAAGTGAGCTTTCCCCGCGTGAGTTGGCTGTACGCTTCACCGACACAGAACGGTACTTTGTGTCAGAGGCTTCGGTCTATCGCATCCTCAAGTCCTACGATCTGATCACCAGCCCGGCTTATGTGGTTCTGTCCGCTGCGGATGAGTTCCGGGACAAGACAGCGAGGCCGAACGAGCTTTGGCAGACAGACTTCACATATTTGAAGGTCATCGGTTGGGGCTGGTTCTATCTCAGTACGATCCTGGACGACTACAGCCGATACATCATTGCCTGGAAGCTTTGTACGACGATGAAGACTGAGGATGTGACAGACACGCTGGACCAGGCGCTACAGGCGTCGGGCTGTGATCAGGCAACCGTGCTGCACAAACCGCGTCTGCTCAGCGACAACGGGTCCAGCTACATTTCCGGAGAGTTGGCCGATTGGCTGGAAGATCAGCAAATGGATCACGTGCGTGGCGCGCCATATCATCCGCAAACCCAAGGCAAGATCGAGCGCTGGCATCAGACCCTCAAGAACCGCATCCTGTTGGAAAACTACTATCTGCCCGGTGACCTCCAGCAGCAGATCGATGCTTTCGTCGATCACTACAATCACCGGCGTTACCACGAAAGCTTACAAAACCTCACGCCCGCTGATGTCTACTTCGGACGCGGGCAGACCATTCTAAAACAGCGAGAAAGGATCAAACAAAAGACAATCGAAACCAGGCGCTTGCTTCGCCGCAAATCCGCCGCACAATCAAACCAACCAGATGCGCCAGATCCTCTCTTAGCTCAGGCAGCCATCTGTCCCAAAATCCCTGACAACGGACATGAGCATCCGCAGTTCAAGGGCCTGTACGGCAACCACTTCCTTCAGATCGCGGGCTTCACGGCGCAGG
>NZ_JBQGAA010000057.1:0-1227 GCF_056542585.1 Ruegeria sp. AB9 | reverse complement strand
TCGGCCCCAGTGCACAACGACTGATACGTACCGCGCGCGGCTTCCCCGAAGGGATTATCGAAGCCTGGGCCAACCTCTATACGGAATTTGCCATGGCGGTGGCTGCGCGCCGGGATGGACGTGACCTGCCCAATGGATGGATTGAGATGCCCGAGGTACACGATGGCGCGGCAGGTGTACGTTTCATCGAAGCGGCTGTAAGGTCGAACGAAAAGGGTGGGGTCTGGGTTAAAGTCTGATGTCAGGCTGATTTTGGCGCGGGGGCAATCGTCTATCTTCCCACCGAAAAAACGGTCGGAACTTCTAGGAAGGGCTTGTCGATGTCTGCGACGTTGATCATATGGTCGCCGCCTGACTAGCCGACTTGGAAAACGCGAATTCCTTCACCTCCTCCGATCAGGGCGTTGATAGCTACGCCGACAGCGTCTCACGGCGATGTGACTGGCTCGTACATTTGGGCTTGTTTACTGCGAGAAGATGCTTGCCTTCGATCTGCCACCCCTTGGGGCTATCGCAGCCGAGGCGGAAGAACGTGACGTCACCGCGGCCATGGTATTCAACCGGCGTTTCGACCTACAATCTATCGCCATTAATCTACTGTTACCGCAGACGAAATCGGAATCCCCAAGACGCTGAACATCGTACCCCGTACTGCACAGTCGTCAACACCGGCGTTAATCAAGACCTCCGCTGGCCTCTTTGCCGAAAAGGGCAGCCTTGTCTATGACCTCATGCGATAGATCTGTGCCGAGGTGACGGCCGAGGTTTTTGTCGCGGGCTCGGTGCTGGTCGATCCCGGATCCACAGATGTTGGCGAGGTCGACACCGCCAAATTTCCTTTGCGCATGCAATCAGGCAGGTTGCAGCAGTTCGATTTCAGTTGGAGCGCCTATGGTCAGAACGAATGCTTGGCGTGAACGGCGCAGCATATTTCTGAATTAGCCCGGCAACCACTGAGGGAAAACCGTTCAATTGCAAGGTAGTTGGCTAATTGGTCGAGTTCACGGCACGCAAACGGTATTCAATTGATGATTTACTTAATATCGGATATTTGTTAAATCATACGGCAAGGCATGCAACATCTGAGTCGGAAAGTGCAGTATATGACATCATTGCATAACCACACCGATGAACCACTCTATTCCTTGGCGCATCTGACGCTGATTGGCTGTACGCCGCCCGAGCTGGTCTATATCGCCGCGCGGGCCGGTTACGATGCCGTCAGTC
>NZ_JBQGAA010000056.1:0-1246 GCF_056542585.1 Ruegeria sp. AB9 | reverse complement strand
AGTAAGAACGTGTTTGCCGCGTTTGAAAATACGACCGCCGCGGAATATGTGACTGGCTTTATTGTTTGTGTGCTCTAATACCATTTACTCGTTAATCCCCTATCGGGCCCCGACATTGGAAAATGACCGACCCGGGTGCCGCATACATGTCATCCGGTGTTCCAAAATGTTGATTGCCTGACGCGAGCCTGAGACGGTTGGCGAATGCGTTCGGTTCCCAGTGCGCCTGTCGGCTCGAACCGCTGGGATCGCCTGTCATGAATGTGATTTGAATGCTGCAAGGTCAGGTCTTGCATTTAAGCCGCAAATCTCCGACATCCGCTGCAAAGTCGGCCATAAGCAAGTATTCCCGATTCATCCGAAATGATCTCCCTGAATACGAGCCCCCACCCATAAAATTCACGTTAAAGGGTATTAGCGTTTGGCGTTATCCGGGCAGCGAAACGAAAGCCGTCTAATTTCCTTGCAATGGCGCGGCGAGACCACAATTTTATCCAGTTTGCGAAAATCAACCTGCGGCCTGAGTGGGTTAGAACTGCTGATCCACCCGTTCTCGGCAGGAATCTGACAATCTCAACCCCAGCGGCTGCATCCCACGGTTGTGTCGCAAAATTTGGAGTGGTCAAAATCGAACTCTTCCCAGGGCATACCTATCCTGCGATCTCAGCGAAATTCCTAAAGCCGGATGCCGCCGTTTGGGGGAATTGCCGTTTTCGGATCATGTCAGCAACTTCAATGCCGTCCAGCGTAGTTGACGCAGATGCGAAAGATTTGAAACCAAACCACACATGTGCCAGACTCGCCGTTTGATAAACCTGTGATCCTGCTCGATCATGTTGTTCAAAAATGTAGACCTGAGGATTTGTACTTTGGCTGGGCAGCTAAATCGCTTCAGGATTCGGTTCACCTCTCGAATGTCCGCTCCATTAGCGCCGATCTTGTCTATCGCGATTTTGTTTGGGATGCCGTTTGAAAATAAGACCTTTGCAAAAAAACCTAGTCATTGCGAGGCCGTTTCGTCGTTCAGACAGCATAAAATCAAGCGTGTTTCCTACCTTGCCGATCGTACGGTAGAGACACACCAACTTGCCGCGAACACGTAAATAAGTCTCATCCATACATCAGGAATTCCGAGTAGGTTGTTTCTTCGACTGCGCTCGCGTAGCAACCATTGGTGCATATTTGCCAACCCATCTGTTGAGAGTGGCAGCGTCGACTCACACACCGCGTTCGGCCATGCGCGCGC
>NZ_JBQGAA010000055.1:0-1272 GCF_056542585.1 Ruegeria sp. AB9 | reverse complement strand
GGATTTTTCACCCAGTCTTTGTCGGACCGTGATCCTGAGCTTTTTGGCTCGATCACGTCGGAACTGGGTCGTCAGCGCGACGAGATCGAGCTGATCGCCTCCGAGAACATCGTCTCTGCCGCCGTGATGCAGGCGCAGGGCTCGGTGATGACCAACAAATATGCCGAAGGCTATCCCGGTCGTCGCTATTACGGTGGCTGCCAGTTCGTCGACGTCGCCGAGAACCTGGCCATCGACCGCGCCAAGCAGCTGTTCGGTTGCGGCTTTGCGAACGTTCAGCCCAACTCAGGGAGCCAGGCCAACCAGGGCGTGTTCCAGGCGCTGATCAAACCGGGCGACACCATTCTGGGCATGAGCCTGGATGCCGGCGGCCACCTGACCCATGGCGCGGCCCCGAACCAGTCGGGCAAGTGGTTCAACGCAGTGCATTACGGCGTGCGGCAGCAGGACAACCTGATCGACTATGATCAGATCGAGGCGCTGGCGAAAGAGCATAGCCCCAAGCTGATCATCGCGGGCGGCTCGGCCATTCCGCGCACCATCGACTTTGCCCGCATGCGCGAGATCGCCGATATGGTGGGTGCATACCTGCATGTGGACATGGCCCATATCGCCGGTCTGATCGCGGCGGGCGAGCATCCCAGCCCCTTCCCGCACGCGCATGTGGCCACCACAACCACGCACAAGACCCTGCGCGGCCCGCGCGGCGGCATGATCCTGACCAATGACGAGGCGATCGCCAAGAAAGTGAACTCGGCCATCTTCCCCGGCATTCAGGGCGGCCCGCTGATGCATGTGATCGCGGCCAAGGCCGTGGCCTTTGGCGAGGCGCTGCGGCCCGAGTTCAAGGGTTATATCCAGCAGGTCATCACCAACGCGCAGGCGCTGTCGGATCAGTTGATCAAGGGCGGTCTGGACACGGTGACCCACGGCACCGACACCCATGTGGTGCTGGTCGATCTGCGCCCCAAAGGCGTCAAGGGCAACGCGACCGAAAAGGCCCTGGGCCGGGCGCACATCACCTGCAACAAGAACGGCGTGCCGTTTGACCCGGAGAAACCGACCGTGACCTCGGGCATCCGCCTTGGCTCACCCGCCGGCACCACCCGCGGGTTCGGTGAGGCCGAGTTCCGCCAGATCGCCGACTGGATCATCGAAGTGGTCGACGGTCTGGCCGCCAATGGCGAAGACGGCAACGGTGCGGTCGAAGCCAAAGTCAAAGCCGAAGTCGCAGAGCTTTGCAGCCGTTTCCCAATCTACCCAAATTTGTAA
>NZ_JBQGAA010000054.1:0-1389 GCF_056542585.1 Ruegeria sp. AB9 | reverse complement strand
AAACTTCGGTCAAACCCTTGGGCAACGTGGCGATGACGGGCATGTCCCAGGATGCCCCCGCGCGCAATTCGTACTCACCCAATGAAGCAGCCTTTAGCTTCACCCGGTTTGGTCGAGCAGATTCTGACACATCCCCCAATTCTGGTCCGGACAGGTATACGCATTTAATAAGGCCGGAAACGCATCCCCATCTCACCTGGCACCATCGTTTCAGATTGCGCCGCCCTTCCAGATATACTCCGGTGGCATTTGGCGGCAGATGGCTGATGACGTCCGAATTGTAGCGCGGCTTCGAATAAAGCCATTCCATCCGGTCTGCCGACGCACCGTTAATTGCATACGCACCGTCCAAGGGCGCACACGCGCCGTTGGCCCATGTCGGGTCGCCCCAGATTAGAGCAACCAAGATCGGGATCAGAACTCTCATCAATCTGTGTTCAATACTTCGTCGATCATCCAGCGCGCCTCGTCGTCGCCGTTGTTTGCAGCCTTCAAAAGCCACTCAAGCGCCCGATTGGTGTAACCTTGATCGGCCAGGATGCGCCCGTATTTGCGCTGAGATTTCACGTGTCCCTGCTCGGCGGCCAAACCCCAGTAAAGCTTGGCTGCGTTCAGATCACGATCAGTACCGCGCCCGTCATAATACAACGTGGCGAGATTATGCTGAACCCAATCGAGTTCCCCCAGATCTACCGAAGCTCGGTATGCGTGAAACGCCCGTTCGTAATCCTGCTGATAGCCGTGCTGGCCCGTCGCCCATATGTAGCCCATTCGCCCCGCGGACTCGGCGTCGCCCATACCGGCGGCGAGAGCAAAATGATCCATCGCGAGTTCCATGTTACGCTCGACCCATTCGCCTTCGCGATAAATCTGCCCGAGTTTTCGATGCGCCTGCGGATAATGGAAATTTGCAGCCTGATTATATAGTCCCAAGGCCTTGTCTGTATCGACGTCTACACCTTCTCCTTTTGCATAGAAGTTGGCCAGGTTGTATGTGGCCATTGGAAACCCTGCGTTGTGGGCCTTTTGGTACCATTCAATGGCTTTCTCTAAGTCCTGATCCACTCCATTGCCGGTATTGTACGAATACGCGATAGTATTCATTGCCAACGCACTGCCCTGTTCTGCGGCAAGTCGAGCCTGCTGTAACGCAAGATCGTAGCGTTTCATCTTTGAAAGGACGCGCGCAAACGCAGCCATGGCTTCGGGGTGTGTATCGTCCTGCTTCACGATTTTGGCACAGGTGCTAAACGCCTTTTTGACATCAATGTCAGAAAAATTGACGCCCCTGAAACTCGCATGCTGCGTGGGCGCCGCCGCCTCGGCCATGCAGGATGTCTCAACCTCTGTAAAGCTGTTATAGTCGCGTCCGGTGTTTTCGAAGTCCGC
>NZ_JBQGAA010000053.1:0-1618 GCF_056542585.1 Ruegeria sp. AB9 | reverse complement strand
GGGACCGGCGCTGCCGATCTGCGTAAAGATCGGCAGCTTCAACGACTATTTTCCGCCGGCGGGCAAGCCCGCCTTTGCATCGCGAAGCAAAATAGTCGCTGACATCCCCTTAGTGCCCGCAAAAATCATGTCCATCGAAACACTCAAAAGCGAGGATCTAACAATGGCAACTCAAACTCTGAAACTGAACGTCAAAACCGGTGAAAAAGATGGCACGAACTACTGGGACCGGTGCGGGGTTCTCTTCGTAAACACCGATGACGCAACCGGCGAGATCAAATCGATCACCGTCAAGCACAACATTGTCCAGCCCCAATTCTATGGGCCAGTTTTGAGCAAGGTTTCTGGAACGGGCGGTCGCATGTTTAGAGCCTGATGGGGTCTGACACGATTGTACTGTCTAAGCCAGGTATTGATGACGATCTGAGCCTGTTTGGTGGTGTGGAACCATTCTGCGTTGAGGACTTCCCGGCGCAGAGTGCCATTGAAGCGCTCGTTGTATCCATTCTCCCAAGGTGATCCCGGGTAGATTTGGATCGGCTTAATGCCCACCTTTCTTAACCAGGTCTGCAGGGCCGTTGCGATGAACTCCGCGCCGTTGTCGGAACGGATGTGTTCGGGCTTCCCGTGCCGCAATAAGAGTGGGTAGAGCGCATCCAGCACGTCTGCGCTGTTCATCTTCGGCTTGACCGCTACGCAGAGCGCCTCACGGGTATACTCATCCAGCACCGTCAGCATCTTGTAGCTCTGTCCGTTGCTCAGCTTGTCGTGGACAAAGTCAATGCTCCAGATGTGATTGGGATGTTGCGGTCGGAGCCGGATGATCGAGCTGTCCTTGTGGTACAGCCGTTTGCGTTTCTTGTGCCGTTGTGGGAGCTGCAAGCCTTCTTCGCGCCATAGTCGTTCGATCTTTTTATGATTGACTGCCCAGCCTTCGACACGCAGCAGCTCGGCGACCTTGCGGTAGCCGTAGCGCCCATACCGTTTGGCCAATCGGATCATCGCCAGACGTAACGCCTCATCATCCTTTGGCGCTGCGCGGTATTGCAGCGTGCTCCGCGCCAATCCAATCACGCGACAGGTGCGCCGTTCAGAGGTTGCCAGCTTTTGTCGGGTGTGGACCACGGCCTGACGAAGCTGGTCTGCCGTCAGGCCTTTGGCTTTAGATAATCAAGGCTCTCCTTGAGAATGAGTTTGTCCAGTTCAAGCTCAGCCACGATTTTCTTGAGCCGATCATTCTCTTTCTGCAGCGCCTTCAGATTGGCCATCTCAGATCGTCCCATCCCACCAAACCGCTTGCGCCATGTGTAATAGGTCGCATCACTGACACCAGCCGTTCTGCACGCCGTCGCGACATCCGAACCAGATGCCAGGCCCAGCTCAATCTCGCGCAAAAGCCGCAGAATATCTTCGTCCGAATACCGTTTCCGCGCCATCAATCCCGTCTCCAAAACTAAGCCAACTGTGGCACAGTTTTAGGGGGCCAAGACACCAAATCGAATTATAGTCTCAAATAATCTGAGCCAGAAACAGCGATGATCTCGCGCCCAACGGATTATGATCTCAAGCCGCTACAGCTACGCAGGAGGTCTAGTATCTGAGAAATTTCAGTTGCAAT
>NZ_JBQGAA010000052.1:0-1772 GCF_056542585.1 Ruegeria sp. AB9 | reverse complement strand
TCACATGAAGATGACGACAGAAGAGGCCTTTGTTAAGGTTCTGCAGATGCACGGGATTGAACATGCGTTCGGGATCATTGGTTCAGCGATGATGCCGATCTCGGATTTGTTCCCGAAGGCCGGGATCATGTTCTGGGACTGCGCGCATGAAGGCAGCGCCGGGATGATGGCGGATGGCTACACCCGCGCCACCGGCAAGATGTCGATGATGATCGCGCAGAACGGCCCCGGTATCACCAACTTTGTCACCGCCGTCAAAACCGCCTACTGGAACCACACGCCGCTGTTGCTGGTGACCCCGCAGGCGGCGAACAAGACCATTGGTCAGGGTGGCTTCCAGGAAGTCGAGCAGATGAAACTGTTCGAAGACATGGTCGCCTATCAGGAAGAGGTCCGCGATCCGTCCCGCGTTTGCGAGGTTCTGAACCGCGTGATCATGCAGGCCAAACGCGCCAGCGCGCCGGCTCAGCTGAACATCCCGCGCGATATGTGGACTCAGGTGATCGACGTCGATCTGCCCGCCATCGTCGATTTCGAGCGCCCCTCGGGCGGCGAAACCGCCGTCGCGCAGGCTGCCGAACTGCTGTCGAACGCCAGGAACCCGGTGATCCTGAACGGGGCCGGTGTGGTTCTGGCCGAAGGTGGCATCGAGGCCTCGAAGGCTCTGGCCGAGCGTCTGGATGCGCCGGTCTGCGTCGGCTACCAGCACAACGACGCCTTCCCTGGCTCGCACCCGCTGTTTGCCGGTCCGCTGGGCTATAACGGCTCCAAAGCCGGGATGGAACTGATCAGCGAGGCGGATGTGGTTCTGTGCCTCGGCACCCGTCTGAACCCGTTCTCGACCCTGCCGGGCTATGGCATCAACTACTGGCCTGCGGATGCGAAAATCATTCAGGTCGACATCAACCCCGACCGTATCGGTCTGACCAAGACCGTCTCGGTCGGCATCGTCGGCGATGCGGCCAAGGTGGCCAACGGCATTCTGGCTCAGCTGAGCGACACGGCGGGCGACGAAGGCCGCAAAGAACGCAAAGAGCGCATCGCCCAGAAGAAATCGGCCTGGGCGCAGGAACTGACCTCGATGACCCACGAGGATGACGATCCGGGCACCAGCTGGAACGAGCGTGCCCGTGCCGCGAAACCCGACTGGATGAGCCCGCGCATGGCGTGGCGTGCGATCCAGGCGGCGCTGCCGAAAGAGGCGATCATCTCGTCCGACATCGGCAACAACTGCGCCATCGGCAACGCCTATCCGGCCTTTGAAGAGGGCCGCAAATACCTGGCCCCCGGCCTGTTCGGCCCCTGTGGTTACGGCCTGCCCGCCATCGTCGGCGCCAAGATCGGTCAGCCGGACGTTCCGGTAGTGGGCTTCGCCGGTGACGGCGCCTTTGGCATCGCGGTGAACGAACTGACCGCGATCGGCCGCGAGGAATGGCCCGCCGTGACCCAGATCGTGTTCCGCAACTACCAGTGGGGTGCGGAAAAGCGCAACTCGACCCTGTGGTTTGATGACAACTTCGTCGGCACCGAGTTGGACACCAAAGTGTCTTATGCCGGCATCGCCAGCGCATGTGGCCTGAAGGGTGTTGTCGCCCGCACTCAGGAAGAGCTGACTGCGGCGCTGAACCAGGCGATCGAGGACCAGAAGAACGGCATCACCACGCTGATCGAGGCCCTGATCAACCAGGAACTCGGCGAACCCTTCCGCCGCGACGCTATGAAAAAACCCGTCGCTGTCGCGGGCGTCTCCGCAAACGACATGCAGGCGCAAG
>NZ_JBQGAA010000051.1:0-1786 GCF_056542585.1 Ruegeria sp. AB9 | reverse complement strand
ATTTCTTCGGGCTTTGGTCTCTTGTTTGCCATTCGTGGTCCTCCGTTTCCTAAACATAACGGTGGACCAGTTCAGTTGGGGAGGCTCAGCGATGCCCACCAGAAGAGTGATAAGCGCTCGTTTGGCACTTTGAATGACACCGGGAAAGAGGCGTTGATTCTCGCCAGAAGCAAGACGCGTTAGAAACGCAACGGAAGCGCGCAGGTGTTTGTGAGTGGTAGAGTGTTCGAAGAACTGGGTCGATTTTGCAATCCGCTCGCATACACTGTCTCTTACGAGCGTTTCACCCAATACAGTCTCAAAGGCTACTTTGTCGACACTCACAAGGCAGAATCCGGTATCGGCCTCTGCTCTGAAGTCGAATGACGTTCCTGGCGGTATGACAAGAACATGATCACTGTTAAAGCTGAACCCGCCAAAGGTACTATCCAAATTCCCATTAGTAAAGAAAACAAAGCCGTATCGATCTTGTGGTGATGCCCCCCACTGATCCAATCTTTGGTTAAAGGTCTCGAAATACAGACCGAGCTCTGAATCGACATTGATCGTTTCAAAACGCCATTCGTCGAGAGCTGCGCTCATCTATAAGTATTTCTGATCATAGCCCGTCAGACAGGCCGCTTGCTCGTCGATATTGCAAAAAAGTGTGTGTGCATCGCAACGGCAGTTGCTTTTCGCCAATCAGATGTGCTTTCGGGTCCTGGTCAGTTATCATTGGGGTGCTTAGAAAGCCTCAAGTAACTGCCTGCCATTTTTATGGTGACGCATCGCAAGTTTTTTTATGCTCTTGCCTCTGCTAGGAATGAAACGCGCTGGAACTGGTAGGAAGTCTGGCTCGCAGGTCTCCGGAAAAAGCTCTTCAATTTCTGCCCGAGCTTCGGGTGAGATAGCTTTATGAGCTTCCGGCCCGATAAACAAGCTTTCTGTCGGCGCACCGTTAGAATAGATGACTTCGTGGTTATCGAAGAGAATGTGGAAATACTCAACTTCTGACAGGTCATCAGCGACGTCGATACCCACTATGCCAACCAATTTGATTGCTGGGATGAGCGTTTCGGTGGTTCCAAACATGCGTTCAACGATTTTGGACCGCACCAGAATACGGTGTTGACGGGAAACCAAAAGATCTTGCCGGGGCAAGCCGCACCCAAGCGCGCCTGCTTTGATACGAACAGGACGCAATTTCGGATTAGACTGCAACTCTATGGGTTGAATTTTACGAGACCCAATCCAGCGAATGGCTTTTGCTGAACTATCCAGTGTCCGCACGCGGTCTCCTACAATTAGATCTTCCACGGGGATGTCGTGCTGGTCACCCGTCTGGATCAACGTACCGGCCGCAAAACAGACAATCGTATCGTCGATGTTAGTGTAGGCAATTGTTCCATCGGAATTGATAAGGGAAAGTGTGCGGTTAGTATCGTCGAACAGCCAAGCCGGCGGAGGGGACGAAAACACGAACAACTGTCCAGGAGGATTTCCGGCAGTCTGGGAAAACACCTCGAAGATGTCATCAAAGGTTTCCCCTGTATCGTTGTTGGTCATTCGATAGAGGCCGCGCGACCGGACGGTGTCTCCCACGTTTAACTCGGTGATGTTGGAGGCAATGATCCTCTGATCGCCGTTTGTCTCGAATGGCGGAGCTTGTTCGATATCGTCAAAAATCGTGTCTCGAAACCCGTTGTCATCTCGAACGGTGACGGTGCCGCCAAATTGAAACCCGTTTGTGCCTCCGATATTGGCAAGGCGATAGATTCCAAAATCAAAGTCAGGCATTTATCGAAGC
>NZ_JBQGAA010000050.1:0-1793 GCF_056542585.1 Ruegeria sp. AB9 | reverse complement strand
TGTTCAAACGCGCAGTGGATTGGGAACGGCAAGAGAAACGCAGCCGGAAACAACGTGCCGATAAATGGCGTGAGGCAAGGTGTCTCATAGCTGTAGCGGCTTGAGATCATAATCCGTTGGGCGCGAGATCATCGCTGTTTCTGGCTCAGATTATTTGAGACTATAATTCGATTTGGGACCACTTTATTTGAGAACGGGCTCAGAATAATTGAGACGGGCTCACATTTCTGAGACTGGGATCGGTGGGGTGAGACCATCCACATGACCTCATAGCGACAACCCCGCCATCCGCATTCGCTCTGCCAATTCGCGGGTCCGCGCGGGTTCAAGCTGCCCGCTCAGGAAGCGTTTGATCTCGGCAGGTTTGGACTGGAACTGATCCGCCAATACCTTCACAGAATAGCCCTGCCGGGTGAGACGTGGCTCCAAGTCATCAAAGTCGGGGGCCAGGGTGGCCGACACAATATCCGGCGTGATTGGTTTCTGGCCGATGCGGAACCCGGCCTCCAATGCCCGGTTTAAATATTCGGCAAACTGTAAGGGTGTGGTCAGGCGCTCTGCCAGTAGGTCCAGCGCCGCCGGTTCGATAATCTCGTCAAGTGGAGCGTCGTCCTCGGTACACTGGTCCAAAAGCCAGTCGAGATAGGTTCGGGACTCTTCCCCCAATCCTTCGAAGGGCAGGATATCAGTGCGATGCCCGATCTCTTCCATCGTTGGGCGGCGAAGGTCGTTTCGCAGCTTCGGATGGCCGACCAGAATAACGGACAGATTGCCTCCGCCGCGCGCGATCACTTCCATCAGGCGTTTCAGCCCGATCAATGTCTTTCCATACAGATCATGGGCCTCATCGACAAACAGCGCCACGGGCTTTCCGGAGCGGGCTACCAGCTTCTGAAGTTCTCGTTCCCTCTTTTCACCTTGGGTTGGAATCTTTGGTTCTTTCTCTCGTGAGAGATCGTAGAACAGGGCTGAGATTAGCGTCGGAACGGTCGTGCGGGCTTTGTCCACCGACAGGCTTTCGGCGACAGTGACCTTCTTTTCGCGCGCAATTTCATCTTGCAACCGGTGCAGGAACACAGTCTTGCCGATGCCAACTGGGCCTGTCACAGCGATCAGGCGTCCGGTTCCAATGCCCGCCCGGACGGTGTGGGTGATCTGACGATGGTTCTCGGTCTCATAGAATCCGGCAGCTCGCCAGTCCTTGATCAGCCCATATCGCGCCATGATCTCGGCATTCAGCATTACTCGCTCTCCTCTTCAGCGGCCGGTCGCTTAGGCGAGAACCGGGCAGTTATTCCTTGTTTGATTTCCGTCTTGTCGAGCGTGCGGTCGACAAGATCATTCACGAACGACAGATCCTCGTCTGTCAGGCGGGCCAGCGGCTTGTGCAGCAAATCCGAGACCCCGCGCAGCGCATCCAATCGGCTGCTATAGGTGAACTCTCCATAGGGATCCGGATCGACAAAGGCCTGGCTGGCGAACGGCAGTACGTCTGCGGCTTTGGCCAGGCTTGAATCCAACCCGGCAAGCGCCGATCTGGGCACCGAGATCTTCTGCGCAAGATCTCCGATCCTGTCGGCCCGTGCCTGTGTTTGTGTTTTCTTGGGCTTGCGATAGCGATGCAGCGGGATAGGCCCACCTGTCGGGCGGTAGGGGCCAAAGCGCTTGTCGTTCCACTCAACGAACAGCTCGTGATCAAACACCTGCAGACCTGGTTAAGAAAGGTGGGCATTAAGCCGATCCAAATCTACCCGGGATCACCTTGGGAGAATGGATACAACGAGCGCTTCAAT
>NZ_JBQGAA010000049.1:0-1798 GCF_056542585.1 Ruegeria sp. AB9 | reverse complement strand
TCGATCGGAGATGAAGCCAAGCGATCCGGCCTTGGGCTTCAGAGCTTTCAGGAATGGACGTTTGTCGCCGAACAGAACCGGATCAGCGTCGATAGCCTGGTTGACGGATTCAAGGAACTGAACCTCAGGGCGGACGAGTTTATTGTTACCGGCAAAGGCCCCGCCGCCGAGGCCTTCAATCGTCTTGGGTTCAATGCCAGAAGCCTCAAAAAGGGTCTGGAAGACCCGTCAGAACTGATGCTCGACATCATTGGGCGGATGGAAGATTTGGACAGCGCTGCACAAATCAGAATTGCTGACGAAGTTTTTGGTGGCACCGCGGGCGAAAGGTTCGTTGAATTACTCAGCCGCGGTGAAGATGGCCTTCGCCGCACCGTCCGGCGCGCACACGAAGTCGGCGCTGTTCTGGATGAAGAAATGATAGCCAAAGCCGATGAGCTTGATCGCAAGTTCGAAAGGCTGCAAACGCGGATTGGCACCGTCGCAAAAAAACTGGCTGTGACAGTGGCCGAGACCTATTCAGGACCGACGATTGAAGACGCTCTAGGTGGAACCGATCGTGCGCGTGCTGTCGCCGGTGATGGACCTATTGATGAATTCGGCAAGTCTACCGAGATGGTCGAAGAACACGCACAGGCCATTCAGGGGCTCGCGGTGACGTATCGGGACCTTGAAACAGACGTGTTGGCAGCCAGCCGCGCCATCGCTCAGGAGGTTCCGACGATACTGGAACTGGGGCAAACTGACCTGGGTTTGGAGTTGGCTGAGATTTCGAGCGAGATGCAGGCACTGGTCGGTCAGTTTCGTGACGGCCAGATGCCTGCGCAGGATTTCGAAGATGATATTGACGGGCTTGTCACCCGCGCGGGCGAGGCATTTGAAGCCCTCGAAGACATCGACGGCGTGTCCTTTGACTTTGTGACCGATGCCATTGGCCGGATAACCACAGCGCTTTCCTCGGCCATCGAGAGGGCCAGCGAATTGCGGTCATCACTGCCGGGTGCTGAAGAAGAAGGGATTGGTCTGACAACCCCGCCGCGCCGTCTCGGAAAACGTGGCAGGAAAGGAAGCGCACCGACAACCTCTATTCGCCCAAAGGCTGCCCCGCCTTTGATAGATGAACCTGAAACGTCCACGTCTCGCGGCGGTGGAGGATCACGCAGCGACAGCGACCTGACCCGTGAAATTGAGCGCATCAGGCAAAAGACGACTTCGCTCAACGCAGAAGCTGCGGCGTTGGTTGCCGTCGCCAATAGCGGAAAACAATACGGCGATGCCATCGAATACGCCCGGGCAAAGGCCGAGCTGCTGGCCGCTGCCCAACGGGAAGGCAAACAGATCACTCCTGAGCTACAAGGGCAGATTGATGCGCTCGCCCGGGCGTATGTCGAAGCCGGAGATGCTGCTGACACAGCGGCTGACAAACTTCAGGAAGCTGAGGACGCCGCCGCACGTGGGTCTGACCGGATGACGGACGTGTTCTTTTCCATCATGGACGGTTCGCGCTCAGCCAAGGAAGCAATTGCGGATCTGTTGCTGGAAATTGCAAAGATGCAGATTCAAAGCGCAATAGTCGGTGCGGTTGGCGGAGGTGCCGGTGGCGGGCTTTTGGCTTTTCTGGGTGACTTACTCACTTACGACGGCGGCGGCTATACCGGCAACGGCGCCCGATCCGGCGGGCTGGATGGCAAGGGCGGCTTTCTTGCCATGATGCATCCTCGCGAAACGGTGATCGATCACACGAAACCGAAAAAGACCGGCGGTGGCGGAATGACCAATAACATTACCATCTCGATCA
>NZ_JBQGAA010000048.1:0-1804 GCF_056542585.1 Ruegeria sp. AB9 | reverse complement strand
CGGGTTCATGGCTCAGCTCTCCGGAGTGATACGGTCACCCTCAGAGCTTCCGACACACGGGTCATAGTAGAAGCGCAGTCCATACTGCGAGGAGAACCGGATGTATAGATCGGAAAATGCGCCTCCCAATGAGCCTCCCCAACGGAACAGGTCCACACTTATGATAAGGTTGTCCGCCATCAGCACCCATGGAACAGACTAGGTTGATTGCGTAGCGGAGGATTTCAGGCTCATCGTAACCATCAGAGAGTGGAGATGAGAATGAAATCCGGGAAACAGAAAGCGTCAGCAGAGAGAGTTGTCAAAGACATCCGCAGGAAGACACGGCGCCAGCATTCGGCAGAGGAGAAGATCCGTATTGTGTTGGATGGGCTTCGTGGTGAAGACAGCATAGCGGAGCTGTGTCGCCGTGAAGGAATAGCTACGAGCCTGTATTACAGCTGGTCGAAAGAGTTCCTTGAGGCCGGTAAGAAGCGGTTGGCTGGCGATACCGCACGCCAGGCTACCAGCTCTGAGGTGAAGGATTTGAGAGCGGAATCGTCGGCGCTGAAAGAGGTAGTCGCCGACCTGACCCTTGAGAACCGGCTGCTCAAAAAAAGCATGTTCGAGGATGGGGGAGACGACGAATGAGATATCCCGCATCCGAAAAGCTTGAGATCATCCGGCTGGTTGACGGTTCGCACCTGCCGATCAAACGCACACTGGAAAAGCTCGGCATTCCCAGAACGACCTTCTACCGCTGGTACGACAGGTATCTGTCTTTCGGCGAGGCCGGGCTTGAGGATCGCCATTCCCGGCCAGGTAGGGTTTGGAACCGCATCCCCGACAAGGTGCGCAAGCAGATCGTGGAACTGGCTCTGGAAGAACCCGAGTTATCGCCCCGCGAGCTTGCGGTGCGGTTCACCGACACCAGGCGCTACTTCGTTTCTGAGGCCAGTGTTTACAGGCTTCTGAAGGCACAAGATCTGATCACTAGCCCAGCCTGCATCACCATCAAAGCGGCGGATGAATTCCATGAGAAGACTGTGCGGCCGAACCAGCTTTGGCAGACCGACTTCACCTATCTCAAAGTCATCGGTTGGGGCTGGTTCTACCTGTCTACGATCCTGGATGATTACAGCCGTTACGTTGTCTCTTGGCGCCTTTGCACCACGATGAAAGCTGACGATGTCACAGGAACGCTGGAAGACGCTTTGGCTGCATCAGGTTGTGACAGTGTCACCGTTGCCCACAAGCCCCGGCTGCTCAGCGACAACGGCAGCAGTTACATCTCTGGCGAGTTGGCGAAATGGCTGGATGAGCAGGGTATGGATCATGTTCGGGGAGCGCCCAACCATCCGCAGACCCAGGGCAAGATTGAGCGATGGCATCAGACGATGAAGAACCGTGTCCTGCTGGAAAACTACTATCTGCCAGGAGCGCTCGAACAGGCCATCGGCGACTTCATCAATCACTACAACCACAACCGATACCACGAGAGCATCAGCAATCTGACACCCGCCGATGTCTATTTCGGTCGAGCCGAAACAATCCTCAGACGCAGAAAGGAAATCAAACACCAGACAATCCAGAAACGCCGCTTGCTGCATCATCAGAACGCGGCGTAGATTGAAACTACGGCGAGCCTGATCCTCCTAAGCCAATCAAACGCTCGTGTTCCAAATCATTCGATGACGGACATGTTAAGGTGTCTGAAGTCAGCGCCTACCGGACAGATTTAGAGTTTTCATCATATACTCTTTAGCTGCTCGAAGTACGTGTGAATAAGTTTGTCGCCGCAATCTGTTGTTCTAACGTCGTGAAC
>NZ_JBQGAA010000047.1:0-1973 GCF_056542585.1 Ruegeria sp. AB9 | reverse complement strand
CGAGTAAATGGTATTAGAGCACACAAACAATAAAGCCAGTCACATATTCCGCGGCGGTCGTATTTTCAAACGCGGCAAACACGTTCTTACTTCTGCGGCAGTTACAGGCTCTGTAATTGCATCTGCGGTTGGCAGGAAACTGGCCAGGGCACGTTATGGGCTGTTACTATGGGCAGGGATAGGGATGAGCGGGCAAATAACCGAAGTATCCGCCCAGAATGTCACCTTTGACAATGATGCAGGCACTGGCATTTGGGGTACAGCTATAAACTGGGATACCGATCAGGTTCCAGCTGCGGGTGACAACGCCTTTATCGGTGGTGCCTTCGATGTTACCGGATCTCTAACTGATGATATCCGCAATCTTAATTATTCCAGTACGGGCACCTCGATGGTTACTGCCGACGGCTTCGGTATTACCGGTGTACTGACCAATAGCTCAACCGGTTCCATCGACTTTTCAGGAAACACGGGAGGCGCCACCAATACAGGTGCAGGTACCATCACCATTGGTGGAGGAGTAACCGGGCGGGTGATCAGCACCGGCACAGGTGCCATAGATATCGCCGGACAATTGCGGGCCAATGGCGGTGGTGTACGAATTGACATAGATGACGGTGATGTAAGTGCAGGATCACTTCTTAACCAAAACGGCTCTGATGCGTTGATCACAGGGGGCAGCCTGACCTCTACCGGATCGCTCTTGAACTTTAACAGAGGTACAGTACTTCGAGTGTCCTCAGGGGGGACGCTCAATGCCAATAGTGGAATAACGAACCGTTTCCAAGCCCGCCTGCAAGTAGATAATGGTGGTGTTATCAATGTGACGGGAAACATCGCCAATGGTGCTGGTCGGAATCAACAGGGAAGCGTGCTGATTACCGGCGGTACATTGAATGCCGACTCTTTCTCGAACAGCATTTCCTCTAGCTGGACCCAAACAGGTGGTGTGGTCAATATTTCAGGGAATGCAAATATATCTGCAAGTGCTATGCGGATTCAGGGAGGAGAATTCAATGTAGAGAACATTACACGCAGCGTTTTTAATTCCATAAGTTTTTCAGGAACATCCGTCACGAATGTAAGAGGGCGGATCCGCGGGCTTGGTGGAGGTTCTCGTGGATCCATTTCAGTTGCGGGGTCGGCAATAGTCAATGTCGGGTCAATAAGCAATGAGCGTGGCAACACATGGAACCAGAGCGGCGGAGTCGTGACCGTAAACGGTTCGACCCGAAACACGAACACTTCGTTTAACATTTCAGGCGGAGAGCATCATGCCAATGGCGGCTTTGTGACGACAACTGCTGTGACTGTATCAAATACTGGGTTTCTGGATATTGGCAGCAGTGGGATGAATATCAACGCCGGCGGCAATGCACAGGGTGTGGCGCGATTGACTATCCGCAATGATGCCGTGGTGGTAAGCTCCTCTGTGAACAATGTGAAAGGTGTTGTGAGCGTCAGCAATAACGCGTCGCTGACCACCACCACAGGGAGGTATACCAATCAAGCAAATGGAGCACTGAACGTGTCCGGGGGGATGGTGGAAGCACAAAGCGGGCTGTCCAATAGTGGTACAGTAAACCTCAGCGGAACGGGTGAAATTCAGGTAACGGGCGGTTTAAACAATTCCCGCAACTTCAATGTCACCAGCGCAACTAGCACACTGACTGCCGACACCCTGTCCAACAGTCGCTTGTTTAATCTGGATGCAGGCATAGTCAATGTGACAGGTAACGCGACGATTCTGACCGGCAACGGCCAATTGGACCAGGACGGTGGCACCTTCAATGTGGGTGGCCTGTTGACGACCACGGGAGGCGGCATCATCAACCTGGATGATGGTGTTCTGAATGCCAACGGAGATATGCTCAATGACGGCATCACCAATCTGCAGGGCACTGGCGATCTGAACCTGACCGGCGATCTGGACAATGGCGGCACTTTCAATGTGCTGGGTGGTCTGGATGCGT
>NZ_JBQGAA010000046.1:0-2249 GCF_056542585.1 Ruegeria sp. AB9 | reverse complement strand
CCATCGAAAACCAAGTGCTGCCCCAACGCGGATGCCCGCAAGATCAGCCGCGAAGAAACAGAAGACGCCCGCCAGGTGGCTCGAGACATTGTGGACCTGTCGCGTTTTTGTGCCGCTCCAAGTGCTCGTTTAAACCACTTTCCGTTCGAAGGCGACGGGACTTTTCCAGCCCAGTGCTGAGTGTCGGCGGCGCGGATTGTAGAAGCCGTTGATGTATTCGAAGATGGCCGCTTCAGCCTGCCGTCGGGTTTGCCATGACCGCCGCCAGATCAGCTCAGCTTTGATCGTTTTGAAGAAGGTCTCGACGGCGGCGTTATCATAGCAATTGCCTTTGCCGCTCATCGACACTTTGAAGTCATGTTGGCGCAGGATCTTCTGATAATCGTGGGAACAGTATTGGCTGCCACGATCCGTGTGGTGGATGCAGTCCTTCGGTGGTGATCTGAAGGCGATAGCCATTCTCAGCGCCCTGATGGCCAGGTCTCGCTTCATCCGATTGCTAACAGCCCAGCCAATCACACGGCGGGAATGCAAGTCCAGAATGACGGCGAGATAAAGCCAGCCTTCACGGGTCCAGACATAGCTGATGTCACCAGCCCATGTCTTGTTCGGCTGATCCGCTGTGAAGTCCCGATCCAGTAGGTTGGGCGCGATATTGAACTTGTGATCGCTGTCTGTCGTGACCTTGTGCTTGCGTGTTCTCAACACGGATATGCCGTTCTGGCGCATCAGGCGACCAACGCGACGATGCCCCACAGCCAAACCAATTTCCTTCAACTCTTCAGTCATGCGCGGCCTGCCATAGCTGCCCAAACTGAGGCGTGACTGTTCTTTGATATGCGCCAGCGTGACCAGATCAGACCGCTGTCTGCGACTGGCAGGGCGGCTGCGGAAGGCACGCAGACCGCGTGCGCTGACACCGACGACATCGCATAACCGGTTGGCTGGAAAGCTGGCTCTGTGTTCTTCGATAAACCTAAATCTCATTGCTTTAGGCCCGCGAAGAACTGGGTGGCCTTTTTTAGGATTTCCCTCTCCTCCTTGAGGAGCCGGATCTCCCGTCGAAGTCGCTCATTCTCTTGAGCGAGGCTCAAATCCTCTTTGGAAACCACGTCTGTATCTCGGTGCGCTGTGATCCATTTGTTCAGCGTGGACATCCCGACACCTAGATCATCAGCCACCTGCTTGCGTGTTAGCCCACTGGTCAATGCGATACGCACCGCATCTTGCCGGAATTCGGCCGTCCGTTTCAGTCCCATAGTCAGTCTCCTTTGCTGCAGTAGATGCTATCAAAGGAGCGGCATCAAACCGTGACAGGTCCAATCTGAACCTAGCCTATCGGTGGTTCTGTCGGCTCGATCTGAACGACCGTGTGCCGGATCATTCCACATTCTCGAAGAACCGGCATGGGCGGTTCCGCGAAAGCGAACTGCTGCGCTACCTGTTCGAGATGACCGTGGCACACAGCATTGAGGAAGGCCTCGTCAGCGGTCAGCGTATGGCCATCGATGCAAGCTTGATCGAAGCCGATGCCAACAAGCAGAACTCAACGCCGAAGGAAGAGTGGGACGCCTCAACCGTTGATCCGACCGACGCGCCCCGCGCCGTCCGCGAGTATCTCGACACGCTGGACGAGGCTGCGTTCGGCGCTGCCAGCGAGGTTCAGCCCAAGTTCACATCGCATTCCGATCCGGCGAGCCAATGGACCGCAGCCCGCAAAGGCCCTGCATTCTTTAGCTATTCCGACAACTACCTGATCGATACAGATCACGGAGTTATCATCGACGTCGAAGCCACCAGATCAATCCGTCAGGCTGAGGTCGGATCGACCAAGACCATGTTGAACCGAGTAAAGGAACGGTTCGATCTGCATCCGGAGAGACTAATCGCGGACACCGCCTATGGCACCGGCCCACTTCTGGGCTGGCTGGTTGATCGCAAGATTGCGCCGCATATCCCGGTGTTCGACAAGTCCGGTCGCAATGACGGCACCTGGACCCGCGCCGACTTCGAATGGGATGCTGAGAATGACCAATACATCTGTCCCGAAGGTCACGCCCTCAAGCAGTTCCGCCGCAACTACTCAGACCCCAACCGCGGTCCGACGGGCAAGGGCACCGCTCGCTATCGCGCTCTGAAAGAGGTCTGTCAGGTCTGCCCATCGAAAACCAAGTGCTGCCCCAACGCGGATGCCCGCAAGATCAGCCGCGAAGAAACAGAAGACGCCCGCCAGGTGGCTCGAGACATTG
>NZ_JBQGAA010000045.1:0-2346 GCF_056542585.1 Ruegeria sp. AB9 | reverse complement strand
TGGCGAAGACGGCAACGGTGCGGTCGAAGCCAAAGTCAAAGCCGAAGTCGCAGAGCTTTGCAGCCGTTTCCCAATCTACCCAAATTTGTAAGTCGAAGGACCCCCAACCATGAGCTTTCACTCTATTGAACAAGCCCCAGGCCGTCTGAATCGAAGCGAGCTTGCCGTTCCCGGCAGTCAGCCCGGAATGTTTGAAAAGGCGGCGCAATCGGATGTGGACGTCATCTTCCTTGATCTGGAAGACGCTGTCGCACCGGACGAAAAGGAACAGGCGCGCAAGAACATCATTCAGGCGCTCAACGACATCGATTGGGGCAACAAAACCATGTCGGTGCGGATCAACGGTCTGGATACCCACTATATGTACCGCGATGTTGTGGATGTGGTCGAACAGGCCGGTGAGCGCCTTGACCTGATCATGATCCCCAAGGTTGGCACCGCAGCCGACGTTTACGCGGTTGATATGCTGGTCACCCAGATCGAAGACGCCAAAGGCTATAAAAAGCGGATCGGGTTCGAGCACATCATCGAAACCGCACTTGGGATGCAAAATGTCAGCGAGATTGCGGCTGCGTCAAAACGCAATGAAAGCCTGCATTTCGGAGTGGCCGATTACGCAGCTTCCACCCGTGCGCGTACCACAATCATCGGTGGCGTGAACCCGGATTACTCGGTTCTGACAGACGCGGATGTCAGTGGCGGTCGTCTGACACACTGGGGCGACATGTGGCACTACGCACTCGCCCGCATGGTGGTTGCAGCCCGCGCCAATGGCCTGCGGCCCATCGACGGACCGTTCGGAGATTTTCAGGATCCCGATGGCTATACGGCAGCAGCCAAGCGTGCCGCTGTATTGGGATGTGAAGGAAAATGGGCCATCCACCCAAGCCAGATTGCACTGGCCAATGAGGTGATGTCGCCGTCCGAGGCCGAAGTCACCAAAGCGCAGCGCATCCTTGTTGCCATGGCCGATGCTGAAGCGGAAGGCAAAGGCGCCGTTTCGCTGGACGGTCGACTGATTGATTACGCCTCAATCCGTCAGGCCGAAGTGTTGGTCGAAAAGGCTGGCCAGATCGCAGCGGCCTGAACTGAACCAAGGTTGCGTGGGCATCTTGTCCACGCGACTACACTTTGTGTTCGCCGAACTGAAAATCTAACTGCTTTCCGGCGATATCGACCCCAGGAACCGTCTGTTCCGAACATCGTCAGGGCTGGTTTTATAACTCCGCTGAAACGCACGTTTCAAAGCTACAGTTGATGAGAAACCGGTGGCTGCCGAGATTTCGATCTGCGACATATTCGTGAATTGCAACAGACTTTGCGCGCGTTCCAGTCGAAGCTCTTTGTAAGTCGAAAGCAGCTTTGCCCCGGTTTTACTCAAAAACCGTCGTTGCAACTGCCGCGTTGAGGTTTTGACCACGCTGGAAAGATCTGAGATCGTCAAGGGATCTTCGATATTCTCCTGCATCGCATCCAACGTTCGCATAACCAAAAGATCACCTCTGGCGCGATGAACCAACCGTGCGGCAAGCCTGCTTTCATGCTTCTGGGTGGGTTCTGTCAGCCCGATATAACTGCGCAGCGAATCCGCTATATGTTCTCCATGATCCATGGAAACAAACTCAGACAACAACCGCAGCGCGCTTAATCTGCTGGTGGCGCTGTGTGGGCCTCCATCTGTCGTCAGACAAGTTCCTGTACCACTTTCTTCCAGCCCGCTTTCCATTGCAGCAGCTGCAAAGTTGGGATGAACCGCGACGATGTTTCGATCCGCTCTGCCCAGTTGTGCCAGCAGAAGGACAGCGCCGCCGACCAGAACGGTCCTTGAGGACAGGTTCAGGACCTGCGAGATCCAGGTTCTGCGCGGACCTGCGACATCCCAGTTATTCTCTAAATCGCCCCAGAAAACTGCGGTTCGGCCTGCCCAATAAAGGGGCCCGCCTACAGCTTCATTGCCGGACACCCGAAGATTGACCACGTAGGAGCAGTCTTCGATCAAGCTGTTCAAGGCCTGATAGAATTCAACAACGATTTCGGCCGACGCCAGTGCCCGCTGGTCGCTAAGGATGACATCGATGTATTTCAATCGTTCCGGTGCCTCAGGCCCCGATTTTGCCAGATCGGCATGATCATTTGCGAGGACATAGTGTTTCATTGTTCCTCCATCGACTTGATGAGAAGCAGCGCCAGACGAGGCGCTGCCCTCTTTTTTGGTTTTCAATCCGTCAGGACAAGAAACGGATTGATATGCCCATGTTTCACTCTGCGGCGTCCATGTATTCTTCCATTGGGGGGCATGTGCAGACGAGGTTTCTGTCTCCGTATGCGTTGTCGACGCGGTTGACG
>NZ_JBQGAA010000044.1:0-2554 GCF_056542585.1 Ruegeria sp. AB9 | reverse complement strand
CCCTGGGGACGGGCGATGACATGTTCACCATCCGTGATGGCACGGTGGTGACCGGCACAGTCGATGGCGGCGTTGGCACGGACACCTTCAACACTGCGATAAACGGCGTGGCCAGCATCGGTGCGGTGACGGGCTTTGAGACCCTGCTGAAGACGGGGACGGGGACGCTGAACATCACCGGGCCTGCGACATCGATGTTTGACACGGTCAATGTCAATGCGGGCACTGTGGATGTGGCAGCCGGTGCTGCGATCTCCGATATGAGCACGGCAACCATTGCATCGGGTGCGACGCTGGATCTGGAAGGTGCTTTCACCTTTACGACAGGCGCTGACACATTCGACGTTGAGGGCATCCTGACCGGCTCCGGAACTATCGACATGCTCGATGGCGATGACACGCTGACCTTCACTGACAGTGCGGATCTGTCGGGTTTATCCGGCCTGGTTGATGGTGGGGCTGGAGCGGATGACAATGTCCTGTTCGATGGATGGGATGGCACCGTAGATGGATCTTCCTTCCAAAACTGGGAAGCGATCACGGTTGTGGACGGCGCAGTTGAATTTGGCCCGACCCTGACTGTTGGCAGTGGGCCCGGGCACGGGATGATCGCGGGGGCTAATGGTGTCATCAGCAACTGGGGTGATTTCGACCTGACCGGTGATCTGGTGACACTTGCCGGTGGCAGGTACCAAAACACCTCTGGGTCTGTGTCGATGATCAACGTCATCGGGAATATCCGCAATGCCGGGGAGATCAGTCTTCAGGATGATGTTGCAGGTGACACGCTTACGGTGAGTGGCGATTACTCCGGCGATGGGGCGCTGCAGATTGACGTCGATGCCTCAGGTGACACGGCTGATACGCTGGTGGTCTCCGGTGATGTCGTTGCAGGCGGGACAACGATCTTTGTCGCGGATATCTCCTCTGGCAAGGCCAGCGGCAATGACATACTTCTCGTCGACGTTCAGGGCACTACCTCTGAGGGCGATTTTCAGCTTGATGGCGGAACCTTGGATCTTGGTGGGGTTGCATATGGGCTTGTCCTGGATGGGTCCCAGTGGTTCTTGCAGCGCCTGTTCCTGCCATCGAACCTGGTCTATGAAGCCTACCCGCAAAACCTGAATGCTCTGAACACGCTCGAGAGCCATAGCCAGCGCGTTCAAGGCCGGGCGTGGCTGGCTGGCGGTGATCCATTCTGTGGCAGTGCAATTCAGCCCGTCGCTCAGCAAGGCAGCTTTGACTGTAGCAATGCCGGTTTGTGGATGAAGGTTTCGGGCGGCAGGGCAGACCTCGACCCGAGAATCTCGACAACCGCGCTGGAACTTGGGGTGTCAGATTCCAACTATGACGTCAGCACCTACAAGTTTGAAATGGGTATGGACACACTTCTCGGGGAGTACGGGAGCGGGCGTCTTGTCGGCGGGTTCCGAGCCTTCTACGGGTCTGCATCCCTGTCCAGATCTTCGTCGATTGGCGGTGGGAGTGTCGACAGCGACGCAGTTGGAATTGGCACAACTCTCACCTGGTATGACGATTCAGGTTTGTATGTCGATGCACAGCTGCAATATGCGGATTTCGAAAGCGATCTGACTTTTGACGGGGCTACTCTGGCAGAGGATAATAGCGGCTCAGGCTATGCAGCCTCTCTTGAGATCGGCAAGACCTTTGCATTGAGCGATACGTTCTCGATCACGCCAGAAATGCAGTACATGTACTATGACGTGGATTTCGACAGTTTCACCGGACCAAATGGTGAGATTGTCTCCCTCGAAGATGGCTCGACCTCGGAGCTTCGGGTGGGCGGCGTCCTGGAATATCGATTACCTGGCCGCAGCGATGCGCAAAGCAGTATCTACCTGTCGGCCAATGTGTTCCACCTGTTCGATGCGACCACAGCGGTACGGTCAGACGATACCACGCTGATACAGGAATCCCGCCCCTGGCGAGGCGAAATCGGACTTGGTGGGTCTTACGAATGGTTTTCTTCAAATGGCGCGCGTTCCGCAATCTTTGCCGAAATGACCGCTGGCTCCGTGCTCGGATCCAGTCTGAGTTCGGGTAAAACTCTGGGAGGCAACCTTGGTGTCAAAATCGAATTCTGAATGGGTACAACGTATAGGTTTGCGTGCCAGTGGTGTAAGCCCGCTTCTCGCAGCCGTCGGGATCGCAGTGACAGCAGGTGCTGGGTCCGCACAGGAGCCCACTTCGCTGTCAGAAACATATGGCGTCTGGGCAGTGCAGTGCAAAACCGCCAGTGGGTCCGAAGGCGATGAAGCGCAACGCGCCTGCCAGGTTTCTCAGGAGCTCAGGCAAGCCGACACACAACAAAGGGTCATTTCCGCCGTTTTCACCGCAAATCCTGACAAGCTGACCCTGATCACGCCTTTTGGCCTGCAACTCGCGGAAGGCGTCAGGTTTTCTACCGGGAATGGCGAACTTCCGGTTGGATGGTTTTCGACTTGCCTGCAAACTGTCGGGTGTGTCGCTGATATTGCACCGGATGCTGATGGTATGGAAAACCTGCAGTCCTCCCAGACGCTTACTGTTCTCA
>NZ_JBQGAA010000043.1:0-2581 GCF_056542585.1 Ruegeria sp. AB9 | reverse complement strand
AATGGAACGGGCTTTGTTGGCATCCGCCGGTATCAGGCGGGCGTCGACAGCAAAGCCTTCGCCTGACACGAGGTCCTCCTTCAGGCAGCGCTCCACCGTCGCCTCGAAGATATGGCGCAGCATGTCGCTTTCCCGAAGCTTGCCATGGCGGCACCGCGAGAACGATGAATGATCCGGCACCTTGTCCTCCAAACCGAGCCGGCAAAACCAGCGATACGCAAGATTGAGATGCACCTCCTGGCACAGTCGTCGTTCGGACCGAATGCCCATCGCATAACCAATCACCAGCATCCGGACGATCAGCTCGGGATCGATCGAAGGGCGGCCCGTGTGGCTGTAAAAGGGCTTCAGCCTCTCCCGCATGTCGCCCATGTCGAGGAAACGGTCAATCTCTCTCAATACGTGATTAGGCGGCACATGTGCGTCCAAATCGAACTCATAGAACAGCTGCGCTTCAACCTTTTGAATGCCCATCATCGCCCGATCCTCCCAATCTCGATAAATCAAGTGAATCAAACGACTTGCCGCACTGCAACACAGAGTTCTTCAACAGCATGGGCGTATTCTGTTGAAAAACTCTGTCTTGATCGAAGGCCATCTGGCTGATTCAATTCTCTTATTGAATGGGAGTTTGGATGATGATGGGACCAAAACAGGAAACTCAGGCTGAGCTGTTCTATGAGTTCTCCCTGGAGGAACATGTCCCGGACAATCATCTGCTGCGGTCGATTGATCGATTTGTTGACCTGAGTAGTATTCGCAATCATTTGGCGGATTTTTACAGTCATACTGGTCGCCCTTCCGTCGATCCCGAGTTGCTGATCCGCATGCTGCTGGTGGGCTATTGCTTTGGCATCCGGTCGGAACGGCGGTTGTGCGAAGAAGTGCACCTGAACCTTGCGTATCGCTGGTTCTGTCGCCTCGATCTGACTGATCGAGTGCCGGATCACTCTACCTTTTCCAAGAACCGCCATGGTCGGTTCCGCGAGAGTGAACTCTTGCGGCACGTGTTCGAAACGACAGTGGCGCGGTGCATCGCAGAAGGTTTGGTCAGCGGCCAGCGTATGGCGATTGATGCCAGCTTGATTGAGGCAGAAGCGACCAAGCAGTATTCAGCGTCACAAGAAGAATGGGATGCTGCACAGATCGATGCCAAGACCGCACCGCGCGCTGTTCGGGAATATCTGGAAACCCTGGATGAGGCCGCGTTTGGTGCTGCCTCGCCAGTCAAGCCTAAGTTCATTTCATATTCGGACCCTGCCAGCCAATGGACAGCGGCGCACAAGGCACCAGCCTTCTTTGCTTACTCTGATAACTACCTCGTTGATACAGATCACAGCGTGATTGTGGATGTGGAAGCGACCAGATCCATCCGGCAAGCCGAAGTGGGGTCGACAAAGACGATGCTGGACCGGGTGAAGGACAAGTTCGACCTCGTCCCCGACTGGATGATCGCCGATACCGCCTACGGCTCAGGCCCGATGCTCGGCTGGCTCGTGGATCGCAAGATCGATCCTTACATCCCGGTCATCGACAAGGCCGGACGCCCCGACGGCACCTGGACACGCACAGACTTCGAATGGGACGCTGAGCATGATCAATATATCTGCCCAGAGGGTCACGCGCTTAAACAGTTCCGCCGGAATTACTCTGATCCAAACCGGGGGCCGTCGGGCAAGGGCACAGCCCGCTATCGCGCCTTGAAAGAAGTCTGCCAGGTATGTCCGTCCAAACAAAGATGCTGCCCCAACGCTGATGCACGCAAAATCACCCGCGAAGAGCACGAAGATGCGCGCCAGGTCGCCAGAGATCTGGCCAAAACTGAAGAGTACCAGATTGCGATGAAGCTCAGAAAGAAAGTTGAGATGCTCTTCGCCCACCTCAAGCGCATCCTAGGCCTTGGACGGCTCCGATTACGTGGACCGTGCGGCGCAAATGACGAATTCCTCCTCGCCGCCACCGCCCAGAACCTCCGCAAATTGGCGAAAATCTTTCCCGCACCGCAGCAAACGCGAAACGCCTGACCAGAAAGGCGCTCGTGCCGTGCTCAGGTCACCCCATTCTGCGACTGCAACACGTTGTTTTTCAACAGAATCGGCGGAAAGCGGAACTTCGCTGCGAACGCGATTGCTCCTTCCAAGAGTCTGGATTGCGGCCATTCAAATGTGGAATTGCTTGCGACTCCGGAAATCTGGCCGCTATATTTTGCAGGCGAAAATTCGCGAATTCCGGTATGCGGTATATACCGGAAGTATAGTACTATACTTAGATAGAAATTCGCTATTTCCGAGAATTTTGTGTACTCTAATGTAGTATGAACGATTCGAGACCACCGCTGGCTCGCGGGCGCGCCCGCCTCACTACAGTCATTCAGGCTTCAGGGGATGTCGTGCGTATTGACGATGCAGTGCGAGCTTTGGATATCGACCGTCACCAGGCCGCGAAATTACTCTCAAGATGGACCGCCCAAGGCTGGCTCAGGCGAGTTGGTAGCGGGGCATATGTACCTGTTCAGCTTGATCTTCTCGATGCGAGGCAGGTCTTGCAGGACCCTTGGATTCTTGTGCCGACGCTATTTGAG
>NZ_JBQGAA010000042.1:0-2584 GCF_056542585.1 Ruegeria sp. AB9 | reverse complement strand
TTGAAGACGGGGGTGAACTGGATCAGGACGGCGGCACGTTTAACGTGACCGGTTTGCTCTCCACCGCTGGCACCGGGACCATCAACCTGGACGCCGGTGTTCTGAATGCCAACGGGGACATGCTCAATAACGGCATCACAACGATAGACGGGACGGGAGACTTTAACCTGTCTGGTCATCTGGACAATGGTGGTACCTTCAATGTGCTGGGGGGCGCGGCCCCCGCTCAGATCGAGAGTTTCACCAATTCAGGCACAATGACTGTAGCCGCCGGGGCTGGGATCTCTGATGTGAGCACGGCGAGGGTCTTCGCTGGCGCAACGCTTGATCTGGAAGGTGCACTTACTTTTACACCAGGCGATGACACATTTGATGTCGCGGGCATCCTGACCGGCGCCGGAACCATCGACATGCTTGACGGCGATGACATGCTGACCTTCACAGGTAGTGCGGATCTGTCGGGCCTGACCGGTCTCGTTGATGGTGGAGCGGGAATGGATGACAATGTCCTGTTCGATGGTTGGGATGGCACCGTGGACGGTTCCGCTTTTCAGAACTGGGAAGCGATCACCGTTGTGGACGGCGCAGTTGAATTTGGATCGACCCTGACTGTTGCCAGTGGGCCAGGGCACGGGATGATTGCGGGGGCTGGTGGTGTCATCAGCAACTGGGGTGATTTCGACCTGACGGGTGATCTGGTGACACTTGCAGGTGGCAGGTACCAAAACACCTCTGGGTCCGTATCGATGATCAACGTCATTGGGAGCATCCGTAATGCCGGAGCGATCGATCTTCGGGATAATGTGACCGGAGATGTGCTTATGGTGAGCGGCGACTATTCCGGTGATGGTGCATTACAGCTCGATGCCGATGCCACAGCTGATTTTGCTGATACACTGGTGATTGCCGGTGATGTTGTTGCAGGCGGAACAACGATCTTTGTCGCGGATATCTCATCTGGCGAGGCCAGCGGCAATGACATTCTCCTTGTAGACGTACAGGGTGCAACCTCTGAGGGCGATTTTCAACTCGTGGGCGATACCGTTGATCTTGGCGGGGTTGCATATGAGCTTGCCCTGGTTGGGTCCCAGTGGTTCCTTCAGCGCCAGTTTCTGCCGTCGAACCTGATCTATGAAGCCTACCCGCAAAACCTGAATGCGCTGAACACGCTCGAAGGTCACAGCCAGCGCGTTCAGGGTCGGTCGTGGCTAGCTGGCGGTGATCCATTGTGCAACGATGCAATCCAGCCTGAGATCCGGCAGGACAGCCGTGACTGCGTAGAAGCCGGCCTTTGGATGAAGGTTTCTGGTGGCAGGTCAGACCTTGACCTCAACACCTCAACAACCGCGCTTGAGCTTGGCATCTCGGATTCCGAATATGACATTAGCACATTCAAGTTTGAAATGGGCGTGGACACGCTTCTCGGGGAGTATGGGAGCGGCCGCCTTGTCGGAGGGTTCCGAGCTTTCTATGGCTCTGCATCTTTGTCCGGATCTTCGTCGATCGGCGGTGGGAGTGCCGACAGTGACGCAGTTGGGGTTGGCACGACCCTCACATGGTATGACGCTTCGGGTTTGTATGTCGACGCACAGTTGCAATATGCGGATTTCGAAAGCGATCTGTCTTTCGACGGAGAATCCCTAGTCGAAGATAATAGCGGTTCAGGTTATGCGGCCTCTCTTGAGATCGGCAAGACCTTTGCGTTGAGCGATGCGTTCTCGATCACGCCAGAAATACAGTACATGTACTATGATGTTGATTTCGACAGTTTCACCGGATCAAGCGGTGAGATCGTCTCTCTCGAAGATGGCTCGACCTCGGAGCTCCGGGTAGGTGGTGTCCTGGAATACCAATCGCCAGACCGCGGTGATGCGCAAAGCAGCGTCTACCTGTCGGCCAACGTGTTCCACCTGTTTGATGCGACCACCGCAGTGCGCTCAGACGATACCACGCTGATACAGGAATCCCGTCCCTGGCGGGGAGAAATCGGACTTGGTGGGTCTTATGAATGGAATTCCGCAAACGGAGCCCGTTCCGCAATCTTTGCAGAAATGACCGCTGGTTCGGTACTCGGAACCAGCCTGAGTTCGGGCAAAACACTGGGAGGCAGCTTTGGTGTCAAGATCGAGTTCTGAATGGGTTCAAATAATAGGACTGCGTTCCGGCTTCATGAGACAGACTTTGGCAGCCGTCGCTTTTGCACTGACAACTGGTGCAAGCTCCGCACAGGAGCCCAACGCGCTGTCAGAAACCTATGGTGTCTGGGCGGTGCAATGCAAAACCGCCAGCAAAACCGAGAGCGCCGAAACAACACGCACTTGCCAGGTTTCTCAGGAACTCAGGCAAGCCGACACACAACAAAGGGTCATTTCTGCTGTTTTCACTGCCAATCCCGACAAGCTGACCCTGATTACGCCTTTTGGCCTCCAACTCAAAGAAGGCGTCAGGTTTTCTACCGGGACTGGCGATCTTTCGGTTGGATCCTTTTCGACCTGCCTGCAAACTGTCGGGTGTGTCGCTGATATTGCACCGGATGCTGATGGTATGGAAAACCTGCAGTCCTCCCAGACGCTTACTGTTCTCA
>NZ_JBQGAA010000041.1:0-3626 GCF_056542585.1 Ruegeria sp. AB9 | reverse complement strand
CAGATCGCGTTTCGTGGCCATCCCATTGAGGATCTGATCGGGAACGTATCTTTCCCGCAGATGATCTGGCTGATGGTGCGGGGCGATCTGCCCAGCGACGCACAAGCGCGCCTGTTCGAGGCCGCTTTGGTCGCAGGCGTGGATCACGGCCCGCAGGCCCCCTCGATCGCGGCTGCGCGTATGGCTGCCACCTGCGGGGTAGGTCTCAATAATGCGATGGCGACTGCGGTGAACATGCTGGGCGATGTGCACGGCGGTGCAGGGGAGCAATGCGCTGAGCTTTACTATGATATCGCGGCCAGGATGGATGCTGGGGCATCCTTGAATGACGCTGTTCGGGATGGCTTGGACAGCTGGCGCGAAATCTACGGCAAGATCGTCTCGGGCTTTGGCCACAGGTTCCACAAACCCGTCGACCCACGTGCACCCCGATTGATGCAACTTGTTCGTGATGCGGCGGCAGAAGGCACAGTTTCTGGCCGATTTGCCGATATCGGAGAAGAGGTTCAGGCCGAACTCGGCCGTCAACGCTGCGGTCGGCCGATTGCCATGAATATCGATGGCGCGACAGCCGTAATCTTCTGCGAACTTGGCTTTCCCGCGCCCCTGTCGCGGGGGCTGTTCTGCCTGTCCCGCTCGGTCGGAATACTCGCCCACGCCTGGGAGCAGATGGGGCAGGGCGGTCGGAACAAAGGGCCTATGCCCCCGAACTACTTACCCCTCTACGAAGACAGGAATGATGACAGGTGAGACATCGAAATCCTTCCGGGTCGGCCTTATCGGCTGTGGTCGTATCAGCGATATCTATCTAAAAACACTATCCAAATTTTCGAGCGTCGAGGTCGTGGCCTGTGCAAGCCTCGATCCATTAGAAAGCCGCGCCAAAGCGGATCAATACGGTGTCGCCAAGGCCTGCACGCCAGATGAAGTGTTCGATGATCCTACGATTGACTGCGTTCTGAACCTGACGATCCCGGCAGCCCATGCCGACATCAGCCTGCGCGCCTTGGAGGCGGGCAAGCACGTCTATTCCGAGAAGCCGCTGGTTATGGATCGAACGGATGGTAAGACGATTCTGCACATGGCCTCTGAAAAGGGGTTACTGGTCGGTTGCGCGCCCGACACATTTCTGGGCGGTCGCTGGCAGACCGTTCGGCGCTTGATCGACGAGGGCGCCATTGGCAAACCGACAGGGGTTTTTGCCCATGTCGGGACCCATGGGACGGAGCGCCACCATCCCAACCCGGATTTCTACTATAAGGCGGGTGGTGGGCCATTGCTGGACCTTGGGCCGTACTACCTGACCGCCATGATCTGCTGCCTTGGTCCCGTTGACCGGGTCGCTGGAATGGCGCGATGCACGTTCGACAAAAGGATGATCGAAAACGGCCCTCGCAACGGTGAATGGATGGATGTCGAGGTCGACACGCATTCCCTAAGCCTGCTGCAGTTCTCTTCCGAGGCTATAGGGTCGATGACCATGAGCTTTGACGTCTGGGATAGCGAAACGCCGCGGTTCGAGATCTACGGTGAAAAAGGCACCATCAGCATCCCAGACCCTGACCCGGTACATGGTGCCAATATCTTTCAAGGGGATGTCTGGCTGAAGACGCGGGAGACCTCGCGCTGGTCTCATCAGCCGCGCCCATCCGGTCGCGAAGGCTGGCAGGTGGTCGACAACAAACACGGGTTCAATGAGGACAGCCGCGGGATCGGCCTTTTGGATCTGGCCCTGGCGGCACAAGAAGGACGCCAACCCCGTGCAAGTGGAGCGCTCGCCTACCACGTTTTCGAGGTCATGGACGCGATCGAACGGGCACCGAAATTTGGCGCCTATCAGACGATAGAAAGCCGTTGCGCGGCTCCCGAGCCATTGCCGGTCGATTTCCTTAACGATGAGAGGAAGGAATTGGTTCATGCCGATTGAGACACTCGACTTTGCTCAGCCATTCTTTCGCGTCCGGCACATAACTGACGAGCGCAGAATATCTGTCGAGGGTCGCGCCATCGTCCTTAACCTTGGGGGGCGAAATCTCTCTGTCGAGGATCAGACCGTTGCACCGCTTTCCTCCGTTATCGTGCAAGATAGCTCTCTCAAAGGCGTGGAACGCGCAGTAATTGTCCACGATTTCGACGCCCATGTCGATGACAACGAGCTGTTCGCAACTGTCAAAGCTACATGGCCATCTGCTTTTGATGTTCGCCAGGAGGAGCGTCTGCGCGGTGTCAGCCACTACATGTCGCCAAAGGTCTTCGTGGGTAATGTTGGACTGACCATGTACCATTCCGGTTCGGTTCCACTGAATGTCGGATTGCACAAGGATCATCCGTTCTGCCCGGTACCGGGGTTTCGCGAAGTGCACACGCAAATCGTAGGCTTTGGCAAAATGCAGCAATGCCGCGAACGGGACGTCGCGACCCTTTATCTCGAAGAATTCATGGCCCCTGGCACGACGCACAAACCGATGTATAACGCCGAAGGCAACTATCCCTGGCATCAATACGAGACCATTACCCCCAGTATCTTCATGGCTGTGGAAATACTGCCGGAAGGCGTAGGGGTCCCGGAAATGGAGGTTCAGAATGGCTGAGAGACTTCTACCCGAAAACCTGAATTTTAACGGTTCTTTCCCCCGGTTGTCGCGCCGTTTGCAGCTGGGCGTTGTTGGCGGAGGGCGGATCTCAGTCACGCAAGCAACGGCGGCGCGGATGACTGACCGGTGGGAGGTCGCGGCAGGCGCTCTCAGTTCTGACGCCGCGCGCAGCAAGGCGCGTGGGGCTGAGTGGTTTCTGCCGGCAGACCGGTGCTATGCGTCGTTCGACGTGATGGCGCAGGCTGAGGCAGCGCGCCCGGACGGCGTAGATGCCGTCATGATCACTACCCCAAACCACGTTCATTTCGACGCGGCCAAAGCGTTTCTGGAGGCGGGCATTGACGTGCTGTGCGACAAGCCCCTGACCAACGAAGTCGCCGAGGCTGAGGGGCTTGAGAAGATCACCGCGCGCACCGGGCAGGTCTTTGCCGTCGGTTATGCGATGTCGTGCTTTCCGGTGATCCGGCAAGCGAAACAGATCGTGGCCGATGGCGGTATCGGCAACATCAACCAGATCCATGTTGAGTTTATGCAAGACTGGATGACGCCCGATGATGTGGCTGATGCGCCCCACGTCAAATGGCGGCTGGACCCAGAGATTTCTGGTCCGACCAGCTGTGTCGGCGATATCGGCACCCATGCCGCGCATCTCGCCAGTTTTGTCTCGGGCCTACCGATAACCGACCTGAGGGCCGAGTTCCATGTCTGCGGCGCGCCAAAGCCTTTAGAAGACACGGTGTTCATGTTCACCCGCTATCAAAACGAGGTTCCGGGAACCCTAATGGCTACTCGCCTTGCCCCGGGAAATCGGGGCGGGTTGCGGTTGCGGATATTCGGGAGCGAAGGAGGTCTCGAGTGGGACTTGGAGAATTCGGAGCAGCTGAAGTTCAATAGGTTCGGCGAGCCAGATCGTATCATCAGTCGAGGTCACGGGCATGGCATCGGCCCCAGTGCACAACGACTGATACGTACCGCGCGCGGCTTCCCCGAAGGGATTATCGAAGCCTGGGCCAACCTCTATACGGAATTTGC
>NZ_JBQGAA010000040.1:0-4002 GCF_056542585.1 Ruegeria sp. AB9 | reverse complement strand
GATGTTCCAGTGTCCGGTCGTTGGTGTCGGGTTGTTGATCATTGGCACATCGAGCACAGTTGGCTTGCCGCTGGCGATTGCCGCTTCCAATGCGGGCAACAACTCATCAGCGGCGCTTAGCCTATGCCCTTCCGCGCCGTAGGCTCGCGCAATGTCGGCATAGCCCGGTCCGTTTGCTGGTGCGGCGGCTGATCCGGGGAAGGTTGTTCCATAGGTCAGACCGTAATGCGCCTTTTGAAGACCTGCGATGGTGCCGAAGGCGTTGTTGTTCATCACCAGCCAGATGATGCCCAGATCAAGTTCAACGGCAGTCGCCAGCATCGAGGGGTTCTGACCGAAACCACCATCGCCAACCAGGCTGATCACCACACGATCGGGTGCTGCCAGTTTTGCTCCAATCGCGCCCGGAGGGCCAAAGCCCATCGTGGCGAACCCACCCGGCGTCAGGATAGAACCTGGCGTCAGAATATCGAACTGCTGCCCGACGCCGTTCTTATTCCACCCAACGTCCGTGGTGATGATGGCATCCTCGGGCAGTGCCTTGCGGGTATCTGCCAGAATACGCTCGGGCATCATCGGAAAGGCCGGCGAGGTCGCCATTTCCACGTTGCGCGCTTTGAATTCTGCCCGGAAATCCGCGATCTGCTGTTCCAGCGCGGGGCGGTTGAAACCGTTCGGATGCAACTCGCGGGCAACCCGGTTGAGAACGCGCAATGCGGCCTTGGCGTCCGCAACGACTCCGATCTCGGTGGGATAGTTCCGACCGATCTCCTGCGGCTCAATGTCGATATGAATGACCTTCGATCCGGGAATGTTGAACGTGTAGCCAGGGTACCAACTGGAACAATCAGCCTCTTTGAACCGAGTGCCCACGGCAAAGATGTAGTCCGCATTCAGGCAGGACTGGTTGACCAGTTCGGTGCCCCAAAACCCGGTCATGCCCAGCACAAGCGGATGGTCGTCCCGCAGCGCGCCTTTACCCATCAGGGAATGTGCGACCGGCAGGCCCATATGTTCAACAAATTCTCGCAACTCCTCGCTGGCCTGTGCCAGAAGAATACCACCTCCGACATAAGCGACTGGGTTTTCGGCTTTAGCCAACGCTTCGACAATCTCTCCCGCTGTCTCGTCGTCAATCGACGGTTTCTTGAGCGCCCGCGTATTGTCGCGGATACGATCGAAACTGTCCGAAGGGATCACCTCTGAAAAGATGTCCATGGGGACATTGACCAGTACTGGCCCGGGTTGGCCGCTTTCAGCCAGATGGAACGCCTTTTCAAGAATCTCGGCCATTAAATCTGCCCGGTCCACCCGCCAAGCGCGTTTGACAAATGGACGATAGATCTCCCACTGGGCAGCGTCTGCGTGCAGGTTCACTTCCTGGTGCGGATGTTTGCCGTAGTAATGTGTGGGAATGTCGCCCGCGATCACCACCATGGGTATGCAGTCCAGCGCAGCATTTGCGACCCCAGTGGCGCAATTGGTTAGCCCCGGGGAGAGGTGTGACAAGACCACCGAGGCCGTGCCAGTCACGCGGGCATAAGCATCAGCCGCATGGCTGGCGATTTGCTCATGCCGTACAGTGACGAAGTCGATGGGACTTTCCGCCAGCGCAGCCAGAACCGCGATGTTCGTGTGCCCGCATAGGCCAAATACATGCTTGACCTCACGGCGTTCGAGAAAGTCAACGATATGCTCGGCGACGGTTTTGCCTTCTAGTTTCGCTCCGTCCATCACGCGACCTCCTGTCCGTAAAACTCACCGAACAGGTCCGGCTCCGAAGGGCGATCCTCGGGGATCGGACGGCTGACCCAAGTGTAGTTCATCATGTGTTTCATGGTGACATTTTCATTGGTGATGTTGCCACCCCAGATGCCGCAGCCCAGGCTGCTGGTCATAGGCATGCCATTGGTCCAGGCACCTGCGTTGGCCTTGGACTGAGGCTGTCGAACCATCATGCGACTGACCGGAGCCAGGCGCGCCAACCGGTCGATGTGATCGTCATTGTGACTGTAGATGCCGCAGGAATGGCCCTTGCCCCCGGTGTTGTAAATCTGGCTGACCGTTTCCAGCGCGTCATCGAATGTGTCGAAGTGATATAGCGCCATCAGCGTGGTCAGTTTTTCCTTGGAGAACTTGTGCTGCGGCCCGATTTGCCCCTGATTTTCGACCATCAGGAACTTGCGATCTTCAGGGATCGAGAAACCGGCGACCTTGGCCGTTTGCTGAGGCGGACAGGCGATAGTCGCGAAGGTACGGTTGCCCTTCTCATCCCACATGGCCGCTTCGAGCATGGCCTTCTCTTCGTCCGAACACAGGTATCCGCCTTCGGCCTTCAGCGCCTTGATCATATCGTCATAAACCGAGCGCTGGATGATGATATTGCCATCTGCAGAGCAGCCAGACCCAAAGTCGGACGTCTTTGAAATTCGTGTATTCTGAGCGGCGATGTCCAAGTCGGCTGTCTCATCGATGACGATGGACGAATTGCCTGCACCGACACCATAGGCTGGACGCCCTGAACTATAGGCCGCTTTAACCATGGGCTTGCCACCCGTCGCCAGCGTCAGGTCACAAATCTCCATCAGATGCTGCGTCAATGGGATCGACGGCTTGCGAATGGATTGAAACAAATCCTCGGGGGCTCCGGCGGCACGACAAGCTGCACGCATGACCTCGACCATTTCATAGGTGGTATGGGCGGTTCGCGGGTGCGGGCTGAAGATGACCGCGTTCCGGGCGTTCGCGGCGGAGACACCGGTCACCGGTGGTGTCATCGCTGGATTGGTCATGGGGATCAGAGACGCGATCACACCGGCAGGTTTGGCATATTTAACCAGTCCTTTTTCCTCATCCACCTCGACGATACCGGTCGATGGAGTGCGCAGGACATCACGCAGTACCATGTGAATCTTGAATCGCTTCGCGGGACGCCCTTCGCGATCTCCGATGCCGCTTTCGTCCACGCCTTGCTGGGCCAGACGCGTAAAAGTTTTCTCGTTCCCTGCATACCACGCAATGGCCTGAGACAGGCGGTCCAGCCTGTCCTGATCCCAATCCTCGATCTCGGCCATGGCAGCGCGGGCGCGTGCCAGCATATCGGCCGCCATGTTGCGGTCGTTTTCAGTGAGCTCTTTGCCCATGATGATCCTCTTGGTGTTTTGGAATTACTGCATCGGGCTTACGACGCTGTGACCGCGCCGCACCGAATGTTCGCTTGGCGTGGCTGAGACAGCGACGCGCGTGTTCTTCATATCCCAACTCGGCAACGCGGCTTTGGTTGGGCAGTTCAATGGAATAGTCGACGGGTGGCATCCGTTCGATGATGCCGGTGAAATCAATCCAGCCTTCGCCGGGATAGAGGCGCGCATCGCGGGCCAGCTGGATCATGCCCTCGCGCGTATCGGCGATGCCGGGCAGGCAGTCGGAGATATGCAGGAAGTGGAACAGGTCCGAGGGGACGTGCAAGAGCTCTCCGAGATCCACACGGCTGAGATGCAGGTAGAGCGTATCGACCAGAATACCGCCATTCGGTTGATCTGCGGCACGGACGATATCAAGCGCCTCGTCCAAAGTGCGCAAGCGCGAGAAGCTTGGAAACTCCAAGTCCACCGTCAGCCCATAGGGCGCCGCCAACTCGCAAGTCTCAGAATAGACGTCGATCAGGAAGTCACGATCATCGCGGGTGTTGGTCCAAGCGCTCATGATCATGCGTTTGGCGCCCAGTTCCCCGCCGATCTCCAGCGACGGTTCAAAATTGCGCGGGTCGACATCTTCGGTGATGCGCGCAAGCTCGACATCGAGGACTTTCAAGCCGGTCGTGGAAAGCGCTGTTTTGGTGGCCTGGACCTGCGCCCTGTCATTCGGTGATTGAGTGAATTCACCGGGCACATGCATCGGAATAAACCGGGGACTGACGGCATCGTAACCGGCCCGCGCGGCGATATAGACCAGCTCGGGCGGCGTACAGCCAATCAGCGTCAGATGCGCCAAGGAATAGAG
>NZ_JBQGAA010000039.1:0-4157 GCF_056542585.1 Ruegeria sp. AB9 | reverse complement strand
CATGCTGCGTGGGCGCCGCCGCCTCGGCCATGCAGGATGTCTCAACCTCTGTAAAGCTGTTATAGTCGCGTCCGGTGTTTTCGAAGTCCGCGATCTCCTCGTCTGCTCGCAGTGGCTCCTTGTCCTGTGCAACGTCCGTTTCGGACGCAGAAACCCCTCCGCTTGCAGGCGCGGCCAGATTGGCCAGTTTCTCTTCCGCCAGGCCTTTATAGATGGGGCAATCCGGGAAGGTACTGACAAAGGCCTGCAAGACCGAAACAGAGCCGCTTTCCTTGACATCCGCCCACATCAGGCGCGCTTCGCCGCAAGTTGTGCCTTCTGCCTGCACCGCCAGCGGTATGATTGCTGTCGCCGCCACCATCGTCATGTAGTTCAGTGGTCTCATTTCTCAGTCCGCCTCCGACAGGTTTTCAAGCTTTTCAAGCGCTGCGGCTTCTACCGCACGTTCTGCGCGAGAACACGCAAGAAAAAGATCTGCTTTGCAGCCCTCGAGATAATACGGGGCAGCTTCAACCAAGTTTCCTTCAGCTTCCAATATCATTCCTGCCGACATCAGCGCACCGGTTTCGCCTGCGTTAGCCGCGTATCTCAACATTGTGACAGCAGCGACAGTGTTGCGCTCGACATGGATGCCTTCAATATACATTCGCGCCAACCCCATGTAGGCTCCGGGATCGATCTCTGTCATTTGATTGTTCCAGCCCTCACGAAACTCGACGGCCGTATTGAACGCTTCAAAAGCCAACGCAGCGTAATCATGATCGAACACTGTTCGGTTCAAGTAAAACTGCCCCAACGCGGTCATCGCTCGGCTGAAATCCGGATGACGTTCTTGGCTTGTTGCCATTTTCAGGTACTGTTCAGCTTTCTCTTCGTCGGAAAGGTCATTCGACAGATCTCCATAGTACTCCCCCAGCCAGATCTGAAGATCGACGTGACGTGCAAAAATTGCCGCCCGTTCAAACAGCTCCAGTGCCTTGGCCTCGCTTTGCGGAACACCTAACCCCTCCCAATACAGATCGCCCAACGCTTCCATGCCCAACCCGAACCCTGCTTCGGTGCTTTGCAGGTACCAGTCTGCTGCGTTTGCGTAATAGCTATCTGCCTCATTCAGCTTTCCCAGCACATACATGGCTAAACCGGTTCCATGTCGCACCTGTTCCATTGCCAATTCGCGTGCCTGTTCATATTCGCCATCCGCCATCAGGACTCGCGCCAGGATCGCGCCGATTTCGGGAAGGAAAACGCCGCTTATCCGGCGCGCATCCGAGCAAATGGTCAATGCGCTGGGTATGTCGAGATCCTGGTCCCTGACTGCGACGGACTTCAGGTCCCAAAACTGGGTTGGTGCCCCTGCTGCTTGCATGCAGGCCATTTCGGCTTCGTTAAATGGAGGTTTCAAACCTCTGGACTTGAGTAGCGCCACATAGTGCAGCCCTTTGTCCGCGTCAGGCGCAACCTCACCATGGCCGTCCAGATAATATGTGGCGAGCGTTCTTGGCCAATCGCCATCCAACTGATCGACCATACCTTCCATGATCTCCACGGCCCAAACAGCGTCGAATTCAGAGTTTTTCGGATCGCTGATCAGAGGAGCAAGGTATTTGCCCGTGGATTCACGTCCAGCCCGATAGGCGCGTGCCAGATAAGCCGCAGCTTCGTTTTGGGCGGCCTGGTCAGAAGCGGACTGAGGATTAACGGCCAGGGTAATGCCATAGTCGGCCATTGCCGGTGCAAACCCGTCATCGGCCAGTTGTTTCATCAGTTCTAGACCTTTGCCCATGTCCCGCGCCACCCCTAGACCGGCTTGATATGCCACAGCATTTTGCCGGCGCGCCTCATGGTTTCCTGCGGCCACAGCCTCTTGCAACAGGTCAAAGGCCGCTTCGAAATCTCCCAGTGCGGACTTGACACGAGCCAGCCCCGTTGCTCCGTCTCTTAAGGAATTGTCCAGTTTTGGATCGGCGGCAACGAGGCACACCTCAAGCGCCTTTTCAGGTTCGAACTCCTCAGGTGAGACTTTTTCGTAGGCCGGGTGCTGGCCGTCTCCCGCGGTGAGCGTCAGGCACTTGTCCATCTCCGGAACTGCTTCGCGGGTGCGTGTCGGCTTATCAAGATTCTTTGTAGTGATTGGCCATGTTGATCCTGCGGTGGCCCCCAATGCGACCAGACGGTCGTTCGCCAAAGCAGAGTAGACAGCGCAATCGGAATAGGCCGATTGAAACCCTTGCAGAACAGTGACTGACTGCGAGGATTTAACGTCCGCCCAAACTTCCCGTGCTTCCGAGCAATCAGCGTTTGCGGGATATGAAAACATCATGCTGATCAAAAACACGGCATGAGGTAATGGTCGGGATTTCATTTGCTTGGCCATCAAGAAAAGGAACTCTCCCAATAGAGGTATGGTGGATAGCGGCAGTATCGTGGCAATTTATTCCGTCTCACGACTTTAGTTCTTCCATATGTTCGAATTAACAAATGAATAAAACGACGAACTGTTTATCACATGTGCAATTTGACACATGGTGGAATATTCAAAAGAGATGAGGGGCAAGTCGGGCAAGAGTAGCCAATTGTTGAGCTCCGTCGAACTCGTCAGGTTCAGTACCCTTCGGCCCTTGCCACGCGGCCGTAATCGACCAGTTCGCCCGATAAGATTTGACGGAGCTGATGATGGTTTCTTCGGCAGTATCGCTTGCATTTGGACAATCGTCGAAACCGGGTTGCCACTGGCAGCAATCACAGATTGTTTCCCCGATCCGTCCGCCGTGCTTAAGGTAGGCAGGCGTATCCGAGTACCCCGCGAATCCACATACAGGGCACAAAAAAAGCCCCTTGCTGTCCGTGACATTGAAAACGCGGGCGTCATCCATGGGTTGTAATTACATCAATCACATTACTGCTGCAAACACTGGTTTTGAGGGTTATGTTGTCGAAATATGCCGTGCTTCCTCTTGGAGCGGTTGTGTCGCGAGGCTTTGACTAAATTAAAGTCAAAATTGCTATTGATTTGAAGCGGCCTCTTTGATTGTCACTTAGCGCCAAGTGTTTTTTAGATCCAAGAAAGGCAAACAATGAAAGATTTTCTCGCTATCACAGGCGCGATGGCATTGGTTTCGTCGAACGCAATGGGAATGGATGCTGACAGGCAAGCAATTGTAGCTGCCCCGGTCGAGAGCTTTGTAAACGCCGTTGGCTGCTCAGAGACCGATGCGTACCAAGAAATGTTGACTGCTGAACTTGGAATAGATGACATGGATATCAGCACGTACATTGCCTTTCCAATTGTTGATATAGGCTGCGAGGGTGGAACAGGAACAAGCGCGTTTATGCCAGTCGTAGTTCGTGTTCCGGAGTACCGCCCGTCTGTGGCCCACGTCGATATGTGGGCAACCGCAGACATTAATTTTGTCGGTTTGCCAGCTCGCGGTTTGATCTCAGTAGAAGCGCTTTCCAGCAATCGCATTCAAATTGTCGGAAAAGAGTTCGCTGAAAGTGATCCGAACTGCTGCCCGTCGAAACTAGTTGACCGGGTTTACAGATGGGAACATGGCGGGTTTTGGCTGCCAGAATTTGACTAAAACGCTGCGGCACTGGTGCATTAACGTACTGTCTGGGCCTACGACGTTGCCAAGTTGTTTGAGAACGGTTGAAAAGCGCTGTGGACGGCGCGTTCAGGAGGTTAACTCAAGGGCATAGCCATTCCAAAGATCGTGTGCATCCGATCGAGCGTGGCGGTAGGAGATAGCGGGGAGGTGATAGCGGCAGGGTCGGAACATGATGTTGATCTGGTCGTGAGCGGAAAGGAACCACTGGGCCTGCCTCGGAGATTTGAAGCGGCCCATTAGATTTTCGCGTTTTCGGGTCGGCCGGTGCGATCCTTCAATGCGATTATTCAACCGCTTGTGCGCTCGGTGGTCAGCGGTCGGACATAGTTCTCTAATCGGTTTGACGTAACTGCGTAGGTTGTCGGTGACGATGACACGCGGTTCGCCGAACCGGTCGATCAGTCGGTTTAGAGGACGCCTGGCGGCTTTCGCATTGCGTTACCTTTGCACCAGGATATCTAGGGTCAGGATGCATTGATTTTCGTTGTGCCACGTGATTCACGTTTTGAAAAACGGAGCGGTGACATGAGCGACCTTTATTGGCTGACC
>NZ_JBQGAA010000038.1:0-4194 GCF_056542585.1 Ruegeria sp. AB9 | reverse complement strand
CGAGTAAATGGTATTAGAGCACACAAACAATAAAGCCAGTCACATATTCCGCGGCGGTCGTATTTTCAAACGCGGCAAACACGTTCTTACTGCCCCTGCGGTCACGGGCTCTGCACTTGCTGCTGGTGTTAGCTCCCTGATTATGATCAGTGCGAGCCCGACATTTGCCGCCTGTACCCCGAGCAACACAGGAACACCAGGCGACGACATGTTAGTGTGCGATGATGCGGATGATCCGGCCGGGGCTTCTGTTTCCGGCGCCGGGGGAAACGATACCATTTCCCTCTCCGGCACAACAGCAACTGCAAATAATATCAGCGGTGATGCTGGCTCTGACAACATCCAGATAAATGGAGGGACGGTGCTCGGGGGTGTCTTTCTCGGGACAACAACAAGCGTCAATTCGACGACTGATGCCAACTCGTTTCAGATCACAGGTGGAAATATCAACGCGGGCGTTAGCGGTGCGGGAGGCACCGACGTCATCATCTTGAGTGGCGGAACCATAGGGGGATCTGTTGCCGGCCAGAATGGCAATGATGCAATCACTCTGGACGGCACCACGATCGGAGCTGACATCCTTGGCGGCAACGGGGTTGATACGATCGTTCTGGTCAGCGGCTCGGTGCGCAATATTAACTGGGGCGCGGGGGATGAGAGCGGTTTCCTCAACCTGACCAATGTGACGGTCAGCGGGGATCTCGAATTTGGGACAGGTGTTGACAACTTCACATTGTTGGATGGAAATGTTGGTGGGAATGTCCGCCTGGGGCGGTTTGCTGTTAATACAATAGAAGATAACACCTTTGTCATGAATGGTGGCTCTATCGGCGGTTCTGTGGTCGGCGACGCCGGGGACGATACGATCACGCTGGATGGCACTGCAATCACCGGCTCCATTGGTGGCGGCAACGGTGTTGACACAATCAATTTGATCAGCGGGTCGGTGACCACTGTTAACTGGGGTGCGGGGGATGAGAGCGGCATCCTTGACCTGACCAATGTGACGGTCAGCGGGGATCTCGAATTTGGGACAGGCGTTGACAACTTCACCTTGAATGCAGGTGTTGTGAACGGGAACGTCCGCCTGGGGCGGTTTGGTGTTAATACGATAGAAGATAACACTTTTATCATGAATGGTGGCACTATCGGCGGTTCTGTGGCCGGTGACGGCGGGGACGATACGATCACGCTGGATGGCACTGCAATCACCGGCTCCATTGGTGGCGGCAACGGTGTTGACACAATCAATTTGATCAGCGGGTCGGTGACCACTGTTAACTGGGGTGCGGGAGATGAGAGCGGTATCCTCGACTTGACCAATGTGATGGTCAGCGGGGATCTCGAATTTGGGACAGGCGTTGACAATTTCACATTAAATGCGGGGACCGTGGGCGGGAATGTGCGCTTGGGGCGTTTTGGCGTCGGCACAATAGAGGCGAACACCTTTATCATGAATGGTGGTCAGATTCAGGGCTCCGTTATTGGTGATAACGGCGATGATCTGATCTCCTTGACCGGTGGTACAATCGGAGGCTCGGTACTTGGCAACCTGGGGGTTGATACAATCACCCTCGACGGTACGGCGATCACCGGTGACATTAATGCAGGCGGAGACGACGACACGATCAACCTGATCAACGGGTCGGTGCGTGACGTCAACTGGGGTGCGGGGAATGAGAGCGATATTCTGGATCTGACCAATGTGACGGTCAATCGGGATCTGATTTTTGAGTCCGGTGCGGATGATTTCACTCTGACGGTCGGAGCCGTTGGCCGGCACGTTTTTCTGGGCAATACCGGGGCAAACTCAAACGACACAGATACCTTTGTGATGCTAGGCGGAACAATCGGTGGCACAGTGTTCGGCGACAGGGGGGTTGATACAATCACGCTCGACGGTACGGCGATCACCGGTGATATTAATGCAGGTAGCGGCGACGATACAATCGACCTGATCAACGGCTCGGTGCGGGACGTCAACTGGGGTGCGGGGGATGAGAACGACATTCTGGACCTGACCAATGTGACAGTCAGCCGGGACCTTATCTTTAATTCCGGTGTGGACGATTTCACTCTGACGGTCGGAGCCGTTGGCCGGCACGTTTTTCTGGGCACGACGAACGCCGCTTCGACCGACACCGATACCTTTGTGATGCTTGGCGGTACAATCGGTGGCACAGTGTTTGGTGACAATGGGGTTGATACAATCACGCTCGACGGCACCGCGATCGCCGGCGACATTCGTGCCTTTGCTGGTGTTGACACCATCAATCTGATCAACGGATCGGTTCGCAATGTAGATTGGGGCAACGGCGATGAGAGTGACATTCTGGACCTGACCAATGTGACGGTCAGCGGGGAGCTCATTTTCGGAGGTGGGGCAGACGACTTCACACTGACGGCAGGAAATGTGGCTGGAGATATTCATCTGGGTTTCTCCAACGGCACCTCAACGGACACCGATACCTTTGTGATGAATGGTGGTTCTGCCGCCAGGATTATCGGTGACAATGGCATCGACAATATCACCTTGAATGGGGGTGTGCTTGGAACCGACATAATCGCCTTTGGCGGTAACGACACGATTGACCTGATCAGCGGATCTGTGCGCACCGTTAACTGGGGGATCGGAGACGAAGGCGGCGTTCTGGACCTGACCAATGTGACGGTCAGCGGGGAGCTCGTCTTTGAAAGGGGTAACGACAATTTCACGCTGAATGCGGGAGATGTGGCTGGTGATATTCATCTGGGGCTCACAAATGGGGTCTCAACAGACACTGATACCTTTGTGATGAACGGTGGCTCTGCCGCCAGGATTATCGGCGACAATGGCATCGACAATATCACCTTGAACGGGGGCGATATTGGAACCGACATAATCGCCTTCGCTGGTGATGACACGATTGACCTGATCAGCGGCTCGGTGCGCACGGTAAACTGGGGCGCCGGGGATGAGAGCGGTACACTCGACCTGACCAATGTGACGCTTAGCGGGAGCCTCATCTTTGAAAGGGGCAACGACGATTTCACGCTGGATGCCGGAACGGTCGGAGATAGGGTTTTCCTTGGCACGACCAACGCTCTCTCGACGGATACCGATATCTTTACCATGAACGGTGGTGTCATTACCGTTCGCATTGAAGGGGACAATGGGGATGACACTGTCAATTTGAATGGCGGTCAAATCCTGAATTCAACGTCTTTCCGGGCCTTTGGCGGGAATGACACAATCAATCTGAATGGCGCCACGTTGAATGGTCTGATCAGCGCCGGAGACGGGGATGATACATTCAATTGGACGGATGGAACCCTTACAAACCAGTTTGTTGGCGGAAGCGGCAACGATACCGCCGTAATCAGCGCTGCGACCTATGCCGGAGATATCATTCTCGATGGCACGAACTTCAACGATTTTGTCAACAACAACGGCACACCGCTTGATCCAAGCGACGACTTTGTGGTCACGGACACCTTCGTCGACACCCTGACGTTTGATGGCGCAAATACAGGCGTAAATACCAACACGATCCGCGGTTGGGAAAGCGTTAGCGCTGTGAATTCCACCCTGGATTTCGACTCGCTGCGCCTGAATGGTGTCAGCGCAACCGGCAACAACAACGTCGCAACAGCACTAAACGTCTCCGGTGGGGATGTTACTCTGAGCGGCGCCAGCATCCTGGCGGATCTTCTTGGATCGGCCAGCAACGAGGCCCTGACCGCCACCGGCACAACTGTGGTTTCAAATGCCATCGAGGGTGGCGGAGGAGCCGATACGATTTCGGTGCTTGGCGATGCCAGTGTGACCAATGGCGTTTTTGGCGGCGCTGATGGTCATGATGCAAGCACCGCAACGGACGCGGGCGACACAATCACCATCAATACCACCGGCACAGTTGGTTTGATCGATGGCGGTCTTGGGGATGACACTATCAATCTGATCGCAGGTTCGGTTCCAGGGTCCGTTCTGGGTCAGGAGGGCGACGACACTGTTACTATCTTCGATGGTTTCACCGTCACGAGTCTGATTGACGGGGGGGCCAATACCGCAGTTGGGGATATATTTGCCGTCGACACGGCGACAACCCAGACCTTCGACGGTACACAGGTTGTGAACTTCGAGATCCTGCAAAAGGACAACACTGGAACTTTGACACTGACGGGGGATCAAACCTTCTCGGTTGGGACCGCGAT
>NZ_JBQGAA010000037.1:0-4504 GCF_056542585.1 Ruegeria sp. AB9 | reverse complement strand
GTTTCACTCTGCGGCGTCCATGTATTCTTCCATTGGGGGGCATGTGCAGACGAGGTTTCTGTCTCCGTATGCGTTGTCGACGCGGTTGACGGGTGACCAGTATTTGTCGACGCCCATGGATCCCGGAGGGAAGCAGGCCTGTTCGCGGGTGTAGGGGCGGTCCCATTCGCCGACCAGATCGCGCACCGTGTGGGGGGCGTTTTTCAGCGGGTTGTTCTCCGCGTCGATCTTGCCGTCGATGATGTCCTGCGCCTCGGAACGGATGGACAGCATGGCGTCGCAGAAGCGGTCCAGCTCGTCCTTGGGCTCCGATTCCGTGGGCTCGACCATCAGGGTGCCGGCCACCGGCCAGGACATGGTCGGCGCGTGGAAGCCTGAATCGACCAGGCGCTTGGCCACATCGTCCACGCTCACATTGCCCTCGGCGTCCAGCGGACGGGTGTCGAGGATGCATTCATGCGCCACACGGCCCGTTTCCGAAGTGTAGAGGATCGGGTAGGCATCCTTGAGGCGCGCCGCGATATAGTTGGCGTTCAGGATCGCCACTTTCGTGGCCTGCGTCAGACCCGCGCCGCCCATCAGCAGCACATAGGCCCATGAGACGGGCAGGATCGAGGGTGAACCAAAGGGCGCGGCCGAGACCGGACCCACGGCGGTGCCGTATTCCGGGTGGCCGGGCAGGTGCTCTTCCAGATGCGCCTTGACGCCGATCGGACCCATGCCGGGGCCGCCGCCGCCATGCGGGATGCAGAAGGTCTTGTGCAGGTTCAGGTGGCTGACATCGCCGCCGATCTTGCCCGGCTGGGCCAGACCGACCATGGCATTCATGTTCGCCCCGTCGATATAGACCTGACCGCCGTGATCATGGGTGATCTGGCAGACCTCCTGCACCGTCTCCTCGAACACGCCATGGGTCGAAGGGTAGGTGATCATGCACGCGGCCAGATGGTCGCTGTGCTTCTCGGCCTTTTCACGGAAGTCGTTGACGTCGATGTTGCCGTTCTCATCCGCTTTCACCGGCACAACCTGCCAGCCGACCATCTGGGCCGAGGCCGGGTTGGTGCCATGCGCCGAGGTCGGGATCAGGCAGACATTGCGCTGCCCTTCACCACGGGCGAAGTGATAGTTGCGGATGGTCAGAAGACCTGCGTATTCGCCCTGCGCACCCGAGTTGGGCTGCTGGGAGATCGCGTCATAACCGGTGATCTGGCACAGCTTGTCGTTCAGATCCGCAATCATCTCGTGATAACCTTGCGCCTGATCTTCAGGAACGAACGGGTGCAGGTTGCCGAACTCGGGCCAGGTGACCGGGATCATCTCGATCGTGGCGTTCAGCTTCATGGTGCACGAGCCCAGCGGGATCATCGCCCGGTCCAGCGCCAGATCGCGGTCGGCCAGACGGCGCATGTAGCGGGTAATCTCGGCCTCGGCGCGGTTCTTGTGGAAGATCGGGTGGGTCAGGTACGCGCTTTCGCGCAACGCATAATCCGGCAGGCGGTATTGCTTGTTCGAACTGTCATCCTTGCGGTCGATGCCGAAGGCGCCCCAGACCGCCTCGATGGTCTCGGGCCGGGTCTGTTCGTCCAGGCTGATGCCCACTTTCGTGTCACCCACCTTGCGCAGGTTGACGCCACGGGCCACGGCGGCCTCCATCACGACATTCTGCAGATGGCCGACCTCGACCGTGATGGTGTCGAAGAACACTTCGGGTTCCACGGCAAAGCCCGCCTCTTCCAGACCGGCGGCCAGGCGCGAGGTCTTGCGGTGCACCGATTGCGCGATGGCCTTGATGCCATCGGGGCCATGGTACACGGCATACATCGAGGCAATGACGGCCAGCAGCGCCTGCGCGGTGCAAACGTTCGAGTTGGCTTTCTCGCGGCGGATATGTTGCTCGCGGGTCTGCAGCGACAGCCGGTAGGCTTTGTTGCCACGGCTGTCGATCGACACGCCGATGATCCGGCCGGGCATCGAGCGCTTCAGCTTGTCGGTAGTCGCCATATACGCGGCGTGCGGGCCGCCATAGCCCATCGGAACGCCAAAACGCTGGGTCGAGCCGATGGCAATGTCCGCGCCCATCTCGCCGGGTGACTTCAGCAGCGCCAGCGACAGGATGTCGGCGGCGACAATGGCGATGGCCTTGTGCTCATGCAGCGCTGCGATCTCGTTGGTGAAGTCGCGCACATGACCATGGGTGCCGGGATACTGGAAGATCGCGCCAAAGACGGAACCTGCATCCAGCGTGTCCGGATCGGCCACCTGCACGTCGATGCCCAGAGGCTCGGCGCGGGTTTTAATGACCGCGATGGTCTGCGGGTGGCAGTTCTTGTCGACGAAGAAGGCCGCGTTGTTGGCCTTGGACCGGCCGCCACGCTTGGCCATCGCCATGGCTTCCGCCGCAGCTGTGGCTTCGTCCAGCAGCGAGGCGTTGGCCACATCGAGCCCGGTCAGGTCGCTGACCATGGTCTGGAAGTTCAACAACGCCTCAAGACGGCCCTGGCTGATCTCGGGCTGATACGGCGTGTAGGCCGTGTACCAGGCCGGGTTTTCCAGGATGTTGCGCAGGATCGGCGCCGGCGTGGTGGTGCCGTAATACCCCTGACCGATCAGCGAGGTCAGAACCTTGTTCTTGCTCGCCACCTCTTTCATGTGAAAGAGCGCATCGCGCTCGGTCATCGCCGGACCCCAGTCCAGCGGCTCTTTCTGCCGGATCGCGGGCGGGACGGTGGCGTCGATCAGCTCGTCCAGCGTCTTGAAGCCGATCACCTTCAGCATGTCGCGCATCTCGGTGGGCGACGGGCCGATGTGGCGGCGATTGGCGAAGTCATAGGCTTCGTAATCGGTCAGTTTGAAGGCCATTGCAGCGCTCCTCGTGGAATGTCTCACCCAGCCGCTCTGGCAGGAGCCTCCGGCGGGGGGGGTGAGGGCCGTCCCGGTCTCTGTCCGGTGGACAGAGTCAGGCCCGAACGGGCGGAGCCCAGATTCGGCGGCAGAAGTTAGAACAATGGAGCCCCGGTCGCGGGGGCTCCGGCACGTGTCAGCCGATCAGGGCCTTGTAGCCGTCCAGATCCATCAGATCTTCCAGCTGCGACGCGTCTGCGATCTTGATCTTGTAAATCCAGGCTTCGCCCTCGGGGTCTTCGTTCAGCGAACCGGGATTGTCGGCCAGCGCCTCGTTCACTTCCGCGATCTCGCCATCGACCGGCGCATAAAGCTCGGACGCCGCCTTGACGGATTCGATCACACCGATCTCGCCGCCTTTTTCGAACTCGTCGCCCGCTTCCTGCTGCTCGACGAACACCACTTCACCCAGCTGCTCGGCGGCATGTTTGGTGATGCCCAGAGTGGCCACGTCCCCCTCGACGGTCAGCCATTCATGCTCTTCGGAATAATAGGTTGCCATGTTGTCTCTCTCCTGACTTCAACGCTTGTAATTCTGTTTGACGAAAGGCGTGGTCACGATCTCGGCCGGCTGCGCCTTGCCCCGAATGATCAGGTTCACCTTCTCCCCTGGCTCGCCATGGCCCGCGGACACATAGCCCATCGCAACCGGGCCACCCACCGTGGGGCCAAAGCTGCCCGAGGTGATCTGACCGATCGTGTTGCCCTCAGCACACTGGATTTCCACGCCCTGACGCGCAGGCGCACGGCCCTCGGGCTTGATGCCCACCAGCTTGCGGGCAGCCCCCTCGGCCAGTTCCTTCTGCACGCGATCCGCGCCCGGAAAACCGCCTTCTTCCTTGCGGCGCTTCTGCATCGCCCAGCCGAGGCTGGCCTCGACCGGCGAGGTGCTCTGGTCAATGTCATTGCCATACAGGCACAGACCTGCCTCCAGCCGCAGGCTGTCGCGCGCGCCCAGACCCGCCGGTTCGCAATCCTCATGCGCCAGGAAGGCTTTCGACACGTCGATCGCCTTGTCCTCGGGGATCGAGATCTCGTAGCCATCCTCGCCGGTATAGCCCAGCCGCGAGATGCGGCATTCGACGCCGTTGATGTCCGCAATCGTGGTTTCCATGAACTTCAGGTCACGGGCGGCAGGGCAGAGCGCGCCCACCACGTCCTCGGCCTTGGGACCTTGCACAGCCACCAGCGCGCGGTCGAAGATCTCGGTCACCTCAACCCCGTCCAGATTGTCGCGCATATGCGGAATGTCCTGATGCCGCAGCGCCGCGTTCACCACCACAAAGTAATGATCGCCCGCGTTCGACACGATCAAATCGTCCATGATCCCGCCTTCCGCGTTCGTAAAGAACCCGTACCGCGCCTTGCCTTCCTTCAGCGTCGCATAAGCCTGCGGGCACAGAGCTTCCAGCTTCTCACCCACATTCTCACCGCGCAGGATCACCTGACCCATATGAGACACATCAAACAACGCCGCCTTCTCACGACACTGCTTATGCTCACCCATAATCCCCAATGGATACTGAACAGGCATCTCCCAACCAGCAAAATCAACCATCTTACCACCCAACTCAACATGCAATGAGTAAAGGGGAGTGCGTTT
>NZ_JBQGAA010000036.1:0-6032 GCF_056542585.1 Ruegeria sp. AB9 | reverse complement strand
TTTGGTTGCGGGGAGAGGATTTGAACCTCTGACCTTCAGGTTATGAGCCTGACGAGCTACCGGACTGCTCCACCCCGCGACACTTTTGGTGGGCCTGTTGCCTATTCGGCTACTTGAGGCCGGGTCGTGTTTTTTTCATCGTTTAGAGAGAATGTGGGGATTTTTCTAGGTTTGGCGGTGACCTACTCTCCCGGGGCTTAAGCCCAAGTACCATTGGCGCGGCAGTGCTTAACTTCCGGGTTCGGGATGGGACCGGGTGTTTCACTTGCGCTATGACCACCAAACCGAGGAAAATCCCCGTCGCTCTTTTTGCTTTGCAAAAAGGCGACGCGCGGGAGGCAGCGTCTTTTGTTTACAAAAGGCGCGTTGCCGCACGGTTGTTATATCAATCAACATCGCGGCTTGGCGCTGCGAGGCTATCCATTGTCAAGGTCAGTGTATGCTTTTGGTGATTTGTCTTTCTGTTACTGGATCAAATCAAGCCTATCGGGCGATTAGTACCGGTCAACTGAACGCATTACTGCGCTTACATCTCCGGCCTATTGACGTGGTGGTCTTCCACGGCCCTCAGGGAGACCTTGTTTTGAGGGGGGCTTCCCGCTTAGATGCCTTCAGCGGTTATCCTGTCCGATCATAGCTACCCAGCACTGCCGTTGGCACGACAACTGGTCCACCAGTGGATCGTTCACCCCGGTCCTCTCGTACTAGGGGCAACTCCTCTCAAGTCTCCTACACCCACGGCAGATAGGGACCGAACTGTCTCACGACGTTCTAAACCCAGCTCACGTACCTCTTTAAACGGCGAACAGCCGTACCCTTGGGACCTGCTCCAGCCCCAGGATGAGATGAGCCGACATCGAGGTGCCAAACACTGCCGTCGATATGGACTCTTGGGCAGTATCAGCCTGTTATCCCCGGCGTACCTTTTATCCGTTGAGCGATGGCCCTTCCACTCGGGACCACCGGATCACTATGGCCGTCTTTCGACTCTGCTCGACTTGTCAGTCTCGCAGTCAGGCTGGCTTCTGCCATTGCACTCAACGAGCGATTTCCGACCGCTCTGAGCCAACCTTCGCGCGCCTCCGTTACGCTTTAGGAGGCGACCGCCCCAGTCAAACTACCCGCCACGCAGGGTCCCGGATCCGGATAACGGACCGCGGTTAGACATCAAGAGTGCGAAGGGTGGTATCTCAAGGGAGGCTCCACAGGTACTTGCGTTCCTGCTTCAAAGCCTACCACCTATCCTGCACATCACAATCCTGATGCCAGTGCGAAGCTGTAGTAAAGGTGCACGGGGTCTTTCCGTCTAACCGCGGGAAGCCTGCATCTTGACAGGCAATTCAATTTCGCTGAGTCGATGTTGGAGACAGCGGGGAAGTCGTTACGCCATTCGTGCAGGTCGGAACTTACCCGACAAGGAATTTCGCTACCTTAGGACCGTTATAGTTACGGCCGCCGTTTACCTGGGCTTCAATTCAAGGCTCTCACCTCTCCTTTTAACCTTCAGGCACCGGGCAGGCGTCAGACCCTATACGTCGTCTTGCGACTTCGCAGAGCCCTGTGTTTTTAATAAACAGTCGCCACCCCCTGGTTTGTGCCCCCAGCCCCTAGTTGCCTAGGAACCGGGCCTCCTTCTCGCGAACTTACGGAGGTATTTTGCCGAGTTCCTTCAACATCGTTCTCTCAAGCGCCTTGGTATGCTCTACCAGTCCACCTGTGTCGGTTTAGGGTACGGTCTGATGGAGGGCTATTTCCAGGAACCACTCAGCAGCCCAATCAATCCGATAAGATTGAACTACACCTGTGATCCGTCACATCCTCCTGGCCTAGGAATATTAACCTAGTTCCCATCGCCTACGCCTTTCGGCCTCGGCTTAGGGGCCGGCTTACCCTGCTCAGATTAGCTTTAAGCAGGAACCCTTGGACTTTCGGCGAGAGTGTCTCTCACACTCTTTGTCGCTACTCATGTCATCATTCTCACTAGTGATCTCTCCACCGGATCGCTCACGCGCCGGCTTCATCGAAAGAACTCGATCCGTCATTACATCCCGCTGCTGTTACACAACACAGATGCAAATACGGATGAGTTCTATGTCACACTACGCTCTGCTACCATGCCTTACGGCATCCTAAGCTTCGGCTCATGGCTTGAGCCCCGTTACATCTTCGCCGCAGGACAACTTATTTAGACCAGTGAGCTGTTACGCTATCTTTAAAGGATGGCTGCTTCTAAGCCAACCTCCTGGTTGTTTTGGTCGTCCCACCTGCTTTCCCACTTAGCCATGAATTGGGGGCCTTAGCTGTAGGTCAGGGTTGTTTCCCTCTCCACTACGGACGTTAGCATCCGCAGTGTGTCTGCCATCTAGTACTCCCGGGTATTCGGAGTTTGGTTAGGATCAGTAAGCCTGTGGGGCCCCATTACCCATCCAGTGCTCTACCCCCCGGGGTATTCGGATGACGCTCTACCTAAATAGATTTCGCAGAGAACCAGCTATCTCCGAGTTTGATTGGCCTTTCACCCCTAGGCACAGCTCATCCCGATCCTTTTCAACGGATGTGGGTTCGGTCCTCCAGTAAGTGTTACCTTACCTTCAACCTGGCCATGCCTAGATCACTCGGTTTCGGGTCTGATCCCACGAACTCATGCGCCCTATTAAGACTCGCTTTCGCTACGCCTACACCTAACGGCTTAAGCTTGCTCGTGAGACCAAGTCGATGACCCATTATACAAAAGGTACGCCGTCAGCTCGCAAGGAGCCTCCGACTGATTGTAGGCGTTCGGTTTCAGGTACTGTTTCACTCCCCTCGTCGGGGTGCTTTTCACCTTTCCCTCACGGTACTGGTTCGCTATCGGTCAGCAAGGAGTACTTAGCCTTCGAAGGTGGTCCTCCGATCTTCAGACAGAATTTCACGTGTTCCGCCCTACTTAATACGTCCGTCAAAGCTTCCTATACGGGGCTGTCACCCGCTATGGCCACGCTTCCCAACGTGTTCTAGTCACTTATCCGGCTCGGCTGGTCCCCGTTCGCTCGCCGCTACTAGGGGAGTATCAATTGATTTCCTTTCCTCCGGGTACTTAGATGTTTCAGTTCCCCGGGTTTGCTCTTAAAACCCTATGTATTCAGGTCTTAAGTACCTGTTTAAACCCCATATTGAGTATCAAAGATAACAATATGAAGCTTTCAGGTGGGTTGCCCCATTCAGAGATCCATGGATCAAAGCTTATTCTCAGCTCCCCATGGCTTATCGCAGAGTATCACGTCTTTCATCGCCTCTTGCTGCCAAGGCATTCACCAAACGCCCTTCTCGCGCTTGATTTGATCCAGAAAGAGAAAGACACAACTTAGTGCGCTACCGCCTATTCGGCTACTTGAGCGCAGTCAGGTCAATCGCGATCATCCAGCTGGTAACTAAAGATGATCTTTCTTCTGAACCAAAAGCATACTTTCCCGCCTTCCATCCTGGAACCCATGCTGCCGATGTCGGTCGGCCCCGCATGGAGAATGGAAGACATGCATAACTGTAAAGTTATGCGGGTTAGTGTACTTGACTTGGACAACTCTGTTCGTTTCAGCCGGGATAGTCGTGGACAGGCGAGGAAACACCCGCGTCACAACCCGCTCATCCGAAGATGAGAACGACTGAGATCAACGCCACACTCGGCGCGATCAAACAGTGTTGATTGATTTTCTCTCTATACGATGTCAATTGACGTCCGATTGGACGGCTAAACACTCAAATCAGCGCTTAACGGTCAAATCGAAGGAAAGTGGTGGGTCGAGGAGGACTTGAACCTCCGACCTCACGCTTATCAGGCGTGCGCTCTAACCACCTGAGCTACCGACCCACTTTGTACGGGGCCGACTGCAGAAGTGGTGGAGCCTAGGAGGATCGAACTCCTGACCTCCTGAATGCAAATCAGGCGCTCTCCCAGCTGAGCTAAGGCCCCTTGCCGGACCTCGCGCCTATTCGCAAGATCCTGATTTTCTGAAGAGATATGAGGACGGCTCGGTCCATGAGTTTGACCAACTTTGTTTGTTGATCTTCTGCTAAGTGTATCACGAGATTTGCGAACAAATCTAACTAGATACATCCTTAGAAAGGAGGTGATCCAGCCGCAGGTTCCCCTACGGCTACCTTGTTACGACTTCACCCCAGTCGCTGATCCTACCGTGGTCCGCTGCCCCCAAAAGGTTAGCGCACGGCCGTCGGGTAGAACCAACTCCCATGGTGTGACGGGCGGTGTGTACAAGGCCCGGGAACGTATTCACCGCGTCATGCTGTTACGCGATTACTAGCGATTCCGACTTCATGGGGTCGAGTTGCAGACCCCAATCCGAACTGAGATGGTTTTTGGGGATTAACCCACTGTCACCACCATTGTAGCACGTGTGTAGCCCAACCCGTAAGGGCCATGAGGACTTGACGTCATCCACACCTTCCTCCCGCTTATCACGGGCAGTTTCCCTAGAGTGCCCAGCCGAACTGCTGGCAACTAAGGATGTGGGTTGCGCTCGTTGCCGGACTTAACCGAACATCTCACGACACGAGCTGACGACAGCCATGCAGCACCTGTCACTAGGTCACCGAAGTGAAAGGTCCATCTCTGGACCGGTCCTAGGATGTCAAGGGTTGGTAAGGTTCTGCGCGTTGCTTCGAATTAAACCACATGCTCCACCGCTTGTGCGGGCCCCCGTCAATTCCTTTGAGTTTTAATCTTGCGACCGTACTCCCCAGGCGGAATGCTTAATCCGTTAGGTGTGTCACCGAATAGCATGCTACCCGACGACTGGCATTCATCGTTTACGGTGTGGACTACCAGGGTATCTAATCCTGTTTGCTCCCCACACTTTCGCACCTCAGCGTCAGTATCGAGCCAGTGAGCCGCCTTCGCCACTGGTGTTCCTCCGAATATCTACGAATTTCACCTCTACACTCGGAATTCCACTCACCTCTCTCGAACTCTAGACCGATAGTTTTGGAGGCAGTTCCGGGGTTGAGCCCCGGGATTTCACCCCCAACTTTCCGATCCGCCTACGTGCGCTTTACGCCCAGTAATTCCGAACAACGCTAACCCCCTCCGTATTACCGCGGCTGCTGGCACGGAGTTAGCCGGGGTTTCTTTACCTGCTACCGTCATTATCTTCACAGGCGAAAGAGCTTTACGACCCTAAGGCCTTCATCACTCACGCGGCATGGCTGGATCAGGGTTGCCCCCATTGTCCAAGATTCCCCACTGCTGCCTCCCGTAGGAGTCTGGGCCGTGTCTCAGTCCCAGTGTTGCTGATCATCCTCTAAAACCAGCTATAGATCGTAGGCTTGGTAGGCCATTACCCCACCAACTACCTAATCTAACGCGGGCTAATCCTTTGGCGATAAATCTTTCCCCCGAAGGGCTCATACGGTATTACTCTCCGTTTCCAGAGGCTATTCCGTACCAAAGGGTATATTCCCACGCGTTACTAACCCGTCCGCCGCTCACCCCGAAGGGCGCGCTCGACTTGCATGTGTTAGGCCTGCCGCCAGCGTTCGTTCTGAGCCAGGATCAAACTCTCAAGTTGAAAGGCTATTGCTAACCTATCCTTGACGTTCGAACCTCTGCACATCTTTAGTGCGCTACCGCCTACCCGGCTACTTGAGCGCGAATAAGCTTCCCCCAACCCGGCTAGGCCAGAGAACGCACTAAAAGTCATCTGTTTGTTGTGCTTCTGGTTTCTTCAGAAACCGAAAGCCGTACAAACAGTGAAGCTGACACCGGATCATCGAGCCGAAGCCCTACCAGCGCGATATACAGACATTCAATCCGTCGAAACGAACCAAACCGCCCACATATCTCTTCAGTTATCCATCAATGTCAAAGAACAGAACACCCAGAGCCAAAAATCAGACCGTTGCGCCAAAACCTCAGCGCGCCCGCCTAACCCATTCCCAAAGATGCCCCCGGTCTCTCCCGAGCGTCTCAACCGTCTTTCCAGTCCGTCAGGCCGTCTCTCCGACCCGTCAGCACCGCCTCAGCAGCGCCGGTGAAGGGG
>NZ_JBQGAA010000035.1:0-6394 GCF_056542585.1 Ruegeria sp. AB9 | reverse complement strand
CGCCCGCCAGCACCCGAAACCATCATCCCGATGGATCACAGGCCGATGATGCACTAACAATCAATTTGGACCAGTCAGATGAGGCTGCTCACCAAGGCGCTCGGTTTCACTAAGAAGACTGTCCAGTGTGCGATCTCTGAACTCAATTGGAAGTGGTTTGAGATAACACACGGGAACGGCCTAACGCATTCGACTGAGTATGTGCCTACCAAGAGAACTTACGCGACAGCTCAAAGAATACGCGAAACCCAAGAGGCTGGAAAGCAGGACAATATCGTCACCCTTCGACAGAAGGGTCGAAGACAAGACTGTCCCGAAAGGGGGATAGCCCCTTCATTGTTATCAATACTCAGACACCAACCGGATGCCGTGTTCCGCGTGCCACCACTCGCTTCCAGTCGAGCCCTTCAAAAAGGGCCTCAAACTGTGACTTGGTCATGGTCATCACCCCGTCACTGACGCGAGGCCATTCAAAGCTCTTAGGCGAGTAGAGGTTTGTTGTTCTTCAAATGTCGCGCGACGAGCTTTTTTTGCTGTCTACCACATGGGATGTATCGAGCGGGTTCCATCGGATTAGACAGTTCCCTAGATTCTGGAAAAATCAACATAATTTCTTCCTGTGCCTCGGGGCCTAATCCTTTCAAAACCTCCGGACCGGTAAACAGGCTTTCGCTTGGTGCACCTTCAGCGTAAATGATCTCATGTTGGTCAAGGAGAAGGTGATAATACGCCACCTGATTGACGGTTTCATCTAAGAATATATCTGGCAATTCGGTCAGTTTAATCGCTGGAACCAGAACTTCTGTTTCTCCAAACATACGTCCAGCGATCTTTGACTGCACCATCATTCGATGCTGGCGCGAAACGAGTAGATCGCGTTTCGGTAGCCCAAGCCCCAGGGCTCCCGCTGAGATACGGACCGGGCAAAGCTTAGCGTTTTCGAGTAGCGCGCTGAAACTAAACTCACGACGACCAATCCAACGTATTTGGGCCAGTAACCCCTCGGCAGTAAGAACCGTGTCTCCTGAGTTTAGCTCACAGATCGAAACTTCACCTCGATTTGTTAGTATTCTAGTGCCGCCCGTGAAGCAGGTGACAAAATCCGTAGCATCGATGGGCAGCTGACCTGAAGAGCCGGGGCCTTCAGCCGCTGAAATGACTTCCAAAGCAATGCCGCGTGGCGGGAAATCACCTACGAACGCCAACCCTTCAATTGTACCAAATGCTGGTGCCGAGTTAATAATGTTGACGCCGATAATCTGATAGGTCTCTCCGGTGTTGTTGTCACGCAGGGTGAACTGGAACTCAGCCTCTATGCGAGTGTTATCCGCATACGCAATACCATCCAGAGATTGTGCGCCGTCTAACCGCTGATTGCCATCATTGTCGTCAAAACTGGTGTCAGTCCCACCGTCTGAGATATTGAGAGATGTTAGCGCTCCTGTTCCCAAGGTTATGAATTCACCAACCAGATGAGACCCATCTCCTTGAGTTACCCCATCCAGCCCTACGCCACCTGTAACGGTGATTTGGCTTTCTGGCAGGATTGCAAGTGTGTAGTTCGCCACCCGTTTTCCTCTTGTCGTTCGTCTGGCACGGTAGAACTTAAGGCAAGCGGGTCATGTATTCAGTTCCTCGCTCGCATCATTCTTCCCACTCCCAGTTCACGCCGTTTTCCGCAGCTCTCCTTGTAGAAGTTCATGCATGATGCCTCGCAATTGGGCTATCGTTGCAAACCGGGATTGTAATCCGCTGTAGGAAATAATCATCACAATTCCCAACTAATCATTTGCGTTTTCATTTCTTAGAAATGATCTAACCATTTGATTCGAATTGGAAATAGAGAACTTACCCAATTCGCAAATCTTTCTTTCTTGCTGTGGGGGCAGTCTTTTTCGAATTCTGTCCATTAGGATAAAAATTTGAAGTTTTTTTCGAAAGCAAATAGGAGATAGGTAATTGCTGCGCTCATAATCACCGCTTTGATGAAGAGTCGGAAAACCGATACTTTTTGCCCTTTGCCAATTTCGTTGGGGTGTCGTATCCCGCATTTCCAGCAGAAAAAATCCTCTCTGGACACCAGATAGGTTCCGCAATTTTTACAAATGCCATGTTCGATGTCGCCACCAGTCGTCACCACGCCTATTTGCGGCTTATAGACTAGTGTTCGAAATAGCCTGCAAGCATTAGTATTCATCTTATTTAGGGTTGTCCTTTGATAACGCAATTTGCTAAGCCTAAGGCATCACATCAGAAGCTCAAACCGCCCACTCCAAAGATTGGTAGTGTTCAGGCGTAAACCTAACGGATAATACCCCCTTTTGGCACCTATACTCGAACGTGCGTCATAGCCAACACAATGTAACACCCAGATAAACCCAAGGCGTATTCGAGTGCTGCTATGACAGCTTTGAAGCAAAAGTCAAATCCTCCATCCTTAAACTTTGAAGTGAGTGAGTGGTGGTCATAGTCTGCTATTAAACGCCGACATTCCGAAACTGGCCATTTCCATCCCTTTGGCAGTATTTTGTTTAGTAGTACTTGAATGATCTCCTTTGGATTAGCGTTGCACCGAATGGAGGGGGTCGGCGGAAGCCACAATTCGGTGCAACGCCGAGATACGCCGAGGCGTATTTTGGTGTGAGTGGTTTGGCTGGTTGGTGGATTCGGATCAAACGACGAAGCCTAATACCATCATTCGCTGTTATTCTCTAACCTTCCCGCTCCTTGTTTCTGTATCTTGCTAGTGTGATAGACCGCATGAGCACAACTTGGCTTGTAACCTAGAGTTTAAACGATTCGCTTACAGAACCGTTATCCGGGATGCGAAGAAAAAGTTTCAATAGCTCCCATAACGCAAGGCAATGAGCGATACGCTTATCCGGTTTGCGAAACACGCTCGCGCAGCTCTCAATGATAGATTTGGGTTTTCTAAATTAAGACTTAGGCTTTTGAAGCCTTTGTTAGATGCCATGGAGAAGCAATTGCAAAACTTCCCCTTTTTTGTTCACGATTTAGTGTCTACCGTCTTGATTTAGATCAAATTTCTGCTTCGGAGAAATTGTACATTCCTAATGTACAACTCGAAGTCCTTCTGGAGTTGCTTGTGCGGCGGATTCAGTCTCCCCTTCGAGTGCTCAGGTCTTTGGATTGCTGGTCAAATCCAGCCGGGCAGCGAAGGGAGCCAAGGATGAATGAGCAGGAACCGCAAGCATATCCGATTGGCGAAAAAAAAATGCCGTTGCGGTGGTCACACACTTTCTTCAACATCGATGATCAGGCGGCCTGTTTGGCTGGATTTGACCAGCAGTATCAACAGATGAGTGCAGGTCTCTTCAAGGGGCATTTTGAAACGATCGATATTGATTCTGAACTTGGCCTCTATTTCGAGACCTTTAACCAAAGAATGGACCAATGGGGAGCGTCGCCTCAGGACCGATACGGGTTTGCTTTTCTTACACACGGAAATTCGGAAAGCATGTTTGGCAGGGTCAGCTTTACAGGTGATCACATATTTATCATGCCACCTGGAGCGCAATTCGACTGCAGGGCAGAAGCCAATACCGGGTTCTGTGTTGTAAGTGTCGATAAAGTGGCGTTTGAGAATGCGCTTGGTGATGCGCTACTAAGAGATGATGTGTGCAGGCGAATTGCGATGTCGACGCAGTTCTTCGTTCATTCTGCCACAACCAAACATCTTCGCGCTTCAGTTGCGTTTCTGGCTCGCCTTACTTCTGAAAAAAATCACAATTCCTTTCCTGGAGTTGTTCAAAGTTCCAAGGGCGCGCTCATCCAGTTCTTGGTTGGGGTCGCATCGGATGCTCATGTCGCCACTTCTCTTTTGGTAAAAGAGACGCTGGACCATCGGGCACGTCTAGCTGGTGTCGTTCAACGAGAATTCCGGAAAAACTTGGGCTTGAACTTTGCGCCTCAGGAAATTGCGGATCGTTTGGGCGTTTCACGAAGATCTCTTGAGAAGATATTCCGTGAGTATTTTCAACAGAGCCCTTTGGAATACAACAAAGCAATCAAGCTCAATAGTTTTAGATCAGCCTTGTTGAAGCCCGAAAACCAAAGTCAAACCATTGGTGATATTGCTGCGCAGTTTGATATCTGGCATCTTGGCTGGCTTTCGAGCGACTATCGAGAGTTCTTTGGTGAACTTCCGTCGGAGACTCGCCGGCGTGTAGGAAAGAACAATGGTAAGCGTTGCATCTGACCCCCCAGGTCAACCCTGATCTGTTTCTTATCCCCAGGCATACCGCCAAAAAAGAGAGACGGCAGCTATGGAGCAATACCCAGGGAGTGGAAAGAATGTGGGGATACCTGAAGATTCTGATCTAATGTCTCGTTGTTTTTGCAGGAGGCATAGCGATGAAATTCAAGATCAGGTTAGAGACTGAGTTTGGTTGGGGCGAGAAGCGATCACACGAGATTTGCACCCTGGAACGCCGGTCGGTTGATGCGTCCGACGAAGACCTTGGACTGTGTCTGGCCGAAGCGAAATCAATATGTAATGGGATCCAGCGCGCGCTGCTGCAGGATCAGGTCGAAGAGATCGGCGAAATCGCTCGAGTCTGCCGTTTTGCGGCACCTATCTACCGGTTCATGACCGCCGCCGACGCCGTATTGACACGCTTTTCGGTCGGGTCATCGTCGTAGGGCCACAGGTTCAAATATGCATGTGTGGTCTCCCGAGAATTCCAACGTTGAAAGTAGCGTACTCTCCTCTGACGCGCCTTTTGCCGGACAGCGCTACGCCAGAGCTTCGACGACTGCAGGCAGAACTGGGAGCGCGCCATAGTTTTCGGGAAGCTGCAAGGCTTCCGAATGAACTGACACCTTGTACTAAACAGAATCACGTAACGATCCGAAACCGAGTCGCGACTATCGCTGATGACCTTTCCTGCAGCGAATTTCTTGTGGCTACAGGAGCCAATCAACGCACTGAGTTATCTGAGATTACGGTATTTCTGGACAGCGCATATGTCCGATCAAGACCGGAGTATCAACGCCGGAACTTGGAAGTCATTGTTGGTTCCATCGAGAGCAAAGGATGCGAGAAACGCCGATTTGGCTTGAGCGTGACTGGTGCGAACAATACGCGCGAACATCTGCGACGAAATCTGGAAACGGCCGAATGGCGTGATGGCACCACCGTTACGGTTCTGTCTGATGGTGACCCTGCATTGCCCCGATTGGTGAGGGACGCCACAGGTGCGGATGTCAGTCACGTCCTGGACTGGTGGCATGTTTCGATCCGCATCAGACATGTGGAAACGACATTTCGCACTCTATTTTCTTTGCTGGGAGGGGTCGAGGTTCCAGAACTTGAGCCATTGGTACAAAGCCTTCGATGGCGCATATGGCACGGGCAGGCGGATCGGGCACTTGATGCGATTGAAACCCTCGTCAGAACCGGTATGCGTGTGCGCCGCGAAACAATTGGCCGAAAAATTGAAGCGGCCTTTTCTGCGGTCGCACGAGCAATGGAGCTGCGAACCTACCTCGAATACAATCGTGTGGCTCTCGTTGATTATGGTCGCCGGGGTCGAAGCGGGAAGGCAATCTCGACATCGCGAGCAGAAGGGCTGGTCAATGACATCGCGAACGCCCGTATGGGCAAGAAGCGCCGGATGCGTTGGTCCCCGCAAGGCGCGCACCGGGTGACAGCGGTCCTGGATGGAAGGCTTGGCGAAGGTCAACTCCGAGCGGCTTGATCCCCAGGTTGTTTCCACTCCCATCTCAATGTGCTAGCATGCGTCCGCCGCTCGCGCCTTACCGAAGGACCAATACTGCACATGGAGCGCGTCGAACTACGCGTGAGGTTGTCGATCCAAGGAAGTAGTCTTCAATGCCAGGCTTGTGAGAATTGATAACAATCAGATCGGCGTCGGTTTCCGATGCAAGATCGGGAATCGCCACGCCCGGTTTCCCAGAAAGAATCGCAATTTCAAGGCCGCTTTCGCCTTTTGCCAACTCGCGCAAGCGCTTCTTGAGATCTTCGTTAATGTGTTCGGCGGACTTCACCGTTACGTATTCTGCCACGTAGACCGGCGCATCCTCAACGACGGCTACAAGTGTCATCTTGCCCCCCTTGGCGAGCAAAATCCTTGCCGTGGCAATCATCTCCCTGACATCGACCTCATGGTCCAACGCGACAGGGATCAAGATATGGTTGTACATGCGTCGGCTCCTCTTTTGATGCCTGTTCCCGGTGTCCGGTTGAACTCGACGTCGGTCATGCTCGGCACTTTATGTAGCCACGTGGCTGACATCCTTGTCAGGCGAGTATATGTCCAAGATGTTCCAGTGTCCGGTCGTTGGTGTCGGGTTGTTGATCATTGGCACATCGAGCACAGTTGGCTTGCCGCTGGCGATTGCCGCTTCCAAT
>NZ_JBQGAA010000034.1:0-7257 GCF_056542585.1 Ruegeria sp. AB9 | reverse complement strand
GCAGATCGCCCCGCACCATCAGCCAGATCATCTGCGGGAAAGATACGTTCCCGATCAGATCCTCAATGGGATGGCCACGAAACGCGATCTGGCCGGGCTTCATGTCGATGATGGAGGTGCGCCACCATTGGCGCACAGCTTTTTCATCGCTCGTCATTATGTTTGCACCTCTTTCATCGTCTGGGTTTTGCTTTGCGCGGCAAGGCGAATGGGCGCGTTGCGCGCGCCATATCCAGCATAGCCCATACGGCGTTCGACGATTTCGAAGAAGAAGCCGTTAAAGATCGGGCGGCTGTAGATCTGAAAATACTCGGCACTCGCTGTCCGGTCGTAGAGAATGTTGCCCTCGCGCAGTTGGGCGATCAGATCTTCATCCAATCCGAAGGTCGCTTGCAGATCGGCATAGTAGTTCTCTGGGATCGTCAAACTGGGAAAGCCTGATTTGCGCAACTGATCCGACGTTTCAAAAATATCGTCCGACAGGAAAGCGATGTGCTGAACACCGGCCCCAAAGCCATCTTCAAGGAATGACGCCGCCAAAGTCCGACGACCAACGGCTCCGTTCAGGTTCAGGCGCACTTCGCCCTCGGGGCTTTCAATGGCTTGGCTTTGTACAACGCCAGACGGGTCTGCAACGTTTACGATTGGCGACTTCGCCATCTCAAAAGTAGAAATGTAGTAGAGCAGCCAGCTTTGCATCTCATCGTGACGCATCGTCTGCGCCAAATGATCGATACGGCGCAGACCAGCAGGCTGGGTCGCTTTGGTTTTGGCAACCGGCTCGAACTCGATGTCCCATACCCGATGCAGATCGGATTTCTCATCGATGAAATGGACGACATTGCCACCGACACCTCGGATGGCTGGGATATCCAGTTCCCCGGTCCCCACCGGCTGTGAGAAATTCGGCGCGCCCAACGCGGTCGCCCGCTGAACCGTCTGATCCGCGTCCTTGACGCGCAACCCCATGTCGCAGACCGAGGGGCCGTGGCCCAGAAATGCCGAATGTGCGAAGCCTTCTTTTTCGGTATTCACGACGATGTTTATGGCACCCTGCCGCCACAGCTCGACCGACTTGCTGACGTGCTTGCGTTCCATGCGGAAACACATGGTCGAGAGCATATCTGCAAGTTGCGCTCCGCTCGTTTCGTCAGCCGTAAATTCGACGAATTCAAAGCCAGACGCATAGACGCGTTCTGGCAGATTCGGGATGCCAAAGTTCGCCCCAGGCTCGGTCCGCGATACCTCGTCCAAAAGATTGAGCAGCGATCTGTAGCAGTCACGCGCCAGCGTTTGACCACCGGGTTGCGGCGTCGCTTCGTTGACACGTGCAATGGACCAAGGCCCCGTGTATCCGGCGCGGGACAGCACCCGTACGAAGCCCGCTAGGTTCAGCGATCCAAGCCCCGGCAGAAGCCCAAAGTGCCGTTTCAGTCGACGTATGTCCATCTCAAGTCGGGGTGCATCGGACAGTTGCACATGGAACAGCCGCTCTCCAGGAATGTCCCGAAGGCGGGCTGGTTTGGACCCGTCGGCAAGCGAGAAGAAGGAATTCAAAGCCAACCCCAGATGAGGGCTGTCGACAGCTTCAACGACGCCTAATGCCTGTTCATCCGAGTGAATAAGATCCGACCATGGCAAGCCCATATAGGCCAGACGCAGCCCCATCTCTTTCGCGATTTTGGCCGCCTCGCCCAGGTCTGCGATTACCTGTTCTTCGGTTGCAGTGGCATCGACCTCGAAGGCAGACCCGATTAGCAGCAGTTTTGTGCCCAACTCACCCATCAGATCGAGTTTGCGCTTCAGCCGATCAAAAGCGCGCTGTCTACCGCCGCCAGATTGGCATTCGAGGTTATGGAACGGCTGCAGCAGGCAAATCTTCAGGCCGAGATCTGATGCAATGTTCCGAATTTGCGATGGCGGCCCATCAAAAGCTGTCAAATCCGGTTCGTGTAATTCGACACCCCCGAATCCCGCGTCAGCGATAGCGCTCAGTTTTTCTGCCAGATCACCGGGGATCGACGTTGTCGAAACCGAGAGGCACATTATCCCTGATACCCAAACATCCGCGGCAACCACAGGACCAGATCCGGCATCAGCATCATGATCACCAGGGCGAAGATGAGCACTGCCAGGAACGCCCAGATTTCCGAGATGATTTCACGCAGCGGAATGTCCGTCACGGCGTTGATCACAAAGAGTAGAATGCCATAAGGCGGAGTTATCAGGCCGATCATCGAGTTCACGACGACCAGAACTCCGAAATGCACCAGATCAATCCCGAGCGCTTCACAGGTGGGAATAAACAACGGCACAATCACCAGGATGATCGTCGTTGCGTCCAGTACGCATCCCAGCGCAAGGATCAGCAGGTTGACTAAGATCAGGAACACAATCGGGCTGACATCTGAGCCTTCCAGCAAAGCCGAAATCGACTGTGGAATCTGTTCCTGAATGACGATGAAGTTCAGAATGAACGCACCGCCAATGACCACCCCGACGGCCGCGGAAGAGCGCGCACTGTCGACGAACACTTGGTAAAGGCCACGGAAGGTCAGTGCGCGGTAGAACAACGCAGCCAGTAGTAGGGCGTAAAATGCAGCAACTGCGGCAGCCTCGGTCGGAGTAGTGACGCCGCCATATATACCGTACAGCAGGATTGCGGGCATCAGCAGTGCCGGGAACGCGTTGGCGGTTTTTGCGGGCAATTCACGCAGTGGAACTGGTTCTTCCAATGCAAAGTCCCGCTTTCCGGCCAGATAATAGTTCATCGCCATGAGGACGACGCCCATGATCAGGCCCGGCAGAATACCGGCCAGGAACAGCGATCCGATAGACGCTTTTGAGACCAGCGCATACAGAACCATCGGGATCGAGGGCGGGATGATCGGGCCAATCGTCGCCGACGCGGCGGTGATCGCGGCAGCATAACCTCGGCTGTAGCGACCGTCTTTGGTCATCATCTCAATGATAATCTTGCCGATCCCCGCGGCATCCGCGACCGCCGAGCCGGACATGCCGGAGAAGATAAGCGACGCAACCACGTTGACGTGCCCAAGGCCACCCTTGAACCGCCCGACCGCAGCGACGCAGAAGTTCAGCAAGCGGTCAGTGATCGACCCCGCGTTCATGATATTCGCGGCGACTATGAATAAAGGCACGGCAAGCAGGATCGTGCTTTTGTAGAAACCCTGCAGGATCTTTTCACCCGCCAGCGCGACGTCCAGACCGGCGACACCCAGATACATCAGTGACGCCAGCAGGATGGAATAGCCGATAGGGGTCCCGATGCCTGCCAGAACAAAGAGTGTGAGCAGGCAGGAAAGAAGTTCAAAACTCATTTGCTTGCGTCCTCGTCGTCTTCCACATCAACGCGGGGATGTTCGTCAACCACGTTGTACCCCACGACCATTTCAAGTTCGGTTTTTGGTGGGCCGTTGCGCATGATGTCAAAGAACAGCCATGCATACCGCGCGGCGACAACCAGCATGAACACGGCATAGATCGAGAACACGGTGCGCAATGGTATCTTCTCACCCGAGAAGGGATTGCGAACGGTCGCGGTTTTGCGGATCTTCATCCAGTCGATGTAGTCCCACGTCGGCAGGAAACTGTAGAGCATCCCGACCACAATCGCCGCGGCCGCCAACATCGCAAAGACCTGACGAACGCGCATCGGCACTGAAAGGTAGATGATGTCGAACTTCACGTGATCTCTCTCGCGCACGATGAACGCGCAGCTAAAAAAGATCACCCAGACCCAGAGAATGCCGATCAGTTCAAGCGTCCAACCGGCGGGGGTAAAGAAGTACCGCAGAAGAATTTGCAGAAGGAAGATTAAGAAGATTGCCGCCAGCATCCCGCCGGCAATCGCTTCGGTCAGTCGGGAGAACCCCTTTATGAAGCCTTTCATTTCGGTTCTCCCTCCCTTGTGTAGACGAACTTAGTTGCCCAGAGCGTTGATCTGCTCAAGCACACCGTCGGGCCATGACCCGGCAAATTCACTTTCCAGATACATCGACTGTACTTGATCGCGGAACGCCGCCAGGTCGGGCTCGTAGACCGCCATGCCCTGTTCTTTGAGGAAGCTGACAAGGTCCTCTTCTTTCTGAAGCTGCTTCTGGCGGCCGGATTCAGCCGCAGCATCCGCAGCTTCCTGAACCTTGGCCTGCTGTTCCGGTGTCAAACCGTCCCAGACCTCTTTGCCGATGGCGATGTAGTTCAAATCGACCAGATGCGACGTCAGAACGATCTGATTGGTCACTTCATAGAATTTGGCGTCCACAACGGTCGGCAACGGATTGTCTTGACCGTCAACCGCCCCTGTCGACAGCGCCGTGTAGACTTCGGAGAAAGCCATCGGAGTCGGCGCAGCACCCAATGCTTTGCCCAGGAACTGCCATGCGTCAGTGCCCGGCATCCGCAGGTTCACGCCTTCCAGATCGGCGGGCGTCGAAACCGTCAGTTCATCCTTGGGCTGGCGCAGGTTCACCTGACGACGACCCAGATACATGACCGACAGCAGTTTGACGCCCAGCTCTTCTTCGGCCTTCTGCTTGAAGGCATCCATCAGGGGATCGTTAAAGACGGCAACCTGATGCGCCGCATCCTGATGGACATAGCCTGCGGTAAAGATCGAAAACTCGGGGAAGAACTGAGCCAGTTCCTGCGCCGAGGTGATCGACATTTCCAGATTGCCCCGGCTGATGGCGTCCAGCTCGGTACCCTGCGCGAAGATGGTGCCGTTATAGCTGGGCTCGTAGCTTGCGAAATCAGCGACCATCGGCGCAAAGACCTCGGCCATGGCGACCGAACGCTGATCGGTATCCGACCCCGACGTTGCGAGGCGAAGTTGCACTTTGCCCTCTGCCAATGCGCCGCTTGTTGCGCTGAACAGAACACCGGTTGCGACCAGGGCTGACACAGCAGCCCGGCGGGTAAGTTTGGTAATCACTTTGCTCCTCCCTGAGACATCATGATGCATTTTTCCGATTCTAAGTTTTGACCTATTTTGGGATTTTTGCAAGATTTTTTACAAAATATCAGATATTTTTCATTATCTGCAGTCTCTGTTGCTGCATATCCTGAAGGCTTCTGATCCTGACAGTCTCGCCCGACCTGCAGGAATTCTGAATAGCTTCAATGACTTGGAGCGTCCTGAAGCCTTCCCATCCGGACACAATAGGATCTGCTTCGCGCCGAGCGACTTCAACAAAGTGCCTGAGTTGATTGACCAGAGGATCGGATGCACCCTTCTTCAGCGCGGTTGATGAGATTGGCGTCCACCAATCCCTTTGCTCACTCTGGTAACTCCACAGTCGAAGATCGGGAACGGACAATGACCCGTGAGAGCCACCTACCATGTAGCTACTCTCAGTGGTTGAAGGATAGATTGGATATTCCTGAGACGTCATCTCCCAGCTCCATGGAGCAACGATGCTGTCGGACACACTTATGGTTCCTATCGCTCCGCTTTCGAACGTCAACAGAGCACCGGCAACATCTTCGTTGTCGTAACCTCGCTGCGATGCAGCCGACTGCGCCTGTACGGTTATGACTTCTCCGGCCAGGTACCGCAGCAGATCCACATCGTGGACAAGATTGACCGAGATGGGCCCTGCACCGGGTTTCTTTCGCCAGGGCGCAGCATCAAAATATTCGTCTGGCTTATAAAACCAGCAATTCGCATGGACAGCGCGCACATCTCCAATCTTCCCATCGACAATGGCTTCTTTAGCCGACCTGATCAGAGGATTGTGTCTGCGATGATGTCCAACCATCAGCGGCACATTGGCCTTCTCCGCTGCTTGGACAAGCTCCAGTGCAGTGGTGGCTTCCACGGCGATCGGTTTTTCGACAAGAACGGGACAACCATGTCGAACACACGTGAGGCCCTGTTCAACATGAAGCGTGGTCGGGGTCGCAAGAACAGCTCCGTCCGGCGTCTGATTTGCAAACATTTCCTCGAGAGTCGCATAACATGCGACCCCATGTTCAACGGCGTACGCGCGGCCTTCGGTGCTGGGGTCGACAACTGCAACAAGATCAACATGACGCAACGCTCGGACAGCGTCAGCGTGGCGGCGTCCAACAAGGCCAATGCCGACAATGGCAATGCGAAAGTTCTGAGACACTTTGCTTCCTTCCGGGTGGTTCGGAAAACCCCGAACCTGATGTTTGCGATCGGGCTGCTTTGCCCAACTTGGCCACGACCGTATTGGGGTTTTCGCGATTCCGCAATAATGTATGATATTTTTATTTTTACCATACATCAGTTTGGATTGCTGATGTCTTTGAAAAATGTTAACTGAACGAAGAGACCAAGAACATCGGGTGAAACGCATGGCGAAACAGCCGTCTACGATAGGTGCAAGCACCTATCAGCGCATCAAGCGGGACATCATCTTCGGGGAGTTGCAGCCCGGCTCCAAACTGAAGCTGGACGCCTTGAAGGAACGCTACTCGGCAAGCCTTTCGACACTTCGTGAAACGCTGAACAGACTCGCCAGCGACGGATTTGTCGAAGCTCCCGAGCAACGGGGTTTCCTGGTCACGCCGGTTTCACGAGAAGACCTGACCGAGATTGCAGAGCTGCGCGTTCTGTTGGAATGCCACGCGTTGGAGTTGTCCATTGCGAATGGCGACACGGACTGGGAAGGCAACCTGGTTGCCGCACACCACAAACTGCACTTGATGGAACAGCAGCTTCTCAGAGGAGATGAATCCGAAAAAGAGACTTGGAAAAGATATGATTGGGAGTTTCACCAGGCGATGATCGCGGCCTGCAATTCCAAGAATCTTCTGTCTCTGCACTCGATCATCTACGACAAATATCTGCGGTATCAGATGCTCGTGCTGACCTATCGCGGCGAAGAGGCCGTCAAGGAGCACAAGGGCATGTTTGATGCAGCACTGGCCAGAGACGCCGACACGGCCAAGATACTGCTGGAAGATCACATCCGAAACGGCCTCACCCACACATTGGAGGCTATGTAAGGCGGCATACTAATTGCGTGCTTCGGCGTCCTCAGGTCGATTTGGCAGGGAATACCTCAAAATTCTACATCTAAATCGAGAAGTTTGTGAACGGCCCATAACCGACCTTGAGTACGTCGTTTGATTTCTGCAGTCGCAGCGGATGTGTCGCAAACTTTTAGAATGACCATAGGCAGTCAACTACTGGACACACCTATCCTGCGATCTCGGCAAACATCTGAAAACCCGGGGTCGTAGTGCTAAGGAATTGCTGTTTTCGGA
>NZ_JBQGAA010000033.1:0-12028 GCF_056542585.1 Ruegeria sp. AB9 | reverse complement strand
GCTCGCGTAGCAACCATTGGTGCATATTTGCCAACCCATCTGTTGAGAGTGGCAGCGTCGACTCACACACCGCGTTCGGCCATGCGCGCGCACGCCAACTGCGTCATGCAAGGCAAATGCCAGTTAAAGCATCCGGATGGCGCCGATCTGCTCGATCGCCTCGTCAAAGAAGGCGCGATGCGGATCGAGCTTTCCCTTGGCCTTCGTGCGCTGGTGCTGCATAACCTTCCGCTCGGCGGCTGGATGTCTGGAGAGCGGGGCCTCGCCGCCCATTCTGGCAGGCAGCAGGAATCCAAAACACCCGTAGAAACGGCGCTGTCACGAGCCTGCAGCTGATGAACACTATGACTGGATGTGTCAACGACAACAACCTGGCGAAACCTACGACGGATGTGCGGAACGATTTTGAATTTGCTACCGGTCAGACAGTGGATGCAACTAAGCCACAAGCTCGGAACCTAGATGCTCATTACCTTTCAGATATTTAAGTAACCCGAAAAGCTGTTGAAAAAAACCCATACTCTAAAGCTCAACAGATCAATGAGTGCTGAGGTTGGGTCTTATGTTGAGCTTAGTGTTATTCGGGTTGGCGAGTGTCATCTATGAAGCAGGACATATGTGGACGGTGTTCCTTATAAGTTCTGAAGCTACATTAGCCATTCCGGTCCCGAGTACACCAAGTTTTTTCTTGGCCGTTATGACGATTGTGAAGCTTCTGAGCAATGTTCGCAATCGTTGTCAGAGCCCTGACTCCCCCCTTTCTAGATTGCGATCAAATCATAAGCGCCGTCCGGTTCAGAAAACCAGAGCTCTTCCCAGACTGGAGGATGGGCTGGTCGATCAATTGTTTCTTCGCACCCAATCCTTGGGATGTGGCCAATCACTCGATGAATGCCATAAGTCAATCGTCTCAGCGAGAATTGGATAGCAAATGTTGAAGCCCAAGGGTGATGTTTCCTCTGTGATTGGCAGGTTGAACAAACGATTTGGCCTGATTCAAAGACACATCATCACCATTCCGCCCGCAAACGCTGAGACCTACCCAGACGATCAAACACCTGGGTCGGATCAAATCAACTTTTCCATGGCAATAAAGGAGCTAATCATGTCGTTGGACATCTCTAAACTAAGTGAAATCAAAGGTATTCTGGGGGCGTGTCTGGTCGACAGTGAAACCGGCCTTATACTTGTCTCAGAAGGCGGTTCCAAGTTCGATTTGGAAACTGCAGGTGCCGCGAATGTTGAAGTTGTCCGTGCAAAGCTGCAAGCAATGGAGGCACTGAAACTCAACGATACAATCGAAGACATTCTGATCACACTGGGCAAACAGTTTCACCTGGTTCGCCCGTTGGAAAAGAGCCCCAACATATTTGTGTATGTCGCACTGGATAAAAAGGCTGCAAACTTAGGATTGGCACGACTGCAAGTCAAAGCGGTCGAAGAAACGCTGAGCCTTTGATCCGCGTCCGTTGCTAAGTGGATCCGGCCTTCTGGATATGGTTGGATCCATTTGACGGCGAGTTCGGTAACTCTGTGCGACGAAAACAACAGTGATGCTGAAGGTGTGAAAATGAAAATACTGTTTGCTGAAGATGACAGGAAGATCGCTGACTTTGTCAGTTCAGGCTTGCAAGAAAATGGCTTCAGCGTAGAGTGGTACGAAGATGGTCGAGATGCGCTGTCTTACTGCCTTTACAATGAATGTGATGCAATCATTCTTGATCGAATGTTACCAGGAATGGATGGGCTTTCAATTCTAAAGGCGCTGCGGGCTGCCCGAAAGCAAACGCCGGTTTTGTTCCTGACATCGATTGGAGATGTTGAGAACAGAGTTGAGGGGCTTACCGAGGGAGCGGACGACTATCTGGTTAAGCCCTTTCATTTTTCGGAGCTTTTGGCGCGTTTGCACAGCATTATCAAGCGACGCTCTGCAGGCGTAGCTACGACTGAGATTCACGTCCACGACTTATCGATGAACCTGCTTAACAGGGTCGTGAAACGGCAGGATTTGACAATAGACTTGTTACCTCGCGAGTTTTCACTACTGGAAGTACTGATGCGGAATTCCGGGCGGATCGTGACACGTACTATGCTTCTGGAGCAGGTCTGGGACTACAACTTTGACCCAAATTCAACTGTGATTGAGACTTACATCAGCCGGCTTAGGGCAAAGATTGACAAGCCCTTTGAGACGCCTCTTCTGCACACATCTCGAAATGTTGGGTACAGCCTCCATGCACCGCGCTAATATATTTTCCGGCGCCCCGTTCCGGACGGCTTGTTACGCAGCTTTGGTGGTCTGGATCATCACTGCTGTTTTTGGCTACGCAGCCTATATAGCGCTGGAAGACGAGCTCCGCTCCAATCTTGAGCAGCAAATTCTTGAAGAAGAAACTCTACTCCATGAAATTCTACTGGACGGTGGAGCAGAAGCGGTCCAGCGGGCAATCGAACACCTGAACAACCCTCACCGGACAGCGCTTCATATGATCGCCTTGTTCGACAAACACAATGCCGTGCTTGCGGGATCAATCGCTAAAACACCCGAAACGAATGGCTGGCACGAAGTGGATCCGGATTTCGTGGAGATTGGTGGGGCTGATCCTGTATATCTACTTCGCGCTTCCGAGTACCTTGGCTATCGCACGATCGTCGCACGTAGCCTGACATCACTCAATCAGGCATTAACAGTGCTTTCGGAAGGGCTATTGCTATTAACGCTTTCGGCAACTGCCACTGTTTTGGGGCTGGGCTATTACGTCAGCTCTCAGAGCTATCGCAAACTCAAACGGATCGAACACGCTCTCGATCTAGTGTCGCAGGGGAACACCGATATTCGGCTGCCGGTTTCCAGCGCGAATGACCAGATAGACCGGGTTTCCCGCCTGATGAACCACCATCTGGACAGATTGTCGAGCCTGCTTATCAGTACCCAAACAACGGCCGTCACAATTGCCCACGATTTGAAGAGACCCCTGTCTCATGCGTTTCTGGCACTGCAGCAGGTGTTTAGCGAAGTTGAGTATGGCGGAGACCCGAGACCAAAGCTCAACGAACTGGAATGCGAACTGAAGCGTTTGAGTGCCGTCTTCGACACGATCCTGAGAATATCGCGGATTGAGGGCAGTGGGCGTCAGGACCACTTTTCGACAGTTAATCTAACTGCGTTGGTAGAAGATATTGTGGAAACCTACTTCCCGGTGGCCGAAGATGAAGACAAGGCTCTGTCGGCGGATTTCAACACGGATACTGTCTTGATCCGCGGCGATGAAAGCATGCTTAAACAGGTGCTGGTCAACCTGGTGAACAACGCGCTTCGGTATTGTCCATCGGGCTCGTGGATCAGGGTATCTCTGGTGGCGACATCTGATTCTGTGGAACTGATCGTGACTGACAATGGACCAGGAGTTCCCAAACCACAGATCAGCAAGATCTTTGATGCCTTTTACAGAGTGGATGCCGCTCGATCCGAGGTTGGAAACGGGTTGGGTCTGGCGCTCGCGAAAGCGGTTGCAATACGCCATGGAGCAACAATCATCGCAGAAGACAATGAGCCGGGCCTAAGGGTTCGAATGAGATTTGAGCGGACCCCGATAGCCGCTTGAGTGCACATTGCACGAAAACTCCGCACCGGGCATTCGGCAACCCAAACAAACACGTAAGCCGTTTCTGGAACATAAGGAAATTCCATGACAAATAGAGCAATACACTTAACTACGACGATGTGTGCGTCTGTTGCTCATGCCGAAGAAACAGAGTTTAAATGCACATCGGTTGTATCCAGAGAAGAAGTTCAAGTCTTCCAGAACCGGGATCTCTCGGAAGCTTGCCTGATTGTTCAAGGCGCATAAGGCATGGCCTCAGTTGCACATGGACTGGATGGAGTGACATTCATTCATATCAAGTGACGAGGTCTGGGCCTAGGCGCTACACATTCTAATCATGATCTACGAGTTATCCACTCATGGGGCGACGGCAACCGAAGATCACGGACGCTGTTCAAAAAGTGAGTAGCTTCTTGTTCTCGCTCGATCACCAACGGAACAAAAGGTCAAAACCTTTCGAAAATTTAAGATTAGTGAAAACTCGGTGAAATTTCCTCTGCACAAGATGTTGCCATGGTTGGAGCTAAAACAAAACACTCGGCTGAGGAAGCACTTGCACCCCTCCAAGGGGGTATCACCGGTACCGTGAACACACACGGGCCACTCACTCGTAAGCAAGCCGTCCTCGGCCTAAGCAGCGCTCCCCTCCACCCCCCTGGAAGGGGGCGCTGCAGGTTCACCAAAATCGGTGTTCTTCTGCGTCCCATAGTCTTGTTCAGAACCCGTTTGAATTCAACCCGAGACTAACCGGAGAGACTACTTGACAACTGCAGCAGTTTCCGTGGCCTAGACCGTTTCCTAATCAGAGTGAACAGAAACATGGTGAACATCGAATCTTATCTCAAGAAACACACGGAAGCTCTGGTTAAAGATGTTGGTCTCACAATCGCATGTGAAACCACTTGCAAGTCCAAAGCAACACTAGGCCGGTATTACTCCGACAATGCCGAGCACGTAGATCGGTTCATGCCCCTTGACACAATCGTACAGCTCGAAAGCTCTGCTAGTTATCCGCATGTAACTTCGGCATTGGCCGATCTGAAAAATATCAAACTCTCATATAGTGGGCACAACTCGATCGGCCCGCGTTCTGGAGGTGTGCATTCAGATGTTATCGCGTTGAGCCGGAGGTTCGGCTTACTGATAGCCGAATACCAAGTGTCGATTGAAGACGGAGTCATTACAGTGACCGAGGCCAAGCGTTTGCTGAAGGAAATAGCCCGTCTTCAGCGGGTTTTAATCGAAATGAAACTGAACCTTGAAGACGAATGTGTTAAATGATGCAAGTAATCCCCTATCCCGAAGTGTCAGTTGCGGCCGTAGTCGATAACCCCCTGCCCAATTGGGACACCGCTAACGCCAGTGAGGCCCCCCCAAACCTAAAGCTTAAAACGTCTCGGCAGTCGACGGCTTTGCTACATCAAACAAAGATCCGTGAGTGACGTGGTCTTTGGCTTGTACCGGCAGGCGGTGCCAACAATAGTTGCCAGAAGCAGAATTGGGGAAAGGACCCTAAGAATATGGAAGTGTTTTGGAACGAAAATGACCGGATGCGCAATCTGGCGCAGGACGGCTGCGATTTTCGGGCGCTCAAGCTGTCCCAATGGCGCGACGGACAAACCTGCCCCACGGTTCAAAACCCTGCTGGCGAAACCCTCAACGTAACCATGATCCCGATTAACGGCGAAGCGCATGTGCTCTATTGGAAAGGGAGCTCTGTTGCGACGGGCCTTGTCCCGAAGAGATGCCCAAGGGCCCATAAATTACGCAAGGCAACCGAGGACGAAGTCGCGGCATTTCTGGAGGCCAAGGTCGCTATTGTGTAGAAACCACGCCAATCAGGCCGTCCTGTCTCCGCGATCACGGATTTGATGGGGCCTCCTCCTTTCTCGCCTCCCCGCGTTGACCCAGAAGTGGGACTAGGGAACTCCATAGTCTTGCAAAAAACGGTCTCAGTGCCATTTTCCTCAAAACTTGGAGATGCGATGAAAGTCAGCCTTTTCCCCGTGAACCAGACGCAGACCATCCTTTGAAAATCAGGTCGGATTAGTAAGGTGGAGCCGTTCACTGACCGGCTTTTTCTTCGAAGATCCCGTTAGTGTTGCGATCGCGGACAAGCGAACAAAAAGCACAAAAGAAAGCAGGAAAAGCCGATGTCCATAAACCTCTTCGGAGCCTTTCGTACCGATACGACAATGACCAATGCCGCGGCAGGCTTCGGTACATTTGGCTCAACATTTGAGATCAGCGCCTATAGCCAGATTACCATCACGGACGGCATAGATGGCACCATCGTCGATGGTGACAACGTCGTAAACGAGACTCCAAATGACCCAACCCAAACGTATCTGGGCAATGCGATTTTTTGGGACTACACAATTCAAATCAACGATGGCACCAACACATACGAGATTGGTATTGTTGACTACGATATCAACGGCGATGGAACGAGCAACGGTGTCAATGCCGAAGATGGTTTCTTCATTGCCTTCATTGGCGGATCGATCCCGCCACTCAACACAACGTTGACATTTGGGCCTATCCTAGACAACGGTCCCAACGTTGATGTTGACACACTTGTCCCATGTTTTACAGCGGGCACGAAGCTTGAAACGATCGATGGCCCCCGCCCCATTGAATCCCTCAGCGTTGGTGATGAAGTCCTGACATTAGACGATGGACCTCAGCGCATTCGATGGATTGGATCCCGGAGTTTGAATTCTGAAGACCTGACATTGAAACCCAAGTTACGGCCAATTCGGATAAACGCGGGCGCGTTGGGTGATGGGTTGCCCTGCCGTGACCTGCTTGTTTCGCCGCAACATCGAATGCTTGTCCGGTCACCGATCGCAAAACGGATGTTCGGTGATGATGAAATTCTAATACCTGCGCACAAGCTTGTCGCCTTGCCCGGTGTTTTCGTTGATGACAGCACTCAATCGGTCACATATCTACACGTGCTGTTTGACAATCACGAAATAGTCTTTGCAGAAGGCGCACCAACGGAAAGCTTGTTCACAGGACCAATGGCGTTGAAGAGTGTCGGCGAGGAAGCATATGAAGAAATTCTCTTTCTTTTTCCAGAGATTGCGTCACCAGACTACTCACCCACTTTAGCACGCTACGTCCCACCTAAAGGCAAACAGATGAGCAATCTGGTACGGCGCCATGCACAAAATCAAAAAGTACTGGTCGCATAGCTGTGATACAATGTCCTTATTTGTATCGGAATCCGGTCGGAATCACGTCAAGGTCGCTGCGACTCTTACCTTGTGACCCTTTGCAAAACGCTGCAACATCGTTCTGATTTTTGGCTCAACAATAATGAGGTAGATCATATGCTTGGGCAGTTTGAGATCTTCGAAGACAAGGCTGGGGAATACCGGTTTCTGCTGAAGGCCGGTAATGGCGAAATCATTCTGGCCAGTGAAGGCAATGTTCAAAAGGCCAGTGCGGAAAACGGTATTGCGTCAGTGAAGACAAATGCCCCCAATGACAACAGGTACGAACGAAAGGAAACCAAGTCGGGTGGATACATGTTTAACCTGAAAGCCAGCAATGGGCAGGTCTTCGGAACAAGCGAAAGCTATCCCAGCGCGTCCGCACGCGACAATGGTATTGAATCCGTCAAGCGCAACGCTCCTGATGCGCGTGTTGAAAATCTAACCTAGTCCAGACAACACACGCGGTTTGTGCCTATCGCCCGCCAGCACCGGAGGCCATCATCTTGATGGACCAAAGGCCAACCATGTACTAAATTTGGTTTTGTCGCAAATTTCTTGGAAGGCAACGTAGGTTGAGCAGGAGAGTCGATTATCCTGCCAATTGCGCAAACTGTTGAAACGGACGGAGTCCAGGGTGGATTGACCCGTTCGGATCATGTTGACCATATCAATCCCTGCGAGAGCGGATGCCGCTGAATCAAAAGATTTAAAGCCGAGCATGGGCCTGATCCTACGTTTGATAAAACGGTAATCCTGTTCAATAATGTTATTATCATGAATGAGCTCGACGCTCCAATCGGAGGTGTTGAAGGCCTTGATGTGAATTAGAATTGATCCACCGGGATTGGGGCGTTGGGAGCACGAATGGCGGGCAGGCCGAAGTATCTCATGAGCTGCGATCTCGGGTTATTATCTGATCACCCCTTCGACTTGCCCGGTTGCGCTGCGAGCGCGAATCCGTAGTTGTCGTGTGGCCCGCTGGCTCCTTTGGTTACTGACCTTGGAAAGGAGCCCATCATGAAGATAATTGCCCTTGATGTCCATCGCACTTTCGCTCAGGTGGCGATCCTGGAGAATGGCAAGATCCGGGATGCCGGTCGCCTCGAGCTTGAGCAAGCGCACATCCTGAAGTTTGCAGAGCGGCTGAATGTAGAGGACGAGGTCGTTCTGGAAGCGACAGTCAACACAAAGGCCATAGTGCGGCTGCTGTCACCCTTTGTAAGCCGTGTTGTCATCTCAAACCCACTGCTCGTTCGTGTCATCGCCTGGACCAAAGTCAAGACCGACAAGATCGATGCAAGTGTTCTGGCGAAGCTTCACGCCAGTGGCTTTCTGCCAGAAGTCTGGATGCCGGATGAAGAAACGGAACGGCTGCGTCGGGTCGTGGCTGAACGGGTGCAGCTTGTTTCCCAGATGACTCGCCTCAAGAACCGCATCCATTCGGTGCTGCATGCCAATTTGATCCCGCCGTACAACGCGTCTCTCTTTACTAAGCGCGGGAGGAAGTGGCTGGAGTCACAACCTGTCGCGCAAGACCAGCGCCGTGTCATCCTCCGCCATGCCGACGAGCTGGACCGCCTCGGTCTCGAGCTAAAACAGGTCGATGAAGACCTTGCGCAAACAGCGCTTCAGGAGCCGCGCGTGAAACAGATGATGACAATCATCGGCGTGAACATGATCGCTGCTTTGAGTGTTCTGGCTGCTATTGGCGATATCGGGCGCTTCCCGTCTCCGGAGAAACTCGTCAGCTATTTCGGTCTCAACCCCCGGGTGCGCCAATCGGGAGACAAAGCTGCCTATCACGGCCGCATCACCAAGCAGGGTCGGTCACATACGCGGGCGATGCTGTTGGAAGCAGCATGGTCAGTCTCCCGTACGCCAGGACCACATAGAGCCTTCTTTCGGAGGATCAGAGAAAAGCGAGGCAACCAAATCGCAGCGGTGGCAACAGCACGCAAGCTGACAGTGGTCATCTGGCACATGCTCTCCAAGGGCGAAGAATACATCTGGAGCCGTCCCGCTTTGTTGGATTGGAAGCTCAGAAAGCTACAACTGACGGCTTGCTACCCGTCTCACCGCGGTGGAAGAACGAAAGGCTCAGCTGCCGACTACAGCCTCAAATCAGTACGTGATCGGGAAAGAGAAGCTGTCGGTCACGCGGAAGCGGTTTTCCGGAGTTTCGTAAAAAAGTGGAAACAGAAGTCTCCGATGGCAAAGCCCGTCGCACCTCAGTAGCTCACCCAAAGACAAGGGCGCGGTGCATCAAAAAGTTCTTGTCAAATACATCCGTGAGGCATTTCCGCCTGACCATTTCGATCGGGAACGGGCAGCCATAGCTTTTGAGCATCTTGTTGATCGCCTTGATCCCAGCTGTATTGGCACCACTTTTGTCAATGACGATCTTGCGCGGTTGACCGTTCACCTCAAGCGCGCGGGCGAAGAACCTGGTCGCTGCGGCTTTATTCCGGCGCTCGGACAACATGAAATCTAGTGTCTTGCCGTGTTTGTCGATCGCTCGGTAAAGATAAACCCACTCTCCCTTCACCTTCACATATGTCTCATCCATGCGCCACGAATGGTCTGCGGGACGCTTTCTATACCGCACTGCTTCAGCAATGAGGCCTGCAAATCGGCCGACCCAACGATTCTGCGTTGCATGATCCAGTTCAACGCCACGCACCGCCATGATTTCTTCCAGATCCCAGTATGAAAAACCGTAGCGCAGGTAGATGAAAACCGCGTGCAAGATCACGTCTTTCGGAAAATGCGCCCCCTTAAATGAGATCGTCACCGCCTGCTCCTGTCCAGTTCCAGTGCGCGCTGCCAGAAACGCACTCTGACTGACAGGTAGGGGAGAAGTTTGCGACAAAACCAGACGGGACATGCCTTGCCCCATCAGAACTTCAACCTGCCGTAACTTCGAGACAATCTCTTCGGGCTTCGATCTCTTGTTTGCCATTCGTAGTCCTCCGTTTCCTAAACATAACGGTGGAACAGTTCAGTTGGGGAGGCTCTCACTCGTTATTTATCGGCTATGGGTCCAGAGTCCAGAAGGTCTAGTGTAGGCGTCATCGAGGAAGCATTTTTCTTCCGATTTCGATAAACAACCGAAAGCCAGATCTCGTTGCACGGAGGAACTACTGTTCATCCGCGATGGACAGGTCCAGCCAAATCTATGCGTACAAATGTTCGGATGGCCTCTCCAAACCATGGCGGGGCCGCGAATAACTAACCCTAGATCTCCCTACACATTCCAGTTACCATATATTAGAATTGATCTAAATCAAAGGATCAAATTGACGCCTGCCTCAATATCCAAACAACGCGCGACTTACTTTGGAGAATAAAATGTCCAGTAAACTGACGCTTGCATGTGCGATATTTGTTATCGGCAATCAGGCGGCCATCGCCAGCGAGTTGCGCGAGACCGCGCTGGAAACTTTCAAGCCACTGCCGTCCACCGTTCCGGCGGTAAAGGACAACCTGATAACGGATGCAAAGATCGACTTGGGTAAAGCGCTTTTCTTCGATCCCCGCATGTCGGCCTCGGGGGTCTTTTCGTGCAACAGTTGCCATAATCTGGCGACAGGCGGGGATGACAATCTGGAGACCTCGATTGGTCACGGGTGGCAAAGGGGGCCGCGCAATGCGCCGACGGCTTTGAATTCGGTGTTCAACGAGGCGCAGTTCTGGGACGGGCGAGCTGCTGATCTGGCAGAACAGGCGAAGGGGCCTGTGCAGGCCGGAGTGGAGATGGCGAACACGCCGGACAACGTCATCGCCACGTTAAAATCCATGCCGCAATACGTGGACTGGTTCGAAACGGCGTTTGCGGGCGAATCCGATCCAGTGACTTTCGACAACTTCGCCAAGGCCATTGAAGCGTTCGAGGCCACTTTGATCACGCCCGCACCTTTTGATGCCTGGCTGAACGGCGACGATAACGCAATGTCTGACGTCCAGTTGGCGGGCCTTGAGAAGTTCATGGATCTGGGTTGTTCTACTTGCCATTCCGGCATCAATGTCGGGGGGCACGGTTACTATCCGTTCGGCCTGATCGAAAAGCCGGGTGCCGATATCTTGCCCGCGGGTGACAAAGGGCGCTTTGCCGTCACCGAAACGGTCGATGACGAATATGTTTTCCGCGCCTCGCCGCTGCGCAACGTCGGCCTGACAGCCCCCTATTTCCATTCCGGAAAAGTCTGGAATCTGAAAGTTGCCGTTGAGATCATGGCTGAAAGCCAGCTTGGTGAAGAGATTTCTGATGAAACCGCCGCTGAACTGGTTGCGTTTCTGGACAGTCTGACTGGCGTCCTGCCGACGGTGACCTATCCGGTTCTGCCCGCCGAAGCCGCGACAACACCGCGCCCTTCCGGGGACGTTTTCTCAGAGTAACTGACAACCCTGCTCCCACACGGAAGAGAGGCGGGCACCACGTCTCTCTTTCGACACCTACCCGCATGTCTGTGTTGACGTTCTGTCCTTTGACAGACAACCGTCGTCCTAAAAGGTCCGCCAAGACTGGCACCGCAATAGGAATATCAGTCAAAGGATTTTAGGGAATTTTCACGGGTTTGTTGATTTTTTCAACACTGTTTTGAGGGAAACCGAGAAACGCTACCGCAGGAGATTTCTTCATGGCTCTTCCAATATGGAACGGCGCTGTTCTGTAACGGCTGGAAACCGCAGGCCCGCGCAATAACGTTGTGTCCGTCGTCAAGCATTTCTGATCCAAGAAGATCTGGCTCTACCGTTTCGACAGGGGGAAGCTCTGCAAAATATAGCGACACTTCAGCCGCTGCATGTAAGCCATGATCTATCCGGAGACACGGTATCGAAAACCTGTGCATCACTTGGAAAAACAAACCACGGCTGCGCACTTCGTGCAAACACGTGATGGGTGGATTTCAACCAGCTCGTATCATCAAGCGTACCCGGCTTCAGGCTAAGTTGGTCAGCCGCATTGCTGGCATGATGGTGAATCCGAGTGCCGCAATCTCGGTAAAAAGAGTTCGTAAAGAGTTGTCCGTGATCCGCCCGACGTAGAAAGTTTTTCAGTTCACCAGCAATGATTTGGGAATCACATGAATGAATGCGCATTGCCAGACCGCTGAGCCTCCCCAACTGAACTGGTCCACCGTTATGTTTAGGAAACGGAGGACCACGAATGGCAAACAAGAGACCAAAGCCCGAAGAAAT
>NZ_JBQGAA010000032.1:0-12953 GCF_056542585.1 Ruegeria sp. AB9 | reverse complement strand
GTCAGCCAATAAAGGTCGCTCATGTCACCGCTCCGTTTTTCAAAACGTGAATCACGTGGCACAACGAAAATCAATGCATCCTGACCCTAGCAAAGACGGCCGCGCTCTCTAGTGTTTTCAGAAACCAAATGACAAATTCGGTGGCGTCGATACCCCCCTACCCTCTTTCCGGCCAACCTGTAGAGCGTGATAATACGCTTTCTTATCCCGCTCGACCTGACGTGAAAACGAAAAGGACAATGCACCTTTCTGAGCAAACACAAATTCAATCAACGCCCGACCAATTCGTCCATTTCCATCAGAGAATGGATGGATCGATTCAATCCAAAGATGCGCCAGTGCGGCCTTGATTGGCACTGGTGCTTCCTGATCCTGCGCCAGCCAGGTTAAAAACACAGTCATTTCCTGCTCAAGCCGCTCAGGCGGCGGCGCTTTATACAATACGTCATTAGAGCCTGCGACCGCAGAGCGGACAAATTCCAGATCGAAGCGACGCCAACGACCCAAGTCTTCCACTTCAATGCCAAAGAACAACAACCGGTGCCAATCGTACAATATGTTCGCGCTTAGCGGTCCCTTCGTCGAGCGAGCAGCAGCCATCAACTCCACGACTGCATCAGATCGGCGTGTAATAGCGCGCCGGTCGCGTTGCTTAAGGGACGCAACAATCGAGGCCTGGATCTCGGTCTCATCCAGGGGCACTCCTTCGATTCCAAAAGAGGAGATTACCTCCTGGGCAACTTGCGAAAGATGAAACTCCTCCCGGTCGGTATCCGGAAGCCCGTCAATGAGGCCTGCGATTTCACCGACCATGTGAGATGACGTTGCCAGGTACGGCTCTACCCGCTCATGATCATAGGTGAAATCGGGCCAGTACTCTGATTGCCAAACTTGCGCCATGACGAGATTAGAATGCCTGTTCCAATCACTTTTCCACTATTTTTGATTTGAATACCTGGTCCATTCAAATCAATCGAGTGCTCGTAAAGATACGCTGGGTCGGGCCAATCGACTAAACACACCTTTTGATTTCCCCCTTTGACGGTTCGTTCGTCGAAGGACCAGAGTCGGGTCATTTCTTTCTGCCCGACCGTCAGTTCATCCGCTCGCCAGTTATACCGAGCGGCAATTAGAGCAATCAGGCGGGATAGGTGTGTCCAGTAAATCGCTGACTTTGACCGTTCTAAAAGTTTGCGACACATCCCTGTTCTGTCATTATTAGTTGCCTCATTTCCGATTTTCGTCGCCCAGAATATCAACATTGGATCGCACCGATCACCATCTGATAGATCATTCCTTCAACGTGATCCATCCGCATGAGGTTACCGAAAAAAGTTAAGTATCACATCGATATATTGTGTGTTGTCTGTGCAATACAGGCAAATCTTCTCAATATTTTAAAAATTGTCACATTTGTGCCCAGCTTTGTTTTTAGCTAACCCGTGAAACATAGTTAACAAAACAAAAGTTCCGAGGGGGTTTTCGGAGTATGAAGAACTGCGCAGCAGAGCGCGCCCATGATCGTGTGGCGCGAGGAGGTCGTTTGGTGAAATGGAAAGGTCGCGTGGCGAGTGTTGCACCATCGCTTTTCCTTGCCACTGTTTCTGTTACAGCCCTGACGGTAGGCACTGTTCAGGCTCAGGTTATTTCCACGCCACAGAATACACAGGCTCTCATTTCAACGGATGTAGATGCAACGATCACAGCGACCGGAGCAATTAACCTGACCACCTCAAGTCCCGCGGCGGTCGAGATTAACACAAACTACTCAAGCACAGCTACCAACAACGGCACCATTTCCGGCCCGTCCTCCGGCAATCCATTCGGGGTTGGTGTCGTTCTTGCCGGGAACCTCGAAACTCCCGGTGCAATCATTAACAACGGAAACATCAACATCGCCGCGAATGGCAGCAGCGGGGTATCCGCGCTTGGGTTTCTTTTTCTGGGCGACTACAGCGGCAAGTTCGAGAACACAGGCACTGTCTCAGTAAGTGCGAATTCTACTTCAAGCAGTTATGCGAGCGCGCTGGGTGCGGTTTTCGTTGGGGGGGCCGAGTCAACCGCAACGATTTCGAATTCCGGTACGATCACGGCCACCGCAGATGCCGCCGGATCGGCCACGGCGACCGCGCTTGGTCTGTTGTTCGTGAATGACGTCGACACCGATATTAACAACAGCGGCACTATTGCAGCGACAGCTACAAACGGCAGCTTTGCTAATGCCATCGGTATCCGTGCTGAACGCGACATGAATGGAAACGTCAACAATAGCGGGACAGTAGCCGTCAACGCCTCTGCCATTACATCGGCGACCGCCTGGGCTTATCACCTGGAAGGTGATCTGAACGGGAACTTTGACAACTCGGGTACGATCACTGCAAACGCGTCTGCCTCGTCCGGCAGTGTGGACGCAGCCGCTGTGTACATCGAAGGCAATACCAACGGACACGTCTCGAACAGCGGGACGATCCGCGCAGTTGGGCAAGCATCGACTCAGGTAAGCGCCTCGGGATTCTATTTGTCCGGCGATCTTAACGGGAATTTCACGAACTCGGGCACAATCAACATTCGTGGAATCAGCACCGGATCGGAAAGTGTTGAATCTTTCGGTCTCTATGTTGACGGTGTCGTGGCGGGCAACATCACCAACAGTGGTGTCCTGTCGGTATCCGGCACCGCCGCAAGCGAAGCCAGCGCATATGGCATCTATGTAGAAGACAACGTATCAGGCAACTTCAACAACAGCGGTACATTAACAGCCATGGCGCAGGCCGGATCAGATTCGGCCGAAGCTTATGGTCTTTATGTGGACTCGGATTTTGACGGCAACATAACGAACAGTGGCACGGTCTCCGTGCAGGCTTCGTCGACCAGCGATGAAGCTGACGCATTTGCTTTTTACATTGATGGGGACGTAACCGGAGACATCAGTAACGCCGGCACAGTTTCCGTCAGCGCAACCGGGGTGTCCTCTGTAGACGCACGTGGTTACCATCTGGATGACGAGTTTACCGGGAACTTTACCAATACCGGTACGATTTCCGTGAATTCGGTAAATAACCAGGCTGCAGGACCGGTCCGGCCTCGCCCGCCACGCCCGCCTTTTGCCATAACACCCGACGTAACGGGTGCCTATTTTGAAGAGGTAGCAACCGGCAACATTGCAAACGCGGGATCGATTTCTGTCACTGCACAAAACGCCAATGACGCGAGTGCCTCGGGCATTTTCCTGCGCGACGATTTGGTCGGGAACTTTGCCAACTCAGGTGCGGTTACGATCAATGCCGACTCTGACAATGGTAGCGCCGAAGCTAATGGCCTGATTATTTGGAACGATCTGATCGGCAATGCCACCAATAGCGGTTCCATCGCTGTCAACGCTCAGGGTCAATCCGAGGCTTATGCCGCTGGACTTAACATCGTTGATGATTTTGAGGGAAACTTGCAGAACTCGGGTTCGATCACTGCGACTGCGAATTCCGTTACCAGTGAAGCATATGCAACCGGCCTGACCGTCTCGGACAGGATGGAAGGCAACGTTTTCAACAGCGGTTCAATCACTGCCGCCGCAACAGGTGAGGAAAGCGCCTTTGCTGCAGGTTTCGAGATACGCGACGGAATTGTAGGAAACTTCACCAACTCCGGCACGGTGAGCGTAACAACCACGACCACAAATGACGAATCCGAGGCTTTTGGGTTTTATGTGCGCAATCAGGATTCCCGCGATCCAGATGCCTCGTTTGAAGGGGATTTCACCAACACCGGTAGTGTCACGGTTCGCGCCACGGGAGATACAGGTTCTGCCTATGCCAGCGGCCTTTACGTCCGCAACGGATTCGAAGGCAGCCTCATCAACTCAGGTGTTATCGACACTGTGAGCATTTCTCAGCAAGATAATGCTACGGCACGCGGTATCTATATTCGCGGCGATACAACCGGAAGCGTCGCAAACAGCGGCAGCATTTCGGTTCTCGCTCAGGGCGGCGAGGATATCAGAGCGCAGGGCCTATTGCTGTACGACAACGTAAATGCATCCGTTGCGAATACCGGCGTTATCAATGCAACCGCGAATATCGTAAATGGCACCAGTGATGCCGAAGCCCTTGCGGCAGGCATCTGGGCCGAGGACATGCAGGGCGCGTTTTCGAATACAGGTACCATAACCGCAACGGCTACAGGCGGGGTATCCTCCGAAGTCTACGGTCTGTATTTCGAGAATTTTGACGGCGTTATCTCAGACGTGGGCCGGATCTCGGCGTCATCCGACAGCGGCGATGCCTATGCGATCTTCCTGGGTACGGGCACGGGTTCTCTCAATGTAGACAGTAAAGATCAGGTGACCGGTTTGATCCGGGTACAGGACCATGACGTCAACCTGGACGCCCAAGGCGGCAGCAACATATTCTATTTTGAGGATGCGGCCCCGAATACTGGCGTTTTCACCACGCGGGTCTCAGAGGGCAGCTCAGCCTGGTTTGTTCAGGACGAGGGCGGATCAGCGCCTGTCTACGCTGTTGTGGATGGCGGTGATTTTGGAATATCCGGCGACGTCACTGCGTTTTACGGAAGTGTCCTGAGTGGCGCAGGTGGTGCGCTGAGTTACGATCAACCAGCTCAGGTCTCGCGCGGTTTCTCGTTCCAGCAGGCGGCTCCTGCTTTCGGAGGGTTCCGGCCATACGCAATGATCGACGCCGAATATAGGCAGTTTGAAACAACACCGAGCAATGACACCGACATCTCGCTGTTCAATGGCAGTGCCGGGCTTTCCGGCCAGCTCAACAACGGCATTTCTCTGGCCTTCGGAATGGGTGTGTTCAACGCCGACGGTGACACCAACACAACCGATTTTGACACGACCGGTTTCTACCTGGACACCGCAATAGGCCGTCAGATGGGTGCATACACAGTCGAGGCCGGTATTGGCTATGGATGGTTGTCCACGGATCGGTCGCGTCAGATCACCGGCAGCGCAGATGCGCATGCCGACTATGACAGTCAGTTGCTGACCGCCCATATCGGTGTCGAAAGGAGCTTTGATGTCAGCAGCAATTTCGGGCTGCTGGGTCTTGGCGAAGTTCGCTACACGCGCCAGAAGGATGACGGATATACGGAAACCGGATCCGTGGCCAATGCATCTGTCGGCTCGGCCACAACTGAAGTGATCGAAGCCCGGCTTGGCGCAGAAATCGACAAAGCGCTGGGTCATGGTGGCGTCATCTCTGGTCAACTGAGCGGCGTCCTGCGCAGAGGGCTGGGGGACACCAGCGCAGATGTCACGGTGTTCTCGTCAACGGAAACACTGACATTCGCGTCCACGGACTTTACCGGTGCAAGCGTGATGCTGGGGTATAAAAAAGACCTTCTTCAGGGAATGCGGTTCGAAGCCACCGCAGAACAAGAGATCGGAAATGACGCGCAGGGCCCCTTCCTGCGCGCAGGGTTAAACTGGTCTTTCTAATATGAGAACCGCTGCGTCGCCCTACCCGGCGACGCAGCAGAGACCGGTTTCACAACTTCCGCCATTTCTTTCCGCATATACTTGGCAAATAGTTCAGAAAACGGCTGTACCGCGCTTGATCTATACTGCGTGGGCGGAAAAGCGGAGTAGATCAGGCTTTGAAGATCCTCTGGAAGCACCAAGCGAAGAAGAAATATCGGAAGATCGCTTACATTCGAATGTGATTGTGTCGAGAAAACGCCCGAACTGGCGGCTAATCTCGACTTATTCCGTTGAAGTCTTCTTCCTTGATCGAGGCACAAGACATGGAAACCTTTTCTTTACCTCGAAAATAAGGCCGTTCTGAGCTACAGAGGTTAATTCTATGGCTCACGCTCGCTGGAAAATTGAAGCGGGCTTAATGCAACTGCCGGACCTGCCCCTGCCCTTCATACCCAGCTAAAGTCGCCTCCCGAGCCTCAAGCGTTGTACAAACTACCCCTGATTTTCAAACGCGTCAGGTTCCAGTTATTCCCAAAATGCGAAGATTGCAGTTGCATTCAAACCAGACCGCCACCTATGTGCCCGTAAGTGTTCGCGGTCCAGATCATCGGTCAGGCCGGAAAGGATCAATCTATTGTCTGCATCGCGCTGCGTTGGGTTTTGTCGCGAAACCAACCTTTAGACAACTGCCGAATTCCGCGCCCGTTCGGTGCGCTCTGCCGCGCGGGCCGGATCTGTTGCAAAATTTTGACCGTTGACGCTCACCAATGTAGCGAGTGAATGGCTGTCGGTAAATTTAAGTCGAAAGTCGATTCATGATCTCTTTCAAAGGCGCGCTGCACCCGAAGGATGTGATCCTTTTCGCGGTGTTATTTTACATCCGCTACGGTGTGTCAAATCGCGATCTGGAAGAGATCATGCATGAGCGAAGCGTTGCGGTGAATCACACGACCTTGAACCGCTGGGTGACACGGTATGCAGGCGCAATCGCTGAGGCAGCGCGTCGTAGTAAGGGAGCGTGCGACCGTTCCTGGAGAATGGATGAAACGTATATATAAGTAAAAGGCACGTGGGTCTATCTCTATCGCGCCTTAGATTAGCGCGGTAAAACTCTGGACGGCATTGCCAAGTTGTCTGACGTGGATTGGAATATGCATAAGACCGCGCAATCAGGCCGATAATTCCGCAGCATACCCTTTCCACAGCTTGAACGCGTCGGCTCTGGCATGGCGGTAGAAGAGAGTGGAAAGGCGATAGCCGCGGGGATTAAAAATTGTACTGATTTGGTCGTGGGCGACGAGAAATCGTTGCGCCTGGCGTGGTGACTTCAACCGACCCATCATCTTTTCCTGCTTTCGCATCTTTCGGCGTGACCCTTCGATCCGGTTGTCGAGCCCCTTGTGCGCCCGATGGTCGACGCCCGGCACGATGGCCTTGATCGGCTTGGTAAATTTGCGCAGCTTGTCCGTGATCACGGTACGCAGTTCGCCGTAAGCAGCAACCAGTCGGACGAAGAAACTCTTAGCGGCATTGGCATTACGGCGAGGCTGAATCAAAATGTCGAGTACATTTCCATTGCCATCGATCACACGCCACAGCCAATGTCGCACGCCGTTGATCGGGACGACCACTTCGTCCATGTGCCATTTGTCGTGCGGTCCCCGCCGGTCGCGTTGGATACAAGCCGCGAACTGAGACCCGAAACGGTTCACCCAGAGACGATCCGCTTCACGATTGACGATGACGCCATGCTCCGCCAGGAGATCCTCGACATCCGCCGTGCAGAGAACAAACCGCTGATATGCCCACATCGTATAGGCGATGGTTTCGCGAGGAAAACGGAAGCCCCTCAGCTGCGGCAATGAAGTCAGTATGGTCATGGCACCGCGCTATCCAAGAAGGACAACGCGATCGACTTAGCAATGCTGTTTAATCCGATGGTCCGGAGAGGTCTCTTCGTTCAGTCAGAAGCGTCGCAACAAAACCCATTTTTGCCGCCTTAGACGGCTTGCTTTTACTGTATTTGCCTTATCCTGCGTGTCAAATGCGCCATACTCAGTCTAAATCATTGGGTGTAAACGATATTTGTACGCTTTGCTGCATTTTGGGTGGTAGGTTTTTCACGACAGTCCAGTAACGCAGGGGCACACCAGTGGTTTCACGATTTCTTTGTTCGCTCGCCTTTGTTTTCGCCGCCGGGGTCGCAGGAGCGGAGACGCCCAAGTGTAAACGCCTGTGTTCACGTGACTACCTGTTCAGCCTGACGTCACCGGACGCCATCATTGTTGATGTGGCCAACGGAGAGACTCCGAACGGATATATGGAGGATGGTCGGACACCGCTGATTTGGGCGGCTCTTGACCCTGATCCGCACGAAGCCTTCACATATGCCAGGGCATTTCTCAGTGCAGGTGCGGATGTGAACATGCGCGACAAGAAGGAGGGCCGAACCGCTTTGCATTTCCACTTCAGCTCCAATTTGGCGGTGCCTGATGAGAATTTTGTGTCGGAGTTGCTTGGTCGGGGCGCCAATTTGCTTATCAAAGATGCCTATGGGCTTACTGCGGTGGATTTGGTTCACGGGCCTCACGCAAATAGAAGACTCGAGCCTTGGCTATTGCAGGAGATACTCGATGAGCAAAGGAGGCAGGCTTCACACCTCGAAGGATTGAGGGCGATGGAGAAGAAGCGGCTGCCGTATGCAGCTAATGTCTTCGATCCATTGGCGAAGGAGGGCTATGCCAAGGCGCAGTATGCACTGGCCTTCTTACTTGAAACCAGCGATGATTTTTTGGTTCCAAAAGACCCTGTGGCGGCTAAGAAGCTGTATTTGGAAGCCGCAAACCAGGACTACACGCCTGCGATCTACAGGATCGGTAGCGGGCATTACTCTGGCCGTCTTTACGATCAGGATTACAACGCCGCATTCGAATGGTTCACACGCGGTGCGCGGCTCAATCACAAGGAATCCCAAGCTTACCTTGCGTTGATGTATGCTAACGGTCATGGCGTTGGCAAAGACATTTACACTTCGATGATGTGGCTGAACATCTCCCAAGGGTCGGGCCTTGAGTGGGCCGAGGAACTCCATGCTGATGTTTTGGGCAAGCTTGAGCCGACGGACATTGATATTATCGCTCAGATGACGCGAGACTGCATTCTCGATTACCTGGGGTCATGCGAAGTCATCGCGAACAACTATGTTTCCGTGGGTGGTGAGGAAGTGCAGGAAACAGCGGAGACGTCCACTGTGTCTGAAGGGGGCTGGCCGCCTGCTCCTATAATCCGAGATGGGGAGCCGAAGGTCTTCATGATCGACAGTTCCACCCGGCTTTGTGAGATTCATTGGGATGGGTACAAAGAAAATGATGTTGTCATGGACATTTCAAACGATCCTCCGAAAGATTGGAATGAGTCGGTTTTGTTGACTGGATCTGGCAATGCTATCTTTGTGCAGACAAACCCTCTTCAGATCTACGACGAGAGTATGTCTTTCGAATACGTGGATGAAGATGGGCTCGAGGTTTACGCCTCGATCCTTACTGAGTCCGGATACAACAAGGATTATGTCATCGAGCTCATGGAGTATCGACAGGAGACGGACGATAGGTCTGTCTACCGTGGTCGGATGTTTTGCCCATAGAGACAAATACCGAAGCTTGGCTCTGGTGATGCCATGGAAAAAGCAAGACGGCGAGCACCCCCAGCCCCTGCTGAAAGTGTTGAAGCGACACTATTCCGCTTCCTCGCTGATGTTCTTTACCGAAAGGTTCCTCCCGAACATTTCTTCGAGAGAAACCTAATTTTCCTGAAAGCGCATCAACGCTCGCTATGCGAACTTTCCTGACCGTCACAAATTTTACAAACTCGGCAAGAATTGGAATTTCCATACGCCCGTAACAAGGCGGAAGAGGCCTATGTGCATCTGGTGATATGTGCGCGAGAGGCGTTTGGTCTCAAGTGGCACAGCCAGCATGAGTAATGCTCTAGTCGAACGCCCTTGGTGGCAGATTATGACCGGCGTATATCTGGCCACAGATGCCTCAGTAGCACTTATGCAGACCGCCAAAAACCGGGGTGCTTTGGCGAGCTATTGGTATCTCTTTGGTGGAGGAGCGTTCCTGTTAATGGTCTGGATGTTGGCAACCAACACTGGCGCCTTGTTGTCTCAGGGGATTCCAACCCCAACCCGTTTCGGTCTGGATTTTACCATTGTTGCTGTCTTTATCGCCCTATTACCTGGCCTTTGGCGTGGGCACAGTGACCTTTGGCCATGGGTCGTGGCAGCAAGCACTGTCGTTGCATTCATGTTTATGTTCCCGGCACAAGCCAGTTGGGACCTGATATTGGGAGCGGTTCTTGGCGCAACCACAGCTGGAGTGGTCCATGACAAATGAAATATGGCTCACCATTCTGGGTCTTGGAGCCGCCAGTTACGTCATTCGCTTGAGCGGCTTTCTCTTAGCGCTCCATCTATCTCAGACGGGAAGCTGGGCTCGTGGAATGGAGGCCATACCGAGCTGTTTGATCGTGGCTTTGGTCGCGTTGATGATGCTAAAGGGCGGCACCATTGAATTGGCTGCAGGGACAGTCGTGTTTGTCGTTGCGGCGAAAACCCGCAACTTGCCAGTTTCAATGTTGGCTGGCATGGCAGTTGTCACGAGCTTTCGCTTTCTGACGCAATAAGGCCGAACGCTAACGCTAGCTTAATGCATCACTTTCAGATTTCAAAGCAGAAGAGATATACCGAACCTTCGAACTCTTCTTTTGGAAGTGGCCGTCTGTGCTCAGACCCACTATTCGACTCTGGAAACTCTGTTCATTGGATAGCGTGAAAATTCTCTACTTACGCCGAGTTTGAAGCGAAATGTCCGCTGCGTGCCGCAGGTGGGGTCGATTGCGGGACGGGGCGAAATGACACTCTAAGGGTTTTCGGTTGAGCCGCCATTCGCACATAGCGCGGCGGATTTAACGACAGAGCCCAAAGTGCCGAATATCGCGGTGTGGGTAAATGTCTGCTTTTAAGGAATTTGCAGGCTCCGCGTCCACAACACTCGCAGCTTCAGATATCGAGGTTAGCACTGCGCTTCAGAAACCGACTCTTGGCGCGCCTAGGCATCATATGACGGCTCTGTGTGCGTCCACGATTTCGCTGACCAGCAGGTTGATATCGGTGTAGTTAGTCGAATGGTTGATCACCGAAACTCGAATGATCTGTCGGTCCTTCCAAACGCCGTGACTGGGATAAACCGAGGCCCTTTCTTGAACTCTTTCCAGGACTTTGGTCGTCAACTCGTCTGTTTCGAAAGCAATGGCCACCTGGTTCAGAACGACATCATTCAATATCTCGACGCCCGGAACGGCAGCCAATCGGTCTGCCAGATGTGTAGCTAAGGCGCAGTGACGTGCAATCATCGACCTAACACCTTGCGCCCCAAGCTGCCTAATAATTGCATAGCTCGGAATGCCCCGCGCACGGCGGCTTAGTTCTAGCGTGGAGTCGCTCGGCTCCCAGGTCTCGCCTTGCTCCGGGAGATATGCGCCTCGCGCGCTCATCGCGGACACCAAATTTGCACGGTCGCGCACGATACAAAGCCCGGCATCATAGGGCGCGTTGAGCCATTTGTGCAAATCTACAGCCCAGCTATCTGCGCCATCCACGCCTTCCACCCGGTCACGCAATTCGGGCACGGCATGCGCCCACAGGCCGAACGCGCCATCCACATGCACCCATCCACCCGCGTCGTGAACCAACGGAATGGCCTCGGCAAAGGGGTCGGAGGCACCGGTGTTAATCTGGCCGGCCTGGAGAATGACCAGTGGTGGCTGCTTGCACTCCGCGAGCGCCGCCGAAAGGGCGCTGATCAGAATCCGGCCCTGATCATCCGTTGCAATTCGTTTTGCGCGGCCCAGACCCAGCCCCGCATATCGGACGCCAGCCATCGGCGCGGAATGCGCCGCATCACCCAGGATGACCGGAATTTCCGGCGCGCCGAATAGACCATTCTCATCGATGTCCCATCCCACTCGGGTCAGCAAAGCGTTGCGCGCCACCATAATGCCCTGGGTGTTCGCGACCGTCGCCCCCGACACGATTCCGACGCCGCATGCGACTGGCAAACCGAGAAGTTCAAGACACCATCGACAAACTGTCTGTTCGATAAGTGCGGCAGACGGGCTTTCCCAGGATGAAGCCGTGTTTTGCCCCCAGGCGGTGACCAAGAAATCCGCCGCGACCCCGACCGGCATGGACCCACCGCAGACATATCCGAAGAACCGCGGAGATGCATGGCCTTGTAGCCCCTTGCCGACAATCGCTATCAGTTTCTCGATCACGGAGGATGCGGAGTCCCCTTGCTCGGGAAGGCGGGTGTCGAACTCCGTCGCCAAGGCCTGTGGTCGCAGGTCCGGTTTAACTGCGGCGTCCGCTAGGGTACCCCGGTACGCCACTGCTTCGCGTGCTGCCACGAGCATGGCCGCGCGTTCGTCTGCACTCAGTGGTGCTTTCTCATTGTCCGGCATGCAGTCTTTTCCAATCAAATCATTTGGCAGTGACGCTAATTGGGATTGGGATGGCAGTCGAGCTTAGCGTCTGTCGATAAACTGATCGTCCGTGGACTGATCGGAAATTCATTCTGTTGCCTTGAAGGCCCGTTCCTTTGCGCTAGGCCGGGCTTGATGCCGCCTGAACCAACCCGACGACCTACTGAAACCGTCAGACGACCGGTTCGAGCCCTAAGCGCATATGTGTGAAGCCAAAAAAGACTGCTGAGAATTGTATTTCTTTAGCATCTCCAGAAATGTGTTGTGATGGTCTTTCCCAAAGTTAAAATATGAACTTCTAGGTGTTTGATCCCACGGTTTGATGGTGTGATCCTTTCGCACGAATGGAAGGAAGCACTATGGGAAAAATTCGTCATGGCAGCGCCGCGACCACGCACGCGGTCAGAGCTCACATACAGCGATCGCAAGCTTCGATCGCGGATTTCATCAAGGCCAGTGGCGACAATGCCGCCACGCAAACAGGCCGGACAGACGAAGGTACTGACAAAATACCCGGAAACATCACCAAAAGATCTTGCAATGCAGGAGCCACCCACAGATGCCGTTCGCTGCCTGTTGGTGATGCTGCGACGCATCCCGTCGAACCTGCCGTTCGCTGCGGGAGCGAAAACTTGAACGCTAAGAACGCACTTAGTTCAGTGTTATTGCAGTTTGACATTATCTCACGTGCTTCGGCGAAAGTAACTAACCAACAAAAAGTTCAGACACACAACAACGATGACTGCGCCGCGACGATGCTGTTGAAATTTGCTCAAGCACGGAAGTGCATTGGCACAAGAAACTGGGCGCGTCTGAACGCGCCCAGTTTCGTCAAGTCGCGACGTGCGACACATCCTTGTCAGGCGAGTATATGTCCAGGATGTTCCAGTGTCCGGTCGTTGGTGTCGGGTTGTTGATCATTGGCACATCGAGCACAGTTGGCTTGCCGCTGGCGATTGCCGCTTCCAAT
>NZ_JBQGAA010000031.1:0-17941 GCF_056542585.1 Ruegeria sp. AB9 | reverse complement strand
GCTGCTTCATTGGGTGAGTACGAATTGCGCGCGGGGGCATCCTGGGACATGCCCGTCATCGCCACGTTGCCCAAGGGTTTGACCGAAGTTTGGGTATATCGGTGCGCCGCTGGTGAAAGCGATGAAAGCTGGTGTGCGATACAGGCCGGAAATGCCACCGGCTGGATGGCATTCCCGGAACCTCCGGTCGATCTGGATCATCGGCGACCGACTGAACCTCCCGAGGGTTGATCAGTCCGGCCTTGTCGCCAGCAACGGCCACATCGAGTTCAGACGTAGATTTTCGAAGGTCAGCCACCCGGTGGTATTAGTGGCCACATTTTCGACTTCTACCCACAACAGATCGTCAGAATACTCGCACCGATCCGTCAGTCTCAACTCTCCACCAGATCCGTCGCCGTTAAGTTTGCTCTGCGGCGACTGAAGCGAAGCTTTGATATGTACCGCGGACGGGTCATAAATTTCGACCTCACTGAGCAGGTCAAGGATAGTGTCACTGAACCAAGCCTTTACAGAGTCGAAAAAACGGGTTTCGACAAAGTTCAGCCATTCTTTTTCGGTGTCCCGACCGCACCCGATTGAGGCGGCCAGAAATCCCAATGTCAGCTTGCTTTGAGCCGCCGTCTCAGCGGGGCACAGCCCGCCGGGCCCGTCGGGATTTTGTCCCAATTCCGAACAGGTCGTCGTGTCCGGCTCGACATCCATCCAGAAACCACCCGTCCCAAGCGCCGTGATGGAACAGCCCCAATTGTAATAAACACTGTCGAACCCCCCGCCTATGTGGCTGGGAAAGGTCAAACCAGCACTGCCTGCAGAGGACATTGCGGTGTCACCAATGACGTTAACAAGCGAAGACTGCATATTTTCGAATTCGAAGAAATGCGGGTTGAAGTCGTTGGTGGAATCTATCGCATCGATACCGCCCGCACGGAACGCATTGCTGATTTCTGATCGCGGCCCGTTCCAAATTGCTGAATTGCACAAAAGAGCCACCTGTTCCATTCTCAGATCACCGGGCATCGCCAATCTGGCCTCCGGCCCGCTGGACATTGGAATAAGGCCCGCATGCCAGCCGTCGATATCCCCGGTCAATTCTCCTTTGGGTTCATCAAGGGTCGAGGCCCGCAGCGCCCGCGCCAGCAAGCGTCGGCGTGGGGATTCACTCGGTTGTGCCTCTAGCTGTCGTGCCAGCCATTCATGAAACTGCTTTCGCTGCTTGCGGTTTCCGGCTGGCATCGTCAGGTCCAGTATGCCGCCAGTTTCAATCTGGCTGCCACCGGCTGCGATAAACAAGGCCGCACAGGCACCGGCGCATCGGGCCTCATCCAGAATAATCAGATCGTCAATCAGCCAACTGCCTTCGCCGGACTTCAGCGCGTTAAGCTCGGCCGCGATTTTCATCGCTTCGTCCCAGTCTCCACCGTCAAAATTCAATGCAACCTTCAATCCTAGCCGTAGTGCTTCATACAGCTTTTCTGCATCGCCTGCGCGAATGTCTCCGGATAGTTCAACAACTGGCGGACACTCTTCGTCGTCGCAGGGTAAAGTCCATTCCAACTCCGACGTGCCCGGGAAAATGGGTCTGAGCTCGCTCACATGCCTTGAAAGATCAGGGCGCTCAATAACCTCGGCATTTAGATTGGTCGCTGACAACAGCAATAATCCGGCAACAAAGAATATTTTCGATTTCAATAGTTTAGCTTTCTATTGATTTTGGAATTTGCATCACCCTAACCAGAGTGATCTCACAGAGCAATAATCAGCTATAGATTGACCGCCCCCCATCGGAGCACCCCCGCAGAGAATTCCCGCCGCGCCCGTTTGTCAGGCAGGTTCGCGGCAGGAAACAGTCGATCAGTTGCCCTGCTCAAACCAGGCCCTACCAGCCGTAATCGGTACCATAGGGTTTTCCGTTTGGACGCGAATTGCGACCATCAAGATGATTGCAGATGCTGGAATCGTTGAGTGAAGACTTCAAAGAAACATTTTGAAGGAACTTCAAATACGGTTGGCCGCGATTGGTCGTGCATTTGTACTGTTTGTGCGTACTTTTAAAGCAAATCGTGTCGCCTTTGTCGATCGAGGTGCTGTGGGATTGGCAATACGCCAAGGATACCTGCGGGATGATAACGAGCAAAGCGGCGCTCAGGATAGTTTTCATTTCTTTTGAACCTTGTCTTCAGTGACTTCGAGCCATCCGGCCCGGCCACAGGATTTCATCTGGGTCAACCAGGTTCATGTGTCAGATTGCACATGTCGCATCGTTTTTTTGTAGCCCACAGAGCCCTTTGGGTCCGGTTCCTTTGTAAAGGTTCAGCTTTTTGGCTTTTCCACTGGCAAGTCGGCGCTCAGCGGAAGACGGATGAACTGACTTTGCGAGTTGGCGCGGGTCTTCTGCATGACGGCTGCTAGTTGATTGTGGGTACATCCTTCGTCGACGTCGCGCCGAGACGTAATATCCCGAACGGTCTGTGCCGTTTACAAGCATCTCGCAAACTTCGGCTTCGCTATCCTGCCATTGGAGCAGGGCCAACGCGCCTCGGCGCTGGAGCGATTGTGCCATGGAACCGGGCGATTGAAGTGCCGCAGAATGACCGCTTCATTGGCGCCTAAAAACAACGTGACACTCCCCTTTGTACCGGTTTCAATCAGAATTTTGCTGCCTCAGTTGGTTCAACAGGCGCTGTGAAACGTCGTCGCCTTCATCGGCCGCCAGCTGCAACAGCACTTTCCCGGCTTCAATCTCCCCGATTTCCAACATCAGGTAACCAAGTTTACGTTGGGATTTCACGTAACCCTGATCTGCTGACAATCCCCAAAGATATGCGGCACGGGTGATATCAGGCTCGGTCCCATTACCGTGGAAATACATGGATGCTGCATTGTGCTGCGCCCAGGCATTGCCAAGGTCTGATGCCAATTCGTAAAGAACCAACGCCCGTTCCAGATCAACCGGCGTGCCATGTTCTCCGTTCGCTCTGATGTAGCCCAGTCGGGCCAGCGAGAGCGGGTCTCGCGATGCACCGGCATCCCGAAAATAGGCAATGGCCTTGTTCATATCGCGCGGCACCAATTCACCCTCTCGGTATAATTGCCCCATCTTACGTTGAGCCGTGGGATAACCCTCGTCAGCCGATTTTCGGTAGTATTCCAACGCCCTGGACATGTCCTTGGCCACGCCCTCGCCGTTTTCGTACATGGATCCAACATTGTGTGTCGCCATCCCGAACCCAAGGTCCGAGGCCTTCTTGTACCACGCGAACGCGGCCTCCTGGTTCTCGGAAACTGACTTTCCGGCGCTATATAGCCAGCCCATGCTGTTCATGGCCAGACGACTGCCACCTTCTGCGGCCTGTTCCGCAATGACCCGTGCCCGGTCATACTGCAGGTCTTTCGAAAGCGCGCGGGCATATGTGGCCAGCGCTTCGGGGTGGATGTCGGCGCGCGGGTCGTGCGGCAGCGTCTCGCAGGCTGCCAGAGCGAAGTCCACGTCGATATCCTTGAAATTCACGCCCCGGAAAGCAGGCATCTGACCATGAGCGGCGGCGGCTTTGATGCAGTTGACCTCCCGGCCATAAAGCTCGCGGTCGATGGACCCAACGGGCAAGTTCGCCAGTTCCTCAAGCGAGTCGCGCGACAGAAGCGGCCCGTCCAGCATGGCCAGAATATTCTCGTCCACACTGTTGGTATCCTCGCCTCCGGCTGTTTCGGGCACCGGTTCCGGGCATTGCTCCAGCTCAGCGTCCAGCAAAGCTGTAAAAGAGGCGTCGGCCAGCTGATCCTGAAGCTGCCATACACGGTCGCAGTCTACGCCGTCCGTCTTGACTGCAACGATCTCGTCAAAATGGGCACAGTTCTCGGGTGACGCCGCAAGGGCGCCCAGCAGGGCCAGATGGTCCGCAGGGTCCAGTCCGCCCACGTTGTTTCCAGTCAGAAAGTCCCGACATTGGTTCGCATACGCACTGGTCGCAAGCAGCACCGAGATCGCCCCTGCAGCTAAATTTTTCATCACATCGGCACTCCCGCTCTGAATAGTGTGACCCCTCTACGGGTCAGGTTATGGTTTGATTTGGCGTTACAGGGCTATTTCGACCTAAAACAGATCGGTCATTGCGACATCAAAATCCTTCCCCCGCGCAGGAGTACTTTCCCCGATACGCGATCAACTTCATTCCCATAGCTGTCAAAAAGAACAAAAGCGTTTTCTTCGATGCGGTACAGATATCCATTTGCCCACCCATCGAACTGGCCAATGGACATCCAACGTTTTTCTTTCCGATAATAGGTATCTGGTTTGTCGTCGTCCCCACTGAGCCCAAGGATAGTACCGTCCAGTCCGGGCATTTTGTTTCCTACCCAGGTTTTGTCATCATCCCGTTGAGAAATGGGAGTGTCCGTGCCGTTTTGGACATGGCTCGCCCACTTGGGTCCCGCATACCATGCCGGGTATACAACCACATAGTTCGTCAAATCCAAAAACCAGAAATCAGGATCTTGCGTGCTGTATTCTCCTCCAGACCCTCGTGAAGCAACCAACGTTGAGGTGCTGAGGTCAAAGTCGGTCAGGGTTATCGTTTCTTGCCGTTCGCTCCCAATCAACAACCGCGGCTCCCCTTTGATCCAGACGTCGCGTACAAAGCCGGGCTGGTCGGCTTTCACCGGCGGGCCGAACGTGAAATCCAACGCGGGCTCGATGGGAATGGCCGCCGAAATGAAGCTCTGGGTTCGGGATCCTTCGTCATCGCTGCAACTGCAGCCCCAATACTGACGGACCAATAGAAACAGCCTTTGGTCTTCTGGGTCTCCAGAAGCATAAACATCAAATTCGTAGTTATTGTCAGGAAACGAAATGTTCCGTTCTGACACCTTCGCACCGTTCTGATCAAACAATTCCAACTGAAAGGACCAGTTCAGCTTGGTATCTTTGTAATCCGGTTCACTGTGACGAACCGTGGCACAGACAAAATAGTCGTTCAGATAGAATACCTCGGAAACCGAGGTCCGATTGCTTTCGTACAGCAGGCTTTTTTCATATCGAAAAATCTCCGGGTGCCGGATTTCCTCTGTTACATTCCAGTCTCCGCACGCAAACTCCGGAACCTTGATTGAAATTTGCTGATCGGCTGAGAGGAAATGGATGAACTCATAGGGCGATTCAGGGACTAGACTGACCTTTCGCGCGTTCAGGTGCTCCAACATCTCTTGTTCTGCCAGAGCAATCAGGTCCAACTCGGCCGTAGCTTGTTCGGCAAGGTCTTCGTTCAGCACGTCTAACAAAGGGCTGCCTTCCGGGGAGTCTAAACCGTCCAGAAAGATGCTCACCCCGGCATTTACCTGCTCGGCCTCGGCCTTTTCCTGGTCGGTGCCCGTGGCCGCAACGCTGGTGTGATACTCCTGCATCTGCTTGATCAACGCTATTTGCTCCCGAACCGCCTCGGGCCCGGGCAATTGAGCATTCTCCGCAATCCGCTTCGGCAGGACATCCGGGTAATCGGGGATATTCGCCTGCCCCCAGGCGGCAAGACGCTGGACTGTCGAGGTGATGGTTTCGGCTTTGCGTGCTTGTTCAGAGAAGTGCTTTTTCAGCACGACAAGGTCGAAGTCCACACGCACAACATGGAGCTTTCCGACCGAGAACCCCTGCGTGTAGATTTCTTTTGCCTCGTCCACCGTCAGGTGCCGATACAGGCTTTCGTCCTGAAATTCGGCAGACTGGTTCGACATGCGGAAAAACAGCCGGTCCCAGTTTCGCGCACCCGGCGTGTTGTAGCTGGGCTCGCCGGGTTCTTCGGACAGGGACCCGGTGTTGAACCGCATATAAACCGTTCCCCCGGAAATGGCCGGGCTGTCGATCCGTGCAGCAAGCTCGATATTGTAGGGCCGCGCTTTGCCTTCAGGGTCGATCTCGGCAATGTCGCGGACTTCGACAAAGTCCGATTGCCCGTATGGTCTGACACACGCACTTCCCCAAGGTTGTAGCCCCCAGGCCAGATGGGACATGATGACCGGTTCCTTAAGCAGCAACGAAAGCTCAAGTTCGACCTGGTATTTGATCCCCAGACCTTCTCTGGATTCGGTCGAGCCGAAGAAAGGCGTGCAAGACCCATCTACAGATCCGGTCAATTCAAAGGAATAGCTCGTTTGCGTTTCTGCAAGAACCATATTTGCGGAAGAAACACATGCAAGAGCACAGAATTTCACCAGTGTTTTCAATCGCTCGATCAAAGCCAACACCTTTTTCTTTTTGCCTGTCTTGAAGGGGATGCCTGCATGATGCAGCCCCACCTCCAGATCGCGCGACCTGAACAGAACAAACCGCGTCCACAATCACCAGAATGCACATATTCAATGGAAAGGCATCCGTCTTTCATGTGCAATTTGGCACATACCGTGGAAATTTCTTGCCTGATACAAAGCCTTATGCTGTCCTTGCGGTCCAAACTTTCGGAAAGACCCAAGAAGTACAGGCAGAGATGAACATAGTAGACCATGACCTCATCAGTCATATTTACCGATCGGTAACGGACAGTTCCCCATTCTCTCAACCGCTTGAAAAATTCGCCGCGCGCTATGGCGCGGCAGCGGCTCAAGTGCTGCTGAATGACCACGCGGAGCCTGTCCTGAGTGGCGTTTATCTCAGCCCATACCACCTGGACCCGGTGCGTGCCGTCAAAACGCAGGAGTTCATTGAAAAATTCGCTCCAAAAGAGCAGCTGATCATTCAGAAAGGTCTGGCAACCCGGAAACGATTCCAATTTGTTACCGATGAGGAGGGCTACGGAATGCCGTCCTCGGAAATTCCGGCAAACGTCTGGAGCAGCGAACACCTTGGGGTTGAACGGCGGTGCATTGCCCGTTTGTCCGAAACACCTGTTTTCTCTGATGCAATGGCATTGAACTTTCCGACCGGGCATCCGGGTTTCAATCCAAACTGGTCCCAGGATTTGACCGCCTACTTACAACATTTCGCAGTGGCTTTGGAAATGCTGCGGCCTTTCCGGTTGCTACAGGTTCGATTCAACGCTGTTGCATCGGTTCTGGACAGGATGAAGGTCGGTATCGGCATTCTGACTGCGGTTGGAGAGCTGATTCACAAAAACAACCGGCTGGACGGCATTCTTCAGCAAGGCGACGGGCTGTCCCTTAGCCGGGCCGGAATATTGCGCACCTCTGCCATGGCCCAGGATGCGCAGGCGGACTTCCATTCAGGGCTCCGCGAAATCACCTCGGGCCGGTTTGATAGTGGAGGTGATATCCGGTTCACTGTCGATCGCCCGTCCAAGAAGTTGCCTTACGTGGCCAATCTCTGTGCCCTCGCGCCGCTCTTGACCGGCACGCCCGAAGCGGAAGGCTTTGCAGCTCTGATCGTCAAGGACCCTGCTTCGGAGGACCACTTGTCGGTTACATCACTGCAAGAAATTTGTGGTCTGACGGCCAGTGAAGCCGAAGTTTGTGAACTGCTTGTTAATGGCGCGTCGATAAGCGAAGTCGCCGAGCAACGCGATGTGAGCGAGGGCAGCACACGCAATCAGCTTGCTTCGGTCATGAATAAAACCGGCACCAACTCTCAAAGTCAGCTTGTCCGCCTGGCGATGAGCGCCGACCTACCCGTGGAACAGCCGGACAAAACAGTGAATTAACCGAGCCTCTTGTAGATTCACATTGCATTTCCGCTGAACCACTGTTCTGAACGTTAAAGCGGCAAGGAAGAAATGTGTACGGCATCGTCAAGGTGTTGACCTTGCACAATCAGCTGCACAGCGCGCTTACTCTCGACGTAAACCACTGGGTGCTGATGGGCGCGGTTAACGTGTTCCTGCTGATTGCCGGATTCTTCCTGCCGCCGGTGGCGGTGATCCTGATGGCGGCCCCGATCCTGCTACCGATCATCACCGCCGCTGGTTTTGACCCGATCTGGTTGCGCGGTTTCATCTGGGTAACGGCGCGCTTGTTCACGCGGTTCTTGCCGACGCCGATACTTCGGACAAAGACACGACCCAACCAGGTGGAACTACGGTCAACTATCTTTATGATCTGACCCGCGTGGTCCAGAATCACGAGCAATTTGCCAACACCCGCGAGGTGATCGCCTCGTCCGAGGTCAAATCCATTGCTGCATCCGCCTCACTCCCTTCACCACAAGAAAGGTAAACTCATGGCTAACCCTCTTTATGACGGCCTGTTCGGCATTCATGCTGGCAAAGATACACCTTTTTTGCTTCTGCTGGATGGGACAGCCGTCACTCATCAGGGTTTTCTGAACACTGCAGCGCAAATCGCGCATGTTGCAACTCAGTTGGGCCTGAAACCCGGCGACCGTGTTGCGGCGCAGATCGAGAAGTCGCCCGAAGCGCTGGCGCTTTATGCAGCCTGCGCACAGGCCGGCCTGGTTTTCCTGCCCCTGAACACCGCCTACACGGCGGATGAACTGACTTATTTCATCGAAAACAGCGGCGCGTCTCTGATCGTCTGCGATGGCAGAAATGAAGAAAAGCTAAGACCTGTCGCTGCGCAATTGGGGGCCAAGGTCGAAACCCTGAACGCCGATGGGACCGGTTCCCTGATGGAACTGGCCGCGGCCATGCCCGGTAGTTTCGAAACCGCCGACCGTGACGGAGAAGATCTGGCCGCGTTCCTCTACACATCGGGGACCACAGGCCGGTCGAAAGGCGCGATGTTGACCCAGAATAACCTGCTGTCGAATGCGCACACACTGGTTGAAGAGTGGCGCTTTACGTCCGATGACGTGCTGCTGCATGCGTTGCCGATCTTTCACACCCATGGGCTGTTTGTGGCAACCAACATAATGCTGGCCGTAGGGGGACGCATGATCTGGCTACCCAAATTCGATCTGGACCAGATCATAGACAGGATGCCCAGTGCCACATCGATGATGGGTGTACCAACCTTCTACACGCGTCTCTTGGGCGACGACCGTTTCACCAGGGATCTGACTGCCCATATGCGCCTGTTCGTGTCTGGTTCGGCCCCGCTGCTTGCCGAAACCCATGTGCAGTTCGAAGGTCGTACTGGTCACCGCATTCTTGAACGCTATGGCATGACCGAGACCAACATGAACACCTCAAACCCCTATGACGGCGACCGCCGCGCGGGAACGGTGGGTTTTCCTTTGCCGGGGGTTGAATTGAAAATCTGCGATTCAGAAGGCTCCCCCTTGCCGCGAGGCGAGATTGGCGAAATCGAGGTGCGTGGCCCGAATGTGTTCAAGGGCTATTGGCAAATGCCGGAGAAAACCGCTGCAGAACTGCGCGAGAACGGGTTCTTTATCACCGGCGATCTGGGTCGCATTGATGAAGATGGGTACGTCCATATTGTTGGGCGCAACAAGGACCTGATCATCTCGGGTGGCTACAACATCTATCCCAAGGAAATCGAGCTGGTTCTGGACGACCAGCCGGGTGTGCTGGAAAGTGCGGTGATCGGTGTGCCGCATCCCGACTTTGGCGAAACCGTATTGGGTGTGATTGTGGCCGAGCCGGGTCAGTCCCTGGACCTGGACGTAATGATGAGCGCCGTGCGTGACAGTCTGGCGCGATTCAAACATCCGCGTAAGCTGATTCAACTGGATGAACTGCCCCGCAACACGATGGGCAAGGTCCAAAAGAACATACTGCGTGACCAGTACAAGGACATGTTTGTAACCGCGTAAGACGACGGGCCCCGCCCCGACGGCCCGTCTTCTCGACAACGCTGCGGGTCCTTCTTCAACGGCCAGAGCCGACACAAACGTTTTGCGTTCTGGCCGTTGGTTTTTTGCCTCTCGGAGTTCCCCAATATGTATGAGAAAATTCTTGTTCCCGTCTCATTCGACACTGATCGCGATGCGCAGAAAGCGGTTGCTGTCGCGCAGAACGCTTCGCTCGGAAGGAGGTCGCATAACACTTTTGCATGTGATTGAGTGTCTGCCGCAATATACCAGCGATCTGCTGCCCGCAAACCACCTATAATCGGCTAAAGCCACCATCATGGACAAGTTGAAACCGCTTCTGAATGAGGTGGCAGGTGCCGATATTGAAATTGTCGAAGGTCATGCAGGTCGTGGAATCTTCGATTGCGCCACGTCGCGTCAAGCCGATTGCATCGTCATTGCGAGCCATCGGCCCGGTTTGCAGGACTATCTTCTGGGTCAACTGCGGCGCACGTCCTAAGACACGCACACTGCGCGGTACACGCCATCAGGTGACCCTAAGTCGTACCTGTACTGCTGCGAAAGCAAACGCTCGGACAAAAGTGCTTCCATCGTACTGATCGTACTTGGCCCGACGGGTGCGGTGAAGGATACCACGACACACTCAAGACGCCCAATGCAGAAGCTGAATGCTGTGTCTGCGGTGGAACTAATTTCAAGCAGCGCCCTGACGACACTGCCGAAACTGTCGCCACGCGTTTGACCGCCTATCACGATAAGACATTGCTTCTGATAAATTCTTTCGCTGGAAAATCCGCTCTTCGCTGTGTGAACGCGATGGGCCCGATTGACGAAATCCCGCAAAACATGCGCGCGATAGTCACTTCGGCCTTACTGTAATACAGGGTCGCGCTCAACGTAGATATCGGCCTGAATCATACCAATTGCTCGACGTGAATCCCTTTGGTCAACATATCCTAAAAAAGCCTGTGAATTCTTTGAAGCTCCAGACTGAGTAGTGACTTGAAACTCTCAGCCAAGATTGATGGCGGTCGATGAGCCGGCTGAAGAACGGATACCTGTAACACAACCCTTGGCGCAAAGGGACGAAAGACAATGCCGCTTTCACTACCCAGTGCGTCGATATGGCCGGCTGCTGTGATCGGATCGCATACACAGTAACACAGCCCGTTTTCAACCAACGTCATGGCCGGGTGAAAGTTCCGCAGTTCGAACCGCTGATTGAACCGTGCACCCATAGATTTGAAAGCCGCCTGAGTGTCGATGAGGTTGGGATGACCTTCGGGCAGGGCGGCCATAGGCGCGTTATCCAGATCAGTTGCGGTAATTTGCGTTTTGCTGGCCAGCGAATCCGAAGCAGGCAACGCACAGACACAAGCCATTTCGAAATCCTCGCTCAACGTGGCGTTGGATTTGGTCGAGGTCTCGGTCACCCCGATGTCATATTGCTGCGAAGCGATCCATTCTTCGATTACCTGAGAGCCCCGCATCATGAGCGAGACCTTTACGTCTGGTTTGTCTTTGAGGAACGCCGCGATAAGCTGAGGCATTACTACTAACGCGGCAGCCGGCATGCAGGCGATGTTGAGCCGTCCCTGCGACATGGTGCCGATTTCGTGCATTGTACGAGTGGATAGGGCCAACCTGTCCAGGATCGCGTCGGCTTCACCCAGAAAGTACTTTGCTTCGGGTGTAGGCGCCATCTTGCCGCGCTGACGGCGGAACAGGGCAATACCAAGTTCAGCCTCAAGATTGGCGATCAGAGCGCTGACGGCGGGTTGGGTCCGCCCCAGGATTCGCGCCGCATCTGACACAGATCCAGTGCGCATCACTTCTCGGAAGGCTTGCAATTGTCGGAAGCTCAGGTTCACGGGCGTTGATATCCTTGTCGTTTTCATAAATCCATAAGGCAACTCTATATATTAATCAATTTAATCGCTTTGACTTAATACGTGTGGCCAGCAAGTTTCCTCGGCACGGATGCAAAACCTGCATACCGCCCAGAGGGAGGGGAACATGACACGCATCTTCAGTGTCCTGCTGACAGTTTTGATCTGTTTGGTCGCACTGGGCCAGTTTGTGCAGGTAATCACACGGTACGTTCTGGAAATTCCTGTCATGGGGCTTGAGGAAAGCCTGCTGTACCCGACACTCTGGCTTTACATGCTGGGTGCGGTCAACGCGTCCCGCGAGAACACTCATATCCGCGCCAACGTGCTGGAGATTTTTCTGACCACGGAACGTCAGCATCAGGTGTTGGCCATCGTTGGTGAGGTGATCAGCCTGATTGTTGGATGCTGGCTGACAATGTGGGCCTGGAATTTCACCAAATACTCGCTCCGTGTCTGGCGCGAAAGCCCGACTCTGTACCTGCCCACCTTCTACGTCGACGTCGCGCTTTTTGCCGGGATGGTTCTGATGATGGTTTTTACCGCCTGGCACCTCATAGGCCATATTCGCGCCGTTTTTGTCTCAACTGCCCCCCGGAAGGAAGCCTGAAATGATCGAGGTTGCACTGTTTGCAGTTCTGGTTCTCGTCATATTGCTAACGCTGGGCGTGCCTTTGCCCTACTGTTTTGGCGCTGGACTGATGGTGATGTACTACGCCGGTGACGTTGTGATGAAGGGCAACATGCTCTGGGGGTTCCAGCAATTGGGCAACCCGGTGCTGCTGGCCATCCCTTTGTTCGTTTTGGCGGGTACGATCATGAGTGTCTCTGGTATTGCAGCCAGCCTGCTGAACTTCGTCAACATCTTCATCGGCCATCTGCGTGGCGGCTTGGGTGTCGTGGCCACTGTGTCCTGCGCTTTGATCGGGGCCATTTCGGGTTCTGGTCTGACTGGGGTGGCGGCCATTGGCCCGCTGCTGATCCCCGAGATGGAGAAACAGGGTTATCCCCGCGAATACGCCACGGCCTTGATCGCCAATGCTTCTCTGCTTGGGTTGTTGATCCCACCTTCTGTTACCATGATCGTGTATGGCTGGGTCACCGATACGTCGATCCTTGCCTGCTTTCTGGCCACGCTTGGTCCTGGTTTGTTGATCATGGCAAGCTTCTCGGTGGTCAATATCCGAATGGCCCGCAAGTTCCCGTTGCAGCTGAACGAAGCGCCCAAAGGGGCCGAATTTGTGGCCGAAGCCACCAGCCGTGGGCTAAAGGCGACCCCGGCGCTGCTGATGCCCGTGATTATTCTGGGCGGCATCTACGGCGGCATCATGACCCCGACAGAAGCTGCTGCTGTGGCAGTGATCTACGCTATCCCGGTTGGCTTTCTGATCTACAAGGGCTTGGACGTTCGCACCTTCTTCGGAGCCGGCAAAGAGGCCGCCACGTCTGTCGGCGCGATCATGTTGATGATCCTGTTTTCGATGATCCTGTCGCAGATGTTCGTGCTGGAAAGTGTACCGCAGGCCATCGTTCAGGCGATCTTTGCCATCACTGAAAACAAGGCGCTGCTGTTGGTGCTGATCAACATCTTGCTGTTTCTGGTGGGCATGGTGGTCAATGACGTCACTGCCATCATCCTGATCGCCCCGCTCTTGCTGCCGTTGATGCAGGCCATTGGCGTCAGCCCGATCCAATTCGCTGCGATCATGGGCGTCAATACCGCTATGGGCGGGGTGACACCGCCCTATGCCTCGATCCTGTATCTGGGCGCCCGCATCGGACAAGTGCCGGTGACCAAGGTCATTCGTCCTGCCATGACCCTCATTTTGCTGGGCTATCTGCCGGTGGTGTTCCTGACCAGCTTCTGGCCGGATCTGTCGATGTGGCTGCCCCGCTTCTTTGGCTACTGACAAATCGAATTCCGAACCGTTCAACCCTACTCATCATCCACCTGGAGGAGACAACCTAATGATGAACTTCCTGAAATCCACCTGCGTTGCTGCAGCGCTGACTGCAACGGCCGGTATGGCGATGGCAGAGACGCTGAAAATCAGTCATATCCGCCCGCAGGGCGCAACCATTGACAACGAACTGCGTGTTTTTGCCGATGATTTGAAGACTGCAACAGATGGGTCGCTTGAGCTGAACCTGTTCCCGGCTTCGGCGCTGGGTGATTATACCTCGGTGCAGGAACGCATCTCGGTTGGTGCTATCGACATGGCCGTACAGCCCGCTGCCACCGCAGTGGATCGGCGTATGCAGATCTCGGCCTTTCCCTATGTGGCTGCCAATTGGGCCGAGGCCAAGCAGATCTACGGCCCCGGCGGTGCCATCTATGACGCGATGAAAGAGCTGTATGCCAAGCAGGACATCACCATGCTGGCAGCCTATCCGGTCTATTTCGGCGGTGTCGCCCTGAACACCGACGCCGTGAACCCTGGTGATCCCTCTGCAGCCAAAGGCATCAAGGTTCGTGTCCCCGGTATCAAGAGCTTTCAGCTGACCGCAGATGCTCTGGGGTACATTTCTTCGCCGATCCCGTTTTCCGAGGCATTCACCGCGGTGCAAACCGGCGTGGTCGATGGTGTCGTGGGCTCGGGTGCTGAAGGCTATTATGCCTCGTTCCGCGACGTGACCACCACCTATGTGCCGGTGAACACACATTTCGAAGTTTGGTACATGATCGTCAACTCGGGAACGCTGGCCGAACTAAGTGATGAAGACCGTGCCGCGCTGGAACAGGCGGCAGTCGCATTCGAAGCCAAGCGCTGGGAAACAGCCGAGGCAGATCAAGGCGCGTTTGAACAAAAACTGGCTGATAATGGCGCCACGATCGTATCGCTCAGTGATGAGGAACTGGCTGCAACCGCTGAACATGTTCGTGCGCAGGTTTGGCCGCAGGTCCTCGAAGATGTCGGTCAGGATTGGGGTCAGTCGATCCTGGATAAGATTGGTAATTAAACCGGATCGGCCCTGACCAAGGGAAAGGAGCTTCCTCCCGGCTCCTTTCCCGCCCAAAACCTTAACCGGAGCCCGCAGATGTTTCGATCCTTACGCAGTTCCAAAGATGAACGGGTCCAGCTGACGGTGAATGGTGAGCTGGTCGAGGCCTACGCTGGCCAGTCAGTCTGGTCAGCCATGGCAGTGAACGATCACACAATCACCCGGAAGGCAGCTTTGTCGGGCGAAGACCGAAGCGCCTATTGCGCCATGGGTGTGTGCTTTGAATGCATGGTAGAGATTGACGGTTTGCCTAATCAGCAAGCCTGCCTGAGGCTGGTTGCCGACGGTATGGTTGTTGCAACGCAAATCATCGAGGAAACGACTGAGGCAAAAGATGCAAGCCTTTGACTGCGCCATTATCGGCGCTGGGCCAGCGGGCATGTCTGCTGCTGTGGAACTGGCGCAAGCTGGCGTCAGTGTTGCGGTCCTGGACCGCGGAGTGCAAGCAGGAGGGCAAATCTATCGTGCTGTAGCAAACAGCCCATTACCCGACGCACGGAAACTCGGGTCCGAATACACCGAAGGCGCGGCATTGGTTGAGGCGTTCGAAAAAGCCGACGCCACTCATTTTTCCCAGGCCGACGTTTGGCACGCCGGTGATGACGGCCGAATTTTGTTTTCCCGCAAGGGCGAGACGCATGAGTTGCAGTGCCGGGAAATGATTGTATGCCCGGGCGCAATGGAGCGTTCCATGCCAATTCCCGGTTGGACTTTGCCCGGCGTGATGACCGCCGGTGCTGCGCAGGTGATGCTCAAATCCGACGCCACCGTCGCCGAAGGGGCCATCTTTGCCGGATCCGGTCCGCTGCTTTACCTGATCGTTGCGCAATACCTCAGGCTTGGTGTGCCGGTGGCTGCGTTAGTAGATACCACCCCGTGGCACAACTATCTTGTCGCGGCCCCAATGCTGCCTCGCGCCCTGCGCTGTTTACCCTTGTTGAAAAAAGGGCTGACCCTTTTGCGGGAAATCCGAAGGGCCAGAGTGAAAACTTATAGAGGTGCCAGTGCGCTGCAGGTTCTTGGCAATGGCCGCGCCACAGGCTTACGGTTCACCGCTGCTGGCAAAACTCACGACATCGCAGCGCCCACAATCTTTCTTCATCATGGGGTTCAATCCAACCTGAACATGACCCGCGCCATGGATCTGGATCATAAGTGGAATCGGCAGCAACTGTGCTGGCAGGTAAAGACGGATGCATTTGGTCAATCTTCAGTCCCACACATCTCGGTCGCCGGGGATGGGGCCGGGATTGTCGGTGCGGATGGCGCACGTTTCACCGGACGCTTGGCGGCATTGAACGTTCTTCACCGGCTGGGTCGCCTGACGCTTGCAGAACGGGATCGCGCGGCTGCCACTGATCTGGCTGCCCTGGACAGGATGACACCGTTTCGTGCGTTCATCGATCGGCTGTATCGGCCGACCAAGGCCTTGCGCCTGCCAACCGACCCAACAACAGTGGTCTGCCGCTGTGAAGAACAAAGCCTTGAACAGTTGCGTGCGGGTTTTGATCAGGGCGCAAGGGACCCAAACGCGCTCAAAATGCAGACCCGCTGTGGAATGGGACCCTGTCAGGGTCGCCAATGCGGACATGTCGTGGCTGCGTTGCTGTCGGAGTGGCGAAACGATCCTCCCGAGACAATCGGGTATTATCGCCTGCGCAGTCCGCAGCGGTTGCTGACGCTTGACGAACTGAGCCAGTTCCATTCGGCCTCAGCAGGGGCAGCGGAATGAACGCGGACGTACTCATCATCGGGGGCGGCATTCAGGGATGTGCGACCGCTTATCACCTGGCGCGTCAAGGCGCGTCCGTAGTTGTTCTGGAAAAGGACTATATCGCGCGCCATGCTTCCGGTGTAAACGCGGGCGGCGTGCGGTTGTTGGGGCGGGATATCGCCGAGGTCCCTTTGTCCAAGAGCTCGATGGAGATGTGGCAAACTCTGTCGGAGGATCTGGGCCATGACACCGGGTTTCGTCGCCAGAGTCTGATAAATATCGCCGTTGGCGAAAAAGACATGGAAACTCTGCGCACGCGCCAAGCGATGATGCAGTCCGAAGGTCACAGATATGAACGCATCATTTCCCGCGATGAATTGCGCGAACGATTGCCACATGTGAATCCTGATTGCGTGGGCGGGGTGATCTCTGATCTGGATGGCTATGCTATCCCGTACATGGCGACCAATGCGTTCCGCCTTGCCGCAGAACGCCACGGAGCCCGGATCGTCGAAGGTGAAGAGCTGCTTGGCCTGCGCCGGATCGGAGATAGCTGGCTGGCGCAGGGTACGACGACCCGATTAGAGGCCGGCACGGTTGTAAATTGCGCTGGCGCATGGGCCGACAGGATCGCGCTGATGATCGGCGACAATGTTCCCCTCAGCCACGCTGCACCAATGCTGATGATCACTGCCCGAATGCCGCATTTTGCCAAGCCTGTCGTAGGTGCCGTCAGTCGGCAGCTTAGCTTCAAGCAGTTTGAAAATGGCACCGTTCTGATCGGCGGTGGGGCCAAAGGCTTTGCTGATCGTTCCAACAATCGGACCCGGCTGGACTATTCAAAACTGGTGGGTGCTGCACGCACAACGGTTGATTTCTTTCCAATCATGCGTCGTGCTGCCATCAACCGCATGTGGGCGGGGCTCGAAGCATATATGCCAGACAATTTGCCGGTGATCGGACCTGCTGCTAACGCCGCCCGCGCCTTTCATGCTTTTGGCTTTTCTGCTCATGGGTTCCAGATGGGCCCAGTGGTTGGGCAGGTCATGGCAGATCTGGTTCTGAAAGGGCAATCCCGCTTCGCGCTGAATGCTTTTCGTATTGATCGATATGACCGAAAAGTTCTGTAGCTCAATCTCGTCAACACACACAGCAGGAATACTAAAAATGACCATAACCCGCATGGAAACCGGCCAACGCATGAGCAAGATCGTCAAACACAACGGCACAATCTACCTGTGTGGGCAAGTCGGGGCGGGCGAATCTGTTGCCGACCAAACCCGAGACTGCCTTTCGCGGATCGACGCGTTGCTGGAACAGGCCGGGTCTGACAAGAACCACATTCTCCAAGCCGTTGTCTGGCTGGCAGACATGAAGGATTTCGCTGAGATGAACGCCGTTTGGGATGCATGGGTCGAAACCGGTCATGCACCCGCCCGCGCTTGCGGAGAGGCCAAGTTGGCTCGTGCGGAATTGAAGGTTGAGATTATCGTTACTGCGGCCGAAATTTGAACCCGAAAGGGTCCGGTCTGCTAATGGATCTGTCGCAAATTTTCGACCATTGACCTTCTTAGCTAGGGTCAGGATGCATTGATTTTCGTTGTGCCACGTGATTCACGTTTTGAAAAACGGAGCGGTGACATGAGCGACCTTTATTGGCTGACC
>NZ_JBQGAA010000030.1:0-18632 GCF_056542585.1 Ruegeria sp. AB9 | reverse complement strand
GCGAAAACGAAGGCGGCGGCGAAAACGAAGGCGGCGGCGAAAACGAAGGCGGCGGTGAAAACGAAGGCGGCGGTGAAAACGAAGGCGGCGGTGAAAACGAAGGCGGCGGCGAAAACGAAGGCGGCGGCGAAAACGAAGGCGCGGAAACGAACGCAGGAAACTCGGAAGTTGACGCTATGCAGGGTGAAAACCGCTGACCCACAAAGGATGGTCGTCTGAGCTAAGCCACGTGCTCAAGACAGACTGCGGCTAGGGATTGGTTTCGCCTTGTGCGACCCCCTCACAAAAAAGAAAGGCCGGAGCAGATTTGCTCCGGCCTTTTTTGTTCAACTTGAACGATCAGTCCCGCAGCAACTCGTTGATTCCGGTTTTCGACCGGGTCTTTTCATCCACTCGCTTCACGATCACGGCACAATACAGGCTGATATTGTTCTTGGACGGCATCGAGCCCGCGACGACCACAGAATAGGGCGGTACTTCGCCATACGTGACTTCACCGGTTTCGCGATCCACGATCTTGGTGGATTTGCCAATGAACACGCCCATTCCCAGAACCGATCCTTCACGGACGATGCAGCCTTCGACAACTTCTGAACGCGCGCCGATAAAGCAGTTATCCTCGATGATGGTCGGGCCAGCTTGCATCGGCTCCAGCACACCGCCGATGCCAACACCGCCCGACAGGTGCACATTCTTACCGATCTGCGCGCACGAACCAACGGTGGCCCATGTGTCGACCATAGTGCCTTCATCCACATGGGCGCCCAGATTTACGAAGGACGGCATCAGCACAACGCCCGGTGCGATATAGGCCGACTTGCGAACGACGCAGTTCGGAACCGCGCGAAATCCGGCCGAGCGCCATTGATTTTCGCCCCAACCGGCGAACTTGCTGTCCACCTTGTCCCACCATCCACCAGCTTGAGGTCCACCCGACTGGATTTCCATGTCCTTGATTCGGAAGCCCAGCAGAACCGCCTTCTTGGCCCACTGGTTCACATGCCAGTCGCCGCTCTCCAGCTTTTCCGCAACCCGCAGCGACCCGCTGTCCAGTGCGTTCAGCGTGTCCTCGATCGCTTCGCGTTGTTCACCGGTAGTCGCGGGTGTGATTGTGTCGCGCGCCTCCCAGGCGGCTTCGATGGCGGCTTCCAGTTGCGCGTTGGACATGGGGCGTCTCCCTACAGAATCTGTTCATGTTGATTTGGCCTATACGCAAGCCGGACCCTTGGCGCAATGCGACGAACATGGGCCATTTTGCGTCTGAAAGGCCTGGAATCAGCTGGCGCGGCGTATATGACGGGTCAGGATGCCTTTTGCCGTACTCAGGTCCTTGCGCCTGAGCGCCTGAACAAGCGCCGCATGATCTTTGTCAACCTGCTGCACCCATTTCGACCGCCAATGCGCAAACAAGTGACGAGCGCTCGCGATATGCAGATCGTCGATGGCGTGCAGCAGTCGGGGCAGACCGCAAGGTGTCAGGATGGCGCGATGGAACGTTCTGTTCAACGCCTCCCATTGCGGCATTGACCGCGCCTCGTCACACGCGATGCGCGCTTTTTCGATCTTTTCCAATGCGACCGGAGACATATTCTGCACGGATTGCTGTAGCGCCAGAGTTTCCAGCGCCACGCGCATTTCAATCACTTCGCGGACCTCTGCCGGATCAAGCGCAGTGACACGCATTCCCCGGCGTGGCTCGTGCCGCGCCAATCCATGTGCCTCGAGTCGCAACAGGGCTTCACGCACTGGTACGTGGCTGGTGTCGAAATCGCGGGCAATATGATCCTGCCGCAACTTCTCGCCGGCGACCAGCTCTCCGGTGATGATCTGCTGGCTGAGGTTTTGGTAAATCGTGTCGGAAATCGTAGCGGTCATGAATTATAGATAAAATTCACTATGCCCATCCACAACCCGATATTTCACCCTGCAAGCGGGTCCGGTGCAATATTCGCACCGCATACCAGAACGGCCACGCGTTCCCCGGTTTCGGGTTGGTACACGCCAGAAGTCAGGGCCGCCAACGCAGTTGCACCCGCTGGTTCCACCAGAATGCGATGCGCCTGCCACAGCGACTTCTGAGCCGCCGCGATAGCATCGTCCGATACCAGAACCGAGCTCATGCCCTGCGCGAGGTCAAAACAAATTTGCCCGATCCTTCGCGCACCCAATGCATTTGCCGCAATGCCGGAAACTGAAACGTCCACCGGCTCACCGGCCTTCAATGCGGCATTCAGCGCACAAGAGGTTGCAGGCTCGACCGCCACAACCTTACGCGCTCCGTCGAACCAGGCCAAAGCCCCAGCGATCAAGCCACCACCGCCGACAGCGACCAGAACCGTGTCTGCTTGCAGACCCTGCGCATCCCATTCCGCAAAGCAGGTTCCCTGCCCCGCCACCGTGGCTGGTGCGTCATAGGCATGTATCTGCATCGCTCCGGTTTCGGTCTCATGGGCCTGTGCCTGTGTCAGCGCGTTGGCGTATTCGCCGGACACAACGCTCAGATCCGCGCCGGATTGCCGGATCAACGCGATCTTGGATGGGCCCGCCAGTTCGGGCACGAAAATCTTGGCCGGATAGCCCAGCGCCTGCGCGGCAAAGGCCGCCGCTGCACCGTGGTTTCCGCCCGACGCAGCCACGACACCAGCCTCTGGCACATCCAGGCTGAGCAAGGTATTGAACGCACCCCGCGCCTTGAAACTGCCGGTGTGCTGCATGTGTTCCAGCTTCAGGTCAATCGGATAGCCTGGAATTTGGCTCTCGATCACCGGCGTCACCTGCGCATGCCCGGCGATGCGATTCTGCGCAGCTGATATTTCGCTCTTCCAATTCATTCTTGTACTTCCGTGACTGGCACTCTGCCCGCGAACCCTATAGCTGTTTGAAAAACACGCAAGCAGGGATCGATCACCCATGAGAGAAGACCGCCGCAGCCCGTTTCGCGATGCGCAGACCGACCGCTCGACCGCGAGCGAAGTGCCGGACACGCCGCAGACGCGTTCATCCGCCTATCGCCTTGCCTTTGCCGATGACGAGTTCCTGTGCCGGGACGAGTTGCGCCCGGTGCGCCTGCAACTGGAATTATTGAAGCCCGAGATGATCATGAGCGAGCGTGAGATCACCTCGACCATCGTGATGTTCGGCGGCGCGCGTATACCCGAGCCTTCGCAGAAACACACCGCACGGACCGAAACGCTGGCTGGCCTGTCGACCTATTATGATGAGGCGCGCGAGTTCGCCCGGCTAATGACCGTGAAGTCGAACGAGACTGGCTGCCGCGAAAACGTGATCGTCACGGGTGGCGGCCCCGGTGTGATGGAGGCAGGCAACCGTGGCGCACAGGACGCGGGCGGCTGCTCCATTGGCTTGAATATCGTTCTGCCGCACGAACAAGCCCCGAACCTGTATGTGACACCTGATCTCAGCTTCAACTTCCACTATTTCGCCATCCGCAAGATGCACTTCCTGATGCGTGCCCGCGCAATCACGATCTTCCCTGGCGGTTTCGGCACCATGGATGAACTGTTCGAATCCCTCACCCTGATTCAGACTGGCCGGATGGATCGTGTTCCTTTCCTGCTATTTGGACGTGAGTTCTGGGAGAAGGTCATAAACTGGGAAGCACTGGCCGATGCCGGCACCATCTCGGACGAGGATCTTGACCTGTTCCGCTTTGTGGACACGGCGCAAGAAGCGGTCGAAATCATCGAAAACTGGGAACCCGCCCCACCTCGCGACGAAATTCCGGGGCGTTAAAAAATGACCCCTAAAACCGGAGAAATGCTTCATCTGCGCGGGAACGCCCTGAGCAAGGGCGACCCTGTAGCTCTGCCGCTGACCCAAAGCAGTATGTTCCATCTGCCAGGCGCCCCCGACGGTCAGGCCAGTTATGGCCGGGTCGACAATCCGACCTGGGTGCATCTGGAGCATGTCCTGTCACACTTGGAAGACGCGCCTTGCCTCAGTTTCCCCTCTGGCATGGCTGCGATTTCGGCGGCACTGTTTGCCACGTTGCATTCCGGGTCACGCCTGCTGGTTCCGTCCGATGGTTATTACGTGACGCGTCTGTTGGCAGATCGGTTCCTGTCGCGTCTGGGTGTGGTTGTTGAGGAACGCCCTACCACCGCATTTACCGACGGTGGTTTTGACGGGTTCGATGTAGTGTTCGTCGAAAGCCCTTCGAACCCCGGGCTGGACATGATCGACCTTACAACAGTGGCAAATCAGGTACGGGCCGCCGGGGGCGTGACCATTGCCGACAATACGACGATGACACCGCTGGGTCAGCGCCCTCTGGATCTGGGCATCGATGTAGTGGTCTCGTCCGATACCAAGGCGATGGGCGGGCATTCCGACATGCTGATGGGTCATGTGGCCAGCCGCAACAGCGACATCATGGAACGGGTCCAGGAATGGCGTAAAGTGTCCGGCTCGATTCCCGGGCCACACGAAGCATGGTTGCTGCATCGAGGGCTTGAGACATTGGATGTTCGGTTCGACCGAATGTGCAGTTCAGCTCAGATACTGGCCGAACGATTGGCGACGCATCCTGCGGTGAAACAGGTTCGTTACCCCGGGCTGGCCAGTGACCCGTCGCACAAGCTGGCGCAGGAACAGACCACGCGGTTCGGATTTCTTTTGTCCCTGACAATGAAAAGCGAAGACAAAGCCGAAGCCTTCATCAACAATTGCCCCCTTCTACGCCCCGCCACATCTTTCGGAGGCGTACACAGCTCGGCCGAGCGCCGCGCGCGTTGGGGCGACGATGTTGATCCGGCCTTCATCCGCCTGTCCGTCGGATGCGAACCTGTGGAAGAGCTGTGGCAGGCCATCGAAGCCAGCCTGAACGCTGTGTGATTACGTCTTAGGCCCACGCAGTTCTTTGAACACGTAGATCGGCAGCACGACGCTGGCGATCAACGCCCCCAGCCAGACCAACAGCGTTGCCGCCAGCAAGTTCGAGACACCGCCAACGGTCAGCCCGGCAGTGATCAGGTCGGTCACCAAAAGCCCCACAAAAGTCACGATCAAAGCGATCCCACCCTTCAGGGCCGGTGCTTTCTTTTCTCCCAGTTTCAGGATCAGGGGCTCAGCCACGACCTGCACGACAGTGAAGACAATCACCACCACAATGAACGAGATCGGCCTGATCGCAAATCCGGACAATATCAGCGAGGCAAGCAACAACCCAATGGCATTCCCAGCCAGTAGAGCCAGAGCGGATTTTATTCTGCGCGACATGCGGCGGTCTCCGTCAATCAACAAGTAGAAACATGCAGATGTTATCAGAGCTGCAGGATTTTACGAGGCAATTCAATCGCCTCTTCCTTTTGTCCCGTTGAAATCGCATGGTAGAACACATTCATCAAGATCAGACCTGTCCCTGACCCGTGAGAGTGAGATGAGCGACGATCCCTACACCGTTCTTGGTGTCTCGAAGGACGCCAGCGCCGCCGAGATCAAAAAAGCCTATCGGCGCATCGCCAAGGAATGCCATCCGGATCTGAAACCCGGCGATGCCGAGGCTGAGGCGAAGTTCAAAGCCGCCGCCGCTGCTTATGACCTGCTGAAAGACCCTGAAACACGCGCGCGTTACGACAATGGTGAGATTGACGCATCCGGTCAGGAACGCCCGCAACAGCAGTATTACCGGGAATACGCTGAAGCCCCCGGAAACCCCTATCGCGGACGTCAGGCGGACCCGGACGATATGTCCGACATCTTCGCCGAGTTCATGCGTGGCCGCGGTGGCTTTGGCGGACAACGCACGCAGGAGTTTCACGCACCGGGTCATAACCTGAACTATTCACTGCAGATCAGCTTTCTGGATTCCGTCTTCGGGGCCAGCCAGAAGCTGACCCTGCCCGACGGCGACCGGATCGAGGTAAAGATCCCGGCGGGCATCACCGATGGTCAGACCATCCGTCTGCGGGGCAAAGGGGCTCCGGGATACGGCGAAGGCCCTCCGGGCGATGCTCTGGTGACTGTGTCAGTCGCCAAACATCCGGTGTTTGACCGTCAGGGCGACGACATCCACATCACGCTGCCCATTACCATTGACGAGGCCATTCTGGGTGGAAAGGTCCCAGCCCCAACCATTGACGGCGGCGTGAATGTCAGGGTCCCGGCAGGAACAAGCAGTGGCAAAACGCTTCGGTTGCGGGGCAAAGGGGTCAAGAAACGCGGCTCGTCCGAGCGCGGAGATCAGTTGATCGAACTGACCGTCTCGATGCCTGATACAATTGATGACAACCTGAAACAGTTCATGGAAACCTGGCGCGAAACGCACAGCTATGATCCGCGGAAAGGAATGCCGTCATGAGCCTGACCGAGAAGGAACTGATCGAAGCCGTTGCACGCCTGACTTCGGACCGGTTGACCGAGTATTTGGCGGCCGAGATTGTGATCCCCGAGCAATCGGACCAAGGGCTGGTCTATCACAAAATCGACGTTGCCCGGTTGGAACTGGCCTGCGAGTTGCACGAGCAATACGACATGGAGGCCGATGCACTGTCGATGATGATTTCACTGATCGACCAGATGCACGGGCTGCGCGCCGAGCTGCGCGAGGTCTTGAACGCGGTCGAGGCGCAACCAGAGCCGGTGCGCCAGCAACTGGTCGAGGTCATAGGGACAGCGCGATTCCGTCGCAGATAACGGGGTTTTGGACTCGAAGCATTTGGCGTAGAAGGCCGCCTTGATCCTTTGTCAGGTAGCACCATGACCCAGTCCAGATCCGAATTGCTGATGCCTGCGGGCAATCTTCGCAAGCTGAAACTCGCCGTCCTTTACGGGGCAGATGCGGTGTATCTGGGCACGCCCGACATGTCACTGCGCACCAAGTCCGAGTTTTCACTGGAAGAAGTGATCGAAGGGGTCGAGTTCTGCCACAGCCATGGCCGGCGCGCCTATCTGACGCTGAACCTGTTTTCGCACAACAAAGACATCCCGAAACTGGACGAATATATCGACACAGTGCGCAAGGTGAAGCCCGATGGCTTGATCATCGCCGATCCCGGCGTATTCCAGTATGTCCGCGAACGGGCCCCCGAACTGCCGCTGCATATCTCGACCCAGGCCAACATCTGTTCGTGGCTGTCGGTGAAGTTCTGGCAGGATCAGGGGGCGGAATTGGTGGTTCTGGCGCGCGAAGTCTCATACCCAGAATTGGTCGCGATTCGCGAGAAGTGCCCGGACATCAAGCTTGAGGCGTTTGTTCACGGTGCCATGTGCATGACCTATTCGGGCCGCTGCCTGTTGTCGAACTTCATGGCAGAGCGCGGCGCAAACCAGGGCAATTGCGCCAATTCCTGTCGCTGGAACTATGGGCTGAAACTGCGCCTCAAGGACGGCACGCACCAGGAACTACGCATCACCGAGGAAAACGCGGACCTGTTCGAGTTCCTGCTGGAAGAGGGTTGCCGGCCCGGTGATCTGATGCCCATCGAAGAAGATGATCGGGGGTCATATATCCTCAACTCGCGCGATCTCTGCATCATGCCGAAACTGGATGAGTATCTGAAGATCGGTATTGATAGCCTCAAGGTCGAAGGACGCGGCAAGTCGGAATACTATGCCGCCATCGTTGCCCGCGCCTATCGCATGGCTATCGATGACTACAACGCTGACCCGGAAAACTGGGACCCTAAGCCCTATATGCGCGAACTCGAAACTGTGGGAAACAGGGGCTACACGCTGGCCTTCCACGAGGGTCGCCTGACCAATTACGCACATGATTACGAACACACTGCATCAATAGCGCAGTGGGAGTACGCGGGGATCGTCACCGAGGTGACCGAGGATGCATTTCTGGTTGAAGTAAAGAACAAGCTGGAACCGGGTGATGTGTTGGACTTCGTCTCACCGATCTCACGCGAGACGGTTTTGTTGCGGGTCTATGACTTTGAACGCGCCAATGATGGTAAGCGACTGGACGTGGTGCATGGCAGCACGAAAACCGTCATCCGCCTGCCGTTCACCCTGTTTGATCACGAGGACATCGACGACCTGCGCACCCGTTTCCCGGTCTATTCCGTGCTGCGCAAAGAACGCGCTCTGACCGACGAGCACTGGAGCCGCATTCGCTTTGACAAACTGGTGCAGGGGCTGGAAACAACAGGTCGCGACAACCCTAATGCCTATGCCCGCCGCCGGGATGAACTGGTCGAGAAAATCGGCGAAGACGGCAACGAACGCCGGTTCAAGACCAACCGCATCGGCACCGAAGGTTGCTGCGGCAAAGGTTGCAATGGCTGTCTGATCTTCTGGCAGGATGAGAAATACGCACTGGCTCGTGAGGTGCTATCCAGGCGAAAGCAAGGCGAACAGCTCAGCCGCCGCGAGGCGACCGAGTTGAAACTGCCGGGCGAAACCGCGTAACCCGGCTCAGTTGCCTGCCTGATACTCTTCGGGAACGTAGAACGTATAGTCACGTTCTGCCACCTGTTCATGACAGACATGGCAATACACAACTTCATCGGCGCGGTCACCCATCGTATCGCCAAAAACCGAGCCATCCGGCAAGACCATGATGTAACGCCAATCCGCCGTATCCGGGTTCGCCCCCTTTGCCAGTTTTTCCATTATGAACATGGCACCAGGGTGAATGCGACCTTCATCCGTTACGGTCATGCTGTCCTTGGCCAGGACCGAACCCATTGGCAGTTCTTCGCCCTCCTGCAAAGTCGCATAGTTATGGGCCATGCGATTGGCGTAGCTGTTCACGAACCGCTGGCCGTGCGTTGCCGAAATATAGGGCGCATCGTTGAACAGCGGCCAGCTTTGATAGTTGAGGATCAGATCCAGTTGCGCCGCTGCATAACCACGCGCCATGCGCTTGGTCAGCGAGCGATAGTGGGCCACAGCCTCTTCTTTGCTCAACTCAGCGGGGTTCTCTATCGCGATATGGGCATTGTCGCCGTCAGCCGCTGCCAGCCCTGCTGTAAGCACAAGCCCAAGAATCGCAGCGGTTCCTTTTTGGAAGATACGTAGAAGCTTCGAGTCCATTATTTTGACCCACCTGAAAATCAGTTTGCCTGAGCACCACTTGGCAGCAATTAAATAATCTAGCGGCCTCGGAATAACTTGCCAGCTCTGGTCCGGTAATCTCACTGCCTTGTGCATCAATTTGAGGATAAACAGAGCAACGCCGGATGCAACAAACATAGCAAATTATGCATGTGGTTTCAGCATCTGAAACATTAAGTTTTCAAGCACACTTATGGCGTGCAGTGAGAGATCTGAGACAAGCGAAGCGCGATCCCGGCGTCCCGCAGTAACCGTACAGTTGCCCGGCTTGCAGGACGGCAGACCTTAACTGCTCAAACCGGTTTCGGCCTCAATCTGTTTGCGCGATTTCCGGGCACGTTCCGTGGCCGATTTCAACTGACCACAGGCGGCCATGATGTCCTCGCCCCGCGTCTTTCGGATGGGCGAGGCATAACCCGCCTGGTAGATGATATTCGCAAAAGCCCGGATGCGGTTGTTCGAGCTGCGCTTGTAGGGTGCGCCGGGCCATTCGTTGAACGGGATCAGATTGATCTTGGCCGGAATGTTGTGGCGCTTGATGTGATCGATCAGGCGATGTGCATCCTCGTCGCTGTCATTCACACCATCCAGCATCACGTACTCAAAGGTGATCCGCTCGGAATTCGAAGCATTGGGATAGCTGGCCAGCGCCTGCAGCAGTTCTTCTATATTCCAGCGCTTGTTGATCGGCACCAGAACATCGCGGGTTTCATCAGTGGTGGCGTGGAACGAAATCGCCAGCAGGCACCCGATTTCCTCGGCCGTGCGCGCGATCTCGGGCACAACGCCTGAAGTCGAGAGTGTGATACGACGGCGCGACAGTGAAATCCCCTCGGGGTCCATGGCGATCTTCATCGCATCGCGAACGTTTTCGAAATTGTAGAGCGGTTCACCCATGCCCATCAGAACAATGTTCGACAGCAGGCGGGTTTCATCCTTGGGCGCGCCAGGGGTCGGCCATTCTTCAAGATCGTCGCGCGCCATCATGATCTGACCGACGATTTCGGCAGATGTGAGGTTGCGCACCAGTTTTTGAGTGCCGGTATGACAGAACGAACAGGTCAGCGTGCAGCCCACCTGAGACGAGATGCACAGCGTGCCGCGATCATCCTCGGGGATATAGACCACCTCGACCTCATGCCCGCCCGCGATCCGGCACAGATATTTACGAGTGCCGTCCTCGGACACCTGCCGTGTCACCACCTCAGGGATCTCAATCACGAAATGTTCGGCCAGTTGTGCACGATATGCTTTGGCGAGATTGGTCATCTGGGCAAAGTCGCGCACGCCCCATTGATAGATCCATTGCCAGATCTGCCCCGTGCGCATCTTGGCCTGCTTCTCGGGCGTGCCGTGCTCAATCAATGTTTCGCGCAAACCGTCGCGCGAAAGACCGACAAGGTTCACTTTCCCCTCGGGCAGTTTGCGCGGGATGGTCAAGACGTCTTGGGTGATCGGCGCTTTGGGCGACATTGGCGTATCTCAAAGGAATCGGGCTTGGGATGCGCCTCTATATAGGAACCTGCGCAAAGATCAAAAGGTTTCCTGCGCCGACGGACCCGGCACGATGAACATGCCGGGTCCTTGTGATCAGTTTACCGGCGGCGGTGTATAGCAATCATTGGCGTCTAGTGTCTGCACAGGATCTTCGGGGCCACATTGCTCGCCCGATATCGGGTAGGATCCAGTTTGTTTCTCGCAAGCGCTCAGCACAGCGACAGATGCGACCAAAATCAGTGGGATCCAGGTGTTCTGCTTCATCACGATATCCTCTCTCAGTGACTGAACCACTTAGTTCACATTGCCACATTCGAAACTTTGATACGGATCAAAACAGGCAGATAACCAAACGTCAAAAGCCCCGCGATCAGGCGGGACCTTGGCAACAAATGCCACCGTGGGGTCAGTTGGTGCAGCGTTTCTCAGCGTCTTCGATCGCGGCAGTAAAGCCCAGCAACGAGAAGGTATCTTTCGTCTGCGTCCCGCGTTCGGACCGAGCGGTCAGAACGGCCTCGGTCCCGCGCTTAAGGGCGGTGATGATCTTGGCATCATCCGCATCCGACGCGGCCCAAGCCCATTCGCCTTCGGTGAACAGTTCGAACTCGGTCCCGTCTACGTTCAGGTTCACCGTAGAACCCGCAGCAAACGGATAGCCGCCGGTAAAGGTCAACTGACCTTTGACCTCGGCATTTGGACGATAGAACACAAACAGCAGGATATCGCTGCGCCGTACAGAAACCACGCGTCCACCGCGGGTGTTCACAGTTTCTTTGGGTGCAGAGACGCTCCAGCATTCGGTGGGATCGTCTTCGACGAATACGCTCCAATCCGTTTTTGCAGCAACTCGGTTTGTGCTTGTCGCCTGTTGGGCGATTGCAGAAGTCGCGGCGATGCCTGCCACACACAGGCCCGCAATCGTGCGAACGAGCATTGATCCCATTGTCCAGCCTCCTAGCTCGACCCTTACCTCATACCCATCGGACATGCTGCGAACCCTGCCGGTTCGTCTATTAGTTTGCGTATTCCGATGATTGCCGACATACACACACTAACGCAGGTTTCGCCACAGGCGAAAGGGCGATTGGCAGAATTTTGCGCATAAATTTCGGAGGTCCAGATGACGCAGCCCGTACCCATGACAGAACTTTGGCGTGGTGCTCTGCTGGAAAGCCTGCATCTGGGTCACGCTGTCATATGTGACGACTCCGGCCAGATCGTGCACAGCTGGGGCGACCCGCAGGCAATTATCTACCCTCGGTCATCCGCCAAGATGATTCAAGCGTTACCGTTGATCACGTCAGGGGCGGCGGCAAAATACGGGCTGACTAGCGAACACCTCGCGCTGGCCTGCGCGTCGCACAACGGGGCTGCGATCCACACGGACCGTGTGACAGCGTGGCTGGATCACCTGGGATTGAACGAGCACGACTTGCGCTGCGGCCCGCAGGAACCGGCGGATACGGCTGCACGCGACCGACTGATATTGGCCGACGATACGCCCTGCCAGATCCACAACAACTGTTCCGGCAAGCATTGCGGCTTTCTGACTCTGGGCCAGCACATGGGCGCAGGGCCGGAATACCTTGAGATTGACCACCCGGTACAACAGGCCTGCCTGTCCGCCATCGAAGAAACAACGGGCGAGACAAGCCCGGGCTACGGAATCGACGGCTGCTCGGCCCCGAACTTCGCCACATCGCTGACGGGTCTGGCCCGGTCAATGGCATGGTTTGCTTCAGCCGAAGACCGATCCGACCGGTCCAGCGATGCGGCATCGCAACTGGTTTCTGCCATGGTCAAACATCCCGAACTGGTCGCGGGCGAAACCCGCGCGTGCACAGAACTGATGCGCGCCATGAACGGGCGGGTCGCCATCAAAACCGGGGCTGAGGCCGTTTTTGTGGCCATTGTCCCGGAAAAACGCCTGGGCATTGCGCTGAAGATCACCGATGGCACCACCCGCGCCAGCGAATGCGCCATCGCGGCCATTCTGGTCAGCCTAGGCGTGCTGGAGGCCGATCACCCGGCCACCCGCAAATTCATGAACGCCACACAATACAGCCGCCGTGGGCTGGAATGCGGCGTGATCAAACCTGCGCCGGGATTCCCCGGCTAAGGTCTTCACATCTCGATTTCATGCACCTCGGCCACTTCGACCGAGCCCGAACCGTTCACCACCATTGGACACCCCTTGGCCATCTCGGTCGCGGCGTCGATGCTGTCGGCTTTGATCACCGTGAAGCCCGAGGCTGGGTTCGCACCGCCATTGTCGACAACGCCGCCATTGCTAACCGTATAAGATTGACCCACGGGATTGCCGGGGATTTCCAATGCCTCGCCCATACTCTGAAACCATGCGCCCCAAGCGGCCATGGTCGCCTCAATCTCGGCGGGGTCGGTTGGTGTGTGACCCCCGTGATAGACAAACAAAAATTGGGGCATAACGCTCCTCCCTGATGAAAACCTATTTGCAAAGTGCTTCGAGTTTGCGCAGCGAAGACGTCCAGCCCTGATTGTGGTTTGCTGCAGCTTCAGCATCGACCAGTTCCCGGTGGTCCAGCACCAGTCTGGAACCGCTTTCGGTCGCAGAGACGGAAAGGATCACGTGACTTTCAGCGCCGCGCTGATCCTGATCGTCATGCCAACCCCATGTAAAACCAACCGACTTCGGTGAATCGACATGCGTCACGTGGCCAGAGACCTTGTATTGCTGCCCTTCGCCATTCTCCATCACCGAATACCAAGGGCCGGTGCGCGAGAAATCCAGGTTGTGCTCGGGCACGTGCATTCCTTCGGGCCCCCACCATTGCAACAATCTGGTGCCGTCGCTGATCCACGCAAACAGTACTTCGGGGCTGACGGGGAATTCCCGTTCCAGTTTCAGGTCGGCCATGAATTCTCCCTTTCGATAATATCGCTCAGACGATCGAGGCTGCTCTCCCAGAATTGCCGCTTGGAAATCGTCCAGTCGGCAATCGCCCGCAACCCTTCGGATCGGATGGAATACATCCGCTGTGTGCCTTGCACACGCTGCTGCACCAACCCCGCCTCGCGCAGTACCTTGAGGTGGCGTGAGATCGCAGCGCCGGACATTCCACGCCCTTCAATCAGATTGCCCGCTGGCAATTCACCGTGCTCCATCAGTTGCTCGACAATCGAGAACCGGGTTGCGTCGGACAAAGCGGAAAAAGTGGTCAGAAGCGTGCTCATGACCATTATTTAACATAAATGTTAAATAAAAGGAAGCCCCTCTAGACCCCTGTAAACTCAGCGCGGCTGTATCCTTGCAGGTACAGCAGCGCCGTAAGGTCGCCGTGATTCACACGCACGTCGCACTTCGCGGCCACGGATGGTTTTGCGTGAAGCGCCACACCGGTTCCGGCACGACCCAGCATTCCAAGATCATTGGCCCCGTCACCTACGGCAATCACGTCCTTTTCAGTCAACCCAAGCCGCGCAGAAATCTGTTCCAGCGCTTCGATCTTGGCTTGGCGCCCCAAAATGGGTCGCGCCACATCACCCGTCAGCTTGCCGTCCTCAGCCAGCAGTGTATTGGCGCGGTTTTCATCGAAACCAAGCAACTCCGCCACCCGCGAGGTAAAGGCCGTGAAACCACCGGACACCAGCGCGGCGAACGCGCCATTCTTCCGCATCGTTGCCAGCAATTCCATTCCGCCGGGCATCAGGGTGATCCGTTCATGCAGAACTTTGTCGATGACGCTTTCGTCCAGATCTTTGAGCAAACCGACCCGTTCGATCAGGGCACCTTCGAAATCCAGTTCTCCATTCATGGCCCGGGCCGTGATGTCTTTTACCCGCTCACCAACGCCGGCCTCATCCGCCAGCTCATCAATGCATTCCTGCTGGATCATCGTGCTGTCCATATCGGCCAGCAGCATCTGTTTGCGCCGTCCAAGTGCAGGTTGCACGATCAGGTCCACACCCATCCCCTGCAGGTCCGCCCAAGCATCCCAACGGTTGTCGGGCAAATCGTTCAGCGAAAACTCAGCCGCTTCATCTGGGCTGAGCCACAGAACATCCCCACCGCCCCACGCGTTGCGCAGCGTCTCGGGCAGGGCACGGTCCAGCGAAGGCGCCGCCGGATTGGTCAGCAAAGTGGCGACATACATATTCGATCTCCAGTGTCTTGGCCGAGCGGGTTGATTTAGGGGGTCAACAGGATGCGGCCCTGATCGGTCAATTCCCAGCAGGTCCGCCCTTCGAACACGGCCACCCCCACAGGGCGCCCGTACCCGGCCCCCGTATCCAGATTGACGCGATTGCCATAATGCGTTGCCCGATCAACAGGGGTGTGGCCGTGCACAACCAACTTGGGATGCGGACCTCGATGGTTGTGAAAATCCTGCCTGATCCAGACCAGATCACTTGCGCGCTGTTCATTAAGCGGCACGCCCGGACGAATTCCTGCGTGAACAAAGGCAAGCTCGGGCGTCTGATGCATCAGGACCAGATCGCGCAGAAAAGTCAGGTGCGACTTCGGTATGGCCACCTGCGCCTTCTGATGCAGGTCTTCCAGACGGATCTGGCCTTCGAATTCGACCCCATAGCTGAGCAGGGTCTCGATCCCGCCCAGCCTTTCATGCAGCCAATGATACCCGACAAGCAAATGCGGATCATGGCGCGGTATGTCTTCCATGAACCAGGCGAACATTCGGTCGTGATTGCCCAGCAGAGTGATCCAGTTTTGGCCAGCGTCGCGTCCCGCAATCAGACGGTCGATCAGCCCGCGACTGTCAGGGCCGCGATCCACGTAATCACCCAGAAACACAATCTGAACATCAGGGCCGCCATCGATTTGGATCAGAGACAGCGCGCGTTCCAGTTCAGCCACCTGCCCATGCAGATCACCGATAACATAGACAGGCTGTGTCATGGACATCCTCCGCTGGTAAGGTTCAGCTCGCTTGTGCCCCAGATTGCGTCTTGAGAGAACAATGGACCCGGGTATTCGCATAACCGGGTCCTGAACTGTTTCTCAAACTCAACAGGCCGCGTCAGGCGACATCGAACTCCAGCGGCTTGATCTGTGTGAACAGACCCGTTTCCGCCAGCTTGGCCCGCGCTTCGGCCGGAACTGGTTCGTCGACATAGAGCAATGCGATCGCCTCACCTCCGGCCTCGGACCGCCCGAGAGTAAAGTTCGCGATGTTGACGTTGTTCTCACCCATGGTCTGACCCAGAGCACCGATGATGCCCGGAACATCCTCGTTGGTGGTATAGAGCATATGGGCACCAACCTCGGCATCGATATTGATGCCTTTGATCTGGATAAAGCGCGGTTTGCCGTCGCTGAACACGGTGCCACCAATCGAACGTTCGCGCTTGTCGGTCACAACGGTGACTTTGATATAGCCCTCGAACACACCCGTTTTGTCCTGATTGGTGGTCGAGATCTTGATCCCGCGCTCTTTGGCGACAACCGGGGCCGAAACCATGTTTACCTCTGGGTTGAACTTTTTCATGATCCCGGCGACCACTGAGCAATTCAACGCCGCGAGGTTCATTTCAGCGGCAACACCATCGTACAGGATATTGATCGCCTTGACCGGCTCATCTGTCATCTGGCCGATGAAGCTGCCAAGATGACCCGCCAGCTTGATCCACGGCCCCATGACCTTGGCTTCTTCCGCCGTTACGCTGGGCATGTTCAGTGCGTTCTCGACAGCGCCAGTCAGCAGATAGTTCGAAATTTGCTCGGCAACCTGCAGCGCAACATTCTCCTGCGCCTCGGTCGTCGCTGCCCCAAGGTGCGGTGTGCAAACCACGTTTGGCAGGTTGAACAGGGCGTTTTCCTTTGCCGGTTCCTCGCTGAAAACGTCAAAGGCGGCACCGGCGACTTGACCGGACTGCAGCGCTTCGGCCAGAGCGTCCTCGTCAACCAGACCACCACGGGCGCAGTTGATGATGCGCACGCCTTTTTTGGTTTTGGCGAGGTTCTCCCGGCTCAGAATATTGCGGGTCTGATCCGTCAGCGGCACGTGCAGGGTGATGAAGTCGGCACGGGCCAGCAATTCGTCCAGCTCAACCTTTTCGACACCCATTTGCGCGGCTTTCTCTGCGCCCAGATAGGGATCATAAGCGACGACCTTCATCTTCAGGCCAAGAGCGCGTTCACATACGATGCCACCAATGTTCCCCGCACCAATTACTCCGAGGGTCTTATTGGTCAGTTCGATCCCCATGAATTTAGACTTTTCCCATTTGCCCGCATGGGTCGAGGTGCTGGCCTCGGGGATTTGCCGCGCCACGGCAAACATCATCGCAATCGCATGTTCTGCAGTAGTGATCATGTTGCCGAAAGGCGTGTTCATCACGATCACGCCTTTTTTTGATGCCGCTTCCTTGTCGATATTGTCAGTGCCGATCCCGGCACGACCGATAACCTTCAGCTTGTCAGCCTTCTCCAGAATGGTTGGCGTGACCTTGGTGGCCGAACGGATGGCAAGGCCGTCATACTGACCGATCACTTCGGCCAGTTTATCTTTGTCCTTGCCCAGATCGGGCATGAAATCCACGTCGATGCCACGGTCGCGGAAAATCTGCACGGCGGTTTCGCTAAGCTTGTCAGATACGAGTACTTTGGGGGCCATATTCTCTGGTCCTTGAATTGTATGGAAGGTCCGGGCCTTAGACGGCCCGGCAAACAGGTCAGGCAGCTTCGGTTTGTGCCGCAATCTCGGCCTCGAAGGCCCATCCCAGCCAGGGCAGCATCGCCTCGATATCCGAGGATTCGACCGTGCCGCCGCACCAGATGCGCAGACCAGCAGGCGCGTCGCGATAGGCCCCGATATCCAGCGCGATATTCTCGGCCTCTAGTCGCTTGGCCACGGCCTTGGCAAATGCGGCACCGTCCTGAATGCGCGCGTCGGCGAACTTCAGGCACACGGATGTGTTGGATTGCGTCGCTGCATCCTCGGCCAGATTTTCAATCCAGTCATTCTGCGCACAAAACGCATGTACCGCACCGGCATTGGCGTCCGCACGGGCGATCAGCCCCTGCAACCCTCCGACCGAACGCGCCCAATCCAGCGCGAACAGGTAATCCTCAACCGCCAACATCGACGGCGTGTTAATCGTCGCCCCGGTAAAGATGCCGTCGATCAACTTGCCGCCTTTGGTCAGGCGGAAAATCTTCGGCAGCGGCCATGCGGGGGTGTAGCTTTCCAACCGTTCCACCGCGCGGGGGCTGAGGATCAGCATTCCGTGCGCAGCCTCACCGCCCAGCACTTTCTGCCAGCTGAAGGTGGTTACATCCAGCTTGTCCCAAGGCAGGTCCATCGCAAAAGCGGCGCTCGTCGCATCACAGATCGTCAGACCCTGACGGTCATCCGCGATCCAGTCGCCATTGGGAACCCGCACGCCCGAGGTCGTACCGTTCCATGTAAACACAACATCATTGGCGAAATCGACCGAGGCCAGATCCACGATCTGACCGTAATCCGCGGTCTTCACCTCGGCGTCGACCTTCAGTTGCTTGACCACATCCGTGACCCAGCCAGACCCAAAGCTCTCCCACGCCAGCATCTCGACCTTGCGCGCGCCCAATAGCGACCACAGAGCCATCTCAACCGCGCCGGTGTCCGAGGCGGGAACGATGCCAATCTTGTAGTCCGCCGGAATTCCCAGCACCTCTCGCGTGCCTTCTATGGCCGCCTTCAGCTTGTCCTTGCCAATAGCGGCACGGTGCGAGCGACCCAGCGCGGCATCGGCGAGTTTGGTCAGATCAAATGTGGGGGGCTTGGCGCAGGGGCCCGAAGAAAAACGCGGATTTGCCGGCCGCGTTGCCGGTTGTTCAATAGTCATCTGTATTACCCTTCCAGATACACGCCCCTCGTTGGGGAGGGGTGTCCCGCGGTCAGAGGTATGGTCCCTTCGCACCTGCAGCAAGCGTAAAAGACGCTTCATTGGGCGAAAACGACATCCAAAAAGGGCTCAAATCAGAACATGAGTTTCCGATTGGCGAAAAACCCCGCCGATTTCCCGGCGGGGTTTGCTGGTTTCACTCTGCGGCGTCCATGTATTCTTCCATTGGGGGGCATGTGCAGACGAGGTTTCTGTCTCCGTATGCGTTGTCGACGCGGTTGACG
>NZ_JBQGAA010000029.1:0-19764 GCF_056542585.1 Ruegeria sp. AB9 | reverse complement strand
CAACTCGCTATGACCGATGTCCTCAGGTCTTCCTCTCAGCCATAGCTCTTGCGGCAACTGTCATCTACTGGTTATGAATCCTGACCCTAAGAAGCCAGCTTACTGGATTTCCGCCTCTCGCAAGTTCAGTCACAAAACGATTTATTTGACGAAGCAACTCTATCAAACTTTTGAGCCAGCTCTTCTTGTTCCAGATTTTTGAAAGTTTGTTTGTCCAGGGACGGCCACAAAGCTTTTGAAGTCACCCCCGCGTTCAGCAGTACCTGAACCATTCGAGAGTTGAATGTATTGACCCAGCCAACTTCAGAGGTGTTGATATGTGTGATCAACTCCTCTCTAAACGGGCCATCCAACGGCCCCAGACGACACAGCCCCATACTGCCCATATAGTACATATAATGGTTGGATGTCCTCAGACCGACCCCCAGCATGTCCAGAAGCGGTGGAATTCCATCTGTGCCGAACAAGTAAAACTTGGAAAGAAAGGGTGCATGCTCATTGTAGGCCAGCGGGTTTTCCGCCGCGCGCAACATGTCATCGAAGTAACCGAGGAGAGTTCTTTCAGGTAATTTGTCGAGTTCGAAACTTGCGCCCCAAATGCCGTCGCGTCGCCATTTGTCCATTTCCGGCCAAGGTTCTGCTTGTTTCAGGCGAGATAGAAACATCGCGGCCAGATCTTCGTCGGATACGAGGTTTTTTCGCTTCAAATAGGATACAAAGCTGGACAGACGCGGAGGCGCCGGAAGATCAGGATTCGCCAAGAATTCTATGCCGATTTCAATATCTTTCCCAACTGGTTGTACGGCAATGTCACTGTTTGAGTGCGTAAAGTTCAAGCGCTCCCAATAGGCGGTAAACGCGGACCATTGCGCTTCGGTTGGCAAGTTGCCGGACTCGACCGAGCTCTCCAGAATCTCGTGTAAAAACCGTCGGTTTTCTTCGAACGGATCTACGATTTGCAGGTCAGTGTCCGGTAGAACGGCTTCCACATTGCCTTGCGGTGCCGCTACCATAGACTGTTTTGTAAAATCGAGACCGAGCGTTTTCGTCAGAAAATCGGGCCAACTATCCGCTCTGGAATACTTTCGCCGATTGAAATAACGTTCCTGCCGGATCCACCCCACGCCTACGTCAAGCCCGTAACCGTAGTTTGGGCCGGAAAATAGCGGCCTGCCTACCAAAGCGTATTCACCCGAAGTTTCGCGGAAAATTTCTTCATATCCGTCGGAACCAGGGCTCAGCTGATAGACGCTCAGACGCGCTGCCGAGATTGCATCCTTTTCAAGGCTGAAACCCAAATCCCTGATCGGATGGCCTCGTCGAATAGGCCCGCGAGTAATGATCAAGTCTGCCTCTCGCAGCTTTGCTGGCTTTTCTGTCAGACAGTAACCTCTTGCAATTGCAAGCGCGAGCAATTCGGTAACGGAAACTGCGTCACCCTTGCTGAGCACGTCCGGATACAGATCCAGCTGCCGATTTCCCCTCGAACCTGTGAGTCTGAGAGCAGGGCATTGGGTCTGTCGTTCGAACTGAAATGATGTGGTGTCAGAGTTCAGGTCAAGTACACGGGTCTCGGCATTCCAAGGCTGGACAAGGAATCTGTCGGCTGTCCCGGATAACAGAGCATTTACACAAAATGCTCTACAACCCTTCTCATTGCTTTGGTAGGCGATCACGTTCACACTCAGTGGTAACGTAACGCTGTTGATATCACCGCTTGTCAGTTCGTCCACATCGTCTTGGATGTTTGTGTTGATTGCAGATGCCCCAAAAAAGAGGATGGCATAGGTTGCAAGCGCTGCAATGGGAAGCGATATCCAGCTTTTGAATGGCAGAAGGCGGTTAAAGATCACCACCAATAGAGCACACAAAAATATTCCAGGCAGTGCCCAATAGGCATACGCCAAGGGGAAACCGATTACGGTTATGAGCGGTATAATTCCAAGCTCTGGAGCAATTACGGTAAGTGTCGCCAGGACACCTAAAACTGCCAAAATTATCAGAGCTAAACGTGATGACATTGAACACAAGCCTTTAAAAAATAAGTCTTTTCGGTTCCAACATCGTCCGCGAAAACGGCAAAATTTTGTTGAGGTGCAACTTTTAGCCGAGTTTTCTCAATCCGACACACGTGGCGCATCTCAGCAGCCAGATGGTCAAAGCACATACATGGCTGTGTCACCAAACTGCAAACCGTTTTCATTTGCTTAGCGTACTATCTTGCCCCCTACCGGAGCAGACCCCGCAACAGTCAAAAGTTTGCAACAGAGCCTTCGCAAAACGAGGGCGACCTTAGAGTCTTAGACGAAAAAGACTCGACTTGATAACAAGGTTTCAAGCTCGCGAGGCTTAGTTTTTTGAAGAGAGGTCGCTCCTCGTTTAGTTTGACTTGATGTAAATCGATTACTATCTTTCCCTTAAAGGGGAAGAATTAATGGCAACTGCTTACGAGTCTCTCACAGTCAATGAGGCCGCGCTCTTAGCGGGAGTCTCAGCTCGTCGTATCGAGAAGAGCGTGGAAGAAGGTATTGTTCCGAAGAGAAAGATGAGGCTATCTCTTCGCCGCAATGAAGCTGCGCATGTCCCAATTCACACAGTGGCGTATGCTGCTACATTGATGAGAATTCGTGGAGTTCGAATGGAAACATCTGCGAAGAAGCGTATTTGGAGGTTCCTTAGACACACTCACGACGAGGATCTTGGAGTTGTGCATCTCTCAACTGGACTTTCTTTGACACTCAATGATGTTGCAGGCACAGAGTGGATTAAAGCTCTTCGCTATCTTCGCGCGAGAGAGGAGCATCTTTCGTCAGATCCAGAAGTGTTGGGTGGCGAGCCTGTCATCGCGGGAACCAGGATCACCTGCAGGTCGGTCCTCGGTCGCGTGTCAGGTGGGGAAACACTCGAAGAGTTGGTCGAGGATTATCCTGAAATCCCTCGCGAAGCATTCGAAGCAGCAGAAATCTATGCGAGAACACATCCTCCACGTGGAAGACCCGAGTCTGGTAAGCCATGGCGTAACGCTTGAGGCTTTAGGACTTGAGGATCTTTATTGATGAGTGCCTGTCGCCTCGAACTGCAAATGAATTGATGGAAGAGGATGGGCACTACATTGTCCATCCTCGAAACATGGGCGGCCTCGGTGATCCCGATCATCGAGTTCTTGAGAGGTGCATTGAAGAAAATCTTGTGATCGTTACAGAAAATGCACGTGATTTTCGCGCTTTAGCGGCCCGCGCAGATATTCATCCAGGCATGATCATCTTGCCCTGTGTCGATCGGCATACAGCAAAGCAACTCATTCGCACTGCCGTGGCTCACCTCGAGGGCATGGGAGATCCAGATGATGTCATGGTGAATCGAGTGCTCGAAATTGATGAGCAGGGGCAGATTGTGATCTACGACCTGCCGGAAGCGTAAACCAGCCTAATGTTGTAACCAAATAGAAATGTCGCTGGTTTTGCAAAGCAGAAATGTCACCACAGTGCGCAGCGGGAACAAGGCTTACGCGCCCGGAGGCGGTCGCAGATCATTTTCAAATCATGATCTGAGACCGCCGTGATGTCGCGCTTGCGGGGAAGCCAGCGCCTGACCCTGCGGTTGGTGTTCTCGACTGTTCCTTTCTGCCACGGAGAGGATGGGTCGCAGAACCAGGTCTGCGTCCCGATCTCGGCTTAAAGGTGCGGCCAGCTGACGAATTCGGTACCGCGGTCGAAGGTGATCGATTTGCGCGCCAGGTAGGGCAGGTCGCGGACGGCTTTCATGATCTTGCCCATCACGGGCTTCGTGCGCTTGTTCGGGTTCTTCAGCAGCACCGTGAACCGGCTGACGCGCTCGACCAGAGACGTCACATTCGACTGGCCAAGCGTCTGTTTGAACAGCATCAAATCGCCTTCCCAGTGACCGAACTGACGCCTGTGTGCGACATCATCCGGGCGAAACTGGATGCTGACATCACGGTCGAACCTGGGGGCCTGGCGCTTTCTGGCGCGGCGCGGCCGACGATACATTCTGTGCTCGGGCAAATACCACCAGAGCTCGTCGGCCATACCTTCGCTGGAATAGATGTAGCGGTAGATTGTTTCCTGACAGACACGCAGTTTGGCGCCTTCATAGATCATCCGATTGCCGATCTGCTCAGGCGTCCATCCGTTCTTCAACCGCTCGACGACACGCTTTCGCAGCTCAGGATGGCGGATCAGTTTACGTTGCCGGGCGCGCCGGTCCGCGGCTTTCCGGTGCGCAGACGCGCCGTAATAGCCATCGCATTTTGGCAGACAAGGATCCGAGAAAAAGTTTCTTTTGATCTCTCGATGGATGGTGGCTTTCGAGCGTTTCAGCACACGTGCCATCTCTCGAACAGGGACTTTCGCGTGCCTCCAGCGTTCAATTCTACGCCGTTCTTCGATGCTCAGTTGCGAATACACTGCGCCCATGCCATGATCTCCTCATTAGATAACCTATTGGTTTCTAATAGGAGTCGCACTTGGAAGTAGCGCGCACCGGCTACACGACTGAAGACGCAGAAGCTAAATTATGTTAAAAACTATCATGAGCTGCCATTTTCAGTCAGTGAACCTCATTGCCATATGCGTCTCCAGCGATACCACATCGTACGCATTGATGAACCGCCGAGCCACCGGCGAAACGAATTTGCCATTTATGCCCCAGAAGTTGGCAAAAAACGCGTCTCACTTTGTGCACCCTGTTCCTGTTCCAATCTGCGATGGCCGTCGGCTTCTGGCTGAAGAACTCCCGATCTGCCGGCTTCGGATTGCTTGAGATTTGTGGGGTGGCACATCACACTCAATACCCCCTCTAAAATCCGGTTGGGAAAACCAGTACGTGCTAAAATAAACATGCCACCCGCAGTCTCAGCGTGACACCTTCGGGTATTGGAGTCCACAGCTTTCATGGAAACGTATCGTTTACAGTAGTAACGCCAGCCTGAGTGTCTCTGACAAACACGACCACCGTGTCTGACTTTCCTGTCCCGTCAGCCGGAATACCTAATGCCTCTATTCAAGCCAGAAACCTGATTTTTGAAGCATATTTTCAAACATCCGCAAAACTGAACGTAAATCCCGGACGATATTGAGACAACTCACGCGTTCGGGCCGCGCATACCTCATTGTCTGCCGCTCAACTTTCGGGACTTTTGATTTCTGGTCGTTTTGCTCATACATTCAAAAAGGAACGTGTTGGTTGAGCGAGATACAATGGACGCTGATACTAAACCTCAAACTGATGAACGGCAGGCCGAGATTGCGCATCTCAATGCCAAGTTGTCTACGTTGGTTGCCGAAGTATCCAGGCTCCGAGCGGAGCTATCCAAGTCTGACCCTGAACCGGGTGACATTGACAGGATGTTGCGGGCTCAGGTTGCGAAACCGAAAACCTCCGGGCGGTTCAACTGTTGCTCGGACACACAAAGGTTGACAGCACTGTCAGATATCTTGGAGTCGAACTTGAAGATGCGCTGAGCATCGCCGAGCAAATCGATATTTGAACCATGTTGGCGGGCGGCACTTGCCGTTCGCCAATCCAGACCAGACCTAAGGTCGAACCGCAGCAGCGGTTCGGTTCGAGCCCAGAGTGTCCGATGCTGCATCGCCAATGAGTGACCGCTTTCAGACAACCTAAAACGAGTCATCTGGCAATTTGACAAAATCAATCATGCCTTCCGGCGTAGTGACTGGATCACAGTGTTTGCCTCCGGAGTAAGGCATGAAATCTTTGCCAGACTCATACAAAATTCGAAGGCCCGCTAAAATTGGAGCGCGAGCGCTCTTGGGAAGGTTGTTGTAGTCAGCCGCTAAGTTGGTCCAACGAAATTTAAACCAGCCGACATTGTCTCTGCCCTGTAGTGCATTTGCCAAAAGGAGCGCAGTACAAGGCACGAAACCAGGCGTTGATCGCACGTGAGATACAAGTTCGACGACTTCGCTTGGATACCAAACATCTTTTGGGAACAGGCATGTCTCAGACGAAAGCGCGTCGTTCAGAGCTTCCAGATGCTGGTCGATATCACTTCCGTAATCGGCGGCAGCAACGCTTTTGCGCGTTGGCTCGTCCATTGTCTTGGCGACCTCACACAGTTTGGGAAGTATTTGCTCGGCTGGGCGTGTCAGCCTAGTTTCATGAGGCAGAAAGTACTCTGCCGCTTCATAGCTGTGGGAGAAGTCTTCGAGAATGTCCAAGCCGCGAAGTATTGCGGTGCGAAGATGCCGACGTGAGGCGAGTATTTTCTCTTCCGCCATTTTGGCGAAGTCTTTTGTGTCGCCGCTCCACAATCCCCTTTGAAGATCGTTGACCACGATCATTGCAACTGCGATGTCTGCCCCTTCTGAGGAATCCAAAGCTATGACCGCGAGCCGTTCATAGCACTTTGCGTCTGCCTCGTCTTCAAAGCGACACGACCTTTCCCGAACGATCCTTGGAAACTCCTGACCACCAATCTGAGCAAGCAGAACATCGTCTTGGGCTTGCAGCAACCAAATCAGGTCGAATGCAGCTTGCGCCTGTCGAAATTGAAAGTCTGGACGATCCATGTGTGAAAGCTAGTTTTCCCGAGTGACTATTTTAAGACATTGAGCGCCCGAACCACCTCAAAAAGCCGCCATTCGCTTTGCTGCCCTTGCCTGTCGGTTCGAATGCCGCGGGCGCTTACTGCACTGCAGTACTGGAGAGTGAGTGAGTGTTTCTTAAAGTAGATGCGTGAGACCTGATTGGATTAGGTGCTCTCTCACAGAGAGGTCCGGTAGCGGTTTCAACCGACCGTCCACAACCAACGGCAGGCCGTTCTTGTCTCTTTCGACATTGCCTTTTATCATTTGGTCCAACTTCAGTTTAGGAAACACTGAACTATCGAAAAAGATACATAGCATCTTCTCAATATTCTGAACCGACGATTTTACGGCGCCCTGAAGGTCGTCTATTTGGATTTGTGCGCTCTCTACCACCTTCATATCTTCACTAAGCTGCCTAAAGCAAAGTGTCACAGGTCCGTCCATTGGACCGGCAACAAAAACAGAAGAGTAGTGCGTAACTTCAGTCCTGATAGCTAGGATGAGAGAGTGGCCGGAAAAATCGAACTGGTCAGGTATGAACCCGTTTTGCTTACAATCACCGTCTTCAATATGTTTCTTTAGTGAACGAAAATCACTTGGTCGTTGCGGGTGCAGTTTTGGGCCAATGCACCTCGCGCATAGCTCTCCAGCACCATAAATTGTGCTACAGATTGCCTCGCAAGTACTCGCAATTCGCATTGTGTAAATTGGGTCGAAGCAAATTACTTCCGGGTTTTCTTCATACCGCCACGTATCTTGCGAAATGTGTGCGGACACAAGACTAGTAAGATCACTTGACAAGATTTGGGCATTTGCGAGCTTCGAAGCTATGAACGTCATGCTGTCATGACTGATGTTTCCCACAGAAAAGATGCGCGAAAAAGAAAGTAGTCGCTCAAATGTGGTGGCCATGTATGGACCCTGTCACTTTGCAATAAAATCAACACCAAATTAGAGGCCAACACTGATTTCAGTGCTGTTCTTCACATCCTTCTCTTAAACAAATTATCCCGACTATGCCACTGATCAGGACGCCGGGTGTCACTTGAGCTGCAACCGCTGCGAACGTCAGCAAAGTCCGGATATTGTTGAAAAACTCCCATTTTGCCGAAAAACAACGAAAAACTCGCCCGTAGAAAGCTGATTGGAAAATTTAGCCAAGGGGTCGGCCAAAACATCGGTGTGCCCATGTAAGCGGTGCTCTTGGCCTGTAAAGCGCAAACAGAATCGACTTTTCTATTGCATCGGAATTTGGCAAAAAATCGAGAGCAAGAAAATTTCGAGTTTTTCAACACAATCTCCGCACTGCCGCCGTTGAACACGTCGGGACGGCACATATGCCCTACCGAAACTGTCGGATGACCGCTGTGAGCCCATACTGTGAATTTGAATTTCTCGCTGCGTGCGCTCGCAGTGCGACGAATGCCGCAGATGCACATGGTTTCCCGCCGCCTCGCGGCGGTCAAAGGCCATTGGGCGAAGGTTCAGCGAAGTTTGATCAAGCAAGGATCAAGTCGCGCAATTTCCAGACCTACGCTTCAACAGCTTTAACGTCTGTTTTCTTTTGGGTTGCCACATTTGAACTGGTCTGAACTACAGATCGACAATACTCCTTAAGTCTTGGTAATAATTCGATCAAAGGCGCCCACTCTCGGGAGGGAAAAACGAATGGCGCACCGCTTCTATTGGCGCGCCAGGACCTGACTTGGAAGTTCTCCGAAAAGCGTTCGAAATTGTGCGGAAAAACGACCAAGTTCCCAAAACCCAAATTTTGTTGCGACTTCGGTAACATTGGTTTCTGCCCTATTTGTTCGCGCTAAGTGGCGCTTGACCTGAGTCAGCCGCCAGTTTCGCGCATATGCGGCGGGGGAGATGTCCAGTACCGACTGAAACGCGCGATGCAGGCTGCGCCCCGAAAGACCCATTTCGGAGCAAATTTCCTCCAGACCGACGGGGCGATGCGGGTGTTGCCGGATGTATTCCTGTGCCTGCCTGACAATCTGCTGGGGGTTTCTGAATGCGATCCGGCGAAGCTGTTCTATGCCGGCGGAACTTTCAAAGTTTAGCAGGAACGCGTCGATGATTTCCTGCCGGACAGAGGCGGACAATGCGCCAGAGGAAAACGGGCAACGCGAATCCATCAACGCCAGTTCAATTGCCCGTCCGATGTTCAGAAGTCTGTATCTTGCGTCAGGGGATCCTCGATACATTTTTCCCGAGCACCAGAAACTCCGCGGCAATCGAATTTCCAAGAAACCAGCCCGTTCCTGAAGGTAATCCAATTCGGCTGATATCGTCAGATATCCAGAACGACCCGTGTACCTTGATGCATGTTCGGTTGCAGGAGGAAAGACACCGACATCGCCTGTTCGAATGGCGGTCGACCATTGGCGCGACGGGCCGGTTGCCCCCAGCAACACCCCCAGTACAGGCTGGCTCTGTGATAACGGGCCGTTGATGGCAAGCGAACCGTCGATCCGCCCGATCGTTAATCCCGACCCATCCAGATCTGCAAAGGTCAACTTTCCCGACACTGTCCCCTTGGCAAGTTGCGTGGGTTCGACCGATGCGCCTTTGACACCCTCCTGCAAGGCTTCGATACCGGTTACCGGCAAAATCCGAACCGTCTCGGTCGTTGTATTCGCAGCGCTTTCAGCCATAGCCCCACCTCAGGCGGATCGCGATCCCGTCGATCAGGCAAGAATCGCATATTGCAATTCGCGTCATCATTCTATCATCGCATCATTTTCGCGTACGAGGTACGATTATGTCACGAATTTGGGGCTGCCGTGTTTTCATCTGCTTTCTTCTGACCACGACTTCCGCCGGGCTTGTTTCGGCGCAAGATCACACTCCGCATAAGGAAAGCGTGAAGGAAGTTTTGGGGGCCGAAGAATTCTCTCCCTATGCGGGACGCAATTTCCCAACGCGGCCCATGTGGGGCGATACGCATCTGCACACCGTCGTCTCGGTTGATGCCGGAACCATGACTCGACTGACGCAGGAGGATGCGTTTAGCTTTGCGCGCGGCGAAGAAGTTACGACAACCCATGGCCTGCGCGCCAAGCTTTCACGCCCGCTGGACTTCGTCGTAATCGCTGATCACGCTGAGATGTACGGGCTGATGCCGCAACTTCTGAAAGGGGATTGGGCCATACTGGCAACCGAGACAGGAAAGCGCTGGTACGATGCGCTGACCAGTGGTGATGACCAAATGGCCTTTGATACCGCAATGGAAATCGTCGGCACGTTGTCCGATGACGAACCGCCAATTGAAAGCGGTTCAGCGGTAAAGAACGCCTGGAGGGAATACACCGCTTTGGCGGACCGCTACAACGAACCGGGCCGCTTCTCGGCTTTGATCGGGTATGAATACACCACCAACGGCGGCAACAACCTGCATCGCAATGTGATCTTTCGCGGCGATGCTTTTGAGGCCAACCAGACGCTGCCGTTCTCGCAATATGACAGCAAAAATCCCGAAGACCTGTGGCGTCATCTGGCCGGGTTTGAAGAACGCACCGGCGGCGACGTCATTGCCATTCCGCATAACGGCAATCTCAGCAACGGGCGCATGTTCGACGTCGAAAGCTTTGATGGAGGTCCACTGACCGAAGAAATCGTCCGTCTGCGCAATCGGTTCGAACGCCTCTATGAGGTGACCCAGATCAAGGGCACAGGCGAAGCGCACCCAATGCTGTCCCCGGACGATGCCTTCGCAGATCAGGACATCTGGGATCGGTCCAATCTGGATGGGACGGAACTCAAACAGCCGGACATGCTCCAGTATGAATACACGCGCGAGGCGCTGAAGAACGGCATGAAACTGGAGGCTGAGTTCGGCGTGAACCCCTTCAAATTCGGTCAGATCGGCAGCACCGATGCCCATAACGGTCTGACCGCGGTCGAAGAGAACAACTTCTTCGGCAAGCACTCGGGCGTTGAGCCGGAACCGCATCGCTGGAAGCACGTGGTTATCGAAGCGACGGATCCGGAATTGACCATTCTTGGCTGGCAGCAAGCGGCAGGCGGTTATGCAGCCGTCTGGGCAGTTGAAAACACCCGTGAAGCCATATTCGATGCGATGAAGCGGCGTGAAGTCTACGGGACAACAGGCTCGCGCATGTTGGTTAGGTTCTTTGGCGGTTATAATTTCGCTGAAGAAGACACGCTCAGCCGCCTTCCAGCGGATATCGGCTATGCCAAGGGCGTACCGATGGGAGGGGATCTTGCACAACCTCGGGAGGGCGAAACACCGTCCTTTCTGGTGGCTGCCCTGCGCGATCCCCTCTCGGGCAATCTGGACCGAATTCAGATCATCAAGGGTTGGATCGACGCAGACGGAAATGGACAGGAAAAAATCTATGATGTGGCTTGGTCGGGTGACCGGGAACCGGACGAAAACGGCGTTGTCGGCGATGTCGGCAGTACGGTCGATGTGGCAAACGCAACCTGGACGAACACTATCGGCGCACCGGAGTTGATTGGCGTCTGGGCCGACCCCGACTTTGATCCCTCCGAACGTGCCTTCTACTATGCCCGGGTCATTGAGATACCGACGCCACGCTGGACAGCTTACGAGGCGAAACGCTTCGGTATCGAGATGCCGCCGGAAGTGCCGATGATTACGATCGAACGCGCCTATACGGCCCCGATCTGGTTCACGCCGGGGTAATTTTGATCGGGCGAATTCGCTGCGGCCTTCCCGGCTTGGAGTTGTCTCCGGGTTTTTGGGCGGCATTGCGATTGATACCCTCTTTCCAGAAAAAGCAATTTGCCACGAAACGAGACATTCAAATTCACCGCAGCATTGGTCAATAAACGCGCTCGCCCTCCTCGGTTAACTGCCGGTCGGGATCCTCTGTGACCAAACCTCTTTCTTGCAGGGCTGTCAGAGCTATTCTGCTACCGCCGCCCCACGCAATGTCCTGGCTACCGGGGTTTTTGATTTCGCGCATCATTGCGATTTCATACGGAGTGGGCTCAGGGTCGTCGCCGACCTGAGCCTGAAAAACATCATTAGTGACGATTGGTCTCTGATATTCAGAATAGGCGGCGATCATGATGTCGAGCACCTCGTCTGACTCGCATTCAAAATCGTAGGGAAGCTCGATACCGACCTGAAGTCTGTAATAGTTTCCGAAAAGTCGCGTGATTTTGATATCACCGCGCAATTTGTACTTAGCTGTCATTTTTCAAATCCTTGACGACCTGCTGACCAAGCTCAGTCAATTGCGGCTCGGGGCTGCGCGTGATCAGGCTGTGGTATCGAAGCGATTCTAGACACAGCGTCATGCCCGCGCCCCAAACGACGTCTTGGCTGCCGGGTTCATGGATCTCCTTCAGGACAGATTTCTCGATAGAATTGAGATTTGCGATCAGTGCTGTGGTGTCAGTCATCGCCGTTTTCCTTGGGTTCGTGAACGCGCAACAGAGCTTTGAGAACGCTCTTTAACGTGACTCTGGAGACCGAACCGTCTGAGTGGTGAAAGTTCATCTCGGTGTTCATCAAGACCTCTTCGTCGATGTTGAGATCCCAAGCTTCATGACCAGCCATCATGACATCGAGCGGTTCTGAGGAGGCGCATTCAAACTCAACGATCTCGCCATCGACATCGATCAGAAAGTGACGGTCACGAATCCTCTGGATGACAATTTTATTCGTCATCACTCAGTTCGCTCAGATTTTGGTGAGATCGATGCGACGCCGTACGCAGAGCTGAGTACTGATCGTCATCCAAATTCGCGATCAGCTGGACCAGTGCAGCTTTCTGTGCGGATGACAGATCGTCGACATGGAGGGCAGGGAAGATTTCTGCCAAGAGGATGTAGTCATCCATGAAGGACCTCGGGCGGCCTCTATGGCAATCATTGTAGTCTGGGCCCGCACCAATCAAGCGGCCGGTGTTACGGTTTACGCCGGTCAGGGCACCTGCTTCGATCATTTCCATGATCAATGCGGTCTGATCGTTTGAGATTGGTGCGTTCATGAGAAAGAGTCCTCCGGTGGATATGGTAGGAGGGGAGGGACTCGAACCCTCGCGACTACGCTAATCTGGCGCCTAAAATGTCGGGACTTATAAGATCCAACGCCACACCTGTGCCCTCCCGAAAACGGGGTTCGTTCTGGTCAGAACGATATTCGGCTGGTGTGATTCTGTTTGATCATGCTCTCAACGTAGACACGCTCCAGAGCAAGGTCAACTCGGTTCCGGTCTCTGGTACTGGCGTGAGATCGAAAAATTAAGGTGATTGTTAAGTTATTCTACTCAATAGCTTACGTTTGTTTGTAAGCGAAACAAAAATCCTTTGCTGTTTCTTTGATCGAGTGTTGACATCCACCGCCTAGCGGGAAATTTTGACAAAAAAACAACCTAGGGCAGGTCGGATTATGAACGAGTGCATTCGTGCTTTTGGCAATGTGTTTACACGTCAGGCGTTGATCAGTGTATGTCTACTTAGTGCAGCGGCCGCAGAAGGCAGCAAGGAACAGTTTGGTATTCGAAACATCTACGAGATTGAGCTGGGGGTTCCCTATAGTGAAGCTGCGCAGAAGCTGGAATCGCAGGGCTTTGAAGTCTTGAATGGACGCTCTCGGTGCTTCGTTGAAGAGTCCCAGCCTGTACCTTGTACTGAAGTGTTGGAGGTCGCGTCGCGAACACAGCGGGGCAAGAAAGAATATTACGCTTTAAGTCGGACGGTGAAGTTTCAAAAGGACGAAGTCTCTGTCCAATTGTTTGTATCAGAGAATAGCTCTGAAGCTCCGATCTATGGGATTTCCAGAAGGGAAGAATTTGGCCGGAATGTTGCTGACTTAGAGCCAGTTGAGACCCAGATCGCGGAGCGCATTGGCGACATTTACAACATGCAGCCTTGTGCAAAGCAGAGCTACGAGTTCCATGATCGAGTTTTTATCCTCGACAGAAACTGGAACTATGTGCCTTCTGATCCAAAAGGTTGGAAAAGCTTCTGCGCCTTTCCTTGGCAACGGGGATTCGTGGATCTAACTAAGTCGGCCGAGTGGTTCGTGGAGCAACCAGAAATTGTCCACAAGTATACGTCCAAGATTTCATTTCTTTCTGATCGTTCTGGGCAGAAAATTACCAGTTTTGTCTTCGAGCTGTTTGATAATGAACTGGCGGCTCAAGCAATTGTCGCCGGGCGGTTGGAGGCACTGCAACGTGCTGCCCCAGAAAAGACCCTTTCGAAAGACTTCTAGAATAGATCCTATTTTGGCGACTTCTTACTTCCACCAAACCTGACGTGGGGCGTTCTATATGCATGCAAGGTCAGTGACTGCTTCTGAGCAAATTGAAAGTGCTTCGAAAGAACCAAAGTCCACGTCAATCGAAGATAAATCTCATGTGCTGGCCAGATTGATACTGTGTCTCACCGTGACGTACATTGCAGTTGAACTAGCGTTCAATGCTCGTCTCTTGGACGTGGTCGGCCTAACCCCAGACGAGCATTCTATTGATGCCATCGAAACATACGGAAGGTTGCTTTCTGGGCTTGCAATGTCTTTGGCCGTTTTCCCGTTGGTAATAAAGATCTCTAAGAGGTACTCGCGTTACTTCGGTGTGCTTGGCAGGAGTATTCTTGCGGGTGTTTCGGGAATTGCTTTGATTTTGATGCTTCCGGTCAGCATCGCCTGCGTTGCCTTCGCAAATTTCTTGCAAGAAGAAATCGTGACGCAGATCGAGATTGCCTCCAGTGCATCCACACGTCGCACGGCAAACCTGTTGCTTCTGATCAACGATGGCCTCAAGGACGGCGTAGTAGAATTCGATGGTTTGCACCTAACTGAATCCACTCTTGATCGGGCGGAAACAAAGGCCTTTTTGGCTCTACTTCCGGCGATGAACGTCTCGATTGATGGTATCTTCGACAAGCTATCTCCAAGCACCAGAGCGGTGATTACTTCCAAGGTGGTATCGGACCTGGAAATTTCTGAACTCTATTCCGATTACCAAACGTTATCAGAGCAGGCCCGTCAGCAATACGAAGGTTACTGGGGTTTGAACGAGAGAGCCGGCAGCTTCAACGATAAGGTCGAGCAAGCAACTGCTCAGGTCGTCAACGAGATGAGGTGGTTCCTTTCAGAGGCAGGGGTGCGGGCGGGCGAATGCGACGTTAGTCCAGTTTATGTCAGGGCAGCACGAAACATGTTGGCCGCCAAGCACCAAGTTACGCTGCCAGCTTCTTGGCAGGTTTGCGATGTCGCTGGTATTCAGAGTGTTGTCCATAACAATTTCTTGGAGCAATTCGAGACTGAAATTGAAAACGAAATGATTGCGAAGCTGGGGTTCTCTCTCCCTTTAGGACTTAGCGAACAAGCTTTCCTTGCTTCACATGAAGTCACGTCTGCGGCTGGCAAGGAAATGGGGCTGTCAGATACGTCTGACGAGTTCAGGTTTGGTTATTCGAGTGAGGAGTTTTCCCAAGCCATTGTTGAGCCGCTGGTTGAGAAAAAGATCGGTGAAAGTGTCAAACAGTATCTCACCGGAGCCGGATCATTTGAAGATGGCGGGCAGAATGACGATGTTGGATACTCAGCAATCAGGTTGACCTACGTTCCTCTGGTAGCGTTTATGTTTTCGCTAGCTGGCATTTGGCTGCATATCGTTAAGGCTTGCTACTATTCCACTATTTCAATCAAGCTGCCCAGGGTCTACGCATTCTCAGCTGCAATTTTGGCCTTGGTATGTCTAGTTTCAGCGTTTCCAGTTTGGAATAGAGCAAACCATATCAGGGATTCGGAATACTACCTATCGCTTCAAGCAGAGGGCAAAATGGAGGACAATGCCAGCTTCGTCGCGCGTATCGCAGATGTTGTCATTCAGTGGCAGCCACTTTTGTATCCAGTCGGAGAGAGCATTCGAAGCAACGATCTTTTTGAACTGGAGTTCGGAATACACAAGGAAATTTGACGCCGCATGATTTTGGTGGTGTACGAAAGGCCTAGTCAGGCAGGCTTCGAGTTTGGCGACGCTTCAGAACGTTGTTCTCCACGGCTTCTATAAGTGCCATCTCCTGATCGCGGGTGAACCGTGCCAATTTCTGGCACATAGTATCGGGATCAACCGGCAAATCCTCGCCATCGAGTTCTCGGTCTTCGAGCAGGCGCGCGACGGCACGGTGTAGGGGTAGGGCAGGATGATGCTCCAGACCCTGCTCAATGAGTTCAGCCATTAGCTCATACTCGGCATCATTCAGCACCTCGGGATACTCTGCCGCATCCAGGATCGCATGATATCTCTCAAAAACATCGGAAATTCTTGCCGATCTGTTTGCCTGAAATCCATTGCGCTCGCCGTCCTTAACCATGGCTTCACTGATGGTGATCGAGGTCTTTTTGAGTGCCATGCGTACTCCTGAAGCAAGTTTGGTGCTCTTAAATATACGGTATTACATTGTCAACAATACGGTAATACCATTTTGTAATCAAGTATGACGCTTTCTGCTTGACGGCAAGAATCGTAATAGCTAAGAAAACGGTAATACCATATCGTAAAAAGGTAATACCATGCCCAGCACCCCCATTCTCAGCGATGACTTTCTTTCAGCAATTTGGAACCATCGTGCTCACATTCAGCCTGATGGCACTTTGGGTTTTGGCCTGTCTGCATCGCTGCGTCGACAGGTTCATGTCGTCGCAATTGCGGGAGCAGATGTTCAAGTGCTCAGGGCTACGGACGAGCTGGAGCCCGGATTGCCCATTGCTGATGTCCTGTTTGAAGAGTTGGATCTGTACGCACGTGACGACGACTATGTCGTCATCGTGTCAGGTCGTACCGATAACCTGTCGCGTCATGAGGAAATGACACTGGCGGGATACATCATTGGGCAGGTATTGCTGGCCGAGGGGCAGCCTGAATTGGCCCGAGCGATCTGTGCTCAAAGCCATTACTTTGATCACGAGGCTTTCGATGAGGCTGTGTGCTGCTCAGTACGACGTAGTCGGATGCACTAATCAATAGACCATATACAAATAGCCTGAGGTTACAGCGCCTCAGGTTAATCTGTGTGCCAGCTGATTGACAATCTGGGTCCGAGATTTCTGCTTTTTCGGCACCACCTGATCAGATGAATAGAGACAATACTTACGATGCCGCCGACCGGACCCATACTCGATCCATGCGAATGGGCCCTTGAGGCGTGACTTAAGCTTGAAGCCTTTTTCTGACCACTGGGTTCTGGTCATCAGCCCCACATCTTCCGGGATCTGGTCCCACCATTTGAAGGTTTTCCCGCGGAGCGATCTGGATGGCGTCGGCGGCAGGGTAAACCCCCGTGGACCCCCGAGATCTGACATCGTTTCGTTAGTGAACTCTAGCGGAATTCAAACAAAAGGTTTTCGGTAGGCAAGCGTAAGAAAATTTGAATGTAAGCATTTATGAAGACTTTATTTTTGGAATACTTTTGATGGTTAAAAAATCGAGATCAGGATCAGAGAAAAGGAAGCTGAGTCACCGCGTTGATGTCCGCCTGGATGCAGTCACATACGGAGGGGTTCACTATCGCGCAGATGCGCTCAAGATCACTGACGCATCCGTCGTTCGGGATATCCTTATTGACGAATTTGGGTGCGTCGACCCTGACGCCCAGATGGTCAAAATGAAGCGTGGGACCAACCAGAAAATCACTCCCGAGATCAAGGAAGCCCTCAAGTTTTCAGCCGACCTGAATCGTATTGGAAACAACTACAATCAATCTGTGCGACAAATCCATTCCGCGCGGCATTCTGGCGACCTGCGGGACGACCACTTTGGTGAACTTAAATCCCAGCAGGCCGAGATCCTTGTCCTACTCAGGGACATCAAGAGGGTGATGGCAGGATCTGTCGACATCGAGGAAGACTTCTGATGATCAGTAAAAGCATCAGGGTGCCCACGAATAAGACTGGTGCTATTGCAAACTACCTCTCCTCCCAGGGAGAGAACGAAGAGGTGCGCTGGCTACGGGGATGCGAAGAAGATGTCCTTATGATGGGGGCAGTCGCAAAAATGTGCGGCCGTGCGAACAGTGTGCGTCACGTGATCAAATCGTCTCTGGAGCCGATGTCAAAGGAAGTATTGGCCGACGCGGTCGGGGAATACGTGCGCGAATTCAAAGTACCCCCTGATAGTCAGACGCAGATCTGCGTTGTTGAGCACAAGAAGAAACGCGAACCCACCCAGTACACGCACTACATGATATCCATCCCGGAAATCGACACTGAAGCTGGTGAGCCAATCTATCCCGATCAAGACGAACAGGCGGCGGGTTACGAGTATCACTGGCATATCGCCATTGCCGAGGTGGATACCGAAACCGGTCAGGTGCTGGACTCCAGCCACTCCAAAATCCGCGATGAGAAAGTCTCCAGAATTATTGAACTGAAGCATGGTCTTGAGATCACGCTCGGCCGTTTCAACAAGGAAGTCTATCAGGCTCTGGCCGAAGAACGCCCCGAGCTGGATCTGTCTCGCCTGCAAAAAGCAATGGAGGAGGCGAACGTTCGGGCAGGCTTCAAAAAAGAGGATTGGCTCGAATATCAGGCCTATTCGGCATACTCGTCGGGGGAGCACCAGGCTCTCAATCGTGCGCTGGATCAGGTCTCGGCGATCACAGGTATCGATTACAAAGAAAAAATCTCGCTCCCTAAAATCAAATCGCAGATCCGAGCCATGGCCGAGGCATCTAATAGTGCCCTGGATTTCGTCAGTGCGGTCGTGGAGGCCGGCTATGACATCCAGTATGGCCGAAAACAGGGTGTACATCGACTTTGGCTCGGTGACGTTGATGTCGGGAGTTTGGACAGGCTGGCAGGCCGCGGGATGCGGAGAGCAGAGGTCGCAGACGCTATCAATGAATACTATTCTTCAGGAGGCAAAAAATATGAAAAATCAGGTAACAAAACAGCAGAAAAAGCCGGTTTCAAGACCATATCAAAGCGCCCTTCTGGCGTCGGAAGCATCGATGTTGGAGAGCGCAGCGTTTGCGTCGGAGGCCAGTCTGGAGAAGCTGAAATCGCTCATCCTGATCTTGAATACAGCACCAGCCGAGGGAGAAGGGGACAGCATCGGATCACTCATAGAAAAGCTGTCGAAGGACATCAAGGAAGTAAAGGAACAGCAAAATCAACTGATGGAGCAAAACGATCTGATCATCAGGGCTCTCCGAAACCTAAACTAAGCGCCGCTCGTATCCGGGCGAATTTCGTTCGGGCCAGAGATCGCATTCATGCGCAGCGAGTTCATTCAAACTATGTGAACCTCAGTGATGCCAGTTCTTCAGATGGGGGCGGAGAAGTTTTTGATGCCGGTGATTTCTTTATGCTTTCCAGGTGGGCAGCTGACTATCGCCGCAAGAACAAGATCAGTGGCCCCTGACAGCGTGGCTTGAAATGATCTCTGGGTGGGTTAGGATTTCATCACGGATTTCAATGAGCTGAACATGGCTATAGGCACTCCAGCATCTCCCCACGAACGCCGGGACCAGACCCGTGCGGAGTTGGATACCCGAGTCTTGGGGCGGTGTGTACTACTGTCTCCAGAAGATGTTGCTGAGCTGCTGAGTGTGGATTCTACCGCTGTGTCCCAGCTGGAGGCAGATAGAAAAGTCTTCAGTGTCCAGACTGACCAGGGTGCTCGATACCCGAATTTTCAATTTGATGCAGACAAGCGGGTCACCCATTCCGCCATCGGCCGAATTCTTGATCTGGCTCCAGCTGATATGACCGGCCGAGGCCTGCTGCGATTTTTCATGCTGACAGACGCTGACCTGGCGGATGGATACGAAGCTGAGATCGCGATGGATCCCAGTCAGGGCTATCCGGTATCATTGGTTGGTCAGGATGATGATCGACTAGTTGATCTTTTTCGGGCCCGCCTGACGAACGCTGTCGAGGGCTGAGGCGGCCTATCGATCCAAATCCTCTGCAAGCTGGAGGTAAAAATTTCAGGGGCCCAAAAACGAGGAAACCTCGGATCTTAGATCCGAGGCTGCCTGCTGTGGCTGTAGAACTCCAGAAAATGCCGATAACTGAGGTAATAAACACCTCCGGAGCAATAAACGGGGCCAGTGCAGGCCGCCTATGAAGTTTATATACTGAGTAGAGAGCTAGGGTCAGGATTCATAACCAGTAGATGACAGTTGCCGCAAGAGCTATGGCTGAGAGGAAGACCTGAGGACATCGGTCATAGCGAGTTGC
>NZ_JBQGAA010000028.1:0-19934 GCF_056542585.1 Ruegeria sp. AB9 | reverse complement strand
GCTGCTTCATTGGGTGAGTACGAATTGCGCGCGGGGGCATCCTGGGACATGCCCGTCATCGCCACGTTGCCCAAGGGTTTGACCGAAGTTTCCCTGGTCAACGCAACTTATTGGATCAACTCGTACACCTTTCATGCAGTTCGCCGAGTCCGGCGAAAGATGATTGTAAAATTCGGAAGCCCTGGTTCCCGGCAAGCAAATCAGACAACACCACGAAACCCGATTTTCTGGCTGCGGCGAAAAAAGCAATCGAACAACTCGGCGTGAATGCGGACCGTGCGGAGTTACTCCGATGCGCGGATCGCACTCTCGAAAAAAGTCGCCGCTAGCCTGTGGATATCCGAGAATTAAGGGCACAAAACCGGGCCAAATGTCCGGCAATGTATCTGCGTCCAGTAATTAAGGACACAATGACAGCAGGTATATGTAAAACCGGCGACAAATGATGTCGCGCGTGCGTTGTACAAACTATCAGCGTCCAGGCTTATTGGCGGATCAATGGCGTTTTGAGGCGGGCTTACGGCTTTTTTTAGCTCGGTGTTGCCCAGTATTCGGTTACCAAATTTCTGAACTGTTTGTTTGTATGGCTGCCAATCCATTCGATGAAGGCGGCTGTTCTCGGATCATGTTGGTCCTTTACAACAGCAAACAGCCCGTCATCCAGAACCACCGGTTTGTCAAGCAGAGGTATCAATTGACCTTCTCGCATGAAATCTGTGGCTGTCCCTATCCAACCCAAGGCGACTCCGCGTCCGCTGAGAGCGGCCTGCATCATTAAGAGATGGTTGTCGAAAGTGGGCCCCGATAGCGGCCCGGTTTGCTTAACGTTGAAATAGGCAAACCACTGAGACCAGTCGTACCAGGACTTGTCATGAGAGTGTGCATGCAAAAGGTCTTGGTCAAGAAGGTCCGCCGGCGCGGAAACCTTGCCCGATCGCGCAACATACAAGGGCGATGCTACGGGAAGTATCTGTTCTCTGAACAGCAATTTAGACCGAAAGCCGGGCCAATGACCGCTGCCAAAGCGGATGGCCACGTCAACACCCGGATCTAGTGAAGACAGGCCGTGAAAGGCCGTGACCATATTGACCTGAATGTCCGGGTACGCTTCGTGAAACGCTTTGAGGCGGGGTAACAACCAGTAGTTCCCATAGGCCAGATTACAGGAAATCGTCAGGATGTTGTCTTGCTTGCGGTTTCGTAACGCCTGTGTGTCCGCTGAAAGCTGTGCAAGGCAGGACGAAAGAGATGTGACATATTCAGCTCCCTTCGGTGTCAGTGCTACCGGGCGGGCAGATCGGTCAAATAATCGGGTTTCCAGAAAGGTCTCGGCCAGTGTGACCGCGTGGCTGACAGCAGATTGACTGGTGTTCAAATCTTCACCCGCTCGGGTGAAGCTGCGCAGGCGTGCAACTGCTTCGACTGCCAGCAGAGCCTTGAGTGGTGGAATAGTCTTCCAATACTGCATCATGAATTTCTTTCATGCCATGATGATCCTGTTCCCTCTATCAATCATGCACTTTTTGCGCAGAAATCAAGGGAAATACACGAGCTTCAGCGCGAAGGCTGCCGCTCACATCATGATGTTAGGGAGGATGTCATGACCGAATTGGTTAACGTATCCGAAAGCGGCCATATTCTTGAGGTGGCGATGAACAGGCCACCGGTCAATGCGATCAATCTGGATCTCAGCGTTCAGATGTACGAGGCCTTCAAACGGCTGAATGACGACGACAGACTGCGCGTAGGCCTGCTGTCCAGCACGGGCAATGACAAGAACATCTTTTCGGCAGGTTGGGACCTCAAGGCTTTTGCCGTTGGTGAAAGCGCTGATGACGAGAACGGCTTCAACCTCGGACCCGGTGGGCTTGGGGGTCTGCCGGAGTTTTTCGACCTCTACAAACCTGTGGTCGTGGCGCTGGCAGGCGGCGCCATTGGCGGCGGGTTCGAACTTGCGATCGGCGGAGACGTAATCATCTGCGCCGAGGACGCCTATTTCTGGTTGCCCGAGATGCAGCGCGGCTTCCTGCCGGATGGTGGCGCGATCCAGAAGCTGCACCACCGCATCCCCTATAATGTCGCGATGGACCTGATCCTGACAGGTCGCAAGATGTATGCCGACGAGGCAAAGCACTGGGGTCTGGTGCGCGACGTGGTACCGGTAAGAGATCTGATGGATCACGCCCGTTCGGTGGCGGATACCATCGCACAGGGCGCGCCGCTGGTGGCGGGCGCGCTCAAAGAATACATGCGCAGATACGGGCACGCGTCGGTCGAAGACAGCCACGCCGCGGTCCGGCGGGCCTGGGTCGGCAAAAGCGATATGCCGCTCTATGAGCAGATGATCCAGTCGGACGATTTCACCGAAGGCTCGGTCGCGTTTGCGGAAAAACGCGATCCCGAGTTCAAGGGCTGAGACGATGGTGCACAGGCTTTCCCCCATGTTCGAGGCCCGCAGTATCGCGGTGATTGGCGCATCCGCGCGGGCGGGGTCTTTTGGTGAACGGCTGGCGCAATCGGCGCTGTCGGGTGGGTTCACAGGGCGGATCAGTTTTATCAACCCGCGCGGGAGTGAGATTCTGGGCCATCAGGCTCTGCCCTCGATCTGCGCGCTGGATTATGCGCCCGATCTGGCCGTTCTGGGCATCGGCGGTGCCAATCTGGAAACCGCGCTGGTGGATGCCATTGAGATGGGTGCCAAATCGGCGGTGATCTTCGATGTCTGCCACGGCGAGACCGCGAATGGCACACCGATCCTGACGCGGCTGAAGGACATTGCGCGCGAAGCCGATTTGCCGATCTGTGGCGGCTCGGGCATGGGTATTCTGAATATCCGAACCGGTCTGGTGGGCAGTTTCTATCCGGCAGATCACATGAAGCCCGGCGGTATTTCACTGATCGCGCATTCGGGCAGTGTGTTTACCGTTCTGGGCATGAACGACCCGCGTTTCCGCTTTGATCTGGTCGCCTCGCCGGGGCAAGAGATCGGGGCGACGGTCGATGAATATATCGCCTATGCCGCCAGCCGCGACTCTACCCGCGCGATTGCTGTTTTCATGGAAAGCGCGCGCAATCCCGAAGGTCTGGTCGACGCCCTGAAACTGGCGCGTGATGCGGGCAAGCCGGTTGTGGTCTGTAAGGTGGGCCGGACCGAGGAAAGCGCCCGGCTGGCGCGATCCCACACCGGGGCGCTGGCGGGCAGCCATGCCGCCTATGAGGCCGTGTTCGAGGAATGCGGTGCCATTTCGGTCAGCAGCGTCGATGCGTTGATGAACACCGCGCTGTTGTGCTCGACCGGCCGCATTCCCGTCCCCGGGGGCGCGGGATTGGCCAATGACAGCGGCGGCCTGCGTGAGATGCAAGTGGATCTGGCTGCCGAGATAGGCGCGCCACTGGCTGTGCTGAGCGCGCAGACCAAAGCCGCACTGCGCGACGCCCTACCGCCCGAGCTTGACCCCTCGAACCCGCTGGATTGCGCCGCCGACCTGACGGATGAATTCCCCAAGGTATTCGACCGGGGCCTCGACATTCTGGCCAAAGCGCCCGAAGTGTCGATGCTGGGGTTCGAAACTGACCTGCGCGATGACTACATCTATGAGCCGGGGCTGCTGGAACACGCCAAACGCCTGCCCGAGCGGACGGACAAGCCGGTATTCTGCTACGCAAGCTTTGGTCAGACCCACAACCGGGGTTTGGGCGAGCAATTGGCCGAATTGGGCGTACCCTGCCTCAACGGGGCCGAAATCACGATGCAGGCCCTGCGCGATTTTCAGGGTTGGGCCGATCGGCTGCGCGCGGCGTCTGAACCCGCGCCCGGGTTGCGCCCGGCCCCTGTGCTGCACGCGCAACTGGACGAAGCGGCTAGCCTCGAGGTGCTGTCGGGCTTTGGTGTTGTCGCGGCACTCAGCCGAGTCTGCAACAATTCGGATGAGGTTCAGGATGCGGGCCGTGCGCTTGGTTTTCCGGTGGTACTCAAGACTGCCGAGGCTGGGATCGACCACAAAAGCGATATGGGCGGTGTAGTGCTGAACTTGGGCGATGCGGTTGCGTTGCACGCGGCCTATGGTGCCTTGTCAGAACGGCTGGGACCTCGGGTCGTGGTGCAGAAACAAGCGGAAAAGGGCGCCGAGCTTGCCTTTGGCTGTGTCATGGACCCGGATTTCGGACCTCTGGTCATGGTCGCACCGGGCGGAACTCTGGTCGAGCTGTTCAACGAACGGCAATTCGCCCGCGCGCCGTTTGGTCCCGCGCAGGCCGAAAAGATGATCCGCCGCCTGACGGTATCGCGGCTGATCGACGGTGTGCGCGGGGATGCACCACGCGACATGGATGCTGCGGCAGCGGCGCTAAGCGCGTTTTCCGTTGCTTGCGCCAGTATGAAGGACCAGATTGCCGAGATTGACGTAAACCCGGTGATGGTCACCGAAGACGGGGCCATGGCGGTGGACGCGCTGATCGTGACAGCACATGGCGTGGCGCAGGAGGCTGCCGAATGAAGGTTGCCATCCTTGGTGGTGGCGTCATCGGTGGTGGCTGGGCGGCGCGGTTCTTGCTCAATGGCCATGACGTTGCCGTTTATGACCCTGCACCAGAGGCGCAAGCCAAACTGAGCGCCGTGCTGGACAATGCCCGCGCCAGCCTGCCTGTGCTCTATGACCGGCCCTTGCCGCCCGAGGGACAACTGTCTTTCACCACTGATCTGGCCGAGGCTGTGACGGGTGCTGATTGGGTGCAGGAAAGCGCGCCGGAACGGCTTGAGATCAAACAGGCGCTTTATGCCCAGATCGAGCCGCATCTGGGGCCGGACGCCGTTCTGGCCTCGTCAACTTCGGGCTACAAGCCCAGCCAGTTGCAGGCGCTTCTGACCCGGCCCGAGCGTCTGATCGTCGCCCATCCGTTCAACCCCGTCTATCTGGTGCCACTGGTCGAGATCGTGGGGTCCGACGTAACACACGACGCGCTGAAAACCCGTGCCGCTGACATCCTGCGCGGGATCGGGATGCATCCGTTGGTGATGCAGGCCGAAATCGACGGCTTCATCGGCAATCGCCTGCAAGAGGCGATGTGGCGTGAAACGTTGTGGATGGTGAAGGATGGCGTTGCCACCACGCAGGAAATTGATGAGGCCATCCTGTACGGCTTTGGCCTGCGTCTGGCGCAAATGGGTCAGTTCGATACGTTCCGTCTGGCCGGGGGCGAGGCCGGGATGCGCCATTTTCTGGCGCAGTTCGGGCCATCCCTGCAGGAGCCACTGACACATCTGATGGACGTGCCTGACCTTGATGACGCGCTGGTTGACCGGATTGCCGCGCAATCGGATGCGCAATCGAGGCACCTGAGTATCCGCGACATGGAACGCGCGCGCGATGCCAATCTGGTGGCGCTGATCCGTGCGCTTAAACTGCGCAACACCGGTGCCGGTCGCACCATCCGTGAGCAGGAATCCACACTGACGATCCCGCAATCTGGCAACCTGCCGGTGACGGCCAAACGGGTGATCCCTTCAAGCTGGACCGATTCCAACGGTCACATGAACGAAACACATTATGTCGAGGCCGCCTCCAACGCGGCCGACGCGCTGACGCGAAGCTGTGGGGTGACGGCGGAGTATATTGCGAACGGCAACAGCCATTTCACCGCCGAAACCCATGTGCGTTATCTGGCGGAACTGCATGAAGGCGACGAGATCACCGTCGAAACGCAGGTTCTGTTGGGACGTGGCAAGAAAACACATCTGTTCCACCGGTTCTACGACCCCGAACGCGTCTTGGCCGCGACGGTCGAGATGATGATCCTGCATGTTGACCTTGACACCCGGCGTGTGGCCGAACCCCTTCCGCATGTGGCGCAGGCCCTTGCCCGGCTTGAAGCCGCACATGCCCATTTGCCCCGCCCCGATGGCGCGGGTGCCTCGATCCGCCCCTCAAAATAAGAGCCGCAAGCGATGAGCCAGCCCCAGTTTCCCAACCTCTTTTCGCCCGTCACGCTTGGCAACCTGACCCTGCGCAACCGCATTGTCTCGACCGGGCACGAGACGCATCTGAACGAAAACGGCAAGATCGGCGACCGGATGATCGCCTATCACGAAGCCCGCGCAAAAGGCGGGGCAGGGCTGATCGTCGTCGAAGTTGCGCTGACCCATCCCAGCGCAGTGTTCGTGGCCGATCCGATCCGGGTGGATACCGATGCGTGTATCCCCGGCTATCGCCGGTTGGCCGAAACCATCCATCAGCATGATTGCGGCCTGATCGCGCAGCTGTTCCATCCGGGGCGCGAGATGCTGGCCTCGGAAGACGGCACTGCACCGGTGTCCTACAGCGCGTCCGCCACACCCAACGAGCGGTTCCACGTTATGCCGCGCCCAATGACGTCCGAGATGATCGCCGAGGTCATTTCCTCATATGGCGACGCCGCGCGGCGTATGGCCGAGGCGGGGTTGGACGGGGTCGAGATTGTCGCCTCGCACGGCTATCTACCCGCGCAGTTCCTCAACGCCCATGTCAACCGGCGCGTGGATGAGTATGGCGGCTCGCTTGAAAACCGCGCGCGCTTTATCCGCGACATCGCTGCCGATATTCGCGCCAAAACTGGAGAGGGGTTTGTCATTGGCCTGCGCATCTCGGGCGATGAACGCAGCCATGAGGGGTTGGAGCAATCCGACATTCTGGACGCCTGCGCGCTGATCGCCGGGGACGGCTCGTTGAATTATCTCAGCGTCGTCGCCGGGTCGTCGGCCACGCTGGCCGGTTCCATTCACATCGCCCCGCCCATGTTTGAAGAGTCCGGATATACCGCGCCGCTGGGGCAGGAGGTCCGGGCGCGCACCGGACTTACGACCATCGTGACCGGCCGGGTGAACCAGCCGCAAGAGGCCGAGCGGATCATCGCGGCAGGTCAGGCCGATCTGTGCGGGATGACGCGCGCCATGATTTGCGACCCCGAGATCGGCAACAAAGCCAATTCGGGCCGTGTCGACAACATCCGAGCCTGCATCGGCTGTAATCAGGCCTGTATCGGGCATTTCCACGATGGATATCCGATCTCGTGCATCCAGAACCCGATCAGCGGACGCGAATTGCGTTTTGGCCAGCTTTCCCCGGCCGCGCAGCCGCGCCGGATCATGGTGATCGGCGGCGGCCCGGGCGGCATGAAGGCTGCGGCGGTGGCTGCGGCGCGCGGGCACAAGGTGACTCTGTTCGAACGTGACAGCCAGTTGGGCGGTCAGGCACGGCTGGCTCAGCTGTTGCCTCATCGCGCCGAGTTTGGCGGTATCATCACCAACCTCGCGCGTGAGATGGAACTGGCGGGAGTGGATGTTCGTACCGGAATGTCCTTCGACCGCGCGCTGATCGAGGACCATGCCCCGGATGAGATCATCATCGCCACCGGCGCAACGCCCCGCTGGCCCGAATTCGAAGGGCGGGACGAGGCGCATGTGGTCGATGCCTGGCAGGTACTGCGTGGCGAGGCCAAAACCGGCAAGTCCGTTCTGGTGGCCGATTGGCGGGCAGACTGGATCGGGATCGGTGTGGCCGAAATGCTGGCGCAGAACGGCCACCATGTCCGGCTGGCGGTGAACGGCTATATGCCAGGGCAGACCATCCAGATGTATGTGCGCGACGCCAGCATCGGACGGCTGCACGGTCTGGGGGTCGAGGTGCTGCCCTATATGCGCCTGTTCGGGGCCGATGAGGACAGTGTCTATCTACAGCATATCATGAGCAATGAGGCGGTGATCTGCGATGATGTGGACACTTTGGTGTTGTGTCAGGGCCATACCCCGTCAAACGCGGTCGAGGGGTTTGTGCGTCAGTTGGGTATCCCTCACCAGCTGGTAGGAGATTGCATATCCCCGCGCACTGCCGAAGAAGCCGTTCTGGAGGGGTTATTGGCTGGAAAAGAAGTATGACCAGCTTAAGCGAGGGGTGAATAGGCAGAGGAATCCGTCAAAGAAGGAGATGCCGAAAGTGTGCAACAAGGGTCTCCTCTCGACTTCAGCAGTTTTAGAGACCTGTCAGATATTGCGACAAAGCCTTGATCTCCTGCGCAAGTGGTCGATCGCATTCAAGAGACGGTGAAACATCCCGCACGCGCGCGATTATGTGTTGAAGGAACTCGCCCATCTGATCACAAGTATTCCGCAGTTCTACTGCCTGGCAAGCGATAAGCAATTCGATTGCCGCCAGGCTCAAAATGTTATCGACAATTCGGTCCAATGCGGCGACAGCAGTGGGGGAACCTGTCAGGCAATCCTCCACCCCGTTGGCATTCACGCTTGGCCAAATCGGCGCCGGTTGTGCGCTATGCGCGATTTCAGACACCAGAGCCTCGGCGACTTTCATGACCGGGGCGAACCCGTTAGACGAACTGTTCGGCATGGCAAGGAAGTTGGGCAAACCGCTGAATTCTGGATTCAGGAGCTTGGACATTCGTGCCAATTGCGCCATCGCCAAAGGCACGAAGGATCGGCCCAGTGTTTCTGTCACCCTGGTGATGTCAGAAGAGAAATAGGCGCCGCAGGATACCAACCTTTTGCTGTCCGCAAGTGCAACCGGATTGTCGCTGGAACTGTTGATTTCAACCTGTAGACATCCAAGGGCCTGATCCAGTGCAGTGCGTGCCGAGCCGTGGATCTGCACAACATTGCGGAACGACAATGGATCCTGCAAGCGTCGGGCTCGTTCGGGATTCATTAGATCGCTTCCGGCCAACCTCCTGCGCAGGCCCTCACCAACTTCAAGATGACCAGCATGAGGTTTGATGGCCAGAATACTCGCGCTCAAAGGGCCGGTATTGGCCCGGAACCCTTCCATAGACATGGCTGCGGACGTCTGAGCGGCTTCGAATGCGGCGATAGCTTTTGACACGGACAGCGCCGCCATTCCGACAACCATGCAAGAGTGATTAGCAAGCGCCAAGCCTTCGCGCGGTGCAAGCTTCAATGGCGCTATACCATGCGACCGCATGACCTCGGCGCTCGCTCCTGTGCTTCCGTCAGGTCCGCGCATTTCTCCTTCGCCAATCAGCGCCAGCCCGATTGTGGCATTCAGTACCAAATCCGCCGCGCCGATGGATCCAAGAGAACCCACCATCGGAACCAGACCGGCGTTCAGACAGCCTGCTATGTGCCGGGCGACCTCGGGCCGGGCCGCGCTGTATCCGTCAAGCATCGTGTTCAACCGAATGATCAGCCCTGCCCTGACCGTTTCGGGCGGCATCGGTGGACCAATCGCATGAGCCCGACCCCGCAGCGTCTGCACCGAGAAATCAGACAAGACCTCGGCATCAAGCACTTCGGTGGCCCGCGCGCCAAGGCCGGTTGTCACCCCATAAACCGGAGCTTTTTCAGCGATAGCCCTCTCGACCAGAGCATGTGTCCGGGCCATCTTGCGCAGCCCTTTTGAGCTCAGCTCCAGTCGCCAGTTCTCGCGCGCAGCCCGAACAAGCGCCTCGACCGTCAGCGGAGCGTTATCGAGCCGCAGAGTGTGCATGTCAGGCATCCCGGTATAGAAGGTTCTGCACGATCCCAAGCTCTCGGGCGCGCTCCAGTATCTTTGCGCCAAGGGCTATATCGCTTGTCGACATACCGCGATGCCAAAACAGAATGGTTTCATCATCTGCTTCGCGTCCCGGTTTCAGACCTGCGGCAATCTCGCCAATCTCGGCGTAGAACGAGTCCTCACTGACAAGTCCCGCATCGATATGTGGCCTGAGGGCACCCAGATGACCGGCACGCATTTGTCCAAGGTCGTCCATAACGAGCTTGTCGAAATTTTCGATGAAATCCATAGGCAATGTGCTCATGGTACCGTAAGGAACCACGAAGGCGCCCTTTTTGACCCAGGACCGGTCAAAGAGTGGTGTCGGCGTTGCCAGGCGGGTTGCTTCAACCAGAATGTCCGCGCCTTCCAGGCAACTTTGCCAGTCGTTGGTCACGATCACGTCTTTGCCCAAATCTTGGCGTAACCGCTCCCCAAACGTGTCCCGGCTTTCCGGGCGCCGTGAGTGTACCCGAATTTCTTCGAAGTCGAACAGATGGTCCAGTAACCGCACATTCCAATAAGACGTGCCGCGTGCCCCAACGTGACCTAGAACTTTTGGCTTTCGGGGACCCAGCCATTGCGCCCCTAACGCGGTCAACGCGCCCGTTCTCATGTCAGTAATGCCCGCCGCGTCGATTACAGCGCGCGGCGCTCCGGTACGGGGGCAGAACAGGTTCAGTAGCGCTAATTCGGATGGCAAGCCGTGTTTATAGTTGTCGACAAAATCCCCAACAATCTTGACCCCGGCATAGTCCAGAGGTTCGACATACCCACGCAAAACATTGAAGTGCCCGTTAAAGGCCGGATCAGGTGTCAGGTGCATGCGCGGCTCGATCACGGTCTTGTTTCGACCAGCGGCAATCAGAGTCTGCTTGACCGCGTCCAGTATGTCGTCATTGCTGAGAGCCACCCGGTCAACTTCCGGTTGGCCCAGATACTCGATTTCTATACGAGCCATGTTCGCCATTCCCTTTTTTCTACATGATGACGTTTCTGTGGTGTCGTTACAGACTAAAAAATGTGAGACTTGCTTCAGATTTTCTAATTCAGAAAGGGTCAACGTGATGCGCCTCCCTCCGTTAAATGCGCTCAAGGCCTTCGAAGCAGCGGTGCGGTTAGGAGGGTTCACTCAAGCCGCGGCCGAGTTGGGGGTGACACCTGCTGCGGTAAGCATGCAAGTGAAAAACGCCGAAGGATTTCTGGGCAAAACGCTCTTTCTCAGACAGAACAACCGCCTGCTGCTGACCGACGCCGGGCGAACGTATTACCCGGCAATTTCCGAAGCTCTAGCCGCGATATCTGCCGCAACAGAAAAGCTGATGGAAATTGATGCCCGTTCTGGGATCGCAGTCAGTACGATCCAGTCTTTGGCAGAAAATTGGGTGGCACCGGCAGTTTCGCGCTTTCGAGCCAAGTTTCCCAAAACCGGTATTGAGCTTCGAATCGAAGCGGATCCAATCGATTTGCGGGACACGCGCACCGATCTCCGGATCACATATGAAAGCCACCTCTATCCGCATCACAATCACGTGCCGCTGTTCAAGGACGTAGCTTATCCGTTCTGTACGCAGGAGTTTTATGACAATCTCATCGCGGGATCAGGAATTGCAAACCTGCCCGATCATCTGTTGATCCATACCGATTGGGGAGAGCAATATGCGTCGCACCCATCATGGGCCAACTGGTTTCGTACTGCTCAGATCGCAAGGACGCCAGGCATGCGAAACGGTTTGCGCGTGGGCGGGTCCGCAATTGCCTTTGCGCTGGCAAAACAGGGGGCGGGCATCGCGCTTGTTCCTCGGATGCTTATTGACGCGAGACGGATCGGGGATGAAAGCTACCATATTGGTGAGCCCGGGCTGCCGATGCCATATTCCTACTTCGCTATTTTTTCTGAAAACTCGCCGCAGGCGAGTGACACGGGTAGGAATCCGGCCTTTCGGGCATTTCTTGATGAACTCGTCCCGAGTTCCGACGCGGCAATTTGATCGCGTGCTGAAACGTTGGATTTAGAGAATTTTTTGGAACACACAAATACCTGAGAAGAGTTGTTGTTTATGCTCTGCAACTCATTTCAGAATGATAGAATCCGGCATTAAAAAGAATTTGTTGCCCATCGCCAGAATTTCTTTCCCACCTTCCTGCCGCGATTACAACATAGTTTGATTGAATTCCGACGGCAGGGGCTGCTTATGACCAAGTTGAATCTAATTGGCGGTGAATGGGTGGTTGCCCAATCCGAAACCGAGAATCGCAGCCCCGCAAATCCCAGCGATCAGATCGGGCTGTTTGCGCGGGGTGATGCTCAAACTGTGGATCAGGCTGTTCAATCCGCCGCGCAGGCCTTTCCGGGCTGGGCGGCAGCTTCGCCTCAGCGCCGCGCCGATATTCTGGATCGTGTCGGCAGCGCCATCCTGTCCCGCAGCGCCGAGATCGGACGCATTCTTTCGCGGGAAGAGGGCAAGACGCTGGCCGAGGCAACGGGTGACCAAATCGAAACCACGATAGTCAGATGTCTGGCCCGGTGTGATCTCGGTCCTCATAGGCAAGTCGTGTGCGTTTACGAGAAGGCGGATTTTGGTCGTGAAGCCACCTCTCGAACGGCCAAAACCCTGTCGCGGAGTCCCCCTTTTGCACCCGCTGCCTGATGATAGGCGCGGATTACGGTGCTATCGATCATTTGCAGGGCGTCTGGCACTGCTCCACTTCGGTTCAAGGCGTCCATAATCTCTTCCCATAACCCCGCCAGTGTCCAGCACCGGAACTGTTGGTAGACGCTGAACCACTTGCCGAACTCTTCCGGCAGGTCGCGCCATGGAGCCCCTGTCCAGGCAATCCAAAAAATCCCGTCAAGAACAAGGCGGTGGTTGGACGGCTTGCGTCCATTCGGGGCGCGGACAGCCAGGATGAACCGCTCAAAGAACGTCCATTCCTCGTTCGACATCAGGTCTCGTGCCAAGCTGGTCTCCATCGTAGATACCAGCTTGAATCATGCCCGCCGACAGGTGTGAATCCCTTTTGTCAACACGGCCTAGGGGTTGGATTAGAAGCAGTCACTTTCCATTCTGGTTCTGTCCAAATGACTTTTCGACGCGGGGAAACCGGACTGCGTCTGGATGTGCCTGCACTTGTGCCAGAGGTGATCGACGCCCCCACGGGCCTGATCGAAGCACTTGGGGAGAAACCCTCGAAATTACTGGCCGCAAAGCATTATCTGGCGTTTTTGACAGCGAAGATGACATTCTGAGCTGCACTCCAGACTTTGCTGCTCTGGCAAAATTACCATTGCCCGCAGTCATCATAACCGCGCAAGGTTCAGGAGAGTTTGATTTCGTTTCTCGGTTCTTTGCCCCGGCGAATGGCGTACCAGAAGATTCCGTTTCTGGGGTGTCGCATTGCTGCCTGACACCATATTGGTCAGAGATATTAGAGAAAAAACGGCTTGTCACGTTAACCACCATTTGGTTGCTCTTGCCTGGATTAGGATGTAGGTGGCGTCGATGAATTCATCGCCTATCAGCTACAAGCGTCACCGATTTCCCCTCAGATCATCGCCCATGCAGTGTGGTTGTACGCCCGTTTCATTCTAAGCCTACGCGAAGTTGAAGAGATGCTGCTGCAGCGTGGGATCGACGCATCTTACGAGACTGTCCGGCGTTGGGTCATCAAGTTCGGGCCACAGATCGCTCGCAAATTTCGACAGCGACAGGACCGTCCCGGCGATATCTGGCATCTCGATGAGGTTGTCGTGAGAATTTCTGATCGCAAGTATTGGCTTTGGCGCAGTCGATCAGCATGGTGTCGTGCTGGACGAAATACTCCAACCGAATCGGGACAAACGAGCCGCAAAACGGCTGTTGCGCCGCCTGATAAAACGTCTTGGTTTCATTCCTAAGCTGATCATCACGGACAAACTGCGCTCATGTGGCACCGCCAAGCGGGAGATCGCGCCGGGTCTGGATCACTGGTCGCACAAGGGCCTCAACCACCGCGCCGAAAACAGCCATCTACCGTTACGAAAGCGAGAACGGACGATGCAGAACCATCGGTCTCCAGGAGAATTACAGCGGTTCGTGGCAACCCATTCAGCCGTTCGGAATCGTTTCAGCGCCCCCCCTCGTCGCCGCTCTGCCTTAACAATCTGATATCACCGGCTTGAGGCCTTTGACGCCAGGAATGTCGCCACTCGAGCAGCTTGAAACCTGAGCATCAGCATTTCTTGGTGGGTTCGAAGTTGAAGTGACAACACCGGTCTGAAAGCTGTCTGATGTCAGAAGCAATTGGACAATTCAGGGTGTTGCGCAGCAGCGGATCTCCGGCTCATCGTAGACTTCAAGGATCGAAGATGAGACGGAAACTATCGTTACCAATGCCGGTTAATGCAACAGTGCCAAGGGACCCTTCACAATTGAGCAGCCGTTAACTGCGCGTCAGGCACCAGTCACGAAGTGACTCGGCGTCATCCGGCAGCGAAATGGCAAGACCGTCAGCGAAGGCTTGAAACTGTGAAATGGATGCAGGCCCCACGCCAACCAGCACTGGAACACCGTGTTCCAGGGCCTTCCCCATCACCGAGCGGAATCCACGGCCAGCGCATTCCTCGGGGCCGAACTTATTCAGTATGAACAGATCGGCGTTCTCGAAATTGCTTTGCTCCACCTGCGCCACGGCTTCAGCAAGCGCACTGGGATCCAATCTACACGCCTCCGAGCCAACGCCCAGGTTCTGCGTAATCTTGATGACCGCTCCATCTGGCAGTACTCGCACGCTCATATCGCACCCATCCTGATAAACGGGTGAATGGCTTGCCTCCTTCACGATTCCGCGAAGATCAAACCCTTTGTTGTGCAGCTCATCGGCCAGTTCCGACAACAATCTGTCGGCTTCGCCCCGTTTTTGCGACGAGACGTATGCAATTTTCATCCCTCTTTCCTTTCAGTATACGCCGCACTCACCTTTGTCTGATGCCTGCGGCCGCTCAAAACTGGGCGCCGTGGTGTTCCTCTGAGAGCAGGCATAAATCCGATCAGGAAAGCAGTCCAGCCAAGGCACCACAGCACAGCGGCACAGAGTACGAGAGGATGACCCGGAAAAACCGGTGCCGCAATGCGAATGCAGGTTGCAATCCAGATCGTCAAAACGCCAATGATAAACCCCCAATTGGCCCTCAAACCACCTTCGGCAGCATGCGCTGCCGCCCGGCCTGCGATCGCCATGATCATTCCGGCCATTCCGCCGATTGTGATGGCATGCAAGGCGTCCGCCCTAGGATAGAACGACGGAGCAAACCCCGATATACCCACGGCGATCAAACCAAAGGGAACCCAGAAAAAGGCAAGGTGCAGTGCCACAAGCAAAGGGTTACGGATGATCGCTGGCGTCCGCCATTTTAGCATGGACCACAATACAGCCAATGCCGCACAAATCATCGCGAGATATGCCAACTGTAACGCGCCCATTAGCCTGGCCGCTATGGCCAAACCTAACAGAACCTGCGGCACGACCAACGACCAAGTGCTCGGGGCTAAAGGCTCGGCGCTGTCGTGGAAAGTAAGCCAATTGCCTGTGAAAGCCGGAATTGCGCGCAACCCGATGTTAATCATCAGCATTGAGAAACCAAGCAGAAATACATCAACCATTTCCAGGCTTCTTGACGGGGACCCCTTCAGCGTTGCGGTCAAAAACAGGAATTCACCGATACCAAGCCCTATTATTGCACACACAAAGCCAAACTTTTGATAGATGCCCGCCAACAGAAGTTGAGTTCCGATTACTACCGCCAACAGAACAAAATACCCGGCGTTTAAGACGACGAGCAGCCCAGAAGGCACGAAATCCGCCAGCGCCATAGCAACACGAGCAAGGGCCCACAACACCAGCAATGTGATCAGTACTCCACCCTGCACCGGCGGTCGGCCTGTCCAGCTTGGCAATGCCGTCAGCAGATACCCACCAATCGCCGCGCCAACAAAGCCAAATATCAGCTCGTGAACGTGCCAGACAATTGCAGGCTCAAACGCAGGACCAAAACCATCAATCCATGCGCTCAGGGGCCAGAGGACAATCGTGAAAAGCGCGCAAAGAAATGCCGCGGGAAACAGCACACGGTATGGGACGATCTTGCGCAAAATAGGTCAAAGAGGGCGACAGATGCAAAAGCGGGGCGACCCGCAGCGCACCCTTCACGCGGCAGAGTAAAGCATAATAGAGTTTTGAGGGTTCGACAAACAGACCTCCTGCTTTTTTCGCAAGGTTTACTACACGCGTTTTCTTAAACTTCCTTTGGCGCGAAGGAATTGACCGTTGTCAATCTGCCGCCGCATTTGCGTTGTTGCCGTGGAGAAAAATCCGGAGCGCAGCGTGCAGCATGGCCGATCTCGCCTGATGCAGTCGGCGAAATGGCGGTCAAAGCAGTTAATCTGCTGCCGGACGGTTTCCCGGCTGTTCGAAACTACTCGGTTGGCGAGCAGATCTTCAATACCAGCAATGCTGAGCGCAAAGTGCGACCTCAACCCACCGCAGAATTTGCGGACGAAGCGAACGACAGGAATGCGGGCTGTAACTGTGGCATTCGTGCCATGCGCTGGATGGCGGCTCTGGGCCGTGATCGGTCGCAATAAACGACACTTGTTCTTGTGGGAAATCCAAGTTTTTGCGTGAGCTATTAGCTCACGGGCGACAGTGAAATCTAGCGACTGCGAGAACATCTAACGGCGTAGTTTACCTGCGTACGGGCTGCTTCAAGGGCGGCATAAAACATGACAACCAACGCAAATTCCGGTTAGTGTTATGTATTATTGTGCTTCCACCCGCCCGCTTAACCACTGCGCAGGAGATTGGATTTGCAAGATTTGGAAAGCTGGCTGGCCGAACTTGGGTTGGAAAAATACTCCGAAGTATTTGCGAAAGCTGAGATTGATTTTGAGGTTCTGCCAAGCCTGGATAAAGACGATTTGATAGAACTTGGGCTACCGATTGGTCCTCGCCGCAAAATCATGAAAGCGGTCTCTCAAATTCAACGACATGGCGGTGGTCCTGGGAATTCTGCCGCTGATGCAAAGACCATTGAAACAACGGACTCGTCACCCGCTTCTTTCAACGATGCTGAGCGTCGCCATCTGACGGTGATGTTTGTCGACCTGGTCGGTTCAACCGAGATAGCCGAACGTGCCGATCCGGAGGACATGCGTAACGTCATTACAAATTACCAGAACACCGTGGCCGGAGTTGTTGGGCGGCATGAAGGGTTCGTCGCCAAGTTCATGGGTGACGGAGTGTTGAACTATTTTGGCTGGCCCAGGGCAAATGAAGATGACGCGGAACGGGCCGTGCGTGCTGGCCTTGAAATCATAGATGTTGTTCGGAAAACAAAGGCACCTGACGGTACTGCTCTGGCCACTCGTGTAGGTATGGCCACCGGAGTCGTGATTGTCGGTGATCTCGTGGGCAGCGGTGCAGCGCAGGAAGCAGCTGTAGTCGGAGAAACGCCAAATCTGGCGGCGCGGTTGCAAATTGTCGCGCGCCCCAATCAGCTAGTGATGCCGTACGAAACCCGGAGGTTGCTGGGTCGTTCGTTCAAAGTGAATTCCATCGGTGAACAGACGTTGAAAGGTGTCGGCGCTCCGGTCGAGGCATTTGTTGCCGAAGGCGAGACTGCCGTCGAAAGCCGCTTTGCGGCGCGCCGGTCCGGGATTCTGACACCTATCGTCGGACGGGAACACGAGATCGAACTGGTGCTTGACCGTTGGAAGCTGGCGCGTGTTGGTCAAGGGCAAATGGTCGTTGTCAGCGGCGAGGCCGGTATTGGAAAATCGCGCATCGCGCGGGCCGTAGTCGACCGCATTGCGCAGGACGATCAAACCCGCATCACTTATCAATGCTCACCGTACCATACCGATAGCGCATTTTATCCCATCATTCAGCAGTTGACCTTTGCTACCGGTATTGCGCCGACGGACACCCCGGACGAGCGAATGGATAAGTTGGAGGCGCTGATCGATGCGGATCACGACACCCTGAGACTTGTTGCACCGATGCTGGGGTTGGAAGGCAGTGGGCGGTATGGCGCGCTGAGCCTGACGCCAGCGCAGTTGCGTGCGCAAACCATGCAGGCGTTGATCCATTTACTGGAGCAACAAGCCTCTGAGAAACCCGTTCTGTTGATTTACGAGGATTTGCACTGGATCGACCCGACTTCACTTGAACTGCTCGATCTCATTCTGGACTCGATCACCGATAAACCGGTTATGGTCCTTGCCACGACGCGGCCAAGTTTTGAGCATGGTTTTGGCGGGCATCCTATTGTGACACGATTTGCGCTCAACAGGCTGGGCAACGAACAAATCAGGGCCATCATAGGAAAGCTGACAGATGGCAAATCGATGCCGCCCGAGATTATTGAGATTATCGCGCAACGTACGGATGGCGTGCCACTGTTTGTTGAAGAGCTGACCAAGACAATCCTCGAATCCGGGGCGCTCAAAGAGATCAAGGGCGAGCTTGTTGCTGACGGTCCAATTAGCGCAATCGCTATTCCAACCACTTTGCATGACAGTCTGATGGCACGCCTTGATCGGTTGCAACCGATCAAGGATGTGGCGCAGACCGCCGCCTGCATCGGGCGGGAGTTCAATCATCGTCTTCTAGCCGATGTATGCCACCTGTCCGAGGCTGAACTTGGGGCCGCTCTGGATGGATTGATCGCAGCCGAGTTGGTTTACCGGCGCGGATTGCCACCCGAGGCAACCTACATTTTTAAGCACGCGCTTGTGCGGGATGCCGCGTATGAGAGTCTGCTGAAGGAAAATCGACGGGCGATTCACACCCGCATCCTTGCAGTCCTTAAAACCGACCCGGATATTGCGCCAGAAGTCTTGGCAACCCACGCCGAGGCCGCGGGCGAAACTGACCGGGCGATCAGTCTGTGGGAAAGCGCAAGCAAAGTTGCCTTCGCCCGGCCCGCATTTGAAGAAGCGGTACGGCACCTTAGACGCGCTTTCGATTTGAACGGCGATATGGCGGATGCCGAAGAGCCGGAAGGCTTAAAGCGCGCCCTGAATCTACAGGTCCAGATCGCACCCATATTGCTGGCCATGCACGGCTATGCGGCAGATGAAACAACCCAAGCGTATCAAGTCGCCCTGTCACTGGCCGAGAAACTCGGAGATTCACCGCTTAGGTTTCCCGCACTCTACGGTTTGTGGGTTGGAAACCTGATGACCGGGCGACATCAGGAAGCTTTGAAAACCGCCCGTTATATCAAAAGCGAAGCCGAGTGTTCGGGGGTTCGCGTAAACAAAATGACCAGTCACCGTTTGGTGGGTGTTTCCTGTTGCATGCTAGGCAATTTCTCAAAGGCTCAGGCAGAGTTTGACCTGGCGCTGAGCCTTTATGACCCCGATGATAATGTTGGGTTCGAAAATCGTTTCGGACAAGACCCGGGTGTCGCCATTCGAGCTTACCAATCGTTGAATCTCTGGTGTTTGGGGCGAACGCAGGAATCTGAATACAAGGCAAAAACTGCTGAAGAGGCGGCGCTGAAGTCCGATCACGCAAACACGGTCGGGTATGTGCATGTGCATGTTGGATTGCGCGACTTACTGGATCGGGCGGACAAGTCCGCGCTCCGACACGCCTCAGCTCTTCGAGACATAAGTGACAAATTCGGGCTCAAACAAATGAGTGTTTATGCGGGCTCGATTGAGGCGCTGGCCGACGGAGTTGGTAGTGGCGAAGCGTGGGTTGAAAATTATGAAACGTTTGAAAAGGGTTACAGCCGATTAAACGCGCGTCTTTATCTGCCAATTTTCAAAAGTCTGGCTGCCTGGAAAGCGCTTCGCACAAACGAAATCAGCCTTTGTAAAACGTTTGCAGACCAAGCGCGGCTTGTTCTTGCGGAAACGCAGGAAAACTTCATCAAGAGTGATTTATTGCACCTTGAAGGTATGATTGCGCTGAAGATTGGTGAGCGCGAAGTGGCCGAGGAACGCCTCAAACAAGCTGTGGAAGTCGCCAGAGCACATCATGCAAAAAAATGGGAACTGCGTGCATCCATTAGTCTTTCAGCTCTGTGGAAGAAAAAAGGTTGGACCGAACAGGCAATCACCCTCCTTGAATCTGTCAGGAAAGACGTTGCAGATGGTGATAGTCCCGACGAGGTGGCAGCTGCCTGTAATTTGCTATCAGAAATATAACATTATCCAGCGGGTTGTGCTCTTCGCGGGCACTTGTTTCAGCTAGCTGAAAATCAAATGTATGCAAACGCGGATAGGCGATGTGATTGATGATGTGGCAATCAGCTACGCGGCGTGCGAGTTGACCATGCCACATTGAATAGGTGGGTTGTGAAATACTCGCCGATCGTCGCAGCTCGTGCGCAATCAAAGAAGCGTC
>NZ_JBQGAA010000027.1:0-24418 GCF_056542585.1 Ruegeria sp. AB9 | reverse complement strand
TCATCTCCACTCCTTGGCGGTTACGATGAGCCAGAAACCCTCTCTTATCAAATCAACCTAAACTGTCCCATTGGTGCTGACGTCAGACAGGCCTCGGTAAACTTATTACCCTTTTTCCAAACATAGACAAACCGCCGGAATAGCTTGTTCGGGCCGACCATACATGCATGCTGGAGAAATTGATTTCATCGTAGAATTCTCGCTTTTGGCTGGAGATTTCAATGCAGAAATTCGGAGCCTACAATCCATGGTCCCGACGCGAAGATGACAGATTGCTGCGCGGAGAAGGGACTTTTGTCGATAACATCGCGCCAGCAGGCGCGCTTTTTGCGCATTTTTTCAGATCGCCCATAGCGCACGCAAAAATTACCAAGTTGAACGTTTTCAACGCGCGCCAGATGGAAGGCGTGCATTTGGTATTAAGCGCTGACGACTTACACGCATCTGGTATTGCAGAAGGATTGCCTTTCGAAGTTGTGGAATGCTCGGGCGGTAGTATTGGCGCCGCGCCCAGACGGCCATTGCTCGCCGAAGAAAAGGCGCGTTTTGTCGGCGAACCTATTGCAATGGTGGTGGCAACGACGCCGCAATTAGCGCTAGACGCCTGCGAGTTGATCGAATTCGAGTACGAAGAGTTGCCTTCGCACATGCGCGTTTCAGCAGGTGGAGAGCCGTTACACGGCGAAGCGCCGGACAATTGCGCATTCAACTGGTCCACGGGCGATGAGGCAGCTTGTCAGACAGCGTTTTCAAAGGCCGCGTACACAGTTTCCAAGACCGTTCACAACAACAGGATCATCGTGAACTCAATTGAGGCTCGGGGGTGTTTTGCTGAACCGGTGGACGGTAGAATTCATCTTGCACTGAACAGTCAAGGCGTCCAGAGCACCAAAGATGAAATCGTCCGGATTCTTGGTATCGCATCGAAAGACATCCACGTTACGACGCCAGATGTCGGGGGCGGGTTCGGTTTGAAAGCCATGTCATACCCTGAACCCATTTTGGTCACGCATGCGGCGCGGGTTTTGAACCAACCGGTTCGCTGGATGTCCGACCGAACGGAGGCAATGCTGACTGACGCCGCTGCCCGTGACCTGGATCACGATGCCGAAATGGCATTTGATAGCGACTATCGTCTTATCGGATATCGTGTCGAAACAAGATGCAATCTGGGTGCCTACAACAGCGACCTTGGGCAACTTATCCAAACCGATTATTTTGCAATGGTTCTGTCCGGTGCGTATCAGGTGCAGAATTGTTATTTGAACGTGAAAGGCATTTTCACCAATACAGCGCAGACCGATGCCTACCGTGGTGCCGGGCGTGCCGAGGCCAGTTATGTTCTGGAACGAATGATGGACTATGCGGCCCGCGAACTTGGTGTCGATCCGTGGGAATTGCGACGACGCAATTTTATCCAGCCCGAGCAGTTTCCTTACATCAACGCGACGGGTGAGAAATATGATCCGGCAAACTACGACCGCGTTCTGGACCGGGCAGAGCAGGTAGCCGACAGATCAGGGTTTGCTAAGCGGAGAGCCGATAGTGAAGCCCGCGGCAGATTGCGCGGGATCGGGCTGAGCTATTACGTTATGAATGCGATAGGCAATTCCAAGGTCAGTGCGCGTTTGGAATTTCCCGTCGGTGGATCAGCCATTCTAACCGTTCCATCGCAGTCCTCGGGACAGGGACACGAAAGTGTGTTTGCCGCGTTTCTTTCGAAACAAACCGGAATTCCTGAAGATAAGATTGCCGTCATTCAGGGGGACAGCGACAAGACGGGGATTGGTGTCGGCACAGGCGGGTCAAGCTCAGTGACGACCACCGGCAACGCAACATTGGTAACTGTCTCGAATGCTGTTGAGATTCTCCGCCCCTTTGTCGCCAAAACCATGCAGGTTGACCCTGATCTGGTTGAGTTTGACGGCGAGACCTTTCGCGCTCCGGGGTCAAACCTGACACCCTCGATGCTGGAAGCCGCCGATATGGTACGCGCAGCCGGAAGGGCCGACCTTTTGGATATTGAAGGGGTCGGCAAAATCGATACCTGGGCCTTTCCAAATGGCGCGCATGTTGCCGAGGTTGAACTGGACTCTGAAACCGGAGTGGTGACTCTTGAGAAATACACGGTGGTCAGCGATTTCGGTAACCTGATTAACCCCATGCTGGTTGAAGGTCAGGTGCACGGCGGTTGCGCCCAAGGAATTGGTCAGGCGCTATTGGAACGCACTGTTTTCGATGACAACGGTCAACTGCTTTCAGCGAGTTTCATGGATTACGTACTGCCAAGAGCGTCGGACTTTCCACATTTCGACTATGTTAACGAGCCGGTCCCGTCTACTGCAAATACAATGGGTGTCAAAGGCTGCGGTGAAGCTGGAACCGTCGGCTCAATTTCCGCTGTCGCCAATGCCGTAGCTGACGCTCTGTGCACACGCGGAGTCGCTAACCTTGATATTCCGATTACCCCGGAACGCATTTGGCGATTGGTGCAACAAGCTTCTACAAATCCAGAGCGTCGTTCGGATGCGTATTGAAGGCAAACGAATCTAATAGCCCAAAGCCGGCAAACGACTTCGCCTTCAATGACCAATCGCCGCAGTACGAGAAGTAGCTGGGGTAGTCACGTGAGTTGGCTCCTTCGACATGCGTGTCAGGGTTCCACAGGTGAGCCGACATGAACCCATCGCCCGCGTAGACGATCCGGCCCTGCGGGTTGTCGCCACAGGGTTGGAGAGTGGAGCCGTCGTCAAACTCCGCTACGAAACTCTTCAATACCCATGTTCCGATTATCGAGACGGTCGCCCTCATTCTGACAAGGCTAACCCAGAAAATGGCTACACGGCAACGACTGGTTGAACTTAGAACTGCCGCTCCCTGAGGTCAGTATTATTGGCCGCCGCAGCAGGCCTTCACGACTAGACTTTGCAGCTTCCGAGATGCGGACAAACTTGCCGTCTTCTTTGTGCTGTCTGAATGCTGAGTATTTGACCTCGATGCCGGTTCATGCTTCAAAATCTAAAGGGTGCAGAAATGGACAATACCGTGTCGGGAGCATCGTCTGTAACTCCGAAAGCGGCATTCAGGTTCAAGAACAGATCCCGTTTCAAGACTACGCCGAGGCCGAAGTCCAATATGCCTGTTGTCGTTGACGTGCCCGGTACAGAAACTCCATCGGATTTCAAATCGTCCTCAAAGAAGTAGCGAAGTGATACCGAGGAAGACACATCTGGAGTAATTGCCAAAGACCCGCCAAATCCAAGTCCGTATTCGGGAGCGCGTTCCACTTTCACGCCATTAAAGTGGTCTGAAAATCTGTAGCGGTAAGAAATGTCCCCAAACAGAGCGACCAGCGCAATCGTCTTTACCACGCTCAATCTGCCAGCCAGTTCATGGAAACCGGAACCGATCGGAACCGGGTTTTGGCTAAAATCATCACCCGTCGGTGCAGAATAGCTTAAACTGGCGACAAAAGAAGGGTCTGACCCGCCACGTCCGATTTCTTTCCGAACAGTCAGTTCGGTGTCACCCAATCCGTCATTGGACCCGATGCCAGAAATGTCCCGGTTCCACAGTGATGTGCGGACGCCGATCATCCAACCATTTTGAAGCCCCATACGGGTTCTGTCGCGAATTCCTTTGAAGGCTGGGGAGATTGCGCAGGCGGATCTATTACCCTGCCAGTTGAGCAAACTGCTGAAACGGGGAGAGTCCGGGCGTGTATTGGCATTTGCGGATCATGTTGACCAGTTCGATACCGGCAATGGCCAGACGACTTTGGGCGATGATGGCTACAAGAAGAGACTACCAGATTCAGGCCGCTGTTTGACTGCGCGACCCGATTACTGGCACGACTGAGAGGACGAAGAAACGGTTACGGAACACGATGATCTTGAGATTGGCATTGGGGAAACCAGGAGAATATTGTGGCCCACGAGTCCGCTAAGCTGATTAAGACCCAAGCTTCGCATCTCTATAAGGGCCCGCCGACAGTGTTTCGGCACATCAGAGGCCGGACACATGACTGCACCCGATCAAAATTTCCAAGGCTTTGAATTCGCTCTCAGTAACCGGGGCATCCACACATGAATTATCTTGATAAAGCGCAATATTCTTCTGCGGACGGATCACTTTGTGCTGTTGCGCCACACCATCCTGACCGGAATAGTCGCAATTGCACTTTCCCCGGATTCTTCCGTGGTCCAATCCAGAGAAGCTTTTGCTATCTTCTCGACGGGTTGCTTGAACGTCGTAAGTTTGTAGCTTTCCCATCCCGCTTGCGCGACGTTGTCAAATCCGACTACGGCAAGCTCTTCTGGAATTCGAAGCCCCAACTTATGCCGCGCAATATCCATAACGCCAAATGCTAAAAGATCGGTAGTGCAGAATACACCGTCCGGTCTTTGAGTGCCGCTGAGCAATTCGCTACCTATCTCCTGCCCGGTTTCATAGGATGTGGAGCCTAACACGCAACGCGTGACGGGTATTTCTCTTTTATACGCGGCGTTCAGAAAGGCTCTCTCTCGCTCCAACAAGCTTAGTGTAGCAGTTTCCGAATTAGCGATTGCAACGGATTTGCAACCTGAGTTGATCAAAGCGTTCAAGGCCGTTTCGCCAACAGATTTGTTGTCCGGCAAAATGTGTAAGGTATTGGGGATGTTGTCGGTTCGATTAATCAGCACGAGCTTGACGCCATTACTTTGGCAAACTTCGGCGATTGACCTGTCGGGTGATCCGGAAAGGACAATTGCTGCTTCCGTTCTGAAGCGGATAGCTTGCATCAATGCATCCCTGACAGACTCGTCGGTACCGCTAGTATTGATCAAAATTGTTATTTTTCCAGCCGCCTGAAACTCTTTCGTCATGACAGACAAAACCTCCGCCCGGTGCGGGGTTTCGATTTCCGAGGCGATCAACGCAACTATGCCGCTGCTTGCGCTGTTCAGGCTTTTGGCTAGATGGTTCACTTGATAGCCGAGCGCTTCCGCAGCTTTCAGAACCTGAGCACGTGTTTTGGCCGACACACTGGCGCCAGGTGTGAACGTCCGTGAGACGGCGGCACGAGAAACGCCGGCGTGACGCGCGACATCTAGGGCTGTAACTTGATTTCGCTTCATTGATCTCGTCTAAAATGTACACGTGAGCTATATCTAGTTTTTGAAATTAGTCAATAAACTAAGGATAAGAACTCTTTTTGTTGACAAAGCGAGAAAAAGAAAACAACCTCATTTGCACACGTGTACAAAGCAAAATGTACAGTTTGCACCAATGGAGGAGAAGGTATGAACATTAAAACTACGATGATGGCGAGTTCCGCATTGATGGTCATGGGCATTACAGCGCATGCGGATGAGCTGAACCTGGTATGTTCCGCAGACAATGCCGTTTGCGAGGCGCTGGTTGTTAAGTTCGAAGAAAAGTCAGACATCGACGTCAACATGATTCGCCTGTCATCGGGGGAGGCTTACGCCAAGATCCGCGCTGAGGCCCGCAACCCGCAGATGGACCTTTGGTGGGGCGGCACGGGTGATCCGCACCTGCAGGCGGCGTCGGATGAGCTGACCGAAACGTACAAATCCGACATGCTTTCAGAGTTGCAGCCCTGGGCTGTGTCGCAAGCCGAAACCTCGGGTTTTCGTACCGTTGGTGTCTATTCGGGTGCGTTGGGCTGGGGATATAACTCCGAGCTATTCGCAGAGAAAGGTATCGATGGACCCAAGTGTTGGGCTGACCTGCTTGACCCGGCATTGGCCGGAGAGATTCAGGTTGCCGATCCTAACTCATCCGGTACGGCTTACACCGTTCTGGCCACTCTCGTTCAGCTGATGGGCGAGGATGAGGCGTTTGAATACCTGATCAAGCTGGGCGACAACGTTTCACAATACACCAAGTCCGGTTCTGCTCCGGTAAAATCAGCTGCCCGCGGTGAGGCGGGCCTGGGTATCGTGTTCATGCACGACGCAGTCAAACAGGCGGAGGCCGGTTTCCCGGTCGAGGTGGTCGCACCATGTGAGGGTACAGGCTATGAGATCGGCTCGATGTCGATCATCTCCGATGGACCGAACCCGGAATCTGCGAAGGTCTTCTATGATTGGGTTCTGACACCAGAAGCCCAGAACATCATGGCGACCGTTGGGTCTTATCAAATCCCGTCCAACAAAGCTTCGGAACAGCCGGAGGCCGCGCCCAAGCTCGATGACATCAAACTCATCGATTATGATTTTGCGCAATATGGCAGCAGCGACCGCAGAAGCGGGTTGCTTGCGCGCTGGGACCGCGAAGTCGGCGCCGCAAAATAACACATGACTTGCCGGGTGGGTGACGCACCTGCTCGGCGGACAGTCTTACTTCAAGGTTTGGAAGTTCTAGCATGGCACTCGAAAATCGGCGCCTGAACGGGGCAATTCTACTCAGCTTGCTGGGGTTTTGCGTTTTGCCCTGGTACCATATCCGGTCAGGCTTTTTAAACGGTGAATGGTTGGCGGATGTCGCAACCGACGACCGGACATGGCCGGGTTTGGTACAGGTTTTTCTGGGCAACTGGCAGTTGGTGCCGGTTTTGGGATTGGTGGCGCTTGCCGTTGTCCTGAGGTCAATGAAGGTATCTAGGCAAAGAGGCGGATATCTGGCTCTCATCGGCGTGATAGGTATTTTCTGGCTGGTTTCGCAGGGTCTGGCTATCGGTTTGCGCGGATGGAACCTGGACTTCCTTTCAGCGATGTTCGGTGAAAACAACGGTCAACCGGCATTCGGGGCAGGCGCGGTATCGGTTCTGATCTTCTTTACCTGTTTGATTGCTTTTGGCTTTTCCGAACGTGGGGCACTTAAAGGGGACGCTATCGTCCTGTTGGCTATCAGTTTGCTGATCCTGTTGGTCACCACATTCATTTTCTATCCGCTGCTTTCGATGTTTGTGGGTTCTTTTCAGGATTTTCGGGGTAATTTCTCATCGGTCGGGTTCTTCAGAAATATCCAGGATCCGGCCATCTGGCAGCTCAACTGCCTGTCCGGGGGGCGGTGCGGCATAGCATGGCAGACGCTTACGTTGGCCGTTTGCACCGCGACAAGCACCACCCTGCTGGGTCTGGCGTTCGCCCTTGTACTGACCCGTACCAACGTGCCCTTCCGGAAGGGTTTGAGAATTCTCAGCATCTTGCCAATCATCACCCCGCCATTTGTCATCGGACTTGCCTTGATATTAATGCTTGGACGAACCGGCTTTGTCACCGAGGCGATCGAGGCGGTGACCGGCATTGAGCTTGGGCGCTGGATTTACGGACTGCCGGGCATCTGGATTGCCCAGACCCTGAGCTTTACGCCCATCGCATTTTTGGTCCTTGTCGGCGTGGTCGAAGGCGTAAGCCCTTCTTTGGAAGAAGCCAGCCAGACAATGCGGGCTGGCCGGTGGCTGACATTCCGGAAAGTATCCCTTCCGTTGATGGCTCCCGGATTGGCCAACGCTTTCCTCATTGGGTTCATCGAATCCATGGCCGACTTTGGAAACCCTCTGGTTCTGGGCGGAAACGGGGGCGTCTTGTCGACCGAAATCTTCTTTGCGGTTGTCGGGGCACAAAGTGACCCGTCAAGAGCGGCCGTTCTGGCGATCATTCTGCTTTCCTTCACCCTGAGCGCGTTCTTCATTCAGCGTCGTTGGCTGGGCAAAAAGAACTTTGCAACCGTGACCGGCAAGGGCGATGGCGGGCGCAATATTCCTATGCCGAAAGCAATGGCCATTCCCGTCTGTGCGGTGGTCGCGGTTTGGAGCTTGTTTACCGTCGCCATTTACGGATTGATCCTGTTTGGCGGTTTCGTGAAAATCTGGGGCCTAGACCACACTCTGACGCTTGCAAACTACGCTACTGCTTTCTCGGTTTCCTTTACTGATGGCGTTTCCTTTACGGGTGTTGCTTGGGACAGTTTCTGGACCACAATGTGGATCGCATTGGTTGCCGCGCCGTTGACAGCCGCCGTTGGCATCCTTGCCGCCTGGTTGATCGTACGTCAAAAATTCCCGGGCCGGGCAGCGTTCGAGTTTGGCCTGATGCTGAGCTTTGCAATCCCCGGAACCGTTATTGGCATCAGCTATATTCTAGCGTTCAATCTGCCGCCAATCCAGATGACAGGCACCGCGCTTATCCTGATCTTCTGCTTTGTTTTCAGAAATATGCCCGTAGGCGTCAGGGGTGGTATCGCGGCGATGGCGCAGCTGGACAAGAATCTCGATGAGGCATCGCTGACTCTGGGCGCCAATAGTGCACGGACCTTGCGCAAGGTCATTCTGCCACTGCTTCGTCCGGCAATAACGGCAGCACTGGTTTACAGTTTTGTACGCGCAATCACGTCCGTTTCTGCTGTGATTTTCCTGGTCAGTGCCAAGTACAATATGGCGACCTCATACATCGTTGGTTTGGTGGAAAACGGCGAATACGGCGTGGCGATCGCTTACAGCTCGGTTCTTATCTTTGTCATGGTCGGCGTCATCGTGGTGTTCCAGCTATTGGTTGGTGAACGCAAATTGCGCCGCGGAGACATCAGCACAACGAAACAAATACAAGCAAAGTCACGAAAGGCAGTGGCATGAACACTATGAAAACAGGGTCCGTCAGTTTCGAGGGAATTCAGAAGTCCTTTGGTGATTTCACCGCCATTCACAACCTGAACCTTGATATTCAGCCCGGACAGCTGGTGACATTGCTCGGCCCGTCAGGCTGCGGAAAAACAACGACACTTCGAATGCTGGCGGGTTTAGAAACACCGACCACGGGCCGGATTGTCATTGGCGACAAGGATGTGACGCATCTTCCGCCAAACCAGCGCGATGTGGCGATGGTATTTCAATCCTATGCGCTTTTCCCGCATATGTCGGTTCTTGCGAACGTGAAATACGGGCTTGAAGCGGTGGGCCGGGACAATGCGGATCGACTGGCCGCCGAAGGTCTGGACACTGTCGGGCTTGGGGCGCTTGCCAATCGATATCCTGCTGAACTGTCCGGGGGCCAGCAACAGCGCGTTGCAGTTGCGCGGGCATTGGTTCTTGAGCCGCAAGTGCTTTTGCTGGACGAGCCGCTTTCCAACCTGGATGCCAGATTGCGCCGGTCTGTACGGACTGAAATTCGCTCGTTGCAACAGGAGCTTGGGTTTACAGCTGTTTATGTGACGCATGATCAGGAAGAAGCTTTGGCGGTATCCGACCGGATCATCGTCATGCGCGACGGAGTCATCGAACAAGACGGAACACCCAAAGAACTATACCGCTCACCCGCAAGCGAGTTCATCGCCGATTTCATCGGAGAAGCCAACATTATGGGCTGTGAAGTTACCAATTGTGCCGATGGAACGGCGACCGTCTTGATTGGTGGAGATCAGTATCAGATCGACGCGAACCGGGCCAAGCCGGGACATGCGAAGGTGGCAATCCGGGCGAACTCAATTCATCTTGCGCCCAAAGAAAGTGGCCAACTTCAGGCCAAAGTCGCTTCCGTCGCGTATCTGGGAGACAAAATGGAATATGTTCTCGAATGGGGCGAGAACAGTATTTTTGCAACGTCACCAGACACTGAAAGCCGATTTGATATCGGCGACCTGACCTCACTGCGCTTTGACCCCATCGGCGTTGCGTTGATCGGAGAAAGTCATTGACAGCTCTGTGCCAGAAATACCCTGCAAACGAACTGACACAACGAAGCCAGTTGGCTGAAGAAATTGCTTTTGAAGCCGGAAGTATGGCATTGGCCTTCTTTGAGAAGCGTGAATCGCTGATCATTGAAGAAAAGCGCCATCCGCAAGATTTGGTTTCTGAAGCGGATAAATCCGTCGAACGGTTCATACGCAAGAAGATCGCAGAGAGATTTCCAGACGATGGCCAAATCGGTGAAGAGTTTGGATATTCAAAGGGAATAACCGGTTATGATTGGGTGATTGACCCGATCGACGGAACGGCACCATTTTTGAATGGTATGCCTGGATGGTGCGTGTCTATCGGGTTGATGAAAGGCTCCGAAGCTGTCGCCGGAGTTATTTATGCCCCTGCGTTGCAGGAAACATTTTCAGCCCAGCAGGGTTGCGGTACGTTTCTGAACGGGCGACGTGTGACAACAACGGATCAACTGACATTGCAAACTGGTCTACTGGGCGTTGGTGCCAATGACCGGGTGGACCCAGTGACAACGGCGAAACTGTTTGAAGATCTCATGACTTCCGGCGCAAGCTGGGTGCGGTATGGATCAGGTGCACTCATGCTGGCGTGGGTCGCCGCCGGTCGTTTGGTTGGATATATTGAACCGCGTATGTCCGTCTGGGATTGTTGTGCGGGTTATTGTCTGATCAATGAGGCCGGGGGCAGGACACGCAGATTGCCGGATGAAGATAACCTCTTGGAGGCATTCCCCGTATTGGGTGCGAATACGTCGGTTTTTGAGGAAATCTATGACCTGACCTGAGCTGCCGATCTAGGCATGTGAACGTACTCCAGTTGTTCACAAAACGCTCATCTAAAGGTTTGAAAAACGGGCGACTTTTTGAGGTGCGTTTCGATATGAAGACGCCGCACTCATCTGTTGCCTCTAAATACCAGGAAATAAAATGAAACCCCTACTGAACGTTGCAGTGATTGGCGCGGGTTGAATAGGTCAAGTGCATGGGTCCGCGATTGCAGCTGTCTCAGGTACAGCTATAAAGGCTGTTTCTGATCCTTTCGAAGACGCTGCGCGCGTATTCGGATACCCATGGATGCGATGTGCGATCGGCCGAAGAAATTGAGGCGTCTGCAGACATCGACGTCGTAATCATCTGCGCGCCCACGGATACCCACGCAGACCTGATTGAACGGTTCGCACGGGCTGGCAGGGCAGATCTTCTGCGAAAATCGATCGATCTTGATGTGGATCAGGCGCGGGCCTGCGTGGATGTTGTGGCTGACACCGGCTCGGTGTTGATGCTGGGTTTCCAACGACGTTTTGACCCCGATTTCCGTGCGTTGAAGCACGCGATTAATACAGGCCGGATTGGCGATGTTGAAATGGTAATGGGTTGCCCAAGAAGATTGTCATCGACAAAAGTGGCGCTTGTATTGCGTGATCAAACGTCGGATCAGGCCCATGTTGGGTTTCAAGGCTTCCGCTTCTGCTGCATCTGCCTTAGCCGGTATCGAACTGGTCAACATGATCCGCAAAAGTCAATTCACGCCCGGACTCTCTCCGTTTCAGCAGTTTGCTCAACTGGCAGGATAATCGACTCTCCTGCTCAACCTACCTTTCCTGCAAAGAAATTTGCGACAGCAACCTTCTCAAGGATTGGAGGCGCATGGCAACACGCTATGACCGCTGCGCAAAAGTCTTCCTATCAGCCATCGCCCTCGCAGCAACCGTCATCTACTGGTATGAATCCTGAATCTAGTTTGCAATACCCTAAAACTTTCAGATTTTTAAGTTTTCCGAAAGGTCAGTTAATACTCCCGGCGCTCTGGTCACCGCTTGATTGTTGGGTAATGAGGCGGGGTCTTATGCTAAGTTTAATGATATCCGGATTGGCCAGCGTGGTCTTCGAAATCGGGCATCTGTGGTCTGCGTTCCTCATAAATCCTGAAGGTGCGGTTGCTGCCTCGGCTAGTCACGCCCAATACTTGATCCTCGTCGCAGTTTCTGCACTGAATATTCTGGGAATAGTCCAAAAGCGCTCCCAAAACCCGGGCACATCCAATTCTAAAGTCACATTGAGTTCAATGTGTTACGCCACATTTCGAGCTAGAACTCTTCCTTGCCTAGACGACGGACTGGTCGACCGATTGTTCCTCCGTGCTCAAGCAGTCCGCAAGGGCGAAATTTCGCTTGAGTGCGTCGCTACATCAATAGCAGCGATTGGATAACTAATGTCAAAGCCCAACGGCAACGTGGTCTCTGTGATATCCAGATTCGGTGAAAAGGTCGGTCTGATTCAGAAATACACCATCACAATTCCACCCGCGAACGATCTGAACCGTCCGGCCCCTCGGAAGCCGAATATGGGTCAGGCAAACCATTCCAAGGCAGAAAAGGAGCCAATCATGTCATTAGACATTTCGAAACTCGGTGAAATCAAAGGACTGTTGGGGGCCTGTCTCGTCGACAGCGATACGGGCCTAATACTCGGCACGGAGGGCGGCTCCAAGATCGATCTCGAAACAGCTGGTGCGGCTAACGTTGAAGTGGTTCGCGCAAAACTGCAGGCTATCGAAGCTCTGAAGCTCAACGATTCTATCGAAGATATTCTAATCACGCTGGGCAAGCAGTTTCATCTTGTCCGTCCGTTGGAAAAAAACTCCAATATTTTTGTGTATGTCGCATTGGATAAGAAGTCGGCCAACCTGGGCCTGGCACGGTTGCAAGTCAAAGCGGTTGAGGAAACACTGAGCCTCTGATCCGCAGCCATTTGCCAAATGGACTCGGCCATCTTGATGTGGCTGGGTCTATTCTACGTTTGGTTCAGTCACGTTTCTTGGAACAGGTACTGGCTAATTTGGAGGGGCACAGAGTGAAAATACTCATTGCAGAGGACGACAAAAAGACCGCTGATTTTGTTAATTCGGGCCTGCAAGCCAACGGCTTCAGTGTGGAGTGGTATGAAGATGGTCGGGATGCCCTTTCCTATTGCTTGTACAATGACTGTGATGCCATCATTCTTGATCGCATGTTGCCGGGAATGGACGGTCTTTCCGTTCTGAAAGCCCTGCGAGCGGCTAAAAGACAGACCCCTGTTCTGTTCCTCACATCAATTGGAGATGTTCAGGATAGAGTTGAGGGGCTGACTGAGGGCGCCGATGACTATCTGGTAAAACCCTTTCATTTCTCCGAGCTTCTTGCGCGACTGTACAGCATTATCAAACGCCACTCTGCCGGAGTTACAACGACCGAACTTCAAGTTCACGATCTTTCAATGAATTTGCTCAGCAGGGTCGTCAAACGACAAAATCAGGTAATAGAATTGTTGCCGCGCGAGTTTGCCTTCCTGGAAGTTCTGATGCGAAACTCAGGACGGATCGTGACGCGCACCATGCTTCTGGAACAAGTCTGGGATTACAATTTCGATCCGAATTCAACCGTGATCGAGACGTATATCAGCCGGCTGAGGTCAAAGATTGACAAGCCCTTTGAGGCGCCCCTTTTGCATACGTCCCGAAACATTGGATACAGCCTTCATGGACCGCGCTAGCATTTTCTCAGGCGCCCCATTCCGGACAGCCTGCTATGCTGCGTTGGTTGTTTGGATCATCACCGCTGTTTTCGGTTACGCGGCTTATTTGGCGCTGGAAGACAGGCTCCGCCTCAACCTTGAACAACAAATCCTTGAAGAAGAAATTCTGCTTCACGAGATACTGTTGGACGGGGGCGCAGACGCAGTTCAGAGGGCGATTGAACATTTGAACAGCCCCAACCGAACCGGGCTTCACATGATTGCGCTGTTTGACAAACACAATTCGGCACTTGCTGGATCTGTCGCGAAAGTACCCGGCACAAATGGCTGGCATGAGGTTGATCCGGATTTCGTGGAGATCGGTGGAGCTGCTCCGGTCTACCTGCTTCACGCCTCCGACTATCTTGGTTATCGCACGGTGGTCGCCCGCAGCCTGACATCACTCAATCAAGCTTTGACGACGCTTTGGGAAGGGTTGTTGCTCTTGACGCTTGCGACAACCGCCACGGTTTTGGGGCTGGGATATTACGTCAGTTCGCAAAGCTATCGCAAACTTCAACGGATTCAGCGAACCCTTGATCTTGTCTCACAAGGGGATACAGACATTCGCCTACCCATTTCAGAAGCAAACGATCAGATTGATCGGGTTTCCCGTTTGATAAACCGACACCTCGATCGGCTGTCGAGCCTGCTCATCAGCACGCAAACAACCGCTGTCACAATAGCTCATGACTTAAAGACGCCATTATCACATGGTTTTTTGGCATTGCAGCAGGCCTATAGCGAAGTCGAGTATGGTGGCGATCCGCGTCCAACGCTCTATGAACTGGAAAGCGAGCTGAAACGTCTCAGCGCTGTCTTTGACACGATCCTGAGAATCTCTCGCATTGAAACCGGCGGATACAAGGACCAGTTTACGACGGTAAATCTGAGCGCAATTGTCGAGGATGTTGTCGAAACTTTCTATCCGGTTGCGCTAGACGAGGAAAAACACATCTCGGCAGAGTTCAACGCCGATACGGTGTTAATCCGAGGCGATGAAAACATGCTGAAGCAGTTGCTCGTCAATCTTGTAAACAACTCGCTTCGATACTGTCCATCAGGATCTTGGATCAAGATATCCCTGACAGCCAAGTCTGATCGCGTGGAACTCGTTGTGGAAGACAATGGACCGGGAGTTCCCCCGTCTCAAATCAGCAAGATATTTGACGCATTCTTCAGGGCAGACGGCGCCAGAAACGAAGCGGGAAACGGGCTTGGCTTATCTCTCGTAAAGGCTGTTGCAGTAAGGCATGGGGCAATAGTCGTTGCGGAGGACAACGAACCGGGTTTGAGGGTTTGCGTGAGCTTTGGAAGAACCCTCGCGGCCGCTTGAGTACACCTAAGAAAAAATACTCCACACCACCCTTTGGGTCCATCCGCTTGCGGGATCACTCAAACCCAAAAAGCCAATTCCAGAAAATGAGGAAATACAAAGATGAAAAAAACCGCAATCTTGATAGCGATCATGTCTGCATCCGTGGCCACTGCCGAAGAAACTGAATTCAGATGCACATCGGATGTATCCGGAGAGGAGATTCGGGTGTTTCAGAACGGAGACCTCTCGGAAGCGCGCATGATTGTCCAGGGCGCAGAAGGCCCGGCCTCCGTTGCACACGGCCTTGACGGGGTGACTTTCATCCATATCAAACCCGACGAAGTCTGGACGTTGGCCCTCCATTTCCCAACCATGACCTATGAATTATCCACCCATGGACCGACTGCCACTGAAGATCACGGACATTGTGAAAAAGGTTAGTCGCAACATTGGCTTGCTCGTGGATTGAGAGATAGGCAGGTTGAAATATTTCTAAAATGTAAGTTGGGTGAAAACACTGTGAGAGGTCTATTACTCACATTGGAAACATCTTTCGAGTTAGTTCAATATACGCGGTCAAGGAAGCTCTCGTACCCCCTCCGAAAGGGTGTCTCCGGCACCGTTAAGGCGCGGGCCACTCACTCGTAAGCAAGCCTTCCTCGGCCAATGCAGCGCCCCCCTTATAACGCCAAAATCCTCTAAAAAGGGGGGCGCTGCTGTTTTACCAGAATATGTCCGTTGCGGTTCTGTCCCAAAATTTTTTGATGGCAGAAGACCGCTTGCAAGATCAGGTCCTTCGGTAAATGCGCGCCCTTAAATGAGATCGTCACGGCCTGCTCTTGTCATGTTGCAGCACGCGCTACCAGAAATGCACTCGACCTGACAGGTAAGGGCGAAGTTTGCGACAAAACCCGGCGCCCTGCCTCGGAACGCGCCGGGGCTTGGGATTACTGTCGACCGCACCGTTCTCGGAGAGCCGACCGCCGCGTGGAAATAGTCAACAGGATCAGCAACACCAAAGTGACTGTGCTTTTCGGATTGTTGGCGAGTACACAGGCTTATGAAGACAAAACCCACGTAATGTTCTGTGGTTCGGATGTCTATTCCAAATCTCGGCCAATGCCTCAATTCAAGCGTCAGGAAACTTATACGCCCATCTGTCATTCGCCAATCAAAGCCGTGCCTTTAAACGTGTTTGAGCAACGGAACACTCAGCCTCAACCCGAGAAGCGATCCGGACAGAATGCCTGTATGTCGGTCTGGGATTGTCGACCGGCAATTTCATCCGCCACCAACCTCGCGGTCGTCGCGCCCAGTGTCAGACCCAACTGCCCGTGGCCGGTCGCAAAGGTGACGTTTGCCAGCCTGCCGCTTCGGCCAATGATCGGGCGAGTATCAGGTGTTAGCGGTCGCCGTCCGAACCGCCGATCTGCGTTTTCGGTCTGCAATCCGGGCAGCACGCGGCGTGCCTTGTCCACCAGAATATCCGCACGGCTCCAGTTCGGTTTCGCATTCACACCGGCGAATTCAATTGTCCCCGCAACCGCAAGCGACCCATCATAAGGTGTGATGCCAAACCCACCTTTTGCGTAGAAAACCGTGTGGGACAGCTCGACGCCGCTGTCCTTCAAGGCGGTGGAGTAACCTATCACGCCTTCTATCTGCAGCGGAACGCCCAATTCTGCCGCCAAATACCGGGAGCGCGTACCCGCTGCCAAGACAAACTCGTCAGCGGCAATGGTACGACCATCTTGCAGCTTTACGGCCGTTACCTGACTGCCGCTCCGGTCAAAGCCGACTGCGCTGCCAGAGATGACTGCTCCCCCACGATTCAGGAAGGTTTCGTGTAGCGCCTCAACCAGTCGCTTGGGTTCGGTCACATAGCTCCAGTCTCGCAGCAGGGCGGCATACTTGAAATCCGGCGCAATGGCTGGATCGAAATCATGCGCATCTCCGCCGCTGACTTCTTCGATCGAACACCCCAGATCGCGCGCCAGATCGAAGGCCGCTGCCATGCTGGCGCGATCGTCATCGCCGTCAAACAGCTTGATGACCGGGCGTTCCACCAGCAGCTCAGGTCGCCCGATATCGGCCAGTTGCGCTTTGAAATCCGCAGTTGCCAGAAAGGTCAGTCGCGCCAAATCCTCCGCAATGGCCCGCATTTTCGAAGGGCGTGCGTTGGCAACAAACCGGGTGAACCACGGCGTCAGTCGCAAGGCCGAGCTTGGGCGCAGCGTCAAAGGTGCCTTGGGATGCATCAACAAACCGGGAACTTTCAGCAGCATTCCGGGCTGAGACAGCGGCACGATCTCACCCACGGCGATACAACCGCACGAGGCCCAGCTGGCCCCCTCACCCACCGGACCTGGCTCGATGACGGAGACACGAAACCCCTCAGTCTGCAAAGCCAGCGCGCAGGAGATACCCACGATGCCGCCGCCGATCACCACCAGGTTAAGCATGTTGTACGACCTTTCCTACAACGCCTGCAACTGTGCCAGCAGGTCCGGTGCAACCGAAACTCCATTCGCTTGGGTCGTCGCGCGGTTTTTCAGTCGCCCATCACCGGGCACGCGCGCGGTTCCGTTGCCCTCGATCTCGGCACAGATGTGGGTGATGTAATCGTTGAACGCAGGGTTGCCGAACCGTTTCGGGTCGATTGCAATTAGGGTTGCCCCGCCTTTGATTTTGAGGGCTCCAAAGGACTCGCGCTCCTGATTGTCGACCGACAAGGTGCCCCCGGCCAGCGCCGCGCCCAGTACCTCGATCAGAAAGGCGATGGCCGCGCCTTTGTGTTCGCCAAACGGCAACAGGCTGCTGGTTTTCAGAATAGCGTTGGGATCGGTCGTCGACTGGCCCGAGGTATCCAGCCCGCTGGGGCGCGGCAGGTTATGCCCCTCGGCGGCAGCCATGCGCACATCCATCAGCGCAACAATCGAGGACGCCTGATCCCAGAGGACGGGCTCGGCACCTTCACGCGGGCAGGCAAAGGACATCGGGTTGGTGCCAAAAACCGGACGCAGCCCTCCTTGGGGCACGACCATCGACAACGAATTCACAACCCCCAGTGCGACCAGCCCCTCCTGTGCTAACGGTTCAGTGTCGAACCGCAGCGCGCCCAGATGGTGGCAATTGGCGCAGGTGAATGACGCGATACCCTTTTCGCGGGCCATCTCAATTAGCTCATCCCGCGCATCCGCCCCCGCTATCTGGTAATAGCCATTATCTCCATCGCCGCGTAAAACGCCTGGTGCAATGCGTTTAATGGTGGGATTGGCCATCGGATTTGCATAGTTTGATTCAAAGCTCTGCACATAGACTGGCAGCATCCGCAAACCATGACTGCGCGGACCGTCACCTTTGTACCGCATAACCAGATTCGCCAGAATTTCGCTCCCGCGTTCGTCCATGCTGGCGGACACAAGGGCGGATTTAGCCAATACCTTCACCTCTTCGAATGAGAGCGTTTTCGTCGGGGCGTCAGTCATATGCCTCATCCTGTCCTTGTGGACGACTGGCGGGCCCTGGCGCACCCGTGTTTTCAGTTACGAGTTCTGATATTCCAGCTTCTTCTTGGCAACAAATTCGTCGAGGGCACCGCGCTGATCATCCGGTATCGCCGGCTTGACGTAGTTGTCCAGAATACGCTGCGCCTCTAGGTTGCCTACGGTTTCCGCGGTTTTCGACCCTTCCGCTTCCCACTGTTCGAAACTGTCATTGTTCTGCAGCGGGTTCATGTGAAGCGGATTTTCCCGGGTATGGTCTGTTCCAAGGAAGTGTCCGCCGGGGCCGATCTCGGCAATGTCATCCAGGATTGCGTCCAGGTTTTCCTCCTCAAGACCGCTGAAGAACCGGTGGAAATTCTCAAGCTGCCGGGTGTCCTGTACCCATTTCGAGTAGCTGACCCCAAGCGCGCCTTCCAGAAATCCGGCCGAATGCACGATGTAGTTGGCCCCGCCAAGCAGCACCGGCCACATGGTGTTGGCCGTATCGAACGCCGCCTGCATGTCCGGGGATTTCGCGCCGGTCCACATCGTGCAGGTCCGCCACGGGACGTCATAGAACCGCGCCATCTGACCCACCAACAGGTTCATCAGGCCGGGTTCGGGGGAGCCCATCATCGGCGCGCCGGTCTTCATTGAAACCCCCATGATCGCCACACCCAGAACCATCGGCGCTCCGCGCCGGATGATCTGGCTATAGGCCATTCCCGCCAGCGATTCCGCGATCAGCAGCGCCACGCCGCCCTGCGGGCTGGCAGGGGTTGAGGCTCCAGCCAGAACGAAGGGCGACAGCAGGCAGGGCTGGTTAGCACTGGCGTAAACCCGCAGGCTTTCCAACATGGTTTCGTCCCACACCAGCGGCGTGTTGCAGTTCAGCAGCGCGGCCATCACCACGTTGTTGTCCACGAATTCTTCGCCGAACACGATGCGGGTCATCTCAACCGAGTCACGCGCAGCCTGTTCCGACAGCACCGACCCCTTGATCGGCTTGTCAGTCAGCGTCAGCGCCGCATGGACAAGCTCAAGATGGCGCTGCGGCACGGGCACGTCCTGCGGCTCGACCGGCAGAACCCCCGGAACCATCATCGACTGGCTCATCTGGCTGAGCTTGAAGAAATTGTGCGCATCTTCCAGCATCGACGGACGGCGCACGCCATCCAGACCATAGACAAACGGGGCGCCATAGGCGTTCGCGAAAACGGAATTCCGGTTGCCGACCCGCAAAGACCGGTCCGGATTGCGTGCCGCATAACCCCATTCCGACGGAACAGCCGAGATCAGGTCCATCAACATGTCCCGACCGATACGGACCCGCTCTCCCTGAACATCGGCGCCGTATTTCTTCCAGTCAGCCAGGGCCACCGGGTCGCGGAATTCGATACCGGTGGTCTCAAGGATCGTCATGGCCGCATTGTGAATCTTTTCGACACCTTCGGGGCCAAGCAGATCAATTGGCCCGATCTTGCGGTTCAGCGTCGGCAGGTAAACTGGTGGCGGATTGGTGCGGGCCTGCACCCGCGCTGCGCGGCCACCCCGGCCAGAACGTGCTCTTGCTTGTGTCATTACAACCCCTCTGGATCAGGCGCGCGCGCGGGCGCTGGCTGGGTCAACGGCGCAGGTGTCTATCACCTCGGCATCGCGCATTTCATTGTGCACCAGCACCTGCATTTTTTTGCCCGGTGCGGCCATATCCTGCGGCACCAGCGCCATCGCTATGTCGTGGTTGCAGTAATACGAGAATCCGCCCGAAGTGACGCGACCGATCAGTTTGCCATCGGCGTAAACGCCCTCGTCGAACATCACCGACGTATCGCAGAACGGCAGTTTCAGCGTGGCCAGAACATTATACCCGCCCGCCTCTTGCTGCGCCAGAAGCGCCGCCTTACCGATGAAGTCGCGTTCACAGACCTGCCCACCGACTTTCTCGGTCATGGCCACAAAGCGGCCCAGATCGGCCTCGTACGGGGTCAGGTCCTTGCAAATCTCGCGATTGATGGCGCGATAGGACTTTTCTAGCCGCATGGACTCAAGCGCCTCAAGCCCGAACGGTTTCACGCCCGCTTTCAGCAACTGATCCACGATGTGACGGTTGTAGCCAACCGGGTGGTGCAGTTCCCAGCCAAGCTCACCGGTATAGGACACGCGCAGCAGGTGCACACCTTTGGCATAGCCCACTTCGCCCATCTGCGCGGAAAGCCACGGGAAGGCTTCGTTCGACAGATCGTTATCCGTCAGCTTCGACAGAATCTCGCGCGAGTTCGGACCGGCCAGAGCGATCACGCCCAGCTGTTCCGAGATGTCCTCGATGATGACCGAGCCATCCTTGGGCAGTAGGCGCTGCATCTGATCCCAGTTATAGGCCCGCCAGTTCGGGGTTGAGATCAGATAGAAGTCATCCTCGGCATAGCGCACGATGGTGTATTCCGCGTCCATGCCGCCCTTGTCGTTCAACATCAGCGACAGGGTCATTCGGCCCACCTTAGGCAATTTGTTCGCCACCAGGCCGTCCAGCCATTTGGCGGCGCCGGGCCCGCGCACGGTGAACTTGGTCATCGACGACATTTCGATGAAGCCAGCCTCTCCCCGGGTGCGGCGCACCTCTTCCTGAACCAGTTCCATGTGGTCGGTTCGACGGAAACTGTGTTCCGGGATCGCCTCTTCCGGGGACTTGGCGAACCAACGTGGGAATTCATAGCCGTTGAAGCTGGTCCAGACTGCGCCCTGTGCGGTCAACAGGTCATAAGACCCCATGGTTTTCATCGGGCGTGCATTCGGGAAATCCTCGCCCGGGACATGCGCGTCCATGTGGGTGCCCCAGGTTTCGCGCACTTTATCCATGGTCCAGCGCTTGGACGCATAGTCCGAAAAACGGCGTGGGTCGAGTTCCGACATGTCCATGCCTGGATCACCGTTGACGATCCACTTGGCCAGACGATGACCCACGGTGCCTCCCCACAGGATGCCGCCCGGCATCCCTTCGGCGAGCCACAGGTTGTCATGCCCCGGCGCGGGACCGGCCAGAGGCAGCTCGTCCGGGGTCATCTGGAACGGGCCGCGGGTGTTGGCCTTGATGCCGACCTCGCCCAGCGTCGGGACGCGTTCAATGGCGCGCTCCCACTGGGTTTCCACCGCGTCGAAATCTTCGGGTAGCAGGTCGGCGCCAAATTCCGGCGGCACGCGGTCTTCGGCAAACAGTTTGAGGTCCTTGGTGAACTCGTAGGGACCGAACTGGATGCCGCCCACGTCTTCGCGCAGATAAGCCCCGTAATCCTCGTCGCGCAGGATCGGGAATTCTTTCAGGCCCTGCGCTCGACGCTCTTTCAGCAGCGGTACGGTTTCGGTGGTCCAGTATTGGTGAATGATTGGAATACAGGGAAGGTCCAGCCCCACCCGGCGCGCGTTCTCGCGGGCATAGTTGCCGGTGGCAAAGATCAGGTGTTCACAGGTGATCTCGCCCTGGTTGGTGGTCACCTTCCAGTGGCCATTGTCCAGCTTTTCGTAAGATTGCGCTTCGGTATTCTGATAGACCTTCGCGCCCGCATCCCGCGCCAATTTGGCCAGCGCCATGGTGATATCGGCCGGGTTCACATAGCCGTCTTCGGTGTGCAGGATACCGCCACGAATGTCGGGGCTTTGGTTCAGCAGAGGGTGGATTTCAGCGATCTCTTCCGGCGTTACCAATTTGCAGGGAACGCCCGCGGCTTCGGCGATCGAAATGTAGGACTGGAATTCATCCCAGCGCTTCTCGGTATTGGCGACACGCAGCTGGCCCACTTTGCGCAGCCCGACCGAGGCACCCATCTTTTCTTCGACCTCGGAATAGATGCGGATAGTTTCCATCGTCATCTTCGACACATTGTGCGACCGCACAAAGGTCACCAGCAGACCCGCAGCGTGCCAGGTTGACCCCGAGGTCAGCGTCGTACGCTCCAGCATGACCGCGTCCGAACACCCATGTTCAGTCAGGCCATAAAGGATCGATGCCCCAACGCATCCGCCACCGACAACCACAACTTTTGCATGCGACTTCATTCAATCGACTCCCTAAGTCCCGCCGAAACCGGCTAAAAAACCGAGCATCCAGATTAACCCACGACGCCGGGTCTATTCGGGAATGCAGACGAGCCCATTGCCACAGACGCAAATCACCACTGTCTGGGACGGACACATTCCCTAGTGATCGAGACAAACATTGCGGGCGGCAGCTTTTCACGCAATTGCAAAAAAACTCACTTTGGGATAGTTGAAATAACTCAAGTCTTCCTCTTTGAGAAAAAAAGAGAGAAAAACAAGGTTTAAAGGTCAAATCATCTTGCCCAAAGGCCCCTATGAACTTCCCCCCGTAAGCTCGTTAATCAGCTTCGAAGCCGCCGCCCGTCATGTCAGCTTTAAAAACGCCGCGACAGAGCTGAACGTGACCCCCGCGGCAATCAGCCATCAAGTGAAATCGCTTGAGCAAGAGCTTAATTGTTCCTTGTTCCGCAGACACCACCGAGGAGTAGAACTGACCGAAAGCGGGGCCTACCTTCTGGTCGCTCTACAGCGAGGACTCGAAGGGATCAGCGAGGCGTTACAGCAGTTGCGCCTGCAATATGACAGGTCCGGAGTAACCATCCGATCCAGCACGGCTGTAAGCTCGCTATGGCTAACACATCGCCTTGCGCAATTCTGGAAAAGCTACGGCCATATCTCGGTGACACAGGTGGTCACGGATCTGGGGTTCGACACAACGAAATGCGATCTCAGCATTTGCTACGGCGACGCCTCAGAGGAAAACGCGCGCTGCCATGTTCTGTTTCGTGATCGTATTATGGCCCTCGGCAGCCCCCGCTTTCTGGAGCAGAACAATATCACTGGTATCCAAGACCTCGCGCGAATCCCCTTGATTCACCTTGACGCGCCGGGAACAGGGTGGACGGATTGGCGAGAATGGACCAGCCAACTGGGATACGACGGACCTTTGAATTCAGCGCATCGCGTAAACAACTATACCATTGCACTGCAGGCAGCTCAGGACGACATGGGGGCTGTGCTGGGTTGGGAGGGCCTGACTTCAGAACTCGTATCGTCCGGTAAACTGGTCAGCCTTTTGCCGCAAACGCTGTCCTCACCACTGGATTTTTACGTGGCTCTGCACAACAGAGCATCCGACCGCGCCGAACTTGTATACCGATGGTTAGCAGAAAACTCCTAAGTGTACTAAACACTGACCTGAGCCCCTGAAACTCCTCCAGTTTTGTGTAGAGTCCGCCCAATAAGAGGACGGACACATGAAGACGAGATTCAGCGACAAGCAGATCATTCATATGATCAAAGAGCAGGAGGCTGGGGAGAAGACGGTCGACGTGTGCAGGCGCTATGGGATCAGCCAGGGCACTTTCTACAAGTACAAGTATGGCGGAATGGAAGCACCTGACGCCAGGCGGCTGGGCGAACTTGAGGGCGAGAATGCCAAACTGAAGAAGCTCTTGGCCGAGCAGATGTTGGACAACGCAATGCTTCGGGATGTGAATTCAAAAAAGTGGTAGCGCCCGATGCCAAGCGGAAGGCGGTGGCGCATCTGGTGGAGGTTCATCAGGTGAGCAAGCGTCGGGCGTGTGCGGCCCTGAATGTGAATCGCTCGACTGTCCGGTATCAATACCTCCGGGTCGGTGACGACGAACTGCGCGATGCCATGAAGGCGGTTGCGAAGGAGCGTCGCCGGTTTGGGTATCACCGGCTACATGTCATGGTGCAGCGCTAGGGTTTCGAGATAAACCACAAGACGTTCCGGCGGATTTACCGTGAAGAAAAGCTTCAGGTGCGCCGTAAGGGCGGCCGAAAGCGGGCTCTGGGCGCCAGAAGGCCAATGGTCATGCCGGATGGCCCGAACCAGCGCTGGAGCCTGGATTTCGTTCCCGACGCTTTGACCGATGGTCGCCGGTTCCGCATTCTGGCCGTGGTGGATGACCATACACGCGAGAATCTGGCTCTGATGGCTGACACGTCCCTTTCAGGCTTGCGTGTCGCGCGGGAGCTTGATCGGCTGATTTCGGAGCGCGGCCAACCCGGCACTATTGTCTCTGACAATGGCACAGAGGTCACCAGCATGGCGGTGCGGATGTGTCGCAAACTATGGGGTTTATTTGACGAGCATGCGTGATCTGAGGTTTGTACTCGTAGAATAGTATTCGAACAGGTTAATTGAGCATGATCTCATTGAAGGGCTGTCATTTCCCCAAAGATGCAGTTTTGTACGCTGTTTACTTCTATCTGCGGTACACAGTGTCCTATCGAGACTTGGAAGAAATCATGGCTGAGCGCGGCGTGCGAGTTGACCATGCCACATTGAATAGGTGGGTTGTGAAATACTCGCCGATCGTCGCAGCTCGTGCGCAATCAAAGAAGCGTC
>NZ_JBQGAA010000026.1:0-25282 GCF_056542585.1 Ruegeria sp. AB9 | reverse complement strand
GCAACTCGCTATGACCGATGTCCTCAGGTCTTCCTCTCAGCCATAGCTCTTGCGGCAACTGTCATCTACTGGTTATGAATCCTGACCCTAGGGAAGAAGCTCAATTTGTCCTGAAGCGAAATCGGTTCTTTCTGCGATTTGGATCGCAGCTCAATGCACGGCAGGAATATGTCCTGCGCAAGCTATTTGAACACGGCCCGGTGCGCGTTGATTTGGGTATCAGCGCTAAGGCATTCCGGAAGATCAGCGGTGCCTCAACGGCAACCGCGACCAGGGATTTGCTTTCAATGGAAGATTCGGGGTGTATTGAGGCGATCTGAGGCGGGTGGGCGCTCCACAGTTTACTGGTTGAATTATTAAGTTATGCATTGCGTAGCTACACTGTGAAACGAACGCCGACTTCTAGTCTACGAAGGCCGTAAAGCAATGTGACTTTTTGCAATATGGGCGGGAAGCGGCCGCTCGCTGCGGTTTTCGATTGTCTTCAGCCAGTCGATGACTTCCTGCACCATGACGACGGACACTGGCGTGTTTCCAATAGTGTCGGTCAGGTTACTGAAGCATGGTGGCTGAACGAGTGCATCCATTGGGGAGCGCTCATGTCCGAAACGTGCGGCTAGACGACATCCACACCGCCTGATCAACCAGCCGAAAGTTCAAGTGCGCGGAACCAAGCAGGCTCAAGTACTCCAACAAGTGCCGATATCGATGCCACTTTGGCTCTGTCGTACAATGGAAGGTGATTGGCATATTTAGAACCGTGCATCACACCGTTCAACAAAAATCAATGGGTCCTGAGCGCAAGACTTGTCCGCGAAATATTTCCGAAAAAATATGCTAAAACAGGCGCCCTGTGAATCTGAGTCAGAGTTTTGCGATACAGCCGATTGACGCCCTCTCCGCCGGTCATGGCATCGGCAAAGCCGTCTTCATATCCCTTGCGATCGAGCGACAGTATCTGGGCAGTGTGATCGCCAACGAGCCGGCGAACTGCATTAAGTAAACCGTCAGCTTCACCGATCATCATCCATTCCGTTCGTTGCAAGCATTAAGCGAGGAACAATGGGATCACAGTAGCATGACCAGCGCTCATTCACCGAAATATTAGAGGGTCGCTCGATGTTGGCCTTTGCTCTCAAAACCGACATGACAGTATTGCATCAGATGACCGCATTGCGCAGGTAGCCGTTGTTCAATTTGGCAGGGCGAACGGCAGCACTGTTGCGCTTACCGGAGGTATGCGGGCGCAGGGTTCAAACGGCTCAACAATGGCAGGTCAGGGTTCAAACCACCTGTCTGAACCCACTGCAGAGACTGTCCGCGATGAGCCCACACCAGACCTGTCAAATTCGTGCTGCGTGTGTTCGCAGCACGGAATTTACCGCGCACGCATCAGATTTAGCGCGGCGTCGCGGCGTTGAGATAGGCCATTCGTTCCGGGCGCAGCGAAGATTGAGGCGGCAACTCGCAGGTCGCAGGACAAAGCGGCCAATTTGTATCTTCGTATGGGCTACCGCCCGCCAGCCCTGGAATCCACCCTCCCAATAGACCAATGGGCAGTCATGCACTAACAATCAAATTGGACTACTCAGGTGGGGCTGAACAATGCACCCTGACCAGAAAAACTTGCGACGCACCGGCATATTCGGCTGACCCGTCCAAGTTTTGCGACTGCCTTCAAGTGGCTGATAAGTACATTTCAACTTGTTCGTAGTCACCAACGGCCAATGCTTCCTCTGATATCCAAAACTCAAAATAACCATCGCCAAATGAGAACCCCAACGATTTATCGCGGTCGAGTTGCAGGAGTTTGACACCTTCACCCGGAGTCGGGTTTGCAGAATGATCCTTGGGTCCGCCCACGAAGTGGTCAAGATAGGAGTGACTTACTAACTCGGGCCGAAAATCTCGTCGGAACGTCTCAGGCGCGTCCATCAAAAGTTCAGGGTCGTCAACCATTGCGTTTTTTAAGTGGCGAAGAACATCAAACATTGATTTGGCGAGGAGATCTGTCCGTTGTCAGGGATATTGGATGAACCTGCTCAAGGTGACAAAGGCAGGTGTTTTGTCACGCCATCGCCATCCGAACCCGGTGCACGGCTTTGTGCTTAAAGGCCGCTGGCATTATCTGGAGCACGACTGGGAAGCCACCGAAGGCTCTTATGTGTATGAGCCTCCGGGCGAAACGCACACCTTGGTTGTGCCGGAAGATGTCGAGGAAATGATCACCTATTTTCAGGTGAATGGAGTGATGTATTACTGCGATCCCGACGGAAATCACCTCGGCTACGAAGACGTGTTCACCAAGATCGACATGTGCCGGGCGCATTTCGAAAAAGTTGGTTTGGGAGCCGATTATGTGAAAAATTTTATCCGGTAAGGTCTATGAGCAACGTAACTTATGACTTCGCAGGTCGCACCGCTGTCATCACCGGTGGTGCGGCTGGGATCGGCGCAGAGATCGCCCGCCACTATGCCGCGGCGGGTGCAAACGTCGCCATCTGGGACATGGCCGAGCCTGCAGGTGCGCCGATCGGGTCCATCGCGTGCACAGTGGACATAAGCAAACCCGAGCAGATTGCCGAAGCAGTTGCAGAAACCCGAGCGGCCTTTGGCGGTATCGATTTTTTGTCTCACAATGCAGGCTTTGCCGGGCCAACCCTGCCGGTGGTCGAGAATGACCCCGCCACATGGGCTCGCGTCGTCGAGGTGAACCTGACCGGCACTTTTTATCTGGCTCATGCGATCGTGCCAGTCATGCAGGAACGCGGGTTTGGCCGGATCGTCAACATGGCCTCGCTGGCAGGGAAAGAAGGTGCGCCAAATGCGTCGGCCTATTCTGCGTCCAAGGCGGGTGTGATCGGCTTTACCAATTCGCTCGCTAAAGAGTTGGCGCAGACCGATATCCGCGTGAACTGTATCGCCCCTGCTGCGATCAAGACCGCAATTCTGGACCAAACGACACCTGAATTCGTACAGATCATGATCGACAAGTCACCGATGAAACGGCTGGGTTGGGTTGAAGAGGCCGCGCGGATGGTGATGTGGCTCAGTTCCGAAGATTGCACGTTTAACACGTGCGCCGTTTTTGATCTCTCTGGCGGCAGAGCAACTTACTGACGACCCACATTCGCAACCCGGTCGAGGTGGCCAAGAATGCGCTGGCAGCACCAACTTGTCAATTGTCCTGATTTCATCATCCTTACCCTATGAGCAAGCCCATTAACAGAATCGAACGCGCCGAGCTCCTCCCGGAACAGGATTTGCCAAAAGGTGCAGATCTGCTGGGCATTGGCAAAAGCATGGTGCCCTATTGGGCTGTTGGAGACAGTGCATTTCATCGCGAGACCGGTTGCAGGAACGAGATTGAGTACAAGCAATACCGTATGCAATCCGGTCATGTGATGCAGCATGCTCATCTCGGGTTCCGTGATCTTGCGCACACGGTTGATGCCATCCAACGCGTTTATGACAGCTGTTCAAAACGGGGAGTGCGGATTGATCGGTTTGGCATGTGTCTGGACTGGTCCATGGGCTTTCCAAGGGACCGCCGCACAGATCAGGCCCGCGGAACCGGGATTCTCATGAATGACGTCGAGGCTTTTGCGCGCCTGACAGAGGCGAGCCCCGCTGCAATGCATTTTGGTGACTTTATGCTGGGGTTTCCCGCAGCGTTGGAGAACACATGTGCTGCACTGGCCGCCGGTGCAACAACGATAGGAAACCTGGGACAGTATTTTACCTTCCGCTTGCCGGGGTATAATGATGACGTTGAAACGACGCAGGCCACTGTTCAGGCACTTGGCCTTATAGCCGCACAACCGATTCCGGTTTTGGTGCATTCCAATCTGGATGATGGATATGCTGCGGTATTTGAGGATCTGACCTCGGCGCTGGGTCAGGCCCTACTTGAAAAATACATCGTAACCGAGCTGATCGGTGCGCCCTATGCAGTTTGCTACGGCCATCACTTCACCGACCCCCAGACGCGGATTGCATTTCAACGGGCATTGGCAAAGATCAGCGACGGGGTGCCCGGCTCGCAGATTTATGGCGCAACGGTGCTTTACAAAGGGACCCACGCCGAGAATTTTGCAGGATTGTCGGCCTATCTTCTGTCAGACATTGTGGCACAGCGACTTCGGCCAACCGGACATGCCCTGAACCCGGTGCCGGTCAGTGAAAATGAGCGCATCCCCGATGTGGCAGAAATCTGTGATGCCCAGTGCCATTTGGGTAGGCTTGTCGAACTGGCGGACGGCTATTTGCCTCTGATTAACACTGATGAGATCGATAGCATAAGCGAGACTCTGTTGCAGCAAGGCCAGGCCTTTGCCGATCGGGTTCTGGCAGGTCTGTCGCAAGGAGGTATCGATACGAGCGACCCGATTGAGCTGCTTCTGGCGCTGCGTCGTTTGGGCGGGCGGGCGTTGGAACAGTCATTCGGTGGAGGTGCAGCGCGAGAGGATGCACCGGGGCGACGAACCCCCATCGTCGGAGCAACAACGCATCGCGAACTGGAGGAAAAAGCCGAGGCATTTGTGGCATCTGACGCCGGCCGCACGCTCACAGCGCAGGGGAAGACACCTGTCCGAATTCTGACTGCAACCACGGATGTTCATGAACATGGTAAAATGCTGTTGGACCTCGTTTTTCATAAAATAGGATTCGCCGTTGAAGACGGTGGTGTTTCGAGCGATCCGGATCATATTGTCGCTCTTGCCAAACAGATGTCCGTCGATGTGATCGCGCTGAGCACCTATAACGGTATGGCGTTGCGCTATTCGAAAGTTCTGATGCGCAAACTGAGAGAGGCCGAGCTTGAACTGCCAGTTTTGATAGGTGGTCGTCTGAACGAAATCCCCGAAGGCAGCAATACAAGCTTGCCAGTAGATGTATCTGCCGAGCTCAAAGAAACAGGCGTGTCGGTTTGCGTCGATCTTGAAGCAGCCTGCAATGCGTTAAGCGCAATTCTTGCTACACCTGGTGATTGAGGAACTGCATTGGAAACAACCATTGGCGCAGGCAATGTGAACGACCGGTTCGTTGAGCAGAGTGGGCGGCCAATAGTCTCAAAAAGTTGCACCCGCGGCGAATGTCCAAAAAGCGGGCTGCGACTGCAGAAATCAAAGGACGTACTCAAGGTCGGTTATGGGCCGTCGTGGCCCTCTAGCCGGCACCCGTCACCATCAACGCGGACGCTCGAAGCGCCGCCAGAAGCTCAAGCAGGTGCCTTCTGCTCTTGGCAGCGTATTTTGCGGCTGTCGCTGACCGTTGAACGAAATCGGCAAACTGGCTGACGGTCAGATCGCACTTCTCGATACTTTCGGAGAAGGGTTCCAGAACACCTGCAATGATCTCGGTGTTTCTCTGTGCGCCTGCCTCAAGCTCTTCCTGACTGGAGGCTGTCACGCCCGCAATGATGTCCTCGGCATTGGGCGAGGATTGCAGGAAGTCATAGTGCTCAATGACGGTGTGTTTGAAAATGAGATCCAGTTGCGCACCAAGACCGGAGACCTTGTCCAGTCCGGCCTCGATATCCAGGACAACCTTGTCCGCCAGGGACCGTATCGTAGCCTGTAACACTTCATCCTTATTGGCAAATGCCTTGTAGAGCGTCTGGCGAGAAATGCCCGCGGCCTCGGCAATATCGTTCATGCCGGTTCGCTTCACCCCGTAGCGAAGAAACAGGCCTTTCGCGGCCTCGATGATGTATCCGTAGCGATCTTCCATGATTTACATATTGACAAACGAACGCTGAGTGTCAATATGATGACAATCATACGCGAACTGTCAACTCGTCAGGATTTGATATGTCTGCACAATCTCGAAGGATCGCTATCGTCACTGGAGCCAACAATGGCATCGGATTTGAAACAACGGTTGGCTTGGCTGAAGCCGGTTTTCACGTCGTCAAGGCTTGCCGCAGCCAGGAAAAGGCCGACGCGGCCAAGGCCAAGGTTCTTGCGCGGGTTCCGTCAGCATCACTCGACATCATTTTGCTGGACCTGAGCGATCTCGCTTCGGTTGGTGCCTTTGCCGAGGCGTTTCGCGCCCGCTACGCAAAGCTCGATGTCCTGATAAACAACGCAGGCATTTTGCTCTACTCACCGCAAACAAACGCCGAAGGCGTCGATCTGCAATTCGCCACCAATCATCTGGGGCATTTCCTGCTCACCGCGCTTCTGATTGATATGGTGCCAAATGATCCGGCGTCGCGGCTCGTCTCGCTCTCGAGCATAGCGCACAAAGGCGCTAGCATTCACTTCGATGATCTGACCTGTGGGCAGGACCCGGGTTTGGCCTACGGACAGTCCAAGCTCGCCTGTCTCCTGTTCGGCGACGAGTTGGACCGCCGTCTTCGGGCGTCCGGCAAGAATTTGAAGTCGCTGACTGTGCATCCAGGTGGTTCCGATTCCGGCCTGTTCCAGGACCTAGATGACGCCTCGCGTGAGGCGATGAAGGCGCAAGTCGAACAACTGCTGCATTCCAACGAAGACGCTGCCAAACCGTCTCTGTTCGCCGCCTTGTCTGACGAGGTCGAGGGCGGGGATTACTATGGGCCTACGGGTCCTGAGGAGATGAGCGGGGCGACCGGCGTCGCGATCCGCAATCCGATCTGCGACGATCATGATGTGGCCAAGCGTCTCTGGTTGCTCTCGGAAGAGATGACCGGTCAATCATTTGCTGTTTGAGGGCGAAGCCATGAACAACAATAAAAAGAGAGTTGCCATTGTGACCGGCGCGTCCAGCGGTGTCGGCAAGGCTACCGCAGAAGCGCTCGTCAAGGAAGGGCATGTGGTCTATCCAGTTGCGCGCCGGGTCGAGATCATGGACGACCTGAAAGCGCTTGGATGCATCCCGATCAAGATGGACGTGACCAAGGAGGAGGACGTTGTCGCTGTAGTCGAACAGATCGAGCGCGACCATGGCGGTGTCGACATCCTCGTCAACAATGCCGGCCTGTCTGTCTATGGGTCGGTCGAGGAAACGGACATCGACAAAGCTCGCTATCAGTTCGACGTCAATTTCTTCGGGCTTGGCCGCCTGACTCAATTGGTTCTGCCGCATATGCGCCAGCAGGGGTGGGGCAAAATCATCAATGTGTCGTCCGGCGAGGGGAAGGTGCACGCACCTTTGGCAGCCTGGTACGTCTCAAGTAAATTTGCCCTCGAAGGGTTCAGCGATTGCCTCCGAACGGAGACCTCGCAATTCGGGATCGACGTTGCCGTCGTTCGGCCAAGTGCCATCGATACGGAGATCACGAGCGGGTTCATCGATCCGCTACTAGAGACCTCTGGCAACGGCCCATATAGCGCCATTGCGAACAAGATGGCGGATTGGTTCCGCAACATGGGCGTGGAGAAAGGCACGGCCTCTCCCCCCAGCGTGATTGCCAACGTCATCGTTGGTGCAATCCAGGCACCGAAGCCCAAAACCCGCTACTCCGCCGGTGTCGGCGTCAGGCAGGCCATTTTCTTCCGTCGCATCCTGAGCGACCGCATGTTCGATCGGTTCATGATGCGGATGTTGGGGTGACGGCGATGACGACAATCATGGACCGTATCTCGCAAGGCTTCGAGTATCTGGTCGTGCTGGCATCGGTTGTCATGCTCGGCTGGGGACTGCTTGGCTTACTGGAGTATTTCACCGGACTGGCCCCGCTCATGCCGCTGCAAAACGAATCCTTCCCAGTGGGCATGCAGACTCTTCATTGGATATTGATCACCGCCTCCGGCGCTATGTTTCTCTTGGGATACGCCCTGCGCTGGAGCTTCACGCCGATTGCCATGCTGGTCATGTTCACCGCGCTTGCCACCATGTGTACGGTACAGACATTCGATATGCTGGAAAGCCCGGATCGCTACCGGAACTTTGTTCAGGAGTGCATCAACTACATCATCATCTCGATCTATCTCTTCCGATCCAAGCGCATGCGGGATCGGTTCGGGAGGATCACAGTTCAGGGCAGGGATGGCCCGTCGCCAATCAGTGCCTGAGACGTAAGGAAGAAAGTCATGGAAAACGGATCTTCGGAAAAGGTGAGCTTCTCGCATCACAGGATTCACACCGACATCGTGATCGATGCGCCGCCAGAGGTGGTATGGTCGGTACTGACCGACACGGCCAACTACGGCAATTGGGCGGCCTTCCTCGTCGGCATCAAGGGAGAGATCAGGGATGGATCGAAAATCACAGTCGACTTCCAACTCGATCCCTCAAAGAAAAAGCTGACCACTCTGGATCACACGATCACAGTCGTGGATGGAGAGCAGTTCTACTGGGCCGAGAAAGGGCCGGGCGGTATTCGGGACAACCATCATTTTCGGGTCGAACCACTCGAAGTTGGCAAGACTCGCTTCGTGCAATCCGACGAGATCATGGGCGGCATCACTTTCCTGATGGGCGGTCGGTTGGCGAAGATGTATGTAGACGGCTGCAAAGCCTTCAATCGCGGCTTGAAGGCTGAGGCAGAACATCGTGCCCAATCCATCTGACAAGACAACGCGACCACTTGGGCGGGTTCTGCTGACCGGTGCGACCGGGATGGTGGGGTCATCGGTTCTCTCTGCCTTACTGAATGAGGATAGTGCGCGAGTTTGTGTCGCTTGAACTCCCACCTCAAAAAATGCTGCACGTTGCGCGAATGGCCGGAATCGCCGCTGCGTCGCAGAGCAAAACTGGAACGGTTTCTACATCCAATCGGCCCGGATCAAGGGTCTGGGTCAAACTTCATACCCGGCCATCTCCAACCCTTCCATAATTTGATCGATCAATTCATGCGGCAACCCTCTCGCACGAAACGGTGCACGTGGGTCCGTCTGATACTCCGGGAATGTGTCTTGAAGATATCTCACCGTTTCTTCGGCTTTCGCCTGCTGGCCGCTCAGGGCATAGCTGGCGGCAAGGCTGGCGTGGTTCATGGGCAACCGGCCGCCCATCGACAGAGAGATATTTATTGCGTCTTCATAGTTGCCTATGGATATCGCGTGCAGATGTTCCGCATATCTGTAACCTGGGTGCAGCTTTGGGTTTAACGCTCGCGCCCGCGCAACCCACTGTAAGCCAGTCTCGAAATCCCCTGAGTAGGAGAAGAAAGTCCCCAAATCAGCGAGTATCCATGAGTCGTTGGGGTTCAACTCAATCGCCCGTTCTGCATAGTCTCGGTACACATCCATACTCTCCCCCAGCAGGCGGCTTCGAACGGCCAACGCATAGTAGGCATCTGAATTATCTGCATCTGCCTCAATGGCGCTTTGCGCCGCGTCAAAACTCTTTTGTGCCCAGTCCGGATCCAGATCGTATGAGTTCTTCTTTGAATCAAGGTAGTTGTAGGCCAACCGAGACCAGGCCAGGGAGTAACCCGGATCCTCATCGACCGTTCGAAGCAAGCAATCACGGGCCCGCCTGTGTTCCGGCAAGGCAAAGGTCTGATAGAACCAATGTGCCGTCATATAACATTCGTAGGCGTCAAGGCTTTCTGGTGCCTTGTCGCGGATTGACTGCAATATCTCGGACTTGAACAGTGGCGCATCGCTCGATCCTACAAGCGAAGCAATTTTCTGTGCGATTTCCAACTGTACGTCCAAAACACTCGTGAGGCTCAAGTCCCTCTCGAAGGGGCCAGGTGCCTGTAGCTGCAGACATGTTTTTGCGTCGGTAAACGTTGTGGTCACCCTCAATTGTTCATTCGAACGCTGTACCGTTCCGCCCAAAATGTAATCCGCTTCCGTCTCTCCCCGAATCGTTTCACAGTCAGCGTTGTCGCGGAGCGTCGCACCGGTCTCCGGCGCGAGAACAAACAAGTTAGAGAACTTGGCCAGCAGAGCGTTAATGTCACGGGTAAGCCCGGTGCTGAAATAGTCATCTTGCGCATCGCCACTCACATTCTCAAAGGGCAGGATCAAGATACGCGGCCCGGTGGGCAAAGCATAAACATCCTTAGACGGAAAGTACTGATATGCGGCCCACCCCAACACCGCGACGGTTACTGTCGCGATGGCAATCATTTTTCTCATAGGTCGCTGCGGAACTGGCTTTACAACCTTGTTTGCTGGCCATGCCCAAACTTCAACTTCCCTGACGATGTTCTTCAATGCATGAATGCCGGAATAACCAAACTCTGCCTCAATTTTTCCCAGAACCTGTTCTGCCACCGGCTTGGAGATGACGATTCCACCTGGCGGAGCAAGCGCTTCAAGCCGTGCCGCGATATTTACGCCGTCGCCCAGCAAATTGCCGTCCTGGTCTATGACGTCGCCCAGATGCACGCCAATGCGGAATCTCAGCGTGTCCTTCTTGGGTTTTTCGGCGCAGTGCGTTCCAATCGCTTCTTGGGCGCCTAACGCAGCGCGGACGGCCTCTACCGGGCTGGCAAACTCAGCTATGACGCTGTCGCCCGCGCTGCCAAAGACCCGGCCATCATGGCTTTCGATTTGAGCGTCGATTGACTCGCGGCAAGCCGTTAGCTCACCTAGAGCCGCTTCTTCGTCCTCGCCCATTAAACGGGAATATGCCACGGCATCCGCGACGAGGATGGTGGTCAAACGTCGTTCCATCGGACCCTCCCGATACGGCAATCGTACAGCAATATCATCCGGTTTTGTAGCGCATCAATTGCATCAATCCGTATTGCTCTCAGGTCAGATTGTTTCTGATAAATGGCGTACAGCAACTTGTCCGAGCATCTGCGACTATTCAATGGTTCGGGTCGACTCACCATTTTCTTACCTGAAGGGCCGCATTTGAGTCGGCAGAAGGAAAAAGGGTACGGAACCTACGGGATAGCACCAATTTCGGGCGAAACATTCATCAGATAGTTAGATTTTTACGGACCACTTTCATTGACCCGCTACTGGAAGGCTGTGCCAGTACTGATCCAGCGCGCCGCGCTCAGTTCTCCCCAGAACTTAACGAAGTCGGGCGGCTATCCATTCTTCATATGCGTGGAAGCCGTAGATAGGGGCTTGCAGCCGACTTCAGATGCGGCGCGGCATGTGCCAGTTTCGTAGAACTAACATCGTAGCGGACCGGCCCAAAGGAGACATCCATCAACTGGCCAGAATGCTGCGGTCGCAGACCGCCTTGCGGACATACGCTGCGACTTCGAAAGCGGGCGCCAGAAGAACTGTCACAACGAGCACAAAGCCTCCGCTCAATAGATGTGACCATTCAGTTGCGGATGGCCTAATACCACACCAATCGTTATGCAGAGCAAGGGAGGCAAATTTGGAGCGACAGCTTGCAGCAATTCTGGTCGCCGATATGGTCGGCTATACTCGTCGCATGGAGCGAGACGACGCTGGCACGCTTGCAGCGTTGTCCGCTCACATAGATGGTACAGTTGCACCTCTGATCAATCGTCACCACGGACGGATTGTCAAACTTATGGGCGATGGCCTTTTGGCTAGCTTCAATAGTGCTGCAGACGCGGTTTCTTGCGCCGTTGAATGGCAACAAGCACCCTTGGATGAGCCAGACTCGTTGCTTTTCCGCATTGGCATCAATCTTGGTGACATCCTCATGCAAGAGGGTGATGTCTTCGGCTCTGGAGTTAACCTTGCCTCGCGTTTGGAGCAACTCGCCCCGCCAGGAGGTGTGCTCGTCTCGGACGCTGTCTATCGCGTGGTTGGCAACCGCATTTCGGTCGTGTGGGAGGATGCAGGCACACATACCATCAAGAACATCGCTGAGCCTGTTAGGGCCTGGCGCATTGGAGGAGCGGAGCAAGCACAGCCTGACGCGAAGCCAGCAGCTAAACTCGGCAAAGCTACCATCGCAGTCTTACCTTTGCACAGTTTGAGTGACGAACCGGAGCAAGTATTCTTCAGCGATGGCATCGCGGAAGACATTATCACCGGGTTGTCTCGATTTCGTACTCTTCAGGTTGTCTCCAGAAACGCATCTTTCCGTTTCAGAACGCAGGAAGCCGATCCGGCAGGGATCGCAGCAGAATTGGGAGCCGATTATCTCGTAACAGGCAGCGTTCGAAAGGCCGGTAGTCGGGTAAGGATTTCTGTACAGCTCGCGGAAGCTAGTACGGGCTCGCAGCTATGGTCAGAACGATATGATCGCGAGTTGGAAGACATCCTGTCCGTTCAGGACGAGGTGGCCCGCAACATCGTTGCGGTCCTTCCGGGACGTGTTCAACACAACGTTGTCGACCGATCATCGCAAAAACCAGCAGATGAGATGAAGGCCTATGAGTTGATGCTACGAAGCAAAGCTCTTCGAGATGGCCTAAATGCCAGGGATACGGCCAAGGCACGAGCTTTGCTCGAACGGGCCATTGCGCTCGATCCGTCCATCGCTCGGTCTTACATGTACCTCTCAGACACCTATGTTATCGATCTTTGGCTGGGATTGGCAGACTCTGACGCTTCCGATCACATCCTGCATATCGCCCGAAAGGGTGCCGCGCTGGACAACCGGGACGTCTACATTCAAGACCAATTGGGTTTTGCTTATCTCTGCGCAGGTCTCTGGGACGAAGCAGATGCACAGTTCGAAAAGACGTTGTCGCAGATCGAAAACGAAGCGGAGTCCATGGCGTGGTGCGGTTATGCTTTTTTGTTGCTGGGGAGGCACGAGAAGGCGAGAAAAGTCGTATCGGAAGCGATGCGGTTAGATCCGTTGCATCCCCCGTCCATCGATTGGATCATGGGGCAGATAGAATTCTTTTGCGGAAACTACGAGCAAGCAATCGGCTTTTTGATGGGAGAAGCACGGCTCAACTCGTTAGCTGCGGCATTCGTCGCAGCTTCTTACGCGCATCTTGGCCGGCAATCTGAGGCGGCGGCTGCGTTGCAGGAATTTATTGCGGAACGCCATGACGAATTTGGGAGTCGAGGCATCGAAGTGACCAAAGATAATCTCCCCACTCTTGCGCGTGGTTATGAATCCATGTGGCGGCGTCGAGACGATTTCGAAGTTTTGGCGACCGGTCTGCATAAAGCTGGTTTGCCTGTCTGACTTACTTAATCAAAGGTCCGTGTAAGGCGTTATGCCAATCAATCTCGGCTTCGGAGATTCCGGAATCTTGCCGTTCAACTTTGCTCATTCTCGTAGGATCAATTCGCATCGCAAGAAGCGAACGAAGCGACCCTTTGACTTTTTTACGCAAGGCGTACGAACAATTGACACCTGGGACTGGGACTTCACGATGTGATTCTAAATCACGAAAATCGGCATATTTCATAGATCCCTCCTGTCTTAGATGTGCACCTACAGTCATAAAAAATTTGGCATCCCACAAACGCCGTTTCTTGACATTCATTGTTCCAAAAATTCACAATTGATCATGCCAAGAAACTTACCTCCCCTAAATCCGCTGCGTGCCTTTGAGGCTGCTGGGAGGTTGGGTAGCTTTACCCGTGCAGCTGAGGAATTGAACGTATCGCACTCCGCAATTTCCCGTCACATTCGCGGGTTGGAAAAGCGGCTTAACGTGCATCTGTTTCGGACGCAAAAATCTGGCGTTGCCCTCACCGAACAGGGACAAATCTACCTGGGACAGATCACACCCGCTCTTGACCAAATTGCCATCGCAACTGACGCTCTGACTTCTGCGCCCAAAGGTGTTGTTACCATGACGACAGAGAGCGCCGTCGCGCAAAAATGGCTAGTGCCACGGTTACCACGACTAAAAGCCGCGCATCCAGAGATAGACTTACGCCTTTCAATCACAACTGAGGTCATGGACATAGAGGCGCACGATTTCGATCTGGGCTTGAGATATCTGCGCACCCACCCAGACGAAGGGTACGACCTGTTGTTCCCATCTCTGGTCAGAGCTTATGCCGCGCCACACTTTGCGCCAAAAAAAAGTTCTGAGCTCGACCTTAAGGTTCTGGCATCTAGCCCATTGATTGAAGAGGCAACCTTCCGTCTTTGGTCAGAATGGTTCTCGAAATCTGGTTTGAAAGAGCTCCCTACTCTTGATCTGCCTCATCCACTAGGAGCACTACTGTCAATCCAATCAGCCGTGGCGGGCTTGGGGGCTGTTCTGATGGACAAGCACCTTTGTCAAACAGAAGTTGAGACGGGTGCATTGGTGTGCCTCAACGATGTAGAAATTCCTTTTGGCGGATATTACCTCGCCACCAACCAGCGCGCAGGAAGACGGCGCGCCGTCCGTGCTGTACGAAAGTGGCTGCAGCAGGAGGCGCGATCCGGAAAAGGGGCCGCTACTGTGTAGCTGCTCGCTACTGGCAGTATGAAATCGAACACAACAGATTGTCCGATTTCTGCGCTCGAAGTTACGTTGAATGAAATCGCTGCCACTGTGACGGCGGGAATGTTGACTTGACCGGTGATGTCGCGGTCACCAAGATTGAGGATGAGTACTTTGGCACGACATTCGCTGACTACCTGACGGTGATTAAACCCGAATACCGCTGGCAAGCATGGATGAAAACGTGCTTTGGTCCTGCAAACTTCTCGTATTTGTGTGACCACAGTAGCATTTCCCGTCGCCTTGATGAAATTGGCTTCCATGCGCTAACGTCGCTGAAACGCAATTGCTGCTTCCTGGGGGATATTTTGATACCTGATTTTGAGACTGCTCAAAGAATGGCGAAAACGCATTGCGACGCCTGGACCGAACGAAATCCAGGGGCCGTGGCAAGCCGCTACGCAAATAACACGACCATGCGTATGAACCGCGGCGACCCGATGAAAAGCCAAGCCGAAATCGCCGAAATGGCTGCGGGTTTTATGGCCGACTTTCCCGATCTTACCCTCAAGCTCGACAGTGTTTTAGTTGCCGATCACCATATGGTCTACGCATGGACCTTTGAGGGCCACCACAAAGACACCGGCAGCCATGTAAAGTTCTCAGGTTGGGAGGAATGGGATTTGGATAACGATCTAAAAGTGATCAAGTCGTTGGGATGGTATGACTGCGCCGATTATGAACGCCAAGTTGCTGGCGAATGATAGTCGCTGCCAAGGAGGCGCGGCCCGTGCGGGCGATCGTCTACGGAGTGGGAGAGATGGGCTCGGTCGTCACCCGGCTTCTTGTTGAACGTGGCGTAGAAATCGTCGGCGCGATCGGACGCAGCGAAAGCAAGGTTGGTCGAGATCTGGGGGATGTAGCAGGGATTGGAACATCACTCGGCGTCAAGGTTGAGGCAGATGCAAAAGCAGTTCTGGCCCGCGGCGCTGACATCGCCATCGTCTGCGTCGGGAGTTACCTAGAGACCATGCAACGGCATTTCGCGGTGTGCCTGGAGAACCGAGTGAATGTTGTCACCATCGAGGAGGAAACCGTCTTCCCTTGGACAAGTGCGCAGGAACTGGCACAGAAGCTTGACGCGTTGGCCAGGGCAAACCGTGTTACGCTCGCAGCATCCGGCGCACAGGATGTCTTCTGGCTGAACTTGATTACCACTCTTTTTGGTGCGTCGCACAGAATGGACCGGGTCGAAGGACACTCTGCTTGGAATGTCGACGACTACGGACCCGAGGTCGCGCGACATATATGCATCGGCATGCCGCGCGATCAATTCGAGCAGCACGTGGCTGGCAATGGATGGCCCGAATTCGTAGCGACGCAAACGCTGGAAGCAATGGCGGCGCGATTGGCGCTGTCGGTCGCAGATTTTAACTCGACCGTATTGCCAATCGTGGCCGTTGCCCCGGTCGCTTGCCGCGCGCTTGGGACTGAAGTCGCGGTCGGCTCTCTAATCGGAACCATAGACACGACGAAAGTCACGACCGAGGAAGGGCCTCAGTTTGAGTTCAGAATGGAAGGCCGCATTCACCAGGAAGGTGAAACCGATAGCAACACCTGGCGGGTCTACGGCGAGCCCGACTTGCACGTGCGGAATGACAACGTGCCGACACGCTTTGTTACCAGTTCAACGATGGTGAACCGGATTGTCGACGTCATCAAAGCCCCTCCGGGCCTAGTGTGTTTGGACATGTTAGCTGCGCCGTCTCATCAACCGCATCTAATGATCTGAAGGGCTGGTAGCGGGACATGCAGTCTTATCCGACGGCACCTCTCCGTCTTCACCGGCCCCATCCGGACATCCACTCTAACCAAGATTGCTGCACTGCGACTTCTGCGAAAGCGAACTTTCGTTCGAGGGCGAAGGCGAACAGTGTGTTCTCCGCCTCACCTTTGACCTTCAACGCAAACGACATGCCGCCGTCATCAGGCCGGGCACCTTGAGCAGAAAACAAACAGAACGTGGCATTTGGGGACATCTGTTCGCAGGCGGAGAGCAATGCACCTAGCCATTCTACGGTGATTTCCTCGTACTCCGCACGGCTGACGCGCGAGGAATAGGTGGCCAGGCAATGGAAGACCGTATCGATACCATTCAAGTGAGTTTCGATTGCCTGAGCATCGCCGAACGATGCAAATTTTGTTTCGCTCAGCTTGGCGTGATCTCGACCCGACGGTCTGCGCCCACCCATCCAGAACCTTTAACGTGAGCTCAGCAATCCTCTGAAAGCCCTTCCGTCCCGCAATTTCATATCCCTGAATGGCATATGCCTTGCGCTTTGCCTTGAAATCCTCCGCAGAGTCCTGCGCCAGTTTGTGCGCTAGGTCAGTCCGCACGGCGAATGTCTGCTAAGCGGGCTGCAGCTGCAGCGGTGGGTACCAGAGCTAGACGGCGGCTTTGGGCCGTGGATACCATCAATGCGGAGACAATTTTCAACCGAGTTCGCGCCCGATTGGGTCTTCTGCTTGATCAAATCAGAAGACCTGCTCTAGCATTAAGTTATCATGGCTATTGGTCTTCTCCTTGATATATCGGGCGTACTTTACAACGGTTCACAAGTGATTTCAGGCGCCAAGGAAGCAGTGCTTCGATGTAGAGCGAATGAGATCCCGATCCGCTTTCTTACAAACACCACCCGCAGACCCAAGCGTCTCATCGTCGAGAGGCTTAGTCACTTCGGCTTCGCGGTCGAAACGAACGAAGTCATGACGCCTTCTCATGCCGCGTGTGACTGGTTGAAAGAAAACGGATACTCTCCCCATCTTTTGGTGCACCCAGATCTGACTGAAGACTTCGACAGAATCGTTTCAGGAAAACCTGTCGCTGTGGTCGTAGGTGATGCGGGGCCGTTCTTTGACTTCGAAAGCCTAAATGCAGCGTTTCGCAATCTTGACCAAGGTGCCCCGTTCTTGGCGCTTGCAGCGAACCGCGTGTTTCGCGATGCCGACGGAGCGCTTAGCCTTGATGCTGGAGCCTTCGTCCATGGCCTTGAATACGCGGCTCAAGTTGAAGCTCTTGTCCTTGGAAAGCCATCAGCAACGTTTTTCCAAGCAGCTTCAGACAGCATGGGACTGCCTCTCGCGGAAGTCATCATGATAGGCGATGACGCTGAAAACGACGTCGCTGGAGCGCTAAGAGCGGGTGTTGGAAAAGCCATTCTGGTACGCACCGGTAAGTATCGTCCTGGCGAGGAAAAGCGATACGACCCAGTACCTTCCTTTGTGGCAGATGACATATCCGAGGCAGTTGATTGGGCTATTATGGGTAGGATTTAAAGCCCTCTTAGTTGCGCGTTGCGCGTTGCGTGAGTTCCGCCAGCCTCTGATTTTCCGCTCGCAACGAACGGCAGGTTTGAGAGGTCGCACCGCAGCATCGAAGTTGCCCACTGGACGGCAGGAATGGGCCGCCCGCGAGAGCGGCCCGTTAACGTTAGATCTCTATCGCTTCGGCGTCTTGCTTTGAAGGACCGAAGCCCGTTCCTTGATCTGAGCCCAAAGTGTCGAATGCTGCGCCGCGCACAAATGACCGTTTAAAGCAGTTAGCAGACGTTGCAAATCTGCAAAGTCTACCTTTAATCAGCAGAGGGCGCGGTCCTAATCTATAGCCGATTTTTCAACCTTCATACGCTTTCAAAGCGGAAACTTTTTGCATGGATTGTGACGCTCGTTTCGAGGCTAAGAAGCATAGAGCCTTTGCTTTTGATAGAAAAATCTGAATCTCCTTTGACCATATGTGAGTTTATTCGACGATCTCCACCAACAGACCTTCCGGAGATCGAACCACTGCTTCATAGTATCCGTCGCCCGTTCGCCTCGGTTTGGACACCAGCAGCCCAGCGTGTTTGAAGCGATCTGCGACCTCATCAACTTTCGATACACTACCTACTGAAAAGGCAACGTGTGCCAAGCCACCTTCCTCGTGTGACCGACGCTTCACCCATGGCCCTTCCATCAGTTCGATGCGAACGTCTTCGTTTGGCAACGTGGCGAAGCGGGAGGCAAAGCCGAGGCGATTCACACTCTCATACCTGTCGCTGAGTTCCGCTTCGAAAAACTCTACCCAAAATTTCGAGGAGTGCTCCAAGTCTGTTGTCCAAAGAGCATTGTGGTTCAATTTCATCCCAATCTCGCTCACATCTTTTCAGTATTGACGGAAGTCGCATAGCAGCCTATGCGGTTTTTTGCAATATTCTGAAGGTTTATGCATGAATCTGAATGTCCCAGACACACGACAACTCGAACTGGCTCGGCGCTTGCAGGAAGGTCAGCAAGTCATTGCGGTCGAGGCTGCTCAAGAATTTGACGTGTCAGTTGATACGATTCGGCGGGATATCCTCGCCCTCGAAGCAGAGGGAAAGGCCCAACGCGTTCGCGGTGGTGCAGTGCCTTTGTCCACTCCGTCACCGCCGTTGCACAAAAGACTGTCGGGAGATTTCGCCCCTGACGCGAAGCTGGTATCGGCCGCTATCCGAGAGATAGGCGGTGCGGCGACACTCCTGATCGATGGAGGCACGACAACACTTGCCATAGTCGAACACCTGCCCCATGAAGAGGGTCGCCTTGTGATCACGCCGTCGCCCTGGATTGCGATTGCCTGCCAGCAAAAGAACGTTCCGGTCTATGTTTTGGGTGGTAGCCTAAGGCCGCAAGGCGGCATTGCGACAGGAGACACCGCAATTGAACGGGTTGGGGATGTCGCGGCAGATGTTGCGATTCTGGGAGCGTGCGGACTGGAGGCAGAGTTCGGTTTAAGCTCGGACGATGCGGAAGAAGCCATGATGAAGAAGGCAATGCACCGGGCCGCAAGCCGCACTATTGTAGTGACTAGTCACGCGAAAATCGGCCTCAGAGCCCGTCATCGAACAGTAGCGCTCTCAGAGATAGATGCTGTTGTCACAGATTCACACAACGCGACAACAGATTTGCTCGCGTCCCATACGCGTGTGGTGACCAAATGACCGACAGTTCTCGTGTAAGTGAACTGACCCCGAGAATTGGCCAGCCGACTAATCATTCGGCTACAAACTCGGCGCGTTTAGCCACACGTTTGGCTTTTTTTACGGCGGGTTTCTCCCTGGCCTGCTGTGCGCCCCTTTTTCCCTTTTTCAAAGAATCCGTTGACGTCGACAAAACGCAATTTGGGCTACTCCTGCTTTGTCTTGGATTTGGATCTATCGTTGCCATGCCGGTCACCGGTGTCTTGGCAGCGCGCAGTGGCGCGCGTCCACTTATTTTGCTTGGTGGCTATGGCTTGATTGCCATGCTTCCCCTTCTGGCACTATCGCAAACGCCAATAGCTTTGGGTGCAGCTTTATTCGTTTTCGGAGCATCACTTGGAACCATCGATGTCGCAATGAACGTTCATGGCGCGGAAATTGAAGCTATCGAAAAACGCCCCCTTATGTCGAACTTTCACGCCCAATTCAGCATTGGTGGGTTTTTCGGAGCTGGTTTGGTTACACTATTGTTGTCGTTCTCCATCCCGGTGCTCGCTTGTGCCATCGTGGGGGCTATCGTGGCGTTGGCTTCGATGCTGCTGGCCCGCTCCCGGTTTTTGGAGGTCAGTGGCAAAGATCCGGAACCCATTGTTGTTCCGCGTGGGATTGTTTTGCTTTTAGCCATTTTGGCCGCAATCACGTTTTTGGTCGAAGGTGCCCTGCTGGATTGGGGCGCTCTTCTGATCATTGATCTTGAACACGCCGAACCCGAGAGCGCTGGCGTGGGCTATATCCTGTTCTCAATCGCAATGGTATTAGCCCGCCTGACTGGTGACCGAATTGTTGAGCGATGTGGCGAATATCTCGTGCTGATGGTTGGCGGATCACTCGCGATCATTGGGATCGCGAGCATTCTTCTGTCGACCAATTCGGTTGTAGCCCTGCTTGGGTTCGTCTTGATTGGGCTCGGAGCCGCAAATTTGGTGCCGATCCTATTCAGCGTTGCTGGACGTCAAAACTTGATGCCACCTGGGATTGCTATCGCCTCGGTTACTACAACGGGATACGCAGGCATCCTTATGGGGCCAGCGTTGATTGGTTTCATATCTGGGGCATCGACACTGGCGACGGCATTCTGGATGCTTGCGCTGCTAATGTTATCAGTTCCGATTTTCGCAAGACCGGTGGCGAAAGTCTGAACCCAGCATAGGCAATAACCGCGATACGTTGTCAGTATCTACTCAGTGTTTCCAGTATCACATTCCGTGTATTGCGGTCATTTTGGAAAATCCTATCGGCGAGAAACTCGGACGGAAACTCGGGCCATGTCTTTCGCATTTCCAAAATTAGATTTTGGGCTTCTTCCGAATGCCCCAACTGGTCGTGCGCAACGGCTTGGAATAGGAGCGAAGGAGCACTGACTGGCGCTCCGGCAGCTGGCGCTCCCTGAAAGGCTTCAACAACATTTTCGTAGTTCCCGAGCATAAGTTGCGAAACGCCCCAGATGTTTCTCGCACCAAACCTACCAGAGCCTGATTTGGGCCTCTCCGGGTTGCTAACCTCGGCAGCAAGTTCCGGGTCGTTAGCCAAGATGGCGGTGATACCTGCAAGGTCGAGAATATGGCCATCATTCGGCGCCAGTTCGACGGACATTCTTGCGTACTTCAATGCCTCGTTTGGCTGGTTTTTGACAGCCAGCACCCAACCATTTGCGCCGTTTGCCCATGCATCGACGGGGGACAATTCGAGCCCTATTCCAGACATTTCTGAGGCTTGGTTGAAGAGATCCTCCCTCTGTGCTTCATCCGGCGACAACACCGCCAGGATCGCCAGGACCTGCGCTGATCCAGCATAGCCATCAGACAGAGCCGGGTCGAGTTCCATCGCGTGCTGGAACATTCCCAGTGCTATTTGCTGACGTTTGACATCAAAAACGGGAAAAAACATGCCTCGGGCTTGGTCCGCAAGGTTGGCAGCCTGGAGTCTTGTCAATGATTGTTCACCAAGCGCCACACGTTCTGCTTCTTCGATGGATCGAGTTGTTGGCACAACCTCCCTGTTATCCTGGCTCGTCCAGATTCCAAGCACAGCGACTAATGCAAGAACACCCAGTCCGGCTGGCAGCAGTTTCAGCGAACGCCGACCCTCATCAGGCTCATCGCTGTCCCACGCACTCGATGTGCGATCTTCATTTGTAGGTACGTATGAAAACCGCGGCTTGTATCCGCCGGGGTCAACAAAGATGCGAACTCCATTGCCGTCCCAGTGATCTTCGTAGAACTGATGCAAAAGACGACGCAGTCGCCTAGCCTCAACGCGAACCAGGTTTTGACCACCAGTACCATCTATGCGCCGTCCATAGACCTCAACAGCGATAGCTTTACCTCTAATCTGATTGCTTCGACCAGATAGAGATTCCTCGACTATGTAGGTGAGAAATTGCGTGAGTCGGGGTGAAGCTTGAAACCCGTCGCTTGATACAATTCGACTCAGAGCTTCCCGGATGAGCTCTGGAGAAGGCTGTCCAACATGTTGATTTATTGGCAATTCGTTGGATTTGTTCAATGTCAACTCACCCCCAACTCACGGTGACTCACTTGGCCTTTGCGGTCAACCGCACTCATCTTGATTTGAGAATAGATAGTGGGTGTCGGGATTTTTCCAGTGACGGTGGACCTGATTGAAGAAATTCCAGAACTTTCCGATGTGCTGTCGAGGCACATCGAAACGGACGCGCTTCTCGGCGAGGTCATCGAAGACCTGAAGAAAGCATCTGCGTTTTCGAAAGATGCATCGATCACGGTCTCAGAGCGCGCCGAATGGGCCCACATCAAATCTGAACTCATCAACGAGCTTCGCCGGATATTGAAGCGCAAACTGTGAGATACTTTTAACTGAGGACCGATCCATGACCAAGGAAGACAATAGAAAAGACCAGGACGACAAACAGGCTCAGGCGTCAGACCAAATTGAAGACCCGTCGCGGCGGAGTGTTCTAAAGGGCTTGGCTACTGGAGCGGCTGCGACAGGGGCAGCTGGGTTTGCGGCAGGAAGCGCCGAGGCCCACGAAGGAGACGGCCCTCTAGGAGAAACACTCAAAAACCCATATGGTGGTCGACCCGCAGGCGGCATATCTTTGCCGGAGTACTTCCGTCCTACGAAGTACATGACTGGTTCAAACGCGAACTATTTTCCACTGAGTGAGGAGTTGGGGCCAGATGAGATGCGCATCTCATTCTGTGGTTCAACACCCTATCCGCCGCGCGAAGATCAGGCGGGTACTTGTATCATGGTAGAGTTGGGAAATGGAAAACGGTTCTTCTTCGACTTTGGATCCGGTTGTGTCCGCAACATCATCGCCATGCAGGTGCCGGGGCAGCTGATCAACGACATCTTTATCTCTCACCTGCATGTCGATCACTACGCCGACATCCCTTACATCTACCCGTTCCGGGCCTGGTCGGGAGGGTACACTCCACTTCGTATTCACGGCCCGTCCGGTCGGACACCCGAGCTTGGAACAGCCGGAATGGTTAAAGGCATGCAACAGATGCTCAAATGGCATCTGGAGGCCTTCGATGTTTTCCCGATTGGGGACGGCTACGAGATCGAAGTCAACGAGTTTGATTTCAGCCAAGAAGGCGGCATCGTTTATGACCAAGACGGTGTGACTGTTCGGTCCTGGCCCCGCAGCCACGCCAAAGACGGTGCAGTTGGGTATCGGCTCGATTGGAATGGTCTGAGCTTTGTATGGACAGGCGATGGTCGCCCGGATGAGCTTTCAAGGAAATACGGCGAAGGCGTTGATGTCTTTGTAACCGAAATGTCCGGACAGGACATAGGTCAGCTGATGACCTATAAATACGGTATCCCACAGGATCTGTTCAACTACACCATCGATACGCATCACACCTCCCACTATGCCGTGGGTAAGCTCTTTGCTGACACAAGGCCGCGTTTGGGAATGGTGACTCACTATACCCAGGACGAAGACATCGATGCTGAAATGCTGGCTGGTATTCGCGCCCACTACGACGGTCTTTTCCAATGGGGTCTCGATGTAGCCGTTGTGAACGTGACCAAGGACGCGATTTGGTACAGGAAAGCCGCACTGCCTGGAAAATCCGGTACCGTCCCACCATTTCGTGAACTGGCTGCGGCAGCCGAGGCCGGGCGTATTGAGCTTCCGGATGAAATCACATTGCCGAATCCGAGGCTCACCCGAGCAGATCAGCAAGACCAGAAGTACCGTGATATGGAGATCGATCCACGCGAATACTACCCAACTGACGTTTTCCGAGCACCCGGCGGGGACTGGCCGCAGGACTTTACCATCAAAGTTTCGGATGTAATCGGCTCGCGTGATGAAGACTGAGAGGAGATCGAACAATGATTGAATTTGGTTCGACTTCTGCGATCCCCGTAACGATCCTTACCGGCTTTCTAGGAGCCGGTAAGACAACACTTCTGAACCGCATCCTCACTGGTAATCACGGATTACGAGTGGCAGTCCTGGTGAATGACTTTGGATCCATTAATGTAGATGCTGATCTCGTAGTTGGCTTGGAAGATGACGTAATGAGTCTGGCAAACGGCTGCGTGTGCTGCTCGATCCGTGATGATCTGATCGAAACCGTGGAAGCCGTTCTCGCCCGACCTGAGAAACCGGAATACATCGTCCTTGAAGCAAGTGGAGTGTCGGATCCATCGTCAATCGCGATGACATTTACTGATCAAAAGTTTCGGGACATGATCCGCTTGGACAGCCTCATGTGTCTTGTCGATGCGGAACAACTATTTGCTGCACCAGAACAAATGGAACTAAAGCTCCGTCAAATTGCGTTTTCGGACATGGTTATTTTGAACAAGGTCGACCTCGTCGACAGGGCGGCTGTTCAAAGGGTGCACGATTGGCTCGGATCTCGCTTCCGTCGATATCGCCTAGTCGAAGCTGTAAACGCAGACGTCCCACTCGACATACTTCTTTCTGTTGGTCGCTTTGCCGCCGAACAACTCGAAACGGGAATACCTGATCACCATGAACATGGACCAGATTGTGGTTGTCATCACTCTGATCACTCGGACAGCTTCTCAACAACTATGATGAAAGCTGAACGCCCAATAAGCCTATCTTCCCTCCGGAGTTCTATTCGGAAGCTTCCCGGCAACGTTTATCGTCTTAAGGGTTTTGTTTTTAGCGAGGAGGATCCAGATCATCGCATTCTTGTTCAGGTGGTTGGAAAACGTATGGACATCGCACGGGATGGTGCTTGGGGGGAACGCAAACCCGAAACAAGGCTTGTCGCTATAGGCGCACCGGGGGCGCTCTCTGAGGATGTGCTTTCGGACACGCTTATGGAGACAGTCTGAAAGCCAAGTTCGATCAAGTATTTGGGCTATAAGTCAACCGTGCTGGATAATTTAATCTAGTTCGGCGGGGGCGTACTGTGATGGACCGTTGACGTCTATTGGCAACCTGGTGATCTCAAGTGCAAGCCATCCGTTAGAAAAGGGCCAGCCAAAAGGAGACCGCCTATAAACCTAAGGATGCGGTGCTGCTCAATACTTGCCGGGATTGGTGCCCTTTCTGGTTCTGCGTGGGCAGAGTCCCAGGAAGAAGAACTAGCAAAGCAACTTGCTAACCCCGTGGCCGCTCTTATTAGTGTGCCATTCCAGCTGAACTATGATCAGAATTTGGGTGCCGACAGAAATGGTTCGCGTTGGATATTAAACGTACAACCGGTTGTTCCCTTTGATCTTACGGACGATTGGAACCTCATATCCCGAACAATTCTTCCAATTGCCTCCATAGATGGCGGCCTAGCGGGTTCTGGATCCGAAACTGGGCTAGGTGATACCGTCCAAAGTTTTTTTCTTTCGCCCAAAAGCCGAGCGCTGGCGGTTGGATCTGGGGGGCTGGCCCCGTTTTTCTGCTGCCGACGTCGACAGACAACAACTTAGGTCTCGGAGAGTGGGGTGCTGGAGTTACCGGCGGGGCTCTCAAACAGCAGGGTCCTTGGACATACCCCATGACTTGATCTGCGATCCGGCCATGGTTCGCATCAACAAGGCGTTGGCGGCCGCATAGAGCGTTGCCCTGACATCTCGATCT
>NZ_JBQGAA010000025.1:0-26713 GCF_056542585.1 Ruegeria sp. AB9 | reverse complement strand
GTTCCAGTGCGTTCGGCCTTTTTCATTTTCTTCTCGAAATCCGCAACGCGGGCTTCAAGCTGAACAACGAGTCTTTCTTCAGTTTCTGGCACGTCTGCTCTCCCTTAGGCCAAATACATGTCATCAGTGAACCAGTCGGCATCGGTCATGAACTTCACGTCCCCAGCAGCGCAGCGCGCGACGGCCATAGCGGTCGCAACCGCACCGTCGATTTTGTTGCCGCTCTTGCCTTTGTGGAACATTCGGTTCCCGGCCTTGTCGACGTCGATTTGGATGTTTTCGAAGTTCCACCGCAGGATCGGGTGGCCACCATGTTTGAACCGTCGCGCCAGTATTGCGCGCTCCAGCTCCTTGACTGCCGGAGCCATCGAAACCCAGCCCTGCCTAAACTCGACGGCGGGCAGTCCGTCATCGTTCAAATCAGCCATCATCGTGCGGCCATAGGTCGGATCAAACGCGATCTCTCGGACATTGAACCGGGCGCAGAGTTCTCGAATGTGGCTTTCTACAGCCCGTAGATCGACGGTATTGCCGGGTGTAGGGATGATATGCTCAGCCTCGGCCCAGCCTATGTAATCAACGTTGTGGCGTTCGCCCCGATCACGCAGGTTTTCCTCGGGGCAGAAGAACCAGGGATAGACCTGATAGCCGTCATCCCCGTCTTCCCAACAGGCAACGACGCAGGTCAGGTCTTCATTCTTGGACAGGTCCACACCCAGCCAGCAGGGCGCCTGCACCATGTCCAATTCGTCCAGATCGACGGGGTGTGCGCCTTCATCATAAGCGTGCATTTCGACAAAGCCGGATGTTGAGGCGTCCAGCCACTGGTTCAGGTTATATTGGCGGAACCCGTCCCGCTCGAACAAGGAATGCTGTGCCTTGCGGGCCTTGTCCCGAAATCCGGCAATATCCGGGTAGCCATGCTGAAGGCCCGGATTGACCGCGTACCAGAGCTTTTCATCTGTCCAGTCATCCTGTGGCTCGGCCATGAAAATCACCGGCAAGGTGGCAGGATCGTCAATCTCGCCGCGTTGAACCCTCAGAGCGTATTCGACGGTTTTCCAGGCGATGTTTTCCTGTCCACGCCCCGAGGTGGATGCTACTACCATCAACGTTCCGGGAACCTTGACCAGCGCCGAATCCAGCGCTTCCCAGAGCATGAGGCCCTTGCGACCTTCCCAGACGTGCAACTCGTCCGCAATGACCACAGAGGGCGTTTTACCGTGCTGCACGCGCCCGTCAGCAGACAAGGCGATGTAACGGCTGCGCTTCTGTTTGAAGGAAATACGGCTCTTGTAGTCGCGTACGTCCAAGTGCTTGCTCAGACGCTTGTCGTTCTCCACGATCAACGCCGTTTCTTCGAATAGCTCTCTTGCCTGATCGTGGGCTGCGGCAGCGGAGACAATCAGGCTTCCTGGCTGCACCTCAGGCCCAACCAAGTGCAGCAGATTGATTGCCCCACACAGACTGGTTTTGCGGTTTCCACGTGGTAGCAGAAGGATCACGCGGCGAACAACGCGGGTGCCGTCTTCGTTTCTGGGTCCGTAAATACGCCGGATTGTCTTTTCTGCCCACGGGTCCAACTGGAACGGATGGCCGGGTGCCGGGTTCTTTGGGTGCTTCAGGCGACGCAACCAATCCACAGCCCGTTGTCCGCATCCGAGCGGGTCAGGGATTTCGGTTTCATCAGTTATCCAGGAGGGAATCAGCATCGTCATCCTCCCTGATAGTGGGGCGGGATCGGGACACGGGGGTGAGGCCTAATTCGGCCGCCAGAAGGCGAGCCTGCTGAATTGCGGTCGACTGGATGCCAACCGACGGGTTGCGCTTGAAATTGCCCTCCACGTCGATCACATGGCCGTAACTTTGAATGTGGGCCTCCGTCTCTCGGACGGTGCCAATTGCCGTGCAGTAGTTCTCCAGAGAACCCAGATCTGCGACAGTCAGAATGCGCCGTTCTGACAGTATGGGCATGACACGATCCCACTCAGCCCGTGCAGCTTCGGACAGCCATGGGGGTGCTTCCATGTCCGTGATCGCTTCGGGGTCTTCTCGCATATGGGGTTTCGTGCCGCGCATCACTCCAACCTTTCACATCTGATTTCGAGACCGTTGCGTCGACCAATTTCGACCAGGCCTTTGATGTTGTAATCTGCGCCCCTGAAGTTCACCCGATCTGCTGCTGAAATATCCAGCACGAACCGGGTGCGGAAAATGATGGTTTCGCGATCATTGGCACCTTGCGAGTTTATGAATTCTTCTGCGGATTGCTGGACTACCTCGGCCCGGAGCCGCTTGTGATCCGACCATGTTTCAGTCGGGGTGCCGTACTCATTGGGCACGGCCGCAGCCCTTTGAATTCGAATGAGGTTGATCAGTTTACCCGCCCGCATCACGCCACCTCCGCAACCAGAATTTCGATGGTGACAATCGCGTGCGAGGTTTCCCCGTCAGGGTCGCGCACGGATCGCGTGCCCGTAACCTTGATGTCTGCCGCGTGAAAGCCCGGATCAAGATCGATGCGGCTCCATTGCAGAGCGTTGCGGATGGCCCCGCTGATGCGCTTCACCCCTTCAAGCGAGGCTTCTTTTTTCCAGACATGTACCGTGTGATAGACGCGGCTGTGCTTGCGCTTCATGGATGTGCCAGCATCCACCACCTGACATTCACCCAGCACGATAGACGGGCTTGGCGCCGGGCGCTGATTGCGATCCAGAATGTTTGCCGCAGGCACAAGGTCAGTGACGGCCTGTGTGGCCAAGAGGCGCGCGCGGATGGCTTTTTGAGTGGTGAGATCGGGTGTCACTTGCCAGCCTCCCTCACAGCCTTTGAAACGGCACGTTTGATGCGGTCCGTGGCGCGCTTGCGAAAGAGACGTACAGACGGCCAGAAGAACGGCTGCGCAGGTGTGTGAGTTGTCCCATACTCGACCAGATGGCCGTAGCGAACATCCTTGTTGCCAACCGTCACGACCGCCGCATTCTCCGGAACGGTATGGCTACCACCGGGTTGTGAATAAGGTGGCGTGGTTTCTCCCGGCCCAGTCACTTCGATACTGCCCTGCAAATCGCCGGTATCTTCGGGAACCAGGGCTTCCATAGCGTCTTGCATCTCGTGCGCTGATTGCAGCAACGCAGGCCTGACCGCCTTCCGAACCTCCTTCGGGATTGCGTTCATGCGCCTCTGAAAACTAGACAGCCCGCCATCTTTCAAAACGTGAACTCCCGGTATTCGTTTACGATCTCGGACACACCAAACGGGACTGACTTCATCCCGTCGCCGGCGGTTTCCCGTTGCTCGTACCAATGAGCCGCCAGCATCCGCACCGCGTGGATAAGAGACGGCGGAACGGGCGACTGTCCGGAGCCGCCAAACTGAACTTCAATCTGAAACCCAAGAAGGCGTTCAACGTGATCTTGCGCCGCATCGATGAGCCGCGTGAGCATGATCACGTCGCTGCCATCTTCATCCCCCGTGAAGGAAAGATGCGCCGAAAGATCGCTAGGGGACAGAACCGTCATCAGGCTGCATCAACCCGTGTGATTGCCGTCTCGATCCACAGACTGCTGTTCAGGCGAATAACGTTGTCTGCACTGTCAACCGCTTCATTGGCCGATCCAACTTTTGCGAGGAAGTAACGTTCACTAGGCGTGCCGCCGGAAGGTGCATCGTTGAACGTGACCTTGAAGGCATAGTTGTGGATTGTCTTCTCAGCTGCAATCAATGCAACCTGACCAGCGTCCGCATAATCAGCGCCAAAAGTACATTCAAAAGCCCCACCATCGCGGGTACCCTTTGCACGCCGGGTGCGGCCATCCGCCAGAGATGCAAACGCTATCTCGTTTGAACTGTCGCCCAGAGAACCGAGGGATTCGAGTTCCCCGATGTTGGTATAGGTCAACGCCTGGTATGCTGCGGCATCAGCAGGCTCAGAGGTTTGCGGCGTGGTGCAGATCGCAATCTGCGTGCCGTTAGAAGCGTAAATCGTCATGATACGATCCTTTCAATCCGTTGTTTTGTGCTGGAGTGACAAGGCGTGCAGAGCGGTTGCCAATTGGTCCGATCCCAGAAAAGCGTCTTGTCTCCCCTGTGTGGCTTGATGTGATCGACAACCGTCGCTGGTTCGCCGCACATCCGGCATCTGGGAAACCGCTTGAGGAACAGCGCCCGAGCCTTCTCCCATTGCCCCGTGTATCCCCGCGCGCTTGAGTTGGGCCGCTTCTTGTCATGCCGCGCCTTTCGCTCGGTAGCAGCGCGCCGTTCACACGGGCACTGAACACCGGCGGCAACGCGATGGCCGCAACCGCAAATGCGAGGGGGTTTCCGGGGCATGTCACGGTTACACCTGCGGGCGGTCGCGCAGATCGCCCAGAACGGCTGCGCAGCCTGCTGCAATGCTGGTTCCGGATGCCTTTGTCAGAACAATCCGGGCATAGCGTTTATTACCGCGATAGCCGAACCGGTAAGACGAGTCTGCCGCGAGGGTTGCGGGTGCATCCGAGTCCACCTGGGTTGCCGCCACATCCGCGAAATCACCGGATACAGTGGTGTCGCTTTCCTGCAGCTTGGCGCTGAAATCACCGGATCCGGCAACAGCGCCCGTGTTCAGGATAAAGGCCGCACGGTTTGCGTCTTTCAGATCGATCGCTGCCCCGTTCACAGTGGCGGATTGCACGGCAGGAGCCAGAGCCGCCACCGCTTTGATGTTGTGGTATAGATCACGCATCGGTTCTCTCCTTTAAGCCATTTTCAGTTTGCGGAACTTGGCGACCTGCAGGACGCCGCCTGTGACGCGCCGTGTCGCGTGAATGCGGGTGATCCCCTCAGTGGCCCGGATGTACGGGTTCACAAGCGTGGACATCGCGAGGCGATCGACAATCCGGTAGCCCGAGAAATCGCCATACATGATGGGGAATTCGTTGGCCGCAACATCCGGCATATCGACCATCTCGGCCACTGGACGGCCCAGAATGGTTTCTGGCTGCCCCGCCTGGAAACTCGGCTGCCACAACATACGCCCGTCACCATCTTTGAGAGTGCGGATCACACCCAATGTGGTGCCGTTCATCACCCACGTGCCATTGTTGCGATACATCGCAGGCATCGCGTACATCAGCTTGATGAGCATGTCCGGATCCAGGTTGGTCGCGTGGCCGTTGTTGGTTTCGGCAATCCCGGTCTTGGTCATGAACCCTTCAGGTTCCAGAACCCCGTCACCGTTGACAAATGCCGCGCCTTCCTTCTGGCCAAAATCCTCAACCAGAGCCAAGCGAACCTCGGCTTCAGCCTGACCAGCACTGTCAGAAAGCAACTGGTTGGAAATGTCGGTATAGGTGTTCAGTTCTTTCAGAAACAACTCTTCCTGACCGAAACCCGGTTCGGAGTGTTCTGAAGTATCGGTCTCACCTTTCCATTTGGCATTCGTGACGCCAGTTCGTTTCGGGTAAATTACAGATGCCGATCCAGATTGGCGGACGCTGGCAATGGTGCGAACAGGTGAGAACTCGACCAGATCCCGGGTGAACTCTGACGACATTTCAGCCGGAGCCAGATAGCCGCCCTGTGGGTCACTGGAAACGGTCAGCGCCTTCAGTTCTTCCGCCGGAGCGTTGTTGCCCAGACGCAGATAAGTGGCAAAGGCCTTGCGCTCTTCCGAGGGTTCATCCTTCTTATCGCCACCACCACCGGGCCGGTTGGCTTTGGCTTCGAGCTTGTCCAGCCGTTCCACGATCTTCGTGGTGTCGGCCTTTTCCTCGAACTCACCCAGCCGTTCATCAACGGTCTTGGTCAGGTCTGCCAGAGCTTTGGTGACGATATCGTTTGGATCGTCATCATCGCCTTTAAGGGTCAACGCGGTGCAGCCGCGCAGGTCTTTCAATCGCGTGTGTTTCATTTCTACCTCTTTGCGATTAGCGCCGCAGCGCGGTTGATGGTTTCGGCGAGGCGCAGGGCCTCGACAGCGGATTTTGCGGACGTGACTTGTGCGCCCGGATGCATCGGCAGAGTCACCAGGGACACTTCCAGAAGCTCAAGGGATTTGATCGTGCGGCCGCCACCCTTGCGAGCAACGGCATCTTTGGTCAGGAAGCCGATTGAAAGCCCGCGAACGGCGCCGGATTTGACCAAGGCACGCACCTCTCTGGCACGGGGAATATCTTCAATCAGGAGATTGCCTTTGATCTCCAACCCTTCGTTGGTTTCCTTGGCTTCATTCCAGGAACCAACCGGGTCATTCTGATCATGCCCAAACAATATAGGCACTGGCATCGCGGCTGATTTGAATGCGCCGCGTTCAATCCAGTCGCCAACGCGGTCGCCTTGACCGAACTTCCAAGCGATGCCGGAAATCGCGCCGTCATCATGTGCAAGAATCTTGGTTTCCACATAGGCTCGCTCCATCATTCAGCTCCTCGAAAAGCTGCGCGGTCAGAGGCGAATGCATCGACCTGAGCCTGCACCCACGTTGCAGCGGTGAGCAGGCGGATCACGTTGGCTTGAGAGAAAGGAACCTGCTTGCCATCCTCTTTGACATCCCAGCCGAGGACGCAGGAAGCGAGAGATTCGAGACGCAATTTTTCCCGATTTTCCGCTGAGACCCGACCGTCAGGCCCGACATGTTCGACCATGCTGTCTGCCAGATTTAGCCGGGCACGGTTCTGCGTGGCGCTATCCGGTCCAGCCACACGCAGCTTGATACCCGTGGGTTTGCCGGTCACAGGGTCTGCGAGCTCGAATTCGCGACCGCGATCCTGATCCTGTGCGTCTGAAAGGATGTCATTCAGTTCCATTCTCTTCAGCCCCCTCGGTTTCTTTTTGACTGTCTGTTTCGGTGTTGATGTGCGGGTTCGCAAACTCTTCGCCGCCGCCATAGGGCAGCATCCCGAGCCATTTGCGGCCTTCGTTCGGATTGATTGTGCGGCTGCTGATCAAGCTGCTGATAACGGTTGCGCGGGTGTTCAGATCGGCCCGGGTCAGGTCATCCCGATCAAACCGAATGACGCGATCCTTGCGCTCATCAGGCAGGAACAGGCTCCGACCAAGTGCGGATTCAAGCGCCCGCAACCAAGGCTCCAGGCAATAAACCAAGAACTCGCGGCCCATCTGTTCGGTGTTAGACCACGTTGCCCGGTCCAGTTCGAACAACATGCTCGGCGGAACCCGGAATGCGCGGGCAATTTCGAGGTTCTGGAACTTCCGGTTTTCGAGGAACTGGGCGTCTGTGCTGTTCAGAGTAAACGGAACAAATTCAGCGCCATCATACAGGACAGCCGTGCGACCTCCTGCGTCATTGCCTTCATGGGTCAGACGCCACGCATCGCGAGCCTTTTTCACACTTTCCTCACCCATGCCTTTAGGGAACATCAACGCGCCAGAAGGGCGGGCGCCACGGCCAAACAAACGCGCCGCATGTCGCTCCATCACATAGGCGACGCCGATGGCTTCTCGGGCCAGTGTCAACGGCGCGCGACCAAATGGGCTGCGAAGGTGGATGATGTTTGCTGCTGGCTCGATCCGGTTGTTGATCCGATAAGTCGGTTCGCGTGTGCCCTGATCGTATTCGACAGTGATCACGCCCGGATTATGGTGGATGATCTCCATCGGCTTGCCGTTGACCCGGTTCACCCAGGCTAACCCACCCTGATCATATCGCAGCGCGTCAATCACCAGATCTCGGATAAGTTCGTAACCCGCGGTCCACTCATTGGCCTCACCAACCAAAAGCTGCAGGGCAGGGTCGGCATCAAAGGTGGTTTTTTCGTCGGGCGATTTCACCGCGATATCCAGGCTGGCAGCGGCTTCCGAGATCACCCGGATTGCAGAGTTCACCGCGGGAATACACAGCGCAGTTTCTGCAGAGAGTGACACGCCGGAACTCATGGGCGTAAAGCCAAAAATTGAGTTCAACCAATCCTGAGGATTTGCGAGCGACTTTTCTTCAGTCGGAGTTTTTTTGCGAAACGGCCACATGCCAACAGTTTCGCGCGGTGCGTAGGGCGGGGGTAGTTAGCAAAACTGGTCAAACGTGTTCAAAGCCGATCATTTCTGACACTTAGGAAAATCCAGATTCGTGCAAATATCGCGCTCGCCTCCCCGCGCCGGTCCCCTTGTGTGCGAAAAAGAACAGAACCACCCCCCTCGGTACGGTTACTCCAGTTCGAGCTCGTCTCCGGTCAACGCCGTGTATGCGGTCGCTGCCATGCGCGTGACAGTGCGAGCCAATGCAGGGTCTGTGAACTGGACTCTTATTGCCGATCCTGAATGATGCTTGCCTAACGGTCCGTTGCTAAATGCGAGACCCTCGGCATTCACGTTGAGCGTGCAGCCACAGATACGCAGGCCAGAGGTCAGCATGTCGAACACCGCCAGAGTTCGGTTGCCGACTGAGTTGGGCTTGCCTTTGAGAACAATGAACGATGCGATTTGGTGTTCTTGAGTCATGGTTACTTCCTTTTCAGCCAGTCAATGAGTTCGGATCGCAATGCGAAGTATCTGCCTTCCGGTTTGTAGATCGGCACTGTGAGCCTCTTGGCCATACGCCTGACCTTCGACTCTGATACGCCAAGACACTCAGCGATTGCTTTCACGCCCCACAGTCGTTCAGGGCCGTTTGTGATGGCGTCGAAGCGCCACCGGTCGAGAGGTGGTTTATCTGTCATGAGTCTGCTCGCTTTCTGGTGAGTGGTGATGGCAGCAAATTACGTTTCCGTCCCAGCATGGGCATTACCCCACACTCACAACGCCGATCCTCCTGGCGTCGATTCCGTGTTCCTGAAAGGCTTCATCAATCTCCTTTAGCCCATCGACTAATGCATGTTTCAGCTTCTGCTTCTGTCGCGTCTGGATGAACTTGGTTCCGGTATCACTACGTTGAACCCACCAGTCGAACCGAATGGCGACTTCTGTGAGTTCGAACCCATAGACGCAAATAGCGTCGACCAATTGTCGGGCGCGGATGCTCCGATGTTCGCCCATTTTGTACTTGCGGCTGTTAACACGGTGGCGGATGACCGGAAGGACCTTCATGCACTTCTGCGCGATGTCCGCAATCTGGCGAGCCTCGATCATCGCGGGCGTAATGCCACCACCAGAACCGTGCCTTCCATTGTCCACGTACTCTTGAGCGCAATTGTTGCCGTGACCATGCTCTGCCAACTGCACGCTGCCGCCGTAGAGATTGCCGACCGCGCGCAGCCCATCATCCATACTAAGACGCGCCGACATGATGTAACGAGTATCGTTGGCATAGTTCAGCCAGGTCAGGCGTTCATCCTTCACACCCGTCGCCGTTGGCTTTCTCTCGTAGAGGACTTGCCCCGGCACCAAAGAGCGCCGCGCGCCGCCCTTGGCCATCTGACGCATGAACGCCGCTTCGCGCTTATCTGAGCTCTTTGTCACCAGCGCAGACTCCTTGACACTTCATCCGAAATCACCGCGTTGAAGCTGAAATCAAGTTGATTCGATTTGCTCAAAAGCGAGTTTCCAATCATCCTTTTTTTTGTTTCAACCTCTCTCTTTACTCAACCGTTGCTCTATACCCCCTCTGCTCAATGGTGAGGTCAGGAGCGAAGGGCATAGGACGAACAGCCCCGGCACAATGGCCAGGCTGTCCCTAAACCCTCGGCGTGATCTTCCTGCTCAACGGAGCCGGCCTATCGCGTCGGGCCCAATTGGTCGTGCGTTCCCGCCAATCGGTTGACCGCTACTTTCGACACTTGAGACGCTGTGCCGGGGGTCGCGCTTCGGTCTTTCGGACTGCGCTTGGCATGTGACCCCGCCCCGTGGTATGCCTACCACAACTGGTGCCACCGTCTGTCAAACCGTCCACCAGATATGGCCCTGCGTAATCTTCGAGAGCGCAGGGTCTCTCTCTTTTCAGTCTTGAGTTACTGTCTCGATTGCTTGGATCAGGTCGGCGGCCTGTTCGATGCGAACGGCGATGCCCTTCTTGCTGGGCCGCATCTCGCCGTCTTCCGCTTCGTACCAGACGCGGATGTTGAGGCATTCAACGCCGTGGTAGATGGTCCGCTCTATGCGAACCACTTCTGTCTTGTTTTTGGGGATTTCGATCATGACGCGTTCTCGCGTAACCAATTGCCCATGTCATGAATCGCACCCTCTACGGCCGGTTTGACCTCGGGGTATGCTTCCAGATGCTGCATCAAGAATTGCAATTGGACGGACGGGTATTCGCCCGCGTTGGCCATAATGGTCTTAGTGAGACTGTGCCAATTTGTGCTGCTCATTTTTGCCTCTGCGGTCGCAGGGCAGGCGCAATGCGGCTACTTTAGGGGTGTTGATAGCCCCAAATTCTTCCGCCCGCGCCTGCGTGTTAGGTGCGGGTTTCTCTTTAGGCAGCGGGGCGCTGTTCAAGCCATTCGGCGAGTTTGCTTTCAGGCCAGGCAACGGCTTTACGTGTGATACGAACCGGACGGGGAAATTCGCCCCGATCCATCATGTCGTAAATCGCGCTTCGGCTCAGGCCGGTGATTTCCTCTACTTCGGCGCGGCGGTAGTGCTTTTCCAACATCGTGTGTGTCTCCTGCTCCAGTTAGGAATATGCAGGAAATTTGGCCTTCAAACTCGGGCCTGTCATTAAGTCAAAAGTGATAAAAGTCGAATTGGATTTTATACTTACTTTTGTCAGTGTTTTATCACTTTATTCGGGGCTTTTATCACTCCCCTCATCGGCCTCGCGTTGGTTTACGGCCCGCATAAGGGTTTGGTGGTGAATGTCGACGCCAGTGTTTTCGACAACCTGGTTCGTGACCGCTTGCCACGTTAGCGAACCATGTCCAGTGGGGAAAATCTTGTCATAGGCTAACAGTGCCTGGTCAGTTTTTCTGCGTCGGCCTAAGCGTGTCTTTTGGTGATCCATAGATGCCAGATTGGCCTCTAGGTTTTGGTGTAAAACATCCGCAATTGTGTCGTGAATGATAGGCGCAAAATCGGATTCCTTGAAGCAGACCGCCCATCCCTCAAATTGTGCTGCGATTGATATTTGCGCCACTGGCTCGTTTGGCATCGCGCCAATGTAGTCCCGTATTGCTAATTCCCTGCCTAAAACTCTAATGGTGCCTGTCTCTACATCAATGTACCTGAATCTTAGTAAAGGTTTGTTCTGCGCGGATTCCTCAAGTGTGACACAAAACGGCCCGGCAGTTTGTTCATCGTCAAGAACATCTTCCGGCCAATAAAACCAATCCAAAAGATCTTCGTGAATGTGCAGCAAATCGGAGCACTTAAAGATAGTTTTTGCGGGGCTGCAGATATAGACACCGACCTGATGCATAAGTTTTGCCATCAACCATGCAGTCAATAGGTGCTCTTCACTCCGTCGCCAGATCATTCCATTCATTACCGCTTCATCTGAGGAGTTCTTGCTCGTGTCCGATATAATCTCCCAACCATCCGGGTTTACGTGATTCCAAGCAATTCGTCTCGCTGCCTCAATGACTTCTGTAAATGGCAAGTAACCTTCTGGTGCGAACATCATCCAATCCTCACGATTTCAGCTTGTTTCTTTGTCACGAAATCCGCCCACCGCTGCATGAGTACACGGCGCTGATCAAGGTGATCGGTACGGCGATAGGCGCGCTCCACAGACCCGCCCACGACATGCCCCAGGCACGTCTCTGCGACCTCGTGAGGCGTGTTGGTGGTTTCTGCCACCCAATCCCGAAAGCTGGACCTGAATCCGTGCGGTCGAGCCTGCATGTCCCGGCGCTCCATTAGGCGGGACATTGTCGCGTCGGAGATGACACCTTTGCGGACGCTGGGGAAGAGATAGCCATCACGCCCCTGTTTCTTTGCAGCTTCGATCACTTCCAATGCTGCGTCTGACAAGGGCACCCGGAAATCTTCCGTTGCATCCCTGCGTCCCTTCACAATCTCGGCCGGTATAGTCCAAACATCATCTTCAAACTGATCTTCGTGCGCTTTTCGGATCGGCCCGGATCGCACTGCTGTCAGGATTAACAATCGCAACGCAAGGTGAGTCGTCGTTCCCTCATCAAGGCTGGAATAGAATGCTGGAACCTCGACCCAAGGCAAAGCCGGGATGTTCTTCGGCTTATGCCGTTGCTTGCCCAGAAGGGCGCGGGCTTTCATTGTCGCCTGTAGGTCAACATCCAGTCCCAATGCCGCAGCGTGCTTGAGACATATACCTAACCGATCCATCGCCTTGCTGGCGGTCTCGGCCTTAACATGCCAAATCGGTGCCAACGTGTCCCGAATATCGATCTGGTCAATATCCGCGACAGGCACCTTGCCTAATTTGGGCAGAACATGAAGCTCCAGAGGCGAGAACCACCGGCCAGCTTTGCCATCGCCCTTGAGTTCCGCTTTTCGAGATTCATAGGCGTCAAGCGCGACATCCTTCAGAAGGTGCATGTTGCGCTCAAGCTGCCTTCGCTCTTTCTCTCGTTCTTTGATGGGGTCTAAATCCTTGCGCGCGACCGCCCGCCACTTTTCGGCGTCCTCTCGGGCTTCTTTCAGTGAAACATCAGGGTAGGCACCAAGGCCCATTTCCCGGCGACGACCGTGAACAGTTACAAGCAGTACCCACTTTCCGTGCGTCTGGTCGCGCTTGTGAAGCCACAGCCCGCCGCCGTCGCCATGCTTCCCCTTTGGGGCGGTTTTGATCTGCGCTGCGCTGAGTTTGTTCAATTCCCTCAATGCTCAGTCCCACTTACAGTCCCACCACAATATTTGGTATAGGAAGGTTCATTGTGGAACAAGAGGGAAAAATAGATTGCCGGTATTAGATTGAATAACTTGGATATTTTGCAGATTTTGGAAAAGCTAGGACTGTCTTGGAAAGTACATTCAAATCCCACCGCCCGCACCAAGCAGATTTTTTCAAAAAATGAGCAATAGCTTACGTGGGCTTGGCCAGCCGTACCGTGGTGGTCGGGCGGGTATTGCGAAACAGTACGCGAAACTCGCCTGCCAACTGAGCCACGCCGTGGCCATCCTAAACCGGAAATCCCAAGTGTCGGATCAGTTTCCAGATGTCCCGGTTTGCGGCTGACAACTGATCAACGACTGCCTCGATCTCGCGCAGCGCATTGTCGTCGACGGTATCTTCGCGACCGAGTTTGATATCGGTTTTGCGATCCGCGATCCGCATAAGGATCGTTTTCGGGTTTCCGCTTTCAGGGTCGAACGAATAGATGCAATGGTTGAACTTGTTGCGTATGCCCGAAAGCTTAGCCAGTCGTTGCGTATGCTCAAGGATCGGATCGCGAATCCGGGCCGGGCGCCCTTCCATTTTGGCCAGTCGTTCAACCAGATCGATTCGCGCGCGGGTGGTGTTCAGGGTCAGGAAAATGATAACAGCCACGTCTTTCGACGTTCCGGTCAGGCCGGCAATCAGGTGTATCAGCAGGCTCTCAGTGTTGGTCCACATATAGTTCAACCTGCCCACCAATAGGATGAGGCGGTCGAACCGGACTTCAAAAGGATCAGTCAAAGGCCGTCTGCTGCGCTTCATGAGGCGCAACCTCAAAATAGAAATGAGCAGCCGCCGTCCGGTTGGAGACACCAATCTTGCCGACAACATTATGCATGTGCAGCTTGACGGTGTGTTCCGTGATGCCCAGCTTGGCCGCGATCAGTTTGTTGCTTTTGCCCTGTGAGACCAGTTGCAGAACCTGTTTTTCGCGGCGCGTCAGCTTGGAGTATTGTGCACGCCGATCCACGCCATTTGGTGCGATGGGTTCCGGTTGTCTGAGTGTTTCTGGCGTGCGCTGACAGGGGGCAGAGACATAGTCGGCCAGAAAACTGGGAAGATAAAGTTCCTCGTGCATCAGCAATCTGAGGATGGCGCGCCACGCGTCCGGCGCGACATTCATCGGCAGAAAACCCACTTCTCCAAACTGCGCGCGATTCCAGCTTTCGAACATGTGTCGGGCCGAATCCTCTTTGCGATAGGCAAAGGCGAGGCAGCCGGACCCTGTACAATTGATATAGGTCGTCGGGCGCGCGAGCAGGTCTTCGATCAACATTTGATCTACAACGATTATTCTGCCGCTGCCGGGAACGTGTTCGGGAATTGCTTCTAGTGTTTCGAAGCGTAACGCGCAGACGCCGAATTCAGTTTGAACGCTTCTTAGGGTTTGATTTGAGTAGAATAGTTCCTTCCCGAGGAAGACAATCGAAAAATCTTCTGAAAAAAAACTTTGGCTGGCAGTTTCATAGTTCAAAGACTCACTCATTATTTTCCCTCACAAAACGGGTTTTACCGGGAATTGCGTTATCAAAATCGAATTTCAGGAGCAAAAGTAGTTAACTAATCAAAGAATTACGTAAGTTTTATTGTAACTGAAAACGCGAATTTCTACAACCAGACGGTATAGTTCGAGTGTCAGAGTTATAGAACTATTGGTTAGGTTTTGGTGTGTCGGTTTGTGTAACATGCGGAAACAATTGCATTAATTTTTTACTACTTTCTTCATTAGAACTTTTTGTTCCAGTTTGGTAAAAGCTTGAAGTTTTCGAAAAATATATAAGTAAAACAAAGCATTATATACATCAGAACTTTCAGCTAGCTAGTCGCGAGCATGTGCCGCTGCAAACATGGGCGGGCTTTAATTTTCGAAGCATCTGTCCCTGTCGCGCCCGTTCCTTGCGTATTTCAGCATCGATTGTGAGCGGTCGCGTTTTCGGCTTAGCCGGGAAAGGAGGTGGCCTCAGGAAAACTATCGTGGACCGCATTCAGCGTGCTCAAACGCTGTGTGAGTTTTTTTGATTCAATCACGCTTGATACCGCTTTTTAGATGAATGGCGGTCTGGCGTTCCAGAAATGGGAATTTGTTATGAGACGCAATGTAAATAATACCAATGTAACGACCGTCGACGAAATTAATGTCGAAAATCTGGATGCTCCGGTGGATGTTGAAATTCAGGTTGATGAGGCCCTGGTCGAAGCGGACGTGACTGCGCAACAGCAGCAGCAACAGCAGGACCAAAACGTCGAAAACGCTAATGAACAGGGTCAGGACCAAGGTCAGGACCAGGGTCAGGAACAAGGCCAGGATCAGGACCAGGGCCAGGATCAGGACCAAGGTCAGGATCAAGATCAGACGCTTAATGCCGGAGACAACACCAACGACAACTCCAACAACAACGAAATCAACATCGATTTCGGTGGCGGTGAGTGGATTCCACGCGATGATGATCAGGTTGATCTGGATCTTGGAGATTCGGCGACGGTAGGTGATGTGATCACCGCTGGCCGCGATCTGAACTATGATCCCGGCGATGACATGAATCTGGACATCTCAATGGATGGTGCCGGTACGGCGATGTCATCCGTCAACAACCAGGTGGCCAGTCTGAGTGATGATGACACGTTGGATTCACCAAGTGTATCCAACAATTCAGACTTCTACCAGAATGGCGACGCCAACGGTGGTACAGCCAATGCTGCTGAAGGTATTGGATCGGACGCCAAGGGCGGAAACTCGGGCGACGGTGGCACCAGTTATGGTGGTGCAGCTGACTCGACAACTTTGGGTAGCCACGCCTGGGCCTCTGGTGGTGATACCGGCAGCGCAGATTCTGCTTCTACTGGCGGTACAGGGGGCTCTACCGGTGATGCGCACAACGCGAGCATCGGTCTTGGTCTGTCAGGCTCAGGTGCCGACGGTGATGGTACCGGCGGAGACGGCGGCGCTGCAGACAGCTCCTCGACGTCCGACAACGATGGCAGCACAAGTGCCGATGGTACGGGAACGGGCGGAGCCGGCGGTAGCGCGGATTCGTTTGGTCTTGGTCTTGGTCTTGGTCTGTCCGGTTCGAACGCATCCGGTAACGCCAACGGTGGCGACAGCGATTCCGACTCGACCGGAACTGGCACTGGGACGGCTGACAACGTCGCGGATGCTTACGGAGCGGACGGTGGTGATGGTAACGCTGCGACAGATGGTTCGGCCTCGAACACCAGCGACAGCAACACCGAAGCCAATGATGCGACTGCAGGAGACAACGCTGCGGAAGGCGCTGCTGAAAGCGGTGCGGAAAGCTCAGCTGACGGAACCGGTGGTGACGGAACTGGCGGCGACGGCACCGGCGGTGATGGCACCGGCGGTGATGGCACCGGCGGCGACGGCACCGGCGGCGATGGCGAAGGTGGTTTTGGCGAGATGGTCGAAGCTGCAATCATGGCCCTGCAGGAAGAGCTTGGCATGTTTAACGCCGAAGCAGGCGAAGGTGGTGACGGCACCGGCGGCGACGGAACCGGTGGTGACGGCACAGCCGGCGACGGAACTGGCGGCGACGGCTCGGGCGGCGACGGTTCCGGTGGGACCGCTGAAGCGGATTCCGACGCTCAGGGTGTTGGCGATCAATCGGCAAGTGGGCCGGATATTGACCAGAGCCCGGGTGACGTGAACGGCGCAGCCAGCAATTCGCAAGATACGGACGGTAGCGGTGGTGACGGCGGTTCGAACGCAGCCGATGGCGCTGCGGATGCGGCGGGTACCGGAACATCAGCCGCAGACGGCGACGGTGGAGCAGGCGGCAGTACATCGCCAACATCGTCATCTGCAGGTAGCGGTGCCGGATCTGCTGATGCAGCCAATACCGCAGGTGGCGGCGGAGCAGCGGATGTATTCGGAGATGCCGATACAAACGGTGCGGCCGACAGCCTGGCCGAAGCTATCGCCGGATATGGTGGTGAAGGCAGCTCCGACAACGATGCCACATCGACCGGTTCCGGTGATGCAACCGGTGCGGCCAGCTCGGGTGCCGGTGGTGCTGGTGGCGCGTCAGCCTCGAATGGCGGAACCAGCGGAGCCTCGATGGGCACCGCGACATCTGGCGACACCATGGGTGGCACGATCACCGGTGGCAGTGCAGCTGGAGCCTATTCAGGTGACGGCGGTGCTGGCGGTAACGGCGGTACATGGGGTTCGAACAATGGTGGCGATGGTATCGTGACCGGCGAATCTTATGCCTCAGCTGCTGCTGTTGTCGACACCTCGGCCTTCAACCAGTCAATCGTCATGGGTGCTAACGTACTGGGCAACTCGGTCGATACAACCATGGTTGGCGGATCGATGACCTCGTCCTACGCAAGCGACGATACTGACGCATAAGTCAAAAGGCGGGGCTCGCATTTTCGGGCCCTGCGATCTTTCGAAAACGCCGGGGCCGCAAACCGCGGCCCCGGCCCAACTGAACCCAAACCGGAAATTTCTGGCCGGTGCGGGTGTAAAGGATAACCGACATGGCCCTCGACGGTATTACGGAAACGATAGCGCATTTTGTTGGAACTTTTGAGCTTACGATAGAACAGGCCCGGCTGAGAGATCAGTACGAGGAGTTCAGTGCCTTAAGGCGGAAAGCTGAAATTGAAGGGCTAGAAGAACCGGCCTCGATTCACATCAAGGCCGATCTGGATATTCCGGCGGGTGAGTATAAAGCTCTGCCATTCAATTTCATTCCCTCTCAACCGGAACTGCCGTTACCACAAGCACCTGACTGGCCGGTGTATGAATCGGTCATTATCCTCAACAGTGAAAGTGCGGAATCTCAGCGATTTGTTCCGGACAGCGTAACCGGAGCGTCGTCTGCACCAGAGCTGATAATTTTGCGGCCAGAGACAGTGCCTTTGGGTTCGGCAATGACCTTTACCGTTCAAAAGGTGGTCATGCGCGACAACGATACGGTCGGTGAAGGGGATTTTCGTGACACCGAGGCGCTGATCGCTCAGGGCGAAGAGATGCTGGACATGGCGTTGTCGCTTCACGCTGTTGCGGCGCCATCATTTTCGCTTGCGGATTACAAATCGACCGAGATGATCGAAGCGCTGGCCGAACAGATGCTGAACCCGATGAGTTCAGAAATAGAAGGCGTTACGGTGCATCAGTTCCACGGCGATGACGCATTGGGTGTGATCGTCAATGGCGAATATGTAGACGAGGCACCCGTATGGACTGACATTTTGCCCGAGTTCCATCAGCCGGATGAAGCTAACGAGGATGAGGCGGAGGCCATGCTTCCGACCGAGTGGGATCAGTCGAAGGATCCCGAGTTTGACGACGGACATCTGGTGGTGACCGGAGGCAACCTTGCGATCAATGCTGTCTCGGCATCCGTAGGCTGGGTTGATGCCCCCTATATCGCTGTCGGAGGGCAGGCGATCAACCTTACAGCCATCAGTCAGGTTGCGCTTGTTTCAGATTGGGATGTGGGAGCTCCGGGCACGGGCAGTGGCACCGATGTGATTCAGTCTTCGAAGATTGAAGTCGAAGGCAGGGAGGCCCCCTGGCTTGATGATGCCACAGCAACGTCCGGACAACCTGAATACATCATTGTGGATTGGGTGCACGGTGATCTGGTTGTCGCAAACTTCGTCAAGCAAGTGATCGACGCGACGGATATCGACAACATTCAAACCGAGATTTCGGCCGCATCGACGTTGTATGCGTTGGGCGATAACGAGATGTTCAATGTCACCGATATCGTGCAGCTGGGCAGCTACTACGACCTGATCATGATTGATGGGAACATGATTTCCGTCGACATGCTGTATCAGACCATTGCTCTGATGGATGACGATATCATCAGCGGTGTTGTGCCTGGCGCAATGACCGAAGATGATGAAAACCTGATCATGAATGACGCGTCCGTCAAAACGATTGGCGAAGATACGCATCAGGAATTGCATCAGAGCCTGTCCGACGCCATGGCACTTGAGGAAATGGATATGGATGGGTTGGAGGACGCGTTGCTCAACGATCCCATGTTCGCCGGGATGGAGCAGATGCGCGTGCTCAAGATCGATGGAGACCTGTTGCAGGTGAACATCGTCGAACAGGTCACTATGATGCTGGATCAGGACCAAATTGACCTGTCCGGTCCCAATGCAGCCGAGACCGAGGTCGTCGCTGGCAGCAACGCTCTGTTGAACGCCGCGAACCTGACCAAATTTGGTGTGGATTCGACTATTATGGCCGCTGACGGATCTTATTCTGATCTGTTGCTTCATCAGGCCAGCCTGATCGACATGCCGGACAACGAAGAGATCACAGAAATGACCAATGAGGCTATCGCTGCAATCATGGACGACATGTCCATGCCGCAACCGGATGCTGCACAGTCATTGAATACACCATCCACTGACGCAACGACACCAGATGACGGCCTGCAAACCATGCTGGCCTGACCCCCCCCCTAATTTTTTACCGAGTGACCAGAAGGTTTGTAAATGTCGATTGTATTTACGTCGCGCCGTCCACTTTTATCCAGCCCATTGGACAGGCAGGGCGGTTTGGGCCCACAGCGTCAGAACGCTGGCGGTGGGGCAGAACCAACGACGCGGGCACAACGGGTCAAAGCCCGATTGCACCTGACGCAGGAGATGCGCGTGCCTGAACCAGATCGAAATCGGACGGTTGAAACCGAAAAGTTACAGCAATCCGAAGACCAACAACACTCACGTGAACAACGGCGCGCCGATCCTCCCCATCAGCGCGCACAGCCGCAGCCCGCGCAAGACAAAGACCCGGCGGGTGGTGGCAATGGGGTGGCCGACGCTGATGGCCCGGATCCGGCATCCGCCGGGGACTCGACTGCGCGCAAGACCCCCTCTGGGCGCGCATCCGGCGAGAACGGCATAGGCACCACGATCGAGGCCAAGGCAAACCAGCCACTGTTGCAAACGAAGACTGGCGGCGGTGATGGGAACGGGCCACCCCAAACATTCCACAAACGCACCCCGCCCGAGGATTTCCAGCGCACGTTACGCGTTTCGACGCGGGCGATCTGGCGCAATCTTGCGTTTGTTCTGGTCCTGACCTGCGCCACGAACATTCTGATCCTGGCAATTCCGATCTACCTGTTTCAAATAAGTGACCGGGTTCTGACCAGTCGGTCGCTGGATACACTGATCATGCTGACGGCAATCGTCGCAGGGGCGGTGATCTTTCAATCAGCCTTTGATGCGGTACGGCGTTTTATGTTGATGCGCACCGGAGTTGAGGTGGCAGCCCGGCTGGGCGCACCGGTGTTAAGTGCGGCTGCGCATGCGTCGCTGCATGGAAACGGGCGCGAGTATCAGACGTTGGGCGATCTGCAACAGCTTCGCGGTTTTCTGGTCTCGGGCACGCTGATTTCATTTCTGGACGTGCCGTTTGCGCCGTTGTTCATCCTGATGATTTTCTTGGTCCATCCGCAACTGGGCATGATCGTGGTGGTAACCGCGCTGATCCTCATGACGATAGCGCTGATCAACCAGAAAATGACTGCCAAACCGTTTGCCGAGGCGAATAAGGCGCAGTCTACTGCAAACCTGCATTTGGATTCGATGTCGCGCAACAGTCAGATCATCAACGCTCTGGCCATGATCCCCGAGGCTGTCCGGATTTGGGGACGGGATACCGCTCAATCGCTGACCTGGCAGGTGCGGGCACAGGACCGCAACGTGATCTTCGCGGCCATCTCGCGCGCCGTTCGCCTGCTGACCCAGATCGGTATTCTGGGTTGGGGTGCGTTTCTGGCCCTGCAAGGAGAGATCACGGGTGGTATGGTGATTGCAGCCTCGATCATTGCTGGGCGCGCTTTCGCGCCCATCGAGGGCTCGATTGAAGGGTGGAACAGTTACCTGCTGACACGTGGGGCTTATGGGCGGATCAAGGCGCTGCTGTCGACCTCGGCCCTGCAATACGAAAAACTACGCCTGCCACGCCCTGAAGGTCGTCTGGATGTCGAACGCCTGCTCTATGTACCGGGCGGAACCAAACGTGTGGTCCTGAACGGGATTACGTTCTCGCTGGTTCCCGGCGAAACGCTGGCCATTATCGGCAATTCCGGGGCGGGGAAAACCACGCTGGGGAAAACTCTGGTTGGGTCCATTCTGCCCACATCGGGCAGCGTAAGGCTTGACCTGATGGACATCCGAAACTGGGACCCGCGCCAGTTTGGCGAAAGCATAGGTTACCTGCCGCAGGATGTGCAGCTGTTCCCCGGCACGATCAAGGACAATATCGGCCGGATGCGAGCGGATGCCACCGACGAACAGATTCATGACGCGGCCGTTCTGGCCGACGTGCATAACATGATTGCAACCCTGCCGCAGGGATATGAGACCGTGGTCGCCGCTGATGGCTCGCCTCTGTCCGGTGGTCAGAAGCAGCGCATCGCGCTGGCGCGGGCGTTCTTTGGCAACCCCAGAATGGTTGTGCTGGATGAACCGAATTCAAATCTCGACGTCGCGGGTGACAAAGCGCTTGCGTGTGCCATCGAACAGGCGCGCGAAAGCAAGATCACCGTGGTTGTCATTACACAGAAGCCAACGTTGTTGAATGTTGTCGATAAGATCATGTTGCTGACTGACGGGCGCGTGGCCCTGTTCGGCCAGCGAGATCAGGTTCTTCAGCAAATCAACGGGCCACGCAAACAGACCGGAATTGAAGGCCAGCAGGGGGGCTGACCATGAATGACCTCGTACCTGTGAAGAACTCCGCCAATGAACCAGAGGTGTGGTATGCCGAGGTTCCACGCTCGATCAACAGGCTGATTGTCATCGGGCTGGTCATGCTTGTTGTGTGTTTCGGCGGTTTCGGGGTCTGGTCCTTCAGCGCCCCACTAGCCGCGGCAGTCATCGCGCAAGGCAGCTTTGTCGCGACCGGTCGTAACAAGATTGTCCAACACCTTGAGGGCGGCATCATCGAAGACATCAAGGTTGTCGAAGGTCAGGCGGTTCAGGCGGGTCAGGTGCTGATGACGCTGGACCAGACCTCTGCCCAGGCGAATGAGCGTGAGCTGTTCATCCGCAAGCTGCGCCTCCAGGCTATGACCGAACGGCTGCTGGCGGAGTACGGGGAACGTGACCGCCTCGTCTTTTCTCAGGGGCTCGTTGAGGCGTCTGACGACGTCGAAGTCATGGCTATTCTCGATGGGCAAAAGCTCAGTTTCGATGTGTCGCGCAAGACGCTCTTGAATGACGTGGCGCTGTTGGAACGCAACATGGAAGCTCTGAAAATTCGGGCCAGCGGGTTTGAGGCGCAGCTGGACAGCATGGCGCGACGGGCCGAGATTTTGCAGGAGGAGTTCGAGGCCAAAAACCAACTGTTCGAAAAGGGTCTGGTTCGCAAAGGCGAGCTGAACACCATCCGACGCGTGCAGGCCGAAGCCGAAGGGCAGCAGGCCCGTTTGCGGGCCGAGGCTTCGGAGATCAATCAGATGCTGTTGAAGTACGAAGAACAGATCACACGCACGCGTTCCGCCTATCGTGAGGCCGCATTGGACGAACTGGGCGTGATCGAAGCCGATCTGGAAAGCGTACGTGAAAAATCCCGTCAGGCCCGCAGTGTTCTTGACCGGGCCGTGGTGCGCGCGCCGGTGACCGGAACAGTGGTGCGCCTGCACTATCACACGCCGGGCGGTGTGATTGAGACCGGTGAACCGATAGCCGAGATCCTGCCCGCAGATGCGCCTTTGATCATCGAGGCGCAGATTCCGCGTACTGAGATTGACAGTGTTATTACAGGACAGACCGCCACGGTCCGCCTGATCGCATTGAATCAGCGCACGACGCCCGTTTTGTATGGCGAAGTCTTCTATATTTCCGCCGATGCGCTGCTTGAGGAGTCGACTGGTGTTCCGCAGGAAGTTTATCTGGCGCGGATTTCACTGACACCGGATGAGTTGCATCGTGTCGCCGGCTTTGTTCCGACCCCTGGCATGCCCGCTGAAATCATGATCCAGACCGAAGAACGCACCTTTGCGGCCTACATAGCCAAACCGGTTTCAGACAGCATGTCGCGCGCGTTTCGCGAACAGTAACATGGGCGTTTCCCGCCATGGCTACACCTTCCAAATTTCGCATGTTAACCTTTGCGCGATGACGTAAAGGAGAACTTGCATGCCGGTGACGGTCAAAGACATGATGGAGGCTGCCAATGCAGTGGTTGAGCGGGTTGATACAGCACAGGCAAAGGCCTTGATAGAGCAGGGTGGTCTGCTGCTGGACATTCGCGACGCGAATGAACTGCAAAATACTGGTCGCGCTGTCGGGGCGCATCATATTCCGCGCGGAATGCTGGAATTTCGGGCAGATGACGCGCTGCAATCCCACGATCCCGAACTGCGCAAGGATCGCGCCATTGTGTTGCACTGCGCGTCAGGAGGCCGCGCGGCTTTGGCCGGAAAGCTATTGAAGGATATGGGTTACCGGAAGGTGTTTAATCTAGGGGGGTTGGTCGACTGGATGAACGGGGGCGGTGAAGTCGTCAAATCCTGATCCGGGATCGGTCCGCATCTGACACACATCAAAGTGCAACACATTCGAATCGTGAAATATTCGGCCGGAAGCCAACAGAAGGAAAACCCGTCCATGTTTCGCCTTGCCGCTATGCTGTATTCACTGATTGCAACTGCCCTGTCAGGTTCGGCCGTTATCGCCGTGCTGTCGGCTGGAATGGTGTCTGTCAGCGCGATTGTTGGCGCCGCAGCTATAGGGGCTGTGATCGCCGTTCCGGCGTCCTGGATGGTGGCTAAGCGACTGTATCAAGGCGCGTGATCAGGCGTTCAGGAAAGTTCTGACCGCAGCTTCGAACTCACGCGGTTTTTCGGCGTGCAGCCAATGCCCGGCACCGGGGATTTTAGCAAAGCGCGCGCCGGGAAACAGTGCACGAATCTTGGTTCGATGTTCCGGCAAGACGTAATCTGACTCGCCCCCAGATAGGAAAAGCGCGGAACCATCCCACTGGGCATCCAATTCTGGAAAACCCATGATATTTGGCATCTGGTCCGCCAACACATCCAAATTCAGCAACCAACGCCTTCCCTTGATGTCCAGCGATTGGGTGAAAAAGCTCTGCAAGGCCTTTTCAACGCCCAGCTCGGCCAATTGTTGTTCGGCATCCGAGCGGCGTGCAATGCGCGAAAAGTCCACGGCGCGCATGGCTTCGATGAACTGAATCTGGCTGTGCGTGTATTGCACCGGCGCAATGTCTGCGACCACCAGCTTGTTAACCAATGCGCCGTGTTGCAGTGCCAGCGTCATCGCGGCCTTGCCGCCCATCGAATGTCCCAGCACATCCGCTTTGCCACCAATCTGCTCGATCACTTCGGCGATATCCTGTGCCAGATGAGGGTAATCATGACACGGATCCCATGCGCTGTAGGCGTGGTTTCGCATGTCGACTGCCACCACCTGCCGTTCGTCCGATAGCCGCCTGGCAATTACGCCCCAGTTTCGGGCCGATCCATAAAGGCCATGGGCAATAACAAGGGGCAGTCGGGCGGTCGGTTCGCCATGTACGATCGTGTTCAGCATATATGGCGTGATACAAGCCGCAGTCGAAAACAGCCAGCCCCATTGTAGGTCTCTGCAGCTGTCGTTAGATTGCCGCAGCAGGAGAGCGCCCATGTCGCAAGACACAGACATTCAGACCCGGATCGCCGAGACGGTGGTGTTGCTGCGCGCAAAGCTCGGAGTGCGTGACAAGACGCTCGAGGCATCGATCCGCAAGGCCAAACGTCGGCTGCCGCGCCGCGTTTACAAACAGGCATTGATTCTGGCCCAGGCCGAGACGATGGCATCTCATCCCAAGTTGAGGCTGGTTCTGGATAACCCCAAACTGATCAAGGCATCTGATGTGGTGCAGGATCATCTGGGGTCTATTAATCTAGCGGATCGCAGATGGGGCTGGTTCCTCGGTCTTTTGGGAGGGCTGGCCTTCAACCTGCTGGCGCTGACGACACTGCTGTTGGCTTTTCTGTGGTGGCGCGGCTTGATCTGACCTTAGGTTCTGGACTATGCGCTGTGGTCTGAACGTGGTTCAAAGTCTGAGGGCGCTATGTCAACCAAAGCACAGATCCGGCGCGAACAGTTGCGCGAAAAGCTGATTGAGGCTGCAGAAACCCGCATTGACCACAATGGTCTCAGCGACCTTCGAGCGCGAGATCTGGCAAAAGACGCTGGGTGTGCGCTGGGCGCGATTTACAACGTTTTCGAAGATCTGAACGCAATTGTCATGGCTGTGAACGGGCGCACGTTCAAACGTCTGGGGCAGGCGGTTGGAACGTCTTTTAATGGCAGTGAGCCTCCGGTGCAGCGGTTGATTGTCATGAGCACAGCCTATCTGTATTTTGCCGATGAAAACGCGAACCTGTGGCGGGCCTTGTTTGACTTGCAGATGTCCGACGATGGCCCTGTGCCGGATTGGTATCGCAACGCGTTGAAAGAATTGTTTTCTTTCATCGCAGAGCCGGTCAGCGAATTGTTTCCCGATCTGGACCGGGTCGAGATGGATCTGATGACGCGCGCATTGTTCTCGTCCGTCCATGGGATCGTCACCCTTGGGTTGGAAAACCGGATCTCGGGCGTTCCGCCGGAACAGATCGAACGCATGATCGCTCAGGTTCTTTCACGAATTGGAAACAATTAGTTTCCTGAACAGTGTTCATAAAATTATTGAACGGCGTTCATGAAATTGCTATCTCCATCATGTGAACGATGTTCATGAATTGGAGGAGCACATGTTCAGTACTTTGAAGACCCTGATGAATGGCGCAAATGCCCGGGCCGAAGACCGCCTGCGCGACAGTTTTTCCATTGACCTGATTGACCAGAAAATCCGTGAAGCAGAACAGAACCTCAAGGCTGCAAAGCTGACGTTGGCCAGCATGATCCAGAAGCAACGCGGTGAAACCCGTCAGATCGAGACCCTGCAAACACGCATCGATGAACTTATGGTACGTGCGCGTCAGGCGCTGAAAGATGACCGGAAGGATCTTGTTCATAGCGCGGCGCAGGCGGTCGCCGATCTGGAAAACGAACTGGTGCTGCGTAAACAGACCGTGGACCGGCTTGAAGCGCGCATCCTGCAATTGCGTCATTCGGTTCAGGCGGCGAACCGCCGTATCCTGGATCTCAAGCAAGGTGCCATCTCTGCCCGCGCTGTAAGGCGAGAACAGGGGCTTCAGAAACGGCTGAACCGGCATCTGGGTGGCGAAAGCCCGATCGACGAAGCCGAGGCGCTGATAACCCGCGTGATGAACCAGGATGACCCGTTCGAACAATCGGAAATCCTGCGTGAGATTGACGCCGGGATGGATCACACAAACCTTGCTGCCCGAATGGAAGAGGCCGGATATGGCCCCAAAACACGAGCAACCGCATCTGATGTTCTGAACCGCCTCAAGGCGCAATTCTGAACCGCACGTATTTTTTAACTTAGGAGACTTCCAATGACCAATCGCGGTGAAAACAATCTGATCCTGATGCTGAACGGTGCTGGCGTGGCCGTCGCCTACCTGCTGCTGGGTATCTCGCTTTATCTTTCAACCGATGTGCCGCTGGCTACCAAAGGCTATTGGGGTATGGGAATCGTGTTGCTGACCCTGAGCCTGATCAACGTGGTGAAGTATCGATTCGATGGCCGCTCGGCTGAGGACCGCATAAACCGTATCGAAGAAGCGCGAAATGAAAAGCTGCTGGAAGACGCGTTGAAAGACGCCGACGGCGACATCTGATCCCATCCGTTCCGCCAGGCACAGCGCCCGATCCAACGTGATCAGTTCATCATTGATGCGGGCGGGTGCGACGGGGGATTTCGGAACGAAAAAACGGCGCCTCAAGGGGCGCCGTTTTCTTCTGTTTCGAACCGTTTACAAATTTGGGTAGATTGGGAAACGGCTGCAAAGCTCTGCGACTTCGGCTTTGACTTTGGCTTCGACCGCACCGTTGCCGTCTTCGCCA
>NZ_JBQGAA010000024.1:0-32491 GCF_056542585.1 Ruegeria sp. AB9 | reverse complement strand
AACCAGGAACTCGGCGAACCCTTCCGCCGCGACGCTATGAAAAAACCCGTCGCTGTCGCGGGCGTCTCCGCAAACGACATGCAGGCGCAAGCTGAGGTTTAATCCGACCACGCCGCCACCCGGGCCGGACATGGCCGGGGTGGTGGCAGGCTTTGCCCAAAAGGCAGTTCAAGTTTTACAAAGGAAGTAAGATGCAAGCGTTGAATGCATCCAATTCACCGTGGCTTCGGGCACGGTCTTTCGTTCGTTTGAACGGTCACGGATTCCTTGTTTCTGTGGTTGTTGCCGTTGCGGCGAAGTTCTTGTCCGAGCATTATGGCGCTCCGGCCATGCTGATGGCTTTGCTGCTGGGCATTGCGTTCCATTTTCTGGCCGAAGACGACGCAGGCGACTGCAAGGCCGGGATCGAGTTTACGGCACGAACGGTTCTTCGTTTTGGTGTGGCCCTGCTTGGGGCGCGTATTTCGGTTGAACTGATGATGAGCCTTGGTGCGGATCTGATTGCGGTCGTGATTGCCGGTGTGATCCTCACGATTCTGTTTGGCCTTCTGGGCGCGCGCCTGTTGGGTCGTGGCTGGCGCTTTGGGGTGCTGACCGGTGGTTCAGTTGCAATATGCGGCGCGTCTGCAGCGATGGCCTTGTCTGCCATTCTGCCAAAGAACGAGCATTCTGAACGTAACCTGGTATTCACGGTATTGTCGGTCACTGTTTTGTCGACAATAGCGATGATCGCCTACCCGATCCTTACTGAAACTTTCGAGTTCAACGACGAGGTTTCAGGTGTTTTCCTGGGCGGGACGATCCACGATGTTGCGCAGGTTGTTGGGGCAGGGTTCTCGGTTTCGGATCAAACCGGTGAGGTTGCCACATTGGTCAAGCTGATCCGCGTCGCCATGCTGGCGCCCGTGGTTCTGGTCATCTCATTTCTTGTCCGCCGCCATGCCGAATTCAGCGAAGAAGACGGCAAACGCCCGCCCATTCTGCCGATGTTTGTTGTCGGCTTTCTGATCTTTGCCGTCCTGAATTCAATGGGTCTGATTCCGGAAGTCGTCTCGTCGGCTATGGCCGACCTCAGCCGATGGGCGCTGCTGGTGTCGATTGCTGCGGTGGGGATGAAAACGTCGCTCAAGCGTATTCTGGATGTTGGTGGGCAGGCCATCATTTTGATCGTGGCCGAGACTGTCTTTATTGCTGCTCTCGTATTGGCGGGCGTTTATCTGTTCCATTGAAGAATGGCGGAAAACTAAATCTCAGTGCGTGACCGACCGCTGGCCAGTCGCGCCGTTTTGCAACACACTATCAGCAGGAGGGCATGACCTCATGACGACACAGGTTCTCAATCTCTTTGATGACCCGGCTACGCGCAGCGAAAGGCGTCTGGCCGATCTTCCTGATCGCGTTGTCGAGGGTGATCCGCATCACAAGATCGGAATGCACTTCACCAGCCCGGACGGAAAACTGTCAGCGGGTACGTGGATATCGACGCCGGGTAAGTGGCACGCGTTCACGGACAAAGACGAATATTGCTATATCGTCAAAGGTCACTGCGCCCTGATCCATGAAGATGGCACGCGTCAGGACTTTCGTACCGGGGCCAGTTTTATGATTCCCAACGGCTTTCGCGGCTATTGGGAAGTCGTGGAAGAGACGACCAAGCACTTCGTCATCCGCGATTGCGCACCGGACGCATGATCTGAACCGAAGTTATGCCTAAGGCGGGGCGTAACTGTCCGCCTCAGGTTCACATGCGGTTCTTCATCGACGCATCTGGTCATAATTGATCGCCAGATTTCCCGTCGTTGGCAAAGACTGACAGGTCAGGATTTCCCCGTTTTCGATGTCCTGATCTTCCAGCGCCACTCGAGCTTGCATATGAACAGTGCCTGCGGTCAACTTGGCCCGGCACGCGCCGCATACCCCGGATTGGCAGGAAAATGGCGGCTTCAACCCAGCTGTTTGCGCCGCTTGCAGAACGGTCTGCCCCTTGGAAATTGAAACGACGTGTTTGGCGCCGCCCAGCGTCAGCTCGGCGGTAGCATCCACACCTTCGACGCCTGTGTCCAGATTCTGCGACGCACCATAGCTTTCCATGTGGATACGGTTCGCTGGTACATCGATGGACATCAAAGCCGATTTGACAGTCTGGTTCATGTCACCCGGGCCACAGACATAGTATTGGGCGTCCTGAGCGTAGGGGGGGTATTCGGTGATGAACGCCTCAATCGCCGCCGTGTCGATTGTTCCTTGCCGCCAGTACTCAGCGCTGGACCACCAACCTGGCTTTGAAAAAACGTGGCAGGTTGTAAAACGCTCAGGATAAGTTTTCTCAAGCGCGGTCAGTTCATCCTGCAATAGGATGCTTTGCTCATTCTTGTTGCCATAGATCAGATGCACGACGGAATGCGGTTCAGCAGTCAAGACAGACTTCACCATCGCAAAAAGCGGAGTGATGCCGGAGCCTGCTCCAAAGAAGTAATGGGTTCGCCGCGCCGTTTCCCAGGGATCGAGGCAGAAGCTTCCAAAAGGAGGCTTGACGTCAATGGATTGACCTTCCCGAACGGTGTCGTTGATGAAATTGCTGACAAGACCATCTTTGACCCGTTTGACGGTGATGCGAAGCGGGGCGCCAGAGAAGGGTGAGCTGGAAATTGAATAGCTTCGCCGGTGTTCTTCGCCCTCAATCTTGAAGCGAACGGACAAATGTTGGCCCGGCCTCCACGCGAATGTGCTTTTCACACCATCGGGCACTTCGAACATGACTGTCTTGGCCATGCCGTCCGGCTCGTTTCTGATTTCACTAACACGCAACGAATGAAAGTCACGAGGGCTCATTTATCTTCCCCCAACCATTCAAGAACAACTTTCTGATGCTTGATAACGGGGCTTTCGCCGCCGGCCGCCGGACCCGTTTCAAAATAGGGCGATTGAAGCGATTTTTGCTGTTGCTCGCAGGCATAGATGTCTTCCCCGGTAAAGTCGCCTGCGACCATCGGGTCATCTTCGCTCATTGCGTCATTGGCTTTGTATTTTCCGCTTATTCCAAAACTGGACCAGAACGAGGACGATCTCATCGACTGTTTGGCGAATTCCCATTCCGAACTGTTCGACACCCGTCCGCGATTGTGAACCCGTGTCAGTTCCGGGCCAAGAGGTTCAATGATGAAGATATTCCAACCGTCTTCCGACGCGGCCAATCCGATACCCGGGAACAACATTGGGACCCAGGCGCCATTCATATCTTTGGGTACGACGCGTGGTGCGGTCAGTTTATTTTCCTGATTTTCTAGGAACTCGGCAACCGGCGGCTCCCAAAACATGTAATGGGGTCCTTCCCAGTGGAATTCCGCGGCTTTGTGGTCATACATCTGCAGTGTATTCGAATGCAGATGACTCAGATGGTAAACGTCGATGTAATTCTCGACAACGACCTTCCAGTTAGCCTTGATCTCATAGCTGTTGTTCAGGTCTTCGTATTCGACAAGCTCTTCGGGCACATGCGGGCCGACATGGGGTTCAACCGGGCCGAACCACTCTGCGATAGAAGGTGCATCGGGGTCTGGATGGACGAAAATCATCGACTTCCAGATATCGACTTTGGCGGGTTTCAGGCCAAGGCAGGATTTGTCGACCTTGCCAAATTCCTCATGTTCATCCGGAACCGAAATCAGGTTGCCCTCCAGATCGTATGTCCAGTCATGATAGGGGCAGGTCAGGGCCTTTTGGGTTTTACCAACGGCTCGGATCAGTTGCGTGCCACGATGACGACAGATGTTGTGAAACGCGCGCAGGCGACGGTCGCGGCCCATGATTACAAATATGTTGTTAAGCCCGGCCTGTACGGTGATGAATTGGCCCGGTTCGCTTACGTCTTCCATAAAGCCGGCATAGCGCCAGGTTTTTGAAAATATCTCACGCATTTCACGATCAAACCAATCCTGGCTTGTGTAAGCCTCGACAGGCAAAAGATGCAGCATGGGTTTCATTTGAGCCTCTCGTGAAGGTTTGTTCAAAATGTCGGGGGTAGAAAGTCGATAGCGATCATCGACAGGCCGAGCGTTATCCAGGCAAACTGGATCAGCCAAAACAGGACAGGGTCTTCATCACGGGTTACGTCGGATAGCAACAAGGCGTGACCGGAATAGAAGTTTGGAATTGTCCAATACATGAACAGAAGGCCCCATAAGGCCTGATATCCCAGTGCCGTCGTACTCATGAGTGCCGCGAAGGTGATGTAGTTCAGCAGTCGCTTACGTGTCATGTCGCTTGCTCCAGGCTTTGGAACAGCGCGCGGGCGGCCTGTTCGGCCTGCGTTTTCCAGACGCCCGGCATTTCAAGCGGGGCCAGCGACGTTGCATTGAAATAGAGGGCCGCTATGCCGTGCGCGACTATGTTGACTCTTGCGTCCTCCACCTTTGGAAAATCTGCACGCAAAATCGCAGCCACCGCGGTTTCAAAGGAAAGCAGGGCCTCACGGCATGCCTGGCGAAGTGGTCCATCCTCTACGGCCCGTGCAGTGAGCGCCGCAAAGGCAAGCACCATATCCGGAGGCGTTTGGTTCATGTCCGAAAACAGCATATCGATCAGGCTTTCCGATTTGCCAGAGGAGGGCAGGGCCGCGATGAGCGCATCAGACTGTTCCGAAAAGTTTTGCAGAACATAATCTTGCAAAGTGGTGATCAACTCATCCCGATTGCCCAGATGATGCCGGATCAGAGGTCGCGTCAGGCCCGCTTCTTTGGCTATCTGAGAAAGTGATGCACCATCGAGACCATATCTTGCGACACATCTGACCAGAGCCTGCATAACCTGTTCGTAACGCTCATCACGATTTGAAGGACGCCCGCTCATGTTATTTCCAGTATTTGAGTTTCAGATTGCTGGTTGCGCCGGGACCGACTGTGACAGCGGCATCCCTGAACTTTGGTGGTAGGCCACTTCGCCCCATAGCTGCAAAGCCGTACCCTTCTGTTGGAACTTCGTTTTCGGCATCCAGGTCGCTGTTTCTGTTTTCGTCGTGAATTGCGGCAATCGCGTAGGTGCCCAGCGGAAGATTGTGAAAGGTAACCGAAACCTGTCCTTTGACAGCAGGGACGGAAGCCAGCGCTGCAGCGTTTGTCATGTCCATGGCTTCAAATGATTTTGCCTTGTCGAACACGGCAATGATCAAGTCACCCTTTGCGTTTCGCACGTCTTTCACCGTTGCAGTGAGAGTTTGTGCGGATGCACTGTAGGTCGAAGCCAGGGCCACAACAGACGCGATTATAAAATTTCTGGTCGGCATGATGTCTCCTTGACTGTCACCTTTGACAGCAAATAGGGGGAATGTAATTAACTGTCAATAGTGACAGCATTCTTTTCGATTTCGCAAAACGCCCTTTCGCCCCCAAATCTTGAGGTGCGGCATCGACCCAACGCCGCCATGGGACTAAGAAATAAGGCAATTAGAAGACGTGTTCCGAAGCTACTCGGGTATGTCTTGTCTTTTATACAGATGCCGCATGACCAATGGTGTTATGTACATCGGGATTTGATACGCCCCAATAAACGCCATGATGGGTGCAGTGACTTCGGGCGGCAGGGCCACAAAGAAAATCGCGATGTTTCGGTTTCCGGCGATTAGGGAGACAGCAGTCGCTCTGGCAGCAGGTAACCTGTCTCGGATCAGGCGGAACGTGAAAATCTGGGCACCGAAATTGGCTAAACAGGCGAGCACAATCCAGAAGGCCGCGATTGCCGGATTTTTCAGGGCTGTGGCGCTGACGGAGGGCATCAGGCCGATGACAAATATGGCCAAAGTGATTGTGCCCAACCCTTCCAGATTCAACAAGGTAGATTGGGACGGTGAACGCAACCAAACCCGCCGAACAAAAATGGCCGCGCCGGTTGCGCAGAGTATCGTCAACAGAAGCTGCAACCCGGCCAACAACACGGATTGAATGTCGCCCAGTTCGGGCATGAGCAGGAAAACGGGAAACGCTGTCAGTGGCAACAGGGCAGTCCCGACCACCATCAGTCGCATCGCATGTTCGGGGCGATAACCCATCATCAGACACATGTTGGGACTGCCTGAAATCGAGGGCGCGGCCGCCATGATCAACAGGGACAGAAGCACCGGCGTTCCCGTCCATCCACCCGCAAAGCCGATGACGAGAATGATCAACGGCATCAGAAACTGAAACCCGACGACTGTGAATGCAACTTTATGCAGATCGCCCAATGACCCAAGAATGGTATCAGGATCCATTCTCAAGACGGTGACGAACAACAGCAGCACGACCAATGGCGGCAGCAGATTTCGCATGGGCTCCGCCAGAGCCGGCAGCAGAAGACCTGCCGCCAACCCGGCAATCAGAACATGGGGGCCATGACGGGCCGCCAGATGGAGCGGGTTCAAGCCCCTGTTACCCGCCCGGGCTCTGACGCAAATTCTCTGGCAGCCAGGTTGCGAGATCGGGGAACCAAATGAGGATAAAGACCATCAGTACCATGATCAGGAACATCGGGATCGCGGCGCGTGCAATATAGCTCATCTCATGGTTGGTCATACCTTGCATCACGAACAGGTTGAACCCGATCGGTGGTGTGATCTGCGCCATTTCAACGACGACCACGATGAAGATTCCAAACCAGATCAGATCGATACCGGCGTCGCGGATCATCGGTTCCACCACGGCCATGGTCAGCACAACCGAGGAAATCCCGTCCAGAAAACAGCCCAGAATGATGTAGAACACCAGCAGAACCATCAGCAGTTCAAAACGGGTCAGTTCCCATCCAGCGATCAAGTCAGCCAGCCCACGTGGCAGGCCGGTAAAGCCCATCGACAGCGAAAGGAACGCCGCGCCAGCAAGGATCAGGGCGATCATAGCGCTGGTGCGCGTGGCACCCATTAGGCTTTCGGTAAAGGTCTTCCAATTCAGCGACCCCTGGCCTGCTGCCAGCAACAGTCCGCCGATTACCCCGAAAGCAGCAGCCTCGGTCGCTGTGGCGTAGCCCAGATACATTGAGCCGATAACGACCGTAATCAGCAGAATCACAGGCAACAGAAAGCGGGAATTCCTGACTTTCTCAGCAAAACTCAGCTTGCCTTCGCTGTTCGGATTCCAGTCTTTGCCTAACTTGGAATAAATCGCGACATAGCCCATGAACATGGCGGCAAGCACAAGGCCGGGTAAGATACCGGCAAAGAACAGCTTGGTGATTGATTCATTGATGGTCACCCCGTACACGATCAGGGTCAGCGACGGCGGGATCATCAGCCCCAGAGTGGCCGCGCCGGTCAGAGTACCGATGATCATCCGTTCAGGGTAGTTGCGCTTGCGCAGCTCGGGGATCGACATCTTGCCAACCGTGGTCAGAGTTGCCGCCGACGACCCTGAGACAGCAGCAAAGACCGTGCAGCCCACAATATTCGTATGCACCAAACCTCCGGGCAGGGGGGCCATCCAGGGCGATAGTCCTTTGAACATGTCTTCGGACAATCGTGTTCGGTACAGGATCTCGCCCATCCAGATGAACATGGGCAGTGCAGTCAGGGTCCACGAGGACGATGCCGACCAGATGGTGGTGATCATCACATCACCCACGGGCCGGGTCGTGAACAGCTCCATCCCGACCCAGGCGACGCCCATCAGGGCCAGTCCGACCCAGACGCCGGTGCCCAGCAAGGTGAAAAGAACAAAGAGGAAGAGGATGATGACAGACAGGTTTTCCATGCTCTTATTCTCCGTGGCTCTGGTCGGCCAAGTCGCGGACAATGCGATGGTCGCCGCGGAACAGCACATGAATCAGGTGATCAGTCAGGGCGATGGCCAGGATCACGGCACCGATCAACATAGCTGATTGGGGAATCCAGAGGGCCGTTCTGTCCTGACCCTGGCTAATGTCGTTGAACTTCCAGCTCCAATAGACAAAGCGATAAGCATACCAGCAAAAATACCACATGACGGCAGTACCGATGGCGAAACACCAGACTTCAAGTACACGCCGCACGCCGTCCGGGACCGCGTTCAGAAGGATCGAAACCCGAATGTGGCTGCCCCGGTTCAACGCATTGGCAAAGGCCAAAAAGGATGCAGCTGCCATTGCGTAACCGGCATAGTCAGGCGCTCCGGGAAACACTTCACCGGTCCAGCGGGCCAGCATCTGCACGACAATCAGCAAAAGAATGGCAATCAGGCTGAGGGCCGCCAGAACCCCTGCCGCCAGATAAATGAAGTCGAGTACGGACCGTAGCCCTCGCAAAACCGCCATGCTGTCCCCGCTATGATTTCATTGGATGTGAAACGGGCGGCGGATTGTGCCACCGCCCGCCCCGAAAGGATTACTGAGACGAGTTGAACGCGTCGACGATGGCTTTGCCTTCATCACCAGCGGCTTCCAGCCACTCATTGGTCATGGTCACGCCGATCTCTTTCAGTTCCTGCACCATCTGGTCCGATGCCGGGCCAACGGACATACCGCCATCACGCAAACCCTGCAAAGTAAAACCGGTATACTCTTTAGCACGCCAGTTCCCGGCATACTCGGCCAACTCGGCGCACCCTTTGATGACGTTCTTGTTGGCGTCGGAAACGCCCGACCAGACGTCCGAGTTTACCATTACGTAGTTGCGCGGGAGCCAGGCATCGACCTCATAGAAGTAATTCAGACTTTCCCAAACCTTGCGGTCGTAGCCGGTCGAACCCGAAGAAATCATCGAGTCTGCAACACCCGTGGCAAACGCTTGGCTGATTTCCGCAGCTTCGATGGTCACGGGCAGCATTCCGGTCAATTCAGCTAAACGCGACGTGGCGTTGTTGTACGAGCGGAATTTGATGCCTTTCATATCAGCGACAGAAGTCACTTCATCCTTGAAGTACAGGCCCTGAGGTGGCCACGGCACAGCATACAGCAGCGTCAGATTCTGCTCAGCCAGCAGGTTTTCGATAGATGGTTTGGCGGCCTCCCAAAGCTTGCTGCTGTCGTCGAACGAAGTGGCCAGGAACGGGATTGAATCGAACCCGAAAAGTGCGTTTTCGTTTTGGTGACCAGACAGAAGACGCTCACCAATCGGGGCTTGACCAGTCTGGATCGCACGTTTGATATCGGCACCTTTGAACAGCGAGCCGGACGGGTGCGTAACGATTTCGATCTCACCGCCAGTTCCGGTCGTCACGCATTTTGCAAACTCCGCGCCTGTGGCCGAGTGGAAGTTCGACGCCGAATAAGCCATCGGCATGTCCCATTTTTCGGCCATGGCTGGTGCTGCCGCGGCGGTGGTCAAGGCGGTTGCCGCCAGAAGGTTTGTCAGTTTTTTCATAGTATTCTCCCTATCGAGTTTTGATGCGCCGATGTTCTTCATCGGCCTGTTCTTATGGCTCTTAAGTTGTATAGCGCGACGGCGCGTAGACGCTCATATCCGCGTTTGGGGTTCTGCCTGCGATCATCTGTGCCAGAAGGCGCCCGGTCTTTGGCCCGCCTGTCAGGCCAATGTGATGGTGCCCAAAGCCCATGTAGGCCCCTTTGATATCGGGCACGTCGCCAATGATCGGGATCGAGTCGGCCGGGGCCGGCCTGTGCCCCATCCATTCCACTTCCTCCTTCCATGTTATGCCCGGAAAAGCCGCCCGGGCATTTCTGCGCATCAATTCAAATGGTGCTTTTGACGGCGGTGCCTCCAGCCCTCCGAACTCTACAATACCTGCCAAGCGTATGCGCCCTTCCATAGGCGTGGCAACAAACTTACCCGATGCGACCATGACAGGGCTGCGCGGCTTGGCAGAAGGTTCCACCAATTCAAGATGATAACCGCGTTCGCTTTCAAGAGGAACCGAAACCCCCAATCGTTTCGCCAACGGTCCCGACCAGACGCCTGCCGTTACAATGGCCGTGTCACAGTCGATGGTCTCACCATCGGCACGCACGCCGGTGACGCGGCCGTTTTCGCGGGTGACGTCCTGGACATTGGCGCGGATAATCCGGCCTCCGTTGGCTTCAACATGGGCAGCAAGGTCTTTCACGTACCGTCCGGGATCGGTGATATGACCGTGGTTGGAAAGCTTGGCGGCGAATCCGATATCCGGGCTGAACACGGGGTCGTATTCGTGGAAAGCCTTGCCCTCCAGCTCTTCCCACTCAAAGCCGTTCTTCCGTCGGATATCCCAGCCCAACGCGTCTCCTTCGAAATGAGCCCGGTTTTCATAGAGAAACAAATAGTCGCTCGGCGCGATCCATTTCTCGGCACCGGTGCCTGCTGCCAGAGCCTGGTGATCATTCAGGCTGTCCCCAACGATCGGTGTCAGGGCGGCTGCAATCCGTTCAACGTCCGCAGCGTTTGCGTGGCTTAGATATTGCCGGAGCCATGGGATCAGCTTCGGCAAATATCCCCACTTTAAAAACAGCGGCTGTGAAGAGCTCAGCAACATTCTTGGCGCTTTTCCAAGTAACCCGGGAACCGTCACAGGTATGATGGAACAAGACGCCAACACGCCGCCATTGCCATGAGATGTGCCTTCGCCCGGTCCGGCTTTGTCGAACAGGATCACGTCATGCCCATCGCGTTGCAGCCAGACCGCTGCCGAAACACCGATTATTCCGGCGCCTATGATGGCTATGGTTTTCTTGTCACTCATTCTGAAACCGCCTTGGCCACGGCATAATGGTTCAGCTTGGCCAGTTCGGGTCTTCCCCCAAGCCCCGGGCTTTGAGGCACGCAGACCTGTCCGCCCCGGACCTGGAAGGATTCTTCCAGAATGTCCTCTTTCAGGAAATAGGACGCCTGATAAAACTCGCAGCCCAGTGTGATCTCTGGTGTCGCGGCAATCATATGGGTACCTGCAAGATGGGCCAAGCCAGCCTCAAACATGTCCCCGCCATAAGCCGTCAGACCATGCGCAGCCGCGATGCGGGCAACCGTCTGACCGCGTGTCGGCCCACCGGTCTTCATGATTTTCACTGAAACGCCGTCACATATGCCTTCACGTGCCGCGCGTTCCATATCTTCGGGGCCAAAGACGCTCTCGTCGGCGAGAAGGGGAATATCGGTCATCTGCCGTAGCTTCGCCATCATGCCGAAGTGATGGGCCCGAACCGGCTGTTCGATGAAATCGGGAATGAACTGAGCCACGTCGCGCACCTGTGCCGGAGCCTCCTCGATGCTCAGCCCTTGATTATAGTCCACGCGGACCGAGAATTCAGGGCAGTTCTGTGCAAGGTATTCCAGCCTCATGATGTCGAAGGCGTGATCCTTGAACCCGGTCTTGAGTTTGACAATCCGGACGCCATCGTCACGCAACCGCGCCAACAGGTCTATGTCCTGCGAAAAGTCCGGGTTGGCGATTGAGCAACTCAGCGGAATGGTGTCGCGGCAGCGACCGCCCAACAAAGACCAGACCGGGATCCCGCTGATCCGGCCAGCCAGGTCCAGCAGAGCGGTTTCCAGTGCGGCCTTGGCCTCGGTGCAATGTGCAACGGCATAGGCCGCGCGCGCCATAATGGCTGACCGGTCGCTCACGCTCGCCCCAAGAACAACGGGTCGCAAGTAACGGTCCAACGCCGCGAAAGTCGCTTCCGGAGTGCCGGTGAACACTGACCACGGTGACGCTTCGCCAAATCCTTGCGTACCATCCTCGGATGTCAGTCGCAGGATAACGACTTCGCAAACGCCTTCAACGGACCCTATACCGTGATCCCGGCGGGACGTGACCGGCAGCTTCAGGTGCCAAAGGTCGTAGCCGATGATTTTTTGTGCCAGATCGCTCATTCCGCCCCCCGTAGATGAGCGGAAGCCTGCCTTGACGGGCATATCATTTCAAATACTATATCTTCGAGAGTTCATCAGAAAAAATGATACTATTGCCGATGTCTTTACGCTTCCGCCAGCTTCAAGCCTTTCATGCGATCATAGAAACCGGGACCGTGACCGGCGCGGCTTCGGTTCTCGGTATTTCGCAGCCAGGCATCAGTAACCTTCTGGCACAGCTGGAACGCGAAGCGAGATTGCCTTTGTTTGAGCGCAACAAGGGCCGTTTGCTGCCCACGCCGGAAGCTGAACTATTGTACCGCGAAGTTGACACGGTAGTGCGCGGTCTTGACCACGTGGCGCAGGCGGTGACGGATCTGCAGAACAAACATCCCGGTCAGTTGCAGGTTGCCGCGCCACATCTTTTGTCTTTCGGCTTTATGCCGCGCGAGATTGCACGTTTTGCCAAAAGCCGCCCGAACCTGTCCGTCAGCTTTCAGTCGCAGTATTCGTCGAAGATTCAGGAATGGGTGATTTCTGGCCTGTTTGAAATCGGCATAGTCGAGATGCCGATTCTGCACGACACGCTGAACTATCAGGTATTTCAATTCGAAACACTGGCGACTTTTCCTGAAGACAGCTCTTTGGCTGAGTACGACGTTCTGACACCGGAAATATTGGAAAACGAACCCTTCATTGTCATGGGTCCGGAACATCAGACCCACCGGCGAACACGTGACATATTTCAGGCATTCGGACACACGTGGCGGACGCAGATCCACACGCATCTGTCCGAGAACCTGCTGAGCTTTGTCAAACAGGGCATGGGGGTCGCGATGATCGATCCCTTTACCGTGACGTTCGATGGTGAGAGCGGGTATCAAACCCGCCCATTCCGGCCGTCCGTGATGCTGGATCTCGCGATCATCACGGCCAAGGGCCGCCCTTTGTCAACAATTGCGCAGGAGTTTCTCGCTCAGTTGACACCGTCAATAGCCTCTTACGCGACCCACTCCGACACGGGTGCTGCTGCCTTGTGAAGCTGTTGCGAATGAATGTCGACCAGTGTGGGGCCGTCGTGTTCAATGGCTTGCTTCAGTACCTTTGGTAAATCTGCAGGGTCTTTGACCGTCCATGACTTTACACCAAAGGCTGCCGCGACAGCCGCGTGGTCCGTCCGGTTGAAATCGACATTGTAATACCGTTGATCAAAGCCCGCATTCTGGCCCGCCTTGATCCAGCCGAAGACCGAGTTCGAGAACACGATCGAGGTGATCGGCATCTTGTGCCGGACCATTGTCTCAAACTCACCACAGGTGAACCCAAAAGAGCCATCGCCCATAACAGCAAGGGTCTTGACCGACGGCCTCCCAACGTGTGCACCCATTGCCGCACCCAGGGAATACCCCAACGCGCCATGCGCCCGGTTTGTGATGAAATGCCGCCCCGGTCTCCGCCAGCGGTAATGCGCACTGAAATAGGGGCAGGGGGTGCCGGGATCGGCGACCACAATCGCATCGTCATCCAGAATGTCCATCAGGGACGCCATGACAGCCTCTGGCCGGACCGGTGTTTCCCTACTCGCGGCCAATGGGGCAAACGCCTCCATTTTGGCTTCCCACGCAGCGCGGGCTTTGACTGCTCCGCCTTGACCGGTCAGCTCTTGCCGATCTTCCAGCGCTTGTGCCAGCGCCTCAAGTGCGAGGCGGGCGTCAGCGCAGATCGCCACTTCGGTCTGATAGTTTGCGCCGATCACCATGGGGTCGCTGTCGATGTGGAGGATCGTGGTGTTACGGCCGGGGCTTCTCCAACGCTCAGTTGTGACCGAACCTGCGCGGCAACCAATAAACAGGACAACATCAGCCTGATCTACGACGGCACGGGTTGCGGGGATGCCTCCGTTCGACCCCACAACGCCCAAAGCCAGCGGGTCGATTTCGGCAATGGAGCCTTGTCCCGAAACCGTCGTGGCAACCGGCATGTCCAACAATCCAGCCACCCGGCGCAGCGCATCTGTTGCGCCTGACAGGACCGGGCCGCCCCCACATACAGCGACGGCGGATTTGGCCTGTGCAAGAATGGCTGCCGCTGCTTCAATCGCATCCGGATCAGGAGCGGCCCGTTCGGCGGGATAACTGCGATGTCTGTTGTCCGCCCAGATTTCTGCTTCATCGACCTGGGCCTTCTGAGTGTCAAACGGCAGTGCCAGATGCGTTGCACCTGGTGTTCCCGTTGTCATCGCCCGGAAAGCGGCACGTACCATGGCCGGAAGCCGGGTCGCGTCGTCCAAAGACGCATTCCATTTGGCCAACGGTTTGAACAATGCAGGTTGATCCAGTTCGGTCAAAGGGTACTTTCCACGGCTTGTCGTTGCCACATCCGACGTGATTGCCAGTATCGGAACCGAGCTTTCGTTGGCTTCGATCACGCCCGGCAGGATGTAGGTCGCCCCACCGCCGGACGGGCCTTCGCAAACGCCGGGCTTACCTGTGACGCGGGCATAGCCATCTGCCATATAGGCCGCGTGCCGTTCGTCGCGTGTCAGAATGTGCTGGATGCCGTGATCCATTCGGGCGAGCGCATCATAAAAGGGCAAGGTGGTGTCACCGCACAGACCAAACATATGGGTGACGCCATGCGCCTCGAGCATGCGCACCATTGCCTCGGCTCCGGTCAAATAGTTCGTCCCTGTCATGGTCTGCGATTCCTTCGATTCATATCTGCACACAGAGCTGTATACAGTTTTGTATATTGATTTCAAGAATTGTGTGTGGCACCTGTGGATCAACGGTAGAAGGGCAGGGTTTATGGCGGGTCCACGCGTCGACGACATCTACGATCAGGTCAAAGCGATGGCGGTTTCGTTCCGACTGCGCCCGGGTGATCGACTGAACGAGGTGGCGTTGTCCAAGGATCTGGGCGTCAGTCGTACGCCGTTGCGCGAAGCGCTGAATCGCCTGGTTGCGGAACGGCTGTTTGATTTCCGCCCCGGACAAGGGTTTTTCTGTCGGCCATTGGATGCACAAAGCGTGTTTGACCTGTTCGAGCTGCGCCAGATCATTGAAACTGCCGCGGCCCGTGCGGCCTGCGCCAAAGCGACGGATGAAGACCTGCAGACGCTGCAGGGTGAACTTTACGCAACGGGCATCGACATCACTGGCTTGACCGTCAAAGAAGCGGTGACCCGGGATGAAGCCTTCCATCTGGGGATCGCTAAGCTGTCGGGAAACATGGAGTTGTTGCAATCTCTGACGCGGATCAATGAGCGTATCCGCTATATCCGATGGATTTCCATGAGCATGGACCGGGTGCATCGATCAAAGGACGAACATAAACGGGTCATGCAGGCTTTGATGGACCGGGATGCGGATGAGGCGGCGCGTGTTCTGGGTGCTCATATCACCAAGCGCATGGATCAGGTTCAGGACGCTGTGCGTCACGGGATATCGAGTATCTTCATGGAAGGGTCCGAAGATATCTCGACCCGTATTATCGAGGAGGCACAGGGATGATTGTGCAAGGCGGGAAATCCATCTTCGGCGCATCTGTTGGTATTCTCATGCTCGACGCCCGGTTCCCAAGGATACCTGGCGACATGGGTAATGCGCAGACCTGGCCGTTTCCGGTGCTGTATCGCATTGTCCGGGATGCCTCGCCCGACAAGGTGGTTCGGCGCCGGGCCGAAGGGATGCTTGAGGTTTTTATCGACGCCGCGCAGGAACTGGTCAAAGACGGCGCGGACGGAATAACAACCAATTGCGGGTTCCTGTCCCTGTTCCAAAAAGAACTGGCGGAGTCTGTTCCGGTTCCCGTCGTTACCTCGTCCTTGATGCAGGTCGAAATGGTAAATCGTATCCTTCCCGCCGGAAAACGTGCCGGAATCCTGACCATTTCGGCATCCACGTTGACCGGTGATCATCTGCAGGCTGCCAATGTCCCCTTGGATACGCCAATCGGCACGACCGAGGGTGGGCGCGAGTTCACCCGGGCAATTCTTGGTAACGAGTTGAGTCTGAACGTTCAGATGGCACGGGAAGACAATATAGAGGCGGCAATTGCCTTGACCTCTGAAAACCCCGATCTTGGAGCGATTGTTTTGGAATGCACAAATATGTGTCCCTACGCGCCGGATATTCAGCGGGCGACCGGGTTGCCGGTGTTTTCAATCGTGTCGTTCGTGAAGTGGTTTCAGGCTGGCCTTGCTCCACCGGTATACCAAATCTGACCTTTCACGTTTCAAAAACCGAAATTGTTTTTTAATCAGTTGGTAGCAGAACTTAAGTCAGAGTTAAGTCACCGGATACCGAATTCCCGATCACGCGTTCTGCATTCGGCAGATCGTTGGAATACGCCCGGTCCTTTGCGGCACTGCTGCTCAAACCGTATCCGATCCATCTGTTGGTCAGGCGGGTTTCAAGTGTCGTCAGGTCAGTGCCCAGAAACACTTTGAACGCCCAAAGTTGGTGAAGTTCCGACCAGCCCGGTTCCTTTAACAGAAGATAATTGCCTTCAACCAGAACAACTCTCTCATCCGGCGTGATCATAGACCGCGCAGCGATAGCCAGATCGAGGTTTCGGTCAAACTCGGGTACTGCAACTTCGCCTTCCTTGCGCAAACGATCAAGCAATGCGTGAAATCCGGCAAGGTCAAAGGTTTCGGGGGACCCTTTGCGACTCATTAGGTCGCGAGCTTTCAAAATTGCGTTGTCGTAGTGGAAGCCGTCCATGGAAACCAGGCCGGTTGTGATGCCGCGCCGATTGAGCTCTGTTGTTGCAAGGCTGGCCACAGTCGTTTTCCCTGACCCCGGTGGCCCGGCAATCGCGACGAGATGGCGGTCTTGCGACGGTGGTAAAGCCTGGACAGCATCCGCGATCCTGTCTGCAAGCGCCTCAGGGGTCGTAGGCACACCTGTCACGCGGCTTGATCCTCAGTGGGTGGTTCCTTGGCGCCGGTCATGAATGCCACAGCGTCGGACATCGTGTAGTCTTTGGGGTCAACAACGCAGAGACGTCTGCCAAGCCGATGCACGTGGATCCGATCGGCAACCTCAAATACATGCGGCATGTTGTGACTGATAAGAATGATCGGAATGCCGCGTGATTTCACGTCCAGGATCAGTTCAAGGACCCGACGGCTTTCTTTCACACCCAGTGCCGCCGTTGGTTCATCAAGGATTATGACCTTTGATCCGAACGCCGCGGCTCGCGCCACGGCGACGCCCTGACGCTGACCCCCGGAAAGAGTTTCGACAGCCTGGTTAATGTTCTGGATCGTCATCAGGCCCAACTCGCTCAGCTTGTCTCGGGCGAACTTCTCCATGGCCGGGCGGTCGAGCATTCGGAACCACGATCCCAGCGGCCCTTTGCGCCGAATTTCGCGGCCCATGAACATGTTGTCCGCAATTGAGAGGGCAGGGGACATGGCTAGCGTCTGGTAAACAGTTTCAATACCTGCTTCGCGCGCATCAATCGGGGAATGAAAATTCACCTTTTGACCTTCCAGCCAGACTTCGCCTTCATCTGGCGCCACCGCGCCTGACACCGCTTTGATCAGCGTCGACTTTCCTGCGCCATTGTCGCCGATCACGGCCAGAATTTCACCCGGCATCAGATCGAAGTCACACTGATCCAGCGCAGTTACCTTGCCATAGCGCTTAACAAGGTTGCGTCCTTTGAGAATAGGTTCCATCAGCCCGCCACCTTTCTGATCCACTGGTCGACCGCGACCGCTGCGATGATAAGGATCCCGATCAACAGGAAGGTCCATTGTGCGTCCGCGCCCAGCAACCGAAGTCCAAGCGTAAAAACGCCAACGATCAACGCTCCGAACAACGAGCCAAGAATGGACCCGCGGCCCCCGAACAGGGAAATACCCCCGATCACAACCGCTGTTATGCTTTCAATATTGGCCAATTGCCCTGAAGTAGGAGATACCGACCCGATCCGGCCAATCAATGCCCAGCCTGCAAATGCGCAGATCAACCCGGACAACATGTAAACGGACATCAGCGTTCGGTGCACGTTGACGCCGGACAATTCGGCGGCTTCCGGGTCATCACCAACTGCGTAAACATGCCGTCCCCAAGCGGTATGGCGCAGCGCGTAGGCAAGTCCGAGGATCAGCACCAGCATGAAGATCACGCCGACGGTGAACACAGCGCCACCCACGTTAAATTTGGCCCCGAAAAGTTGCAGGATGCTAGCATGTTCCTCGATATCCTGCGACCGGATGGTTTCATTCTGCGAATATAGGAAATTTGCAGCGAGAATGATTTGCCACATGCCAAGCGTCACGATGAAAGGTGGCAGCTTGATGCGGCTGACGAGGAAACCGTTTACCGCGCCGATGGCGGTACCCACAACAAGACCGCAAACGATGGCGATCGACGGTGGCAACCCATACCGGAAGGTAAACTGACCCATGACGACCGATGACATCACCATGATCGCTCCGACGCTCAGATCGATACCGGCGGTCAGGATCACCAGGCTTTGCGCGGCCGCGACGATTCCGACAATCTGAACCTGCTGAAGGATCAGGGTCAGCGCAAATGGTGAGAAAAACTTGGACCCTAACAAGGCACCGAAAATGACGATGGCAGCCACAAGAACGATCAATGGCACCAGAGAAGGGTTTACATGTAGAAAATGCTGAATTGTTCCGACAAATCCGCGTTGGTGATCGTCAAACTCGGCGACCTGTTCCGGACTGCCATTTGCGGCGGCTTCGAAATTGTCTGACTGTCGTGAAGTATCGGACATAAACGTTCCCCCAAAGCGTCAGGCTACTGACGACTTTAGCAAATTTTCGGGCGTGTGAGTGGTTTGATAGGTGAAAGGCCGCTTTGCGGCCTTTCACGCGTTCAGCTTAACCCCAGCAGAGGTCCATGCCATCTTTGACCGAGATTGACTCGACGCCATCAGCGGCCTTGTCCGTAACGAGTGCCACGCCGGTGTCAAAGAAATCCTTACCTGGAGTATTGTCAGGCTTCACGCCTTCGTCCGCCCACTTTTTGACGGCCTCTACCCCCAGCGAAGCCATCAACAACGGGTATTGCTGTGATGTCGCGCCGATAACGCCGTCAGCGACGTTCTGGACACCCGGGCAACCACCGTCGACGGAAACGATCAATACGTCATTTTCACGCCCGATGGCTTTCAGCGCCTCGTAAGCGCCTGCCGCCGCCGGTTCGTTGATGGTGTGAACAACGTTGATCGTCGGGTCCTTGGCCAGAAGGTTCTCCATCGCGCGGCGGCCGCCTTCTTCGTTGCCGGCGGTGACATCACTGCCGACCAGACGGGGATCTTCTTCATCGCCGATCACATTCGGATCAGCCAGATCCACGCCGAAACCTTGCAGGAAGCCCTGATTGCGCAGCACATCCACTGTGGGCTGGCTGACCGCCAAGTCCAGAGTGGCGATTTTCGCATCATTGGCTGCGTCGCCCAGAGTGGCCTTGGCCCACTGTCCAATCAAAAGTCCGGCAAGGAAATTGTCCGTTGCAAATGTCGCATCGGCCGAGTCAATTGGCTCAAGCGGCGTATCCAGAGCGATAACCAGAACTCCTGCGTCCCGCGCCTGTTTAACTGCTGGGACAATGGATGATGTGTCCGAGGCTGTCAGTAGAATGCCTTTGGCGCCGTCCAGAATGCAGGTCTCAATAGCCTGCACTTGTGTCTCGTGGTCGCCGTCGACTTTGCCAGCAAAGGCTTTCAACGTCATTCCAAGCTCTTCAGCTTTCGCTGTCGCGCCTTCCTTCATTTTGACAAAGAATGGGTTGGTATCTGTTTTGGTGATCAGGCAAACGGTTTCGCCTTCTGCCATTGCACTACCGGCCATGGCAGTAACTGCCAGCGCAGACGCGCCCGCAAGTTTCGCAAGTTTCATCAGTAATCCTCCCAGTTTTTCCTATGCCCAAGAGGGCACGAGGGCGATCAGGCGAAAATAACCCGAACCCATATGAAACCATCACCAGATTCGAATATTGAGTCAATAAATAAATCACTCTTATTTATTATTGACAGAGTGCGGAGGCTTCCACATTCTTCAACGGGAAAGGGGTGGCCGTGTCCGCAAATACATCTCAGGAAAGCTCCATTGGCTCGCACGGACCAGAAGTGCGTGGAACCAACCAAAGTGGGATGCGGGCCCGAAACGAACGCCTTGTTCTGTCGCTTGTCCGGCGTCATCAGGCCCTCGCGAAGTCCGAGATCGCACGCATGACAGGGCTGTCAGCGCAAACGGTTTCAGTCATCATGCGCCAATTGGAAAAAGATGGTTTGCTTCTGCGCGGCGAACCGGTTCGCGGGAAAGTCGGGCAGCCATCTGTTCCCATGCGCCTCAATCCAGATGGCGCGTTTTTCTTTGGACTCAAAGTCGGGCGCCGCAGTACCGAACTCGTTCTGACCGACTTTGTCGGAAATGTGCGGCAACGCGAGCGGCGAACCTATGATTATCCAACGCCGAAAGCCACTTTGGATTTTTCCAGAGAAAGCCTTGAGAAAATGATGTCGTCCATGTCACCTGAGGCCAAAGGCAGGATCGCAGGGCTTGGGATTGCCATGCCGTTTTACCTGTGGGACTGGGCCCAGACATTGCAGGTTCCTCAGGAAAAAATGGACCCGTGGCGTTCCGCGGACATAAAGGCGGATCTCGCGCTTTGCTACGATATGCCGATATTTCTTCAAAACGATGCGACGGCAGCCTGTGGAGCGGAGTTGGTTTTTGGTCCAGCGGACGGGCCTCGGGATTTTTTGTACTTTTACGTCGGATACTTCATTGGCGGAGGTGTGGTTCTCAATGGTTCAATCTTTTCGGGTCGTGGAAACGCTGGTGCACTCGGCCCTTTGCCAGTGCCTGATGACACGAGCGGTGTGAAGCCTTTGATCGACGTGGCCAGCCTTTACGTACTCGAGCGTTCAATCTCCGCAGAAAAGGCAACTACGCATTCTATATGGGAAACGACCGAGCGTTGGGAATTGCCAAAAGTTCAACTGGAAAACTGGTTGAAACAGACGGCGAGCGGGATTGCCAGCGCAATTGTCTCATCCTGTAGCCTTATAGACTTTGAATGCGTGAAGATCGATGGCTGGATGCCGCCGGATATCAAAGCGCGTTTGGTTGAGATGGTTGAAAACGAACTTTCCGATTTGAATCTGACCGGACTTGAGCGACCTTCTGTGCTGGCAGGAGCCGTAGGCCCGGACGCCCGTTCGTTGGGCGCGGCAAGTTTGCCCTTGTCAGAAAGGTATCTTTCCGAAGCGTAAAGTTCTTTTATATGCACTTCTCGGGCCAAGTAAGTTTACCGAAATTTCCAGAGTTCATGACTTTTTCGACAGTCATCACAATTGATCGTTGACGGATGCCGGGATTGTCTGGCAAGCCGTTCGGCATGTCCGGTTCCGGGGCGTGCTCTGGAATCAATAGGGAATGCGGTGCGGGCTCAGGCCCAATTCCGCAACTGCACCCGCAACTGTAAGCGGCGAGCAGGGCTGACACGCCACTGGGATTCTCCCGGGAAGGCCAGTCCAACGCTTCGACCCGCAAGTCAGGATACCTGCCGGATATGTGCCCTCATTTATGGGCACTCCTAATCGGCGACGGGATGTTCGTCGGACCAGGATGCTTGAAAAAGCAACTCGGCCTTGGATGTCCCGCAGTCAAAACGAGTTTCGTGCCGGGACTGGCGCGATGGGACAAGGACGACTGTTCATGAAGAAGCTGCTCTCTGCAGCCGTTGCCGCGGTGGCGCTCCCCGCCATGGCTAATGCGCATTTCCTTTTGGAATACACCAGTGACACCATGATCGAAAAGCCGGGCGACGTGCCGGTCAAGCTGATCTTCTGGCATCCGTTCGAAAATGGCCATGTCATGGATCTGGAAAAGCCGCAGGAATTCTATGTAATCCACAACGGTGAAAAGACCGACCTGCTGGGCACGCTGGAACCTGTCCGATTTACCGGCAAAGAGAATGAAGGCGCGGCTTTCAAAGGCACTGTTCCTGTCAAGCGCTCAGGCGACTACGTGCTGGTGACGGTTCCGCAGCCTTACTATGAAGAGTCAGAGGACATCTATATCCAGCAGCTTACCAAAGCGTTTCTGAACCGCAACGAACTACCGACCGACTGGATGAACCCGGTGGGCCTGCCGACCGAGATCATTCCGCTGAACAAGCCGACCAACATCATTGCGGGTTCGACCTTCACGGGGCGCGTGATGGCGGATGGTCAGCCGGTTGCGGGCGCCGAGATCGAGATCGAATACATGGCGGCCGAGCCTGACATGGACAGTGCAGCCGCTTCGACCCCGAACGTTTCGCCGATGCCCGGCGGTGCCGTGGTCGCCATCTCGGACGATAACGGGTATTTCTCGTTCGGTGTTCCAAAAGCCGGATACTGGGGTTTCGCAGCACTTGGGGCTGGTCCAGTGACCGAACATGAAGGTAAAGAACTCAGCCAGGACGCGGTCATCTGGATCCGCGCCTGGGATCTGGAGTAACGCCAAATGCATATCGTCGACGGAGCCCTTTCCAACCCGGTCGTAATTGGCGGCGCCGTCGCCGCTGCGGGGGGGATTGCATTGGGCCTCAGGTCACTGGACCTTGATCGCATTCCCACTGCGGGGGTGCTGTCTGCCAGTTTCTTTGTGGCATCGTTGATCCACGTGCCCATTGGCCCGTCGTCGGTACATTTGATCCTGAATGGCATGGCCGGGCTTCTGCTTGGCTGGGCCGCATTCCCGGCTTTGTTCGTCGGGCTTTTGCTGCAGGCCGTCTTCTTCGGCTTTGGCGGGTTGACAGTGTTGGGGATCAACACTGTCAATATCGCCTTGCCTGCAGTCGTGGCAGGAATGCTCTTTGGTGGCCTGATCGCCCGCGGCACACCTTTGCACGGAGCGATATGGGGAGGTGTCGGCGGTGCATTTGCAATTGCCGCCACAACCGGCATGGTTGCGGTATCGCTGGCATTGTCAGGAGACGAATTTTTGCCCGCTGCCAAGCTCGTTTTCTTTGCACATATCCCCGTCATGGCCATTGAGGCGATTTTGACCGGGTTCGCGGTTTTGCTGGCCCGCAAGGTCAAGCCCGAGCTGTTTGTCAAAGGAGTGACCACATGAAGCATCTGGTTTTCGTCCTGGCACTGTGCTGCGCACCTGTGCCTGCACTGGCGCATAAAGTCATAGCCGGCGTTTTTGAATCCGGCGACGCCATTGAGGGCGAGATCGGGTTCTCTAACGGTGATATGGCAAGCGAGACCGAGGTCATTGTCTCCGGCCCGGATGGGGCAGAGCTGGGTCGCACTGTCACTGATGTGGACGGTTTCTTTGTCTACACACCGAACTCAGCCGTGTCGCACACCTTTTTTGCTGACCTTGGTGCCGGACATGTGGCCGAAGTCACAATGTCTGCCGAAGATGTCGCAGAGATCATGGGCGTTGCGGTGGCTAAAACCGGTGACTCATTTTTGGCTGCTCCGACACAGATCAGCGGTTCAGTTGCTTCGCTCAGCGACGAAGAGCAGCAGCTAATTGCCAAGGCCGTGCGTGACGAATTGCGCCCGCTTCGGCGCGAGATTGCAGCTTATCGCGAACATAATGACCTGCAGACGATCCTTGGTGGGATCGGCTACATCGTTGGTCTGTTCGGTTTGGGCTTTTACATGGCGGCCCGCCGCAAACTGGCAGCCTGATGGCACACGTACTGGGTCAACAAGAGAAAACACTGGCCGAAGCCGGTGGCCGGTCCGAAGGGCTGATCAGCCCATTGGATCCCCGAATGCGGATCGTTATGGCCGTGGTTTTTGCGGTTGTGACCGTAGCGCTGTCATCTCTGACGGCACTGTGCGCGGCACTGGCAGTGTCACTGTCGCTTCTGATCGTTTCGCGCCTGCCGTGGCGGAAGACATTGAAACGAATGGCCATGATGGATGGGTTCATCGTGTTCATGTTGGTCCTGTTGCCCTTTTCTATGCCCGGAGACCCGATGTTCACGCTTGGGGGGTTCCCGGCAAGCTGGCAGGGTTTCTGGAAGGCGGTCGAGATTGCCCTGACCGCCAATGCCGTGATCCTGTCCCTGATGGTGCTGGTCGGCACGATGGAACCGGTTACGCTGGGCCACGCGTTGCATCGTCTGCGCTGCCCTGAAACGCTGGTTCATCTGCTGATGTTCACCATCCGGTATATTGAGGTTTTGCGGGAAGAATACCTGCGCCTTCGCGCCGCAATGAAGGTGCGCGGTTTCCGACCGACAACAAACTGGCACACATATCGCAGCTTTGGCTACCTTGTGGGCATGATGCTGGTTCGCGCGATCGAAAGGTCGGAACGTATTCTGGGTGCGATGAAATGCCGAGGATTCTCTGGGCGTATGCTGCTGCTTCAGGATTTTGCTCTGACGCGCAGAGATATCGTATTTGCTGCGGGCCTCGGCACCCTTTGCATGGGCTTGATCATTCTGGATTTCGCATGACACTGATCGCGCTTGAAAACATCTGTTTTTCTTACCCGGGTCAAGCCCCTGTCCTAGACGGGGCCAGCCTGAGCCTGAACGCAGGGCAGCGCCTGTCCCTGACAGGCCCGAACGGTGCGGGAAAATCGACGCTCTTGCGCATTACACTCGGGTTGCAGCGTCCGGAGTCCGGTACAGTCACCGTTTTTGGCCAGCAACGGACGGAAGAGGCCGATTTCCATGAGGTGCGCCGCCGGGTGGGGCTTGTATTTCAGGATGCTGACGACCAGCTGTTCTGCCCAACGGTTGCCGAAGACATCGCCTTCGGGCCGCTTAACCTAGGCAAGACACGGGACGAAGCACTGACCATCGTCGATAAGGTGTTGGGTGATCTGGATCTGATGCATTTGAAAAATCGCATCACCCACAAACTGTCAGGTGGCGAGAAACGATTGATCACTCTTGCGACGGTTCTGGCGATGGAGCCTGAAGTGCTTTTGCTGGACGAGCCAACAAATGCGCTGGACACGAAGAACGAGGCACGCCTGTTGGAAATCCTACGCTCTTTGCCACAAGCGATCCTGCTGGTAAGCCATTCGCCAACGTTCCGCACGGAACTGGCGCCGGATGAGTTGGACCTTCGCGACGGGAAACTGGTACCTGTCTGATCTGTTTCAGCTCTGTTCCGATGGGAAATTCGTCCAGCTTAGTTCCTTCGATGCGGCCAAGTCGTGCTAAAGAGTTTGGTTTTTAGAAGGCGTTTAGTGCGAAGAAACCTTAACTGTTACGTTTACGGCTCATCAGCCCATATTTGACAGCCCATGACCGAAAGGACCTGCGTTTGCGCCTGTCCTGTTTCACCGGCTGTTTTGATTGCGCCCCGCCTTTGCGGTTGAATTCGAACACGTCGATAATCCGCTCGGCACAGCCGCAGGCTTCGCCCATGCCAACTTTGGCGAAGTAGAATTTCTCGAAACGCTCCGGGTTTTGCATGGCTGCCCTCCTGAGTGCATTGAACCCTATGACGGGGGCTCTGCCAAATCACTTTCTTACGTTTCAAGCAACCTCGCTGTTTTGCTGCAAACTCGTTTCCCGTCCAGGCATTGTCCAGTTGATTGAAGGCCGGCGAGGTGATGGGCATCTCTGCGGTATCACATTCCCAACTAGTCCAATCCGCTGCCGCGATAGGCCCGGCAATTGGAGCAGCGATGTCGATGACCCGTGCCAAAACCTCGAACCCGCCGCCTGCGGTCGGACGGCTGAGCGACAGGGAGTCGGTCGCAATATCATGCAACGCGGCTGTTGGGGCCAGGCTAAGGGTTCGGCCGATCAGGGCCAACTACGCGATGCCCCCTGATCCGGGTGAAGACCCCGCGGCTGGAAGTGCCCTGGTGGGAGTCAAAATCGGAACCGTCCCACCACGGATCGTGGTTTTCTACAAGGTATTGTCGAAGGCCGGAACAAAGTCGCGGCGGATCGCGCACGTCAAAAGGAAGATGGGCTGTTGCGGTTCCGGCGCCCCGGCGCCGGCACGTGTGACAAAGGGCAATGGTGGAATAGCGTCGGGCAGTGACAGCGAAATCTGCGCCCTGCTATGCCCAGAGCGGCCGCGCCGCCAGGGAAACCTTTGAACAGGCTTTGCGCGAAGGTCGCCGGGTAGGCACCTGCGTGCCAGTGAAGTCGGATATGTTCTCTTCCGCTTCCTCGCGATCCACCGGGAGAATATCGGCAAGCTCACCTGGGAGGGAGCGCTGAAAAAACTGAGTGCCTGGGAGAAAGTCAAATTTTGAAAGTTGACCCACGTAATATGTTTACGGGGTTCGCAAAAGACACGCCCGGATCAGACTTACTGACGAAGCGTTGCTAAGCGTTCCAAATGGAGTGGAACCGCTGACGCGATCGAAATGCAAGTAGGCTGGAGTGCAGCTTTTTACCGGGGCAGAGTAGGTTTGGACGTGGATTGCACCAAGCACTTAAGCCGCCAAACAGAAAAAACCGGCCCTGTACCGACTTCTGAGTTCATGATTGGTATCGCCAACTCAACTTCTGTTCGTTGCACTCTGTTTATTGAATGGCCGGGTCAAATGCCTTGACGATTACTGTGTAAACCCAGTTGATTTGAGCTTCTGCGCCAGCACACTCATTTGCCTATAAAGTTCACCAGCGGCCGGGTGCCACAATGTCACATCAGCACACTGTTTGGTGACAACCTGTTCGTCCCCTCGTGCCGCTGGGCCAGTCAGGGCACCTTGTGGGCCGAAAAGATCGACATTTTCGACTGTACTGCTCAACAAGCCTGAGTTGAGTTTGGCTGCGATCCCTTCCGTTACGCCCGCCTCTGCCCATGCTTCGCGGGCGATGGCTTGCAAAACAACCGTGAAATTGTTCGATATCACGGCGGCCGCATGGTACAGACTTTTGCTTTCAGACCGGATGGGAAAACTTGTGGTGCCCAGGTCTTCCAGAAGGGGTTGAATAAACGCTGTGGCTTCTTCGTCGCCTTCCAGCCCGCATAACGCGTCTTTGAATTGTTCAGCTGCAGCCTGTGGGTCAGCGAAGGACATGACAGGATGAACGCTGGCCAGAAGCCAATTGAGTTTTCGCAAAGGTGACAATTCCTCGGCGGGAAAATACCCGCTGCAATGAAACGCGACCGTAGGTTTCCCGGACGGTTTCCGATCACTGAAGGCTGCTTCCAGTTTGCTGGCCACAACAGAGATTTGTGTGTCCGGAACCGAAAGGATCCAGAGGTCGGCGGGCCGCATATCGGTGTAGCTTTCAGTTGCGCGCCCGCAGTCGGACAATTGGGCGGCCTCATGCGCGGACTGAATTGAAGTGCTAAAGATATCCTGGATCGAACAGCCTTTTACCTTATCCAGAAGGCGGATCAGAGTTTTACCAACCCGTCCAGCGCCGACGACGTTTATTCTGATTTCAGACATAACTCGCATTCCTCGTTGCACTCGGCCTAATCCCCGGTCTGCCGGGACGAATAGAAATACGCTATAGCCTGTGTTCTGTTCTTGACGCTCAGCTTTTCATAGATGTTCGACAGATGAAATTTTACCGTATTGGTGGATATCTGAAGTTCCCTGGACAGTTCCCGGTTCGACATCCCCTGCGCCAGAGCTTCCAGAATGGCACGTTCCTTGCGCGACAGGCTTTGAATTGGATCCTGTTTCATTTTCCGGACGTCTATGAACGGAAACACCATTTTTCCAGCCGCGACTTCGGCGCAAGTTTCAAGAAGGGTTGCGACATCGCCCGAGCGGGCGGCAAATCCGGCCGCGCCCGCCTGCATGGCCAACCGCGGTACATCTCCTGAGGTATCACCATAGACAACAAAGCGCGGTGCATTTGCCTGATCGCGCAGAACTTCGATCAGTTTTGCAGCACCCAGAACCGGTAGTGCCCAGTCCACCACACCGACCTGAACCGGAACCCGCATCACGGTTCCCAGAAATCCTTCGGCTGTCGCTGAAGTAGCAACCAGAGAGAATCGGGGATCGCGTTCAAATATCTCCGACATGGCTGACAGGACCAGCGGGTTGCTGTCAGCAAGCATGATGTCGATGGGTTTGCCCGACGTCTCAACCATATGATTTTACCCCGATTTTGTAAAAAACTACCCAAAAGTATGGGGTATTTTTCGGTATACCTTCGTATTTTTACCAATATGGGTGGGAAATTACCCATACTAATAGCCATCCAAAAGCAGTAGTAAGTTACGTTGCGCCATGGGGCAAGCTCGCGTTTCCTGATCGGCATCTTAACACAGCGGGCCGCAATGCCCGGCCAACAGCCGAGGATGTCAGACCATGACTTTTCAGATTTTCCCTCCGCTCGAAATTCCCGAAACCCTTGCCGCAGGGCCGGGACCAGGCAACACGGACGCCCGAGTCCTGAAAGCCTTTGCAAGTGCCGGCGTTGCCGATCACATGCAGGGCGATGTCCTCAGGGGCATGATCGAATGCAAGCATATGCTGCGAAAAATCTGGGGCACCCAAAACGTCTACACCTTCGCTGTCGCTGGCACCGGGTGGAGCGCTCTGGACACCATGTTCTCGGCTGTCATGCCGGGGGACAAGGTTGTTGCTTTCACCAACGGTACATTTTCTGGGATCGACGCGCTGACCCTGCGGATCAAGGCGGCAACGCGTGAGGAACACGCGGCCAATCCGCTTGATCCCCAAGCTGCCAGTGTCACTGTAGTCGAAGTTCCTCACGGCCAGCCAGTAACTGCAGAGCTGGTTGAAACTACTCTTGCTCAACACAAGCCCAAATGGGCTTTCATGGCACACTGGGAAACCGGATCGGGCAGGGTAAACGACCTGCGCGGCTTCTCGGACGCATGTGAACGCCACGGTGCCATGGGTCTGATCGATGCTGTCTCGTCCCTTGGTGTCGACGACTTTTCGATTGACGATTATCCGGGCGTGGCTGGCTGGGCATCCTGCCCGCAGAAAGGCCTGTGCTGCCTGCCGCTGACCTATGCTCCTGTCAGCTTTACTGAGACGTACATCGAGACGCTGAAGTCCACCGGTGCCTATAGTTACGTGCACAACCCAATCTTCGAGGCGCGTCATTGGGGCATCGTCGATGGGCAGGATGTGGAAAAAGGCACATATCACCGTACCCATTCCGGATATGCGGTTGCGGCTTTCCACGAGTCACTGCGTCTGACCCTTCAGGAAGGTCTGACCAAACGGTCGATCTCGTACCGGACCCATGAAAAGGTCCTTCGGGACGCGGTGACTGAGATGGGGTGCGAGGTCACCTCGGACATGCCCAGCCTGATCGTGCTTAACCTGCCGCCGGAACTCGCAGGTCGCGAGATGGAGTTGGTGCAGAACTGCCGCGCCCGCGGGTTTGGCATCTGGCCTACGCTCAGCGAACCGGTGCAGGTTCGTATCGGTATCCTCAATCAATTGAACCATGAGGCCGTCAGCCGGATCGTGCGCCTGTTCGCCGAAGCCATTCGTGAGCTGGGCGGAGAGGTCGATCACGACGCAATCGAAGCCCTGCTGGAAAGCCGTTACGGCACTTCAATCGCTGCATAAACAGGAGCGCATCAGATGGATATCCACGAATACCAGGCAAAGGAAGTCCTTACGAACTTTGGCGTCGATGTGCCTGCGGGCGCGTTGGCCTACAGCCCGGAACAAGCGGCCTATCGGGCGCGTGAGCTGGGTGGTGACAAATGGATCGTCAAGGCGCAGGTCCATGCAGGAGGGCGCGGCAAGGCCGGAGGGGTCAAGCTGTGCAACACCGAAAACGAAATCTATCAGGCCTGCGATGACCTGTTCGGTCGCAAGCTGGTCACGCATCAGACAGGGCCTGAAGGCAAAGGCATCTATCGGGTCTATGTCGAGGCCGCCGTGCCGATTGATCGCGAGATCTATCTCGGCTTGGTTCTGGACCGCTCCAGTCAGCGGGTGATGATTGTTGCGTCATCCGAAGGTGGGATGGAGATCGAGGATATCTCGGCCGACCGTCCGGACAGCATCGTTCGTTCCATCGTGGAACCGGCAGTCGGGCTTCAGGAATTCCAGGCGCGCGAAATTGCGTTCAAGCTTGGACTTGAGCCCAAGCTGATCCAGCAAATGGTGCGCACGCTGCAAGGGTGTTACGCCGCCTTCAGCGATCTGGACGCCACCATGGTCGAGATCAACCCGCTGGTCATCACCGGCGACGACCGGGTACTGGCGCTGGACGCGAAGATGAGCTTTGACGACAACGCCCTGTTCCGTCACCCGCAGATTGCCGAACTGCGCGACAAGAGCCAGGAAGACCCGCGCGAAAGCCGCGCTGCGGATCGCGGGCTGTCTTATGTCGGGCTGGACGGAAACATTGGCTGCATCGTCAACGGTGCCGGTTTGGCGATGGCCACGATGGATACGATCAAACTGGCAGGAGGTGAACCTGCAAACTTCCTCGACATCGGGGGCGGGGCGTCACCTGAACGTGTGGCCAAGGCGTTCCGGCTGGTTCTTTCGGACGACAACGTACAGGCCATTCTGGTTAACATATTCGCCGGTATCAACCGCTGCGACTGGGTGGCGGAAGGCGTCGTTCAGGCATTGAGAGAACTCGACCTTGACCTGCCAGTCGTCGTGCGCCTTGCCGGAACGAATGTCGAGGAAGGCCAGAAAATCCTCGCCAAATCCGGGCTGCCCATCATTCGCGCCACAACGCTGATGGAAGCCGCAGAACGCGCTGTGGGCGCATGGAAAAACGACCTTACTCAGGGCACCAAGATGAGGGCTGTGTAATGAGCATTCTTCTCGATCGTGACTCGCGTGTCATCGTACAGGGCATTACCGGCCGGATGGCGCGGTTTCATACCAAGGATATGCTGAATTACGGCACAAACGTTGTGGGCGGTGTCGTGCCCGGCAAGGGCGGCGAAACCGTCGAAGGCGTTCCGGTCTTCGACACTGTCAAACAAGCCGTAGAGGCAACCGGCGCGGATGCCAGCCTTGTATTTGTGCCGCCGCCGTTTGCAGCGGATTCGATCATGGAGGCCGCAGATGCCGGTATCCGCTATTGCGTTTGCATCACCGACGGTATTCCGGCGCAGGATATGATCCGGGTGAAGCGCTACATGTACCGTTACCCCAAAGAGAAACGCATGGTACTGACCGGGCCGAATTGCGCGGGCACGATCTCACCCGGCAAAGCGCTTCTGGGCATCATGCCAGGGCATATCTATCTGCCGGGTCATGTCGGGATCATCGGCCGCTCAGGGACGTTGGGATATGAAGCAGCGGCCCAGTTGAAAGAGCGCGGGATCGGCGTCTCAACCAGCGTTGGGATCGGCGGCGACCCAATTAACGGATCGTCATTCAAAGATATCCTGCAGCGGTTTGAAGAAGACGAAGACACCCATGTCATCGCGATGATCGGTGAAATCGGCGGGCCGCAGGAAGCTGAAGCAGCCGAGTACATCCGCGACCACATCACCAAACCTGTGATTGCCTATGTTGCGGGTCTGACCGCTCCGAAAGGACGCACTATGGGCCATGCAGGGGCAATCATCTCGGCCTTTGGCGAAAGCGCCAGCGAGAAGGTCGAGATTCTGTCTGCCGCCGGTGTAACCGTGGCGGAAAACCCTGCCGTGATCGGTGAAACAATTGCTCGTGTGATGGAGGCTGCGTGATGGTTAAACCCTCGGTCCTTGTGACCCGTCGCTGGCCTGCTGCCGTCGAGGCGCAGTTGGCCGAGAATTACAACACCGTACTGAACACCGGGGACAAACCCATGTCCCCGGCTGACATCCGGCAAGCGTTGAAATCCTATGACGCAGTGCTTCCTACGGTAACAGATACACTGAGCGCCGAAGCACTGGATGTGCCGGGAGCGCAGACGAAAATCCTTGCCAATTACGGTGTCGGGTACAGCCACATCTGCGAGCCTTCAGCCCGCGAGCTGGGTATGACCGTAACCAACACACCCGATGTTCTGTCGGAATGCACCGCCGATATAGCAATGACACTATTGCTGATGGTGGCGCGTCGGGCAGGCGAGGGCGAGCGCGAACTGCGGTCTGGCAGATGGACGGGATGGCGGCCCACGCATCTGGTTGGCACCAAGGTCAGCGGCAAGACACTGGGCATCATCGGCTATGGCCGCATCGGTCAGGAAATGGCCCGCCGCGCCCATCTCGGGTTTGGCATGGATGTGCTGGTCTATAACCGCAGTCAGGTCGCACCTGAAGTATTGGCCCAATGCGGCGCAACGCAGGTGGGCACAATTGACGAACTGCTTCCGCAATGTGACTTTGTCTCTTTGCACTGCCCCGGTGGTGCAGGAAATCGGCATTTGATCAACTCGCGCAGGCTTGGTCTGATGAAGCCTGACGCATTTCTGATCAACACTGCACGGGGTGAAGTGATCGACGAGTGGGCGCTGATCCAAGCATTGATGTTCGACATGATCGGCGGTGCGGCGCTGGACGTATTCGATGGTGAACCCCGCATCAGCCCGGACCTTCTGCAATGCGACAATCTCGTGATGTTGCCGCATCTGGGCAGCGCGACCCGCGAAGCACGCGAGGCGATGGGGTTTCGGGTTCTCGATAACCTGAGCGATTTTTTCGAAGGCCGCGAACCTCGCGACCGGGTGATCTGAGGCCCCTTTGAGCCACTACAAATTGACTGCCAATGCAGCTGTTGCTGCATTGGCCCCCTCTGGAAGGAGAAACACTCCGTGAATGCACCCCACCGTTCAGATGGATTTTTCACCCAGTCTTTGTCGGACCGTGATCCTGAGCTTTTTGGCTCGATCACGTCGGAACTGGGTCGTCAGCGCGACGAGATCGAGC
>NZ_JBQGAA010000023.1:0-34826 GCF_056542585.1 Ruegeria sp. AB9 | reverse complement strand
CGGTCAGCCAATAAAGGTCGCTCATGTCACCGCTCCGTTTTTCAAAACGTGAATCACGTGGCACAACGAAAATCAATGCATCCTGACCCTAGTGAGGAACACCATGCGTAGCTACGAAAAAGTACTGGCCAAATTGGAAACAGATATTGTTCTGCGCGATCAGGACATCATTGCTGGTTTCACAAAAGATTTCAGAAAAAAATACAATGGCAGCAGCCAGGCTTTGCTACGGCCAAGAACCGTAAACGACGTCGCACAAATTGTAGAGCTCTGCGAACAGCAGGGAGTCGGTCTTGTCCCAGTTGGTGGAAATACAAGCTACTGTGGAGAAGCAACTCCGAGCACTCAAGGAGATCAACTGCTTATCAGCTTGCAACGAATGAGCACAGTCCGTGAGGTCGATACCAACAACCTTTCTATGACAGTCGAAGCAGGGTGCTTGCTTTCCGATGTTCAGTCTGCGGCGGCTGCCGAAAACTTGTTCTTTCCCCTTTCTCTGGGATCACAAGAATCCTGTCAGATCGGAGGAAACATCTCGACGAATGCCGGAGGCGTGTCTGCGGTGAAGTATGGTGTAACAAGAGATTTGGTCTTGGGATTGGAGGCTGTCCTCCCCAATGGGCAAATTCTCAGCAACCTGTCACCACTGCGCAAGGACAATAGGGGATATGCCTTACATCAACTCCTGATTGGTGCAGAGGGCTCACTTGGGATTATCACGGCGGCGTCTTTGCGTTTGCTACGTGCGCCATTGGCACAAGTCACAGCTTTTCTGGCTATCCGTGAGATCGGAGATCTTATGCCACTTCTCGCGATGGCCCAAAATGCGACTGGCGAAGCGATTACATCTTTTGAGTACATTTCGAATGAGTCGCTTCAACTACTTTTAAACAAAGTACCGGAATTGCGCCGGCCAACCAGCGATGCCGCAAAACACTATGTCCTGATCGAGGCGACCACTTCTTCGAATGTTTTATCACTTGACCCAGCCATTGAGGCTTTTTTTGAAGCAGGAATGGAACAGGGCTTGATCCTTGATGGCGCCATCGCTTCGAGCGAACAACAGCGAAAGGATTTCTGGAATCTAAGAGAACATATTCCAGAAGGCGAAGTATTGAATGGCAGTTCGGTTAAGCATGATGTATCCGTAAGGGTCTCAGATGTTGGTCGATTTATTGACCTTGGGTGCGCGCTTGTCAGACAGTATGGACAGGGTGCCCGACTTTCCATCTATGGACATGTCGGCGATGGCAATGTTCACTTTAATCTTCTCGCACCGGAAGGTTCAGACAACGCAACGTTTCTTGAAATGCTACAAAGCGAAGTTTCCCCTCGGATCTATGATCTGGTTGCTAAGATGGACGGGTCATTCAGCGCAGAATACGGACTAGGGCAGGAAAAAATCCAACTCAACGATGTCTATGGCGATCCGGTAAAACGCGCAATCATGGCAACTCTAAAAGAAGCCTTGGACCCGAAGAACATCATGAACCCAAACAAAGTGGTCCGCGTTGGATCTGTAGCAATTTGTTAGAGTCAGGGCTTGTTCCTGTTTCATAGCCAGAACAAAACGGTTGCGGCGAGCTCGATTGCGAACAGAAGGCCTTGGGGCTCCTGTCGTAGTGGATTGCCATCCGCCGCCAATCCTTAAGCCTTCCGAACACGATCTCGATCCTGTTGCACCGTGTGTATCGGCGCTTGTCATATCTGAGCGCGCGCTATCAGACCCGCAATCGGAATGACAGTTGGGAGCAGAGTTTGCGACAAAACTTTTGAGTTTTTCGCCAAATAGTGAAGTGCTAAACCCATTACGTGCAAAATTTGGCTTTTTTGCTCTTTACTTTTGATGAAGTTCAAAGTGCCTATCACATCTGATAAGTACCGCTTATCAGGTTTATTGATTTCGTACGGAAATAGACGCAGAATGTGCCTCATGAAGCCCCTTGCGCCATACCTCCCAGCCACTTCCCCGGCCCTCTCCGCTGTGGATCAGGAGGCGCTGACAGATCTTTATATCCGCGGCACCCCCGCCAATACGCTGCGGGCTTATGAGCGTGATCTGCTCTACATCACCGCCTGGGCCAATGTGGCCTTCAAGAAACCGCTTGAATGGCCGGAGCGCCAAGACATCGCGCTGGCTTTCATTCTCGATCACGCCCGAGATCTCAATGACGCGGCACCAGATGATCGCGCCCGCCGGACCGCGGAGGCTCTGATCACACAAGGGCTACGCAAGTCGCTGGCCTGCCCGGCTCCGTCGACGCTGGACCGGCGCATCGCCTCCTGGCTGGCCTTTCACCGGATGAAGAACCTCGCCAGCCCGTTCGACGCGCCGCAGGTGAAACAGGCCCGGGCCAAGGCGCGCCGCGCCGCCGCCCGCCCCCCTGCCCCGAAATCGCAGCACCCGATCACCCGCGACATTCTCGAGCAGCTGCTGGCCACCTGCCGCGGATCGCGCCGGGATTGCCGCGACCGGGCCATCCTGATGCTGGGCTGGGCGTCGGGCGGACGGCGCCGATCGGAGCTGACCGCATTGATGCGCGAGGATGTCAGCCTGAAAGCGTTCGAAAAAGAAGGTCTGGTCTGGCTCTCGCTGCTGGAGACCAAGACCACCCAGAAGGGCGAGACCCCGCGGCTGGTGCTGAAGACCCGTGCCGCGCAGGCTTTGGTGCACTGGATCGAGGTGGGTGAGATCAGTGACGGCCCTCTGTTCCGGCCGATCTCCAAAGCGGATCGGGTGCTGAAACGCCGCCTCAGCCCGGATGCGATTGCACAGATTGTCAAACACCGATTGAAGCTTGCCGGACTGCCCGAAGGCTTCGCCTCGCCCCACGGGCTGCGCTCGGGTTTCCTGACCCAGGCGGCGCTCGATGGCGCCCCGATCCAGGCCGCTATGCGCCTGTCCCTGCACCGCTCAATGGCACAGGCGCAGAAATATTACGATGACGTGGATATTGCAGAAAACCCGGCGGCAGATCTGTTAGGGTGAGCACTTACTGAGTGTTCAATGGAATGCCAGCCTGCAGGATTTTCTGACTGCAATGCCGATGTCTTGTTCGCTGTCGCATTCGTCAGGGTAGCCAATGCAGAAACATGTCGCAGTCGACCGCAATAGATCCCCAGACAAAACGATTAGCTGACGGAGTTACAAACTTGTCCAGAAATATAGGTGTCACTCTGTACTCCGCTGGAACAATTCCCGACAGGCTCCCAAGAGCACGGAATACGAAGCACTCATACAAAAAGCGTGCGCTTTGTCTCAGTGCATAAAGTTCACAGCTGTGAACTTTTTTCCCAACATGTAGTAGAGCTCATAGTCCACTACCCTACATGTAAAAAAAGGTTGACTTGAATCACTTCATCAGGTCTCAGTGATGGTAGAGCGTAAATCGCCAATTCGAGCATACAGATGTAACCATGATCCCAACCACACCTATCGCATCAACCTCCCCAGTTGATATCAGCAGTGAGATCAGTAGTCGATTGAATCTCGCAATCAAAGAACACCTACTTGCGGCCTATGCTCCAGACTCGATAAAGCAGCTGCGGCTTTTCCCAGCTCAAGAAGTTTGTGACCTGATTGGCATCAGCCATCAGTATCTTCGCAAAGCGACTGTTGAGGGCGCCATTCCCGAGGCTAGTGAAATCAAGCACGGTCGCAGGTATTATACAGGTCAGGAAGTTTGGGAATTGCGGCAGCTTCTGGACGCCCGCAGTAAAACTCCAGGACGATATCTCCCCAGTCGGCGCGAGGGTGAGCCACTACAACGAATTCAGGTTATGAATTTCAAGGGCGGCTCCAGCAAATCCACGACATGTATTCACCTTGCACATTACCTCGCACTACAAGGCTTCAGGGTGCTTTGTGTTGACCTTGATCCTCAAGCTTCGCTTTCGGCAATGTGCGGCCTTCAAACCGAGCTGGATGAGAGTATTGATACCGTCTACGACGCGATCACTTACCATGATCCGATTTCGATGAAGGATGTCATCCGAGAAACGTACTTTCCTGGCCTTTCGATCGCGCCAGGCGGGCTGATGCTGTCTGAGTTTGAGGCAGAGTCGGCAAAGCTAAACAGCAAGCAGCACCCCTTCTTTGCGCGCCTTCATGACGCCATCATGTCGGTGGAGGCCGATTACGATGTGGTTCTGATCGATAGCCCCCCCAGCCTTGGCTTTATCACAATGGGTGGTATGGCGGCCGCAACGTCGGTGATTGTACCACTAACTCCTTCGATGCTCGATGTCGCATCCACCGCGCAGTTTCTCAAAATGACTTCGTCGTACATGGAGGTAATTGAAAGAAGCGGAGCAAAACTTGTTTATGATAACTACCGCCTCTTGGTTACACGGGACGAGCCGGTCGATACACCATCTCAGACAATTGTCGCGTTCATGCGAGCCCTCTTCCAAGAGCGAGTAATGACCGCGACCAGCCTAAAAAGCACCGCCATCAGTGATGCAGCCATGCTTCAGCAATCAATCTATGAGCTGAATAGGTCTGACCTGACACGGGCAACTTACGACCGAGCCAAGGCATCAATGGATGCCGTCGGTAAAGAAGTAGAAAACATGGTTCTTGAAGCGTGGGGGCGCATCTGATGGCAAAAGAGCGCAGAGCAAGAAAGCGTCACTCCAGCATGATGGAGATCGCAGAGCAAGCAACTATGGAAGTCAAGGACACGGCCCCTTCCCCTGCCCGACCAATCACTCCGGGTCTCCAATTCATTGAAGACACCTATAACGCTATTGATGAGATCGACCCCGATCTTGTTGATGATTGGGGCGTGGAGGATCGGCTCGAGAAGTTCACAGCTGTGAACTCCGGAGCTGACGAAGACACGGACGTCCCCAACCATTCACTTGAACAACTGGCGGACAGTATTCGAGAGAATGGTCAGCAGGTGCCAATTCAGGTGCGCCATGAGCCTGGTCGAACCGGGCGTTATCAAATCATTTATGGTCGCCGTCGACTGGCTGCCTGCCGCTATCTGAAAGAAAACTACCCAGATGAAAACATTAAGATCAAAGCTAACGTTGTCGACCTCGATGATGACAAGGCTCTGATCGCCAAAGCTCTCGAAAATGCGTCCAGGAAGGACCTCACATTCTATGAGCGCGCACGCTTTGCTACAGACATCATTGCTTCAGGTAAGAACAGGTCAGAGGTCATAACAATAATGTCTCTGACAAAGTCCGGATTGTCCAACTTGGAGCGCATCACGAAGTCAATACCGCGCGAACTGGGTGATGCCATTGGAGCTGCACCAGGCTTCGGTCGCACCAAGTGGATGATCTTGGTAGACGCTTTGGATCAAAAGGTGATCACACCTCGCAACGCACTCCGGGAACTGGAAAAGCTGCCTCCCAGCTCTTCTTCAGATGAACGACTCTTGGCACTGCTTGATGAGATAAAAAGGAAATCCGAAACACCTAGACCGAACCCCAGAATCGTCGGAGAAGGCCTAGCAACTGTTAAACACGGGGCCTCCGGGCTAAACATCAGCATTAATGACAGTGCGGCCCCTGGCTTCTCTGATTGGCTGGATGAGCACATTGAAACTTTAATGAAGGAATTCCGAGACCGCTTTGAGGCAGTGAGCGGCCGGAAGTAAGAAGTTCACAGCTGTGAACTAAATCAAAGGCAAGCGAGCAAAGGAGAAAGGTAGAAAGAAATAGCCCCCGAAAGCGGTGATGCTCCCGAGGACCAAATCTTGTCTAGCAACTTGAATTTAGCTCCTCTCGAATCGCCACACAAGAAAAAACACCCTTGGGTGGGCGATATTTCTGTGTCTGCTGACAAAAAACCATGAGGACAGTAACAAATTGCGCTCCAATAGGAGCAGTCAGGTCATTAACCGGGCAGGGGAGTAGTGCGCCCAAATGGATGCAGCTCCGTGCTATCGAAGAAGCCCGTGAACCACTTGGGCTGAAGGCGACGAGCATCTCAATTATGCGAACTATGCTATCATTTATGTCAGCTGATCGTGTCAGCGAATTAGCCGATGACCATCACATCGTCTATGCTAGCAACGCTGCAATAGCTGGGCGCGCCCACGTGAGCATTCAGACAGTGGAGCGTCACATCTCGAAGCTGATCAAGTTGGGCATCATTCAACGCGTTGCCGCTGCAAACGGCAAAAGATGGTGCAGACGAGATGAAGCAGGGAAGGTGGCACTGGTCAGCGGCTTGTCACTACTACCACTGGCAACCCGTCATGCAGAATTCACAGCCCTTGCCAGTGAGTATCGACGCACACAAGAGGCCCTTCGGACACTGCGGGATGAGTGCACACTGGCGCTGACCCGGCTTCAGGATGCCATCTCAGATGGTGTTCAGGATCTACTCGTTCGGGCGCGACTGATCCTGCGCCGTCGGCCGCAATATGACGTTCTTGTGGAGCTGCTGGACGAGATCAATGAGAGCACTTCTGTGGACAACCACCCATCACAACCCTGCGAGGCCATCAATTTGAGGGATGGCGACGGTGAAATTGAGGGGCACAAAGAACATTCACTGAATCATAATTGTAAAAAAGAAGATCATTCTCAGATTAAGGTGACCCAGGATCAAATGGAACACGCATTCCCTCGGCTGTGTTCAGAATTGAGGTTTGCCCGAGACCAAGCGCATTGTGATCAACTAATGGACCAGTTGGCCGACCACATGCTGCTTGGAGAGGCTTGGTATGCAATGAAATTATCACATGGCCCAGCGATACGCTTCATGGCCTTAGGTTATATCTTGCAGCGTGTTGAGAGGATTCAAAGCCATAGATCCTACCTGACATCGATCATGGGCAAGATTGATCGAGGAGACATGGAGCCAACGGCACTGTTAACACCTCAGATAACTAGGCAGGGTGCGTTGGAAAATCTCAAGAATACTTAGAGTGCTGTACAGGACACTTTTCCATCATCTGCTTCGGATTTGCGAAGAACTGCGCAACCGCATTTACGATGGCAGTTATGACGCGGTGCGCCGGAATTTGGCCAGTTGCTCGAAGGCGACACCGGAAGCCTCGGCATTGGCTTATCTCCGAGGAATGATTGGGAATAGGAGGGCAGGGGAGTTGTATATTAATCGCCGCCTCTATGGAGGATTTAGCCGGTAGATAGCTTGAGTTTCCTACACGTAACATGGCGCAATGGACCGAACCGCCTTGATTGTCAAGAATTTGGTCCATATATTGTGGCAACAGGAGTGATCGATATGGAATTACGTGATCTTGTAGAAAACCGGATGATCTCACCGGATCGTCTGGCCCGGCATCTGAAAACCACCAAGCGCGAGATCGGTGAGACTTTGGGCATTGCCCCGGAATCCTTGTCTCGGCGGCAGCGTGTGGCTTCAGTATCAGTCCAGACATCCTTGCGTCATCTTGTCGAGATTCTGAATGCCGTTGCACCGGCTGTTGGAAGCTCGCTCATGGCTTATGCCTGGTATCGGTCTGAACCCATTGTGGGTTTTGGCGGACGCACGCCCGAGGAAATCGTAAAGGATGGAGAAAACGCAGCGTTGAAGTCCCATATTCTGCGGCGTCTAGAAGGCGGTTACGCTTGAAGCATGCCATCAGGGTGCAGCGTACTGTCATCCGCGCCGCAAAGCCGCGTTGGTCGTATCTGCCAACATCGGGGGAGGGGGCTGCGCGACGGGGTGGGCGGTTCAACCCGATCGGGGAGCCCGCACTCTATACGTCGCTTTCTCATGAATCAGCCGCGCGTGAGGTGCGTTTCAGCCTGAATCAAGAACCCTATACCTTTTATTTTTTGGCGGTTGATTGCCATCATATCGTTGATCTGACCAGCCGAGATACCAGACTGGCATTGGGCATCACTTGGGAAGACATCGCCAATGACAACTGGGAATCCGAGATGCACAAGGGACTGATCCCTTCAACTCATGATGTTGCGGAAAGTCTGAAAGGCGAAGGCTATGCCGGTGTCCTGGTGAATAGTTTCGCATCGGGGGCCACTCCGGATGACATCAATCTGGTTCTTTGGGATTGGGACGCGGTTGACCATTTGCCGTCCAGTAGACCAAATGTGGTGATGGTCCTACACCGGGACGATCTACCGAACAGTGATGTATCCTGGCAATAAATCTGAGCCCCTGATTTCAAGAGTTTCACTATTGCCCGAATACCCGCCATTTCTATCAACAAACTATAAAGAGCTTGGCGCTGAAAAACTGGCGCAGATCGCACTGGAAGATCTGAAAGGTACGCGCGCTGCATTCATCAGATCACTTTCTGCGTCCGTAACACGCTGTTTTTCAACAGAATGGGCGGAGAGCGGCCATTCGCTGTCATCGTAAAATTTTTAGCTGCAGGCATCCAAAGCAGACGTTAGTTTGCTCTACGACGCTTACAACGAAAGGCGCTCAGGGTAGTTACTTTTGCTTTTTCTTCAGATTGAGATTCACAATATTGCACGAACACCGAAGTCCGTCGGGAGAAGTACCTTTGGGTGTGATGTACAGCCATGATCCGCAGTCATCGCATTGCGCGCATGCCAAAAGATCCTTGAACGCTTGAACAATGGGTTTGAAGTCATTTGGACTAAAGTTGGCCCACTCATTGAAATGTACTGCTTTGTTGATCGTCCAGTCTTCTTCGCCCTTATGGGTGTTCGCCTGCTTTAGCCGCTGTTTGCGCGCAAGTGCCTTGGATTTTTGGTCTTCGTTACCCCATGATTGCGCCGAGTCGATGGCCTTTCCTAAAAGGTCTGACAGCCTGGACATAGCACTTGGTAATAGCCCTCCAAGATCGTAGCTGTTGTCAGCTCGAAAGACAGTTTGTGCTGCAAGTTGATCCGCGAGCAATCGAGAGACAAACTCCATGTGACGCCGCAATATCGGTGCAGCAACTTCGACCTTGCCTTTCGCCAAGGCTGTATCAATTTCCGTCCAAATCTCCGGATTCGACTCCACCAAAGGACCAGTCTCAACTGACCAACTGTCAAATACCATTGACGTCTTTCGCGACACCAACTTCGCTGAGCGCATCTGCTCTGCCCAAACTTTGTCGTGCGTTGCTATTATGAATTGCGTGTCTGGAAATTCCGTCATCAACAGTTTGCAGAACTGGTATCGATGGTCTGCATCGACTGACATGACTACGTCATCAAGCAGCGCGACCGTAAAGCTATCGCCGAGTAGTCGCTTCATCAAAGCAAGGTAGAGACAGACCCCCATTCCGTCCTGATGTCCTTCGCTATGGAAAGCCCCTGGCGGGAAGAGGCCCCGCTCATAAAAGTTCACGTCGAAATCGAGTCGCCCTTCTGTGGCCTTAAATCGGGCAACGAATTTCTGCTCGTCGCCATCATTCAAGATGCGGTAGAAGTTGCTGAAGTCATCCTCCACAGCCTCATATAGCTCGTCGAGTTCAGACTCCATTGCGGCGCACCATGCGTTGTAGGCGACTTTCCCGGCGTCACGGGCCTTTTGCGCCTTCTTCTCAGCCTGCCGGGCTGCTTTGTAGTCCTTAAACCTTTGTTCCGCGTTGATTAGAAAGCTCTGCGCGGCCAAGGTCGCTGACTGGTCGGGCTTCGCACGTATCGCGTCAACAAAAGCTGCAAGCTTTGCTTCGAAGTCTTCTGGAATGTCCGGCCATCCGGAAGTAAGCCGATCTTTGAGCTCCAAGATCTCCGTAAATGACTTTAGCCGTTCCTGTAGTGAGGCGAGGTCTTTGCCCCAAGCCATCACGCTCGCTAACATCTCGGTCGCGTTTTCAAGTTTCGCAATACGATGCGCTTCGATCAATAGCGCCTTTAGGACTCCAACCTCCGTTGAGAGCGCCGACGCGTGATCCAAAAGTTTCTGCTTAAGTTCCCCGGCAGCCTTCGATTTCTGCTGCTTTGCATGCAGATGCGAAAGTAGGTGTGCTTCATCTGGCCATTCATGGTCGCACATCGGACATGAGGGGCCATCGACCAACTTCAATCCGCGTTCCACCAACTCACGTTGCTGCAACGAAACAAGAAGCTGTGCGTCATTTTCAATTTGCTCGATCTTAACAACAAGCGCCTGCGCGTCTGGCGAATTTGCCTGGCCAAACCCCGCTATCAACCCAGAAAGCTTGTCTAGTTCAATCAGTGCGGCAGGCTTGTTGAGTGATATTTCTTCGTTAGGCTCTGCCAAACCTTGGTCGATGACGGTCTCGGCCGTAATGGCATGATGGATCGCGAGGCCAAGCAGCTCGCGCTTTGCATTTACGGCTCCCAGCATCTCGGCTGCAGACAATGAGGCAATCTCCAAGTGCTGCATCAGTGTGTTTTTCTTGTTCAGCGTATCCTTTTCAGCAGCGATCGCAGCCCGATTGAGTTTGCCGGAAGCAGTGTTCAATGCCGAACGAGTCTGGCCCAGTTCATCGATCTTCAAAATCTCTTGAATTTGCGCAGAGCGTTTTGTTGGTTCGACCAGGATGAACTTCAAAATTTCCCGTCTCGCCAAAGTTATTTCGGGATGCTGAGCAACCTCATCCAATATCGCCACGATGTCCGGATCGCTCGGCTCAATCTTTGGCTTTTTGGGCGCAGATATCTTACGGGTCAGCTTGGCACTCTTGCCCAGCGTCGGAAATGATACTTCAAGCTCTACAAATGCCGCATCTGGGAATTTGATGCGGTCAACGTGCGGACCATGATCTCCAAGCGACAACCCTTTGGTTCCCGTTCCGGTCAGACGACCAACCTGACCTGTGAGTGCAAATTCAATTGCATCGATGACCCCGCTCTTGCCCGAGCCATTCGGGCCGGATACCGCGAAGGACTTTTCGGCAAAGTGGATGTCGAGCTTCCGAATGCCGCGAAACTCTTCGATATGCGCCGAAGCAATCTTGATCACAGAATCTCTCCACCGTCCGGGAGGGCGAAGATTGCGGCAAGATCGTCCGGTTTGATCTTCCCGTCTGCCTTTAGGAGAGCTTCAAGCTTTGCGGTCTTGGATTGATCGAATGTCTCATTTTCGTCCAGAGTCTGGAGGAACTTTTTTACAACTGCATCTTGAAGCGACGCCATATTTCACCGTTTCTGTTAAATCCAATTAACTATAGGTTGAGCGGCGCATTTCAGGAAGCGGCAATCGTCAACCCTACCAATGGCCCGAGACGGGTACAGACCGTCCTCCTTTTGATTGAAAAGCTTTCGATATCGCCATAAGTTCGCCAGAACGAAAAACGAACATCTGGGGTGCGATAATGGGCTATCAAGTTGAGCTCACGGAAGATGAGACAGAGATCCTCAATGGCATCGAGCTGGATCAAACTGCGCTTGATCATGAGCAATACAAACGACAAGCGCTGTTGATCTTGGAGCTACTAAGGTCTTTGGCAGAGCGGAACGCTATCCCCGAAATCCGCCTGAAATACTGGTCAGACCCTGAGTATCACCTTGGGCGGCTCAAGACCTCCTACAGGGGCCGGTTTGAGCGCAACGGAAACCAAGGCGACGAAATTTACACCCACCCCAACTTCTTACCTTACCTGCGGTTCTTTCTCTTCGGTGCTCAGTTGCCAGCGGCGGCAATTGCTGAGTTTGAAAAGGTGGTTGGCAAACCGGAATGGGTATCGTCGGGCGATATCACCGACATTAGCAAGGGAACTCGGGATATCGTTCGTAAGTACGGATTGCAGGATCAAGACGAAGAGTTTTACCGGCTCGCACTGGATGTCGGTTTGGACCAATGGTTCGCTAAGTCTGTCCGGGATGCAGTGAAACAGGTTCGCTAGCATAAGCCAATGCGTGAGCACTACAGGAAGAAGCTAAACAAGCTGCTGTCGCGCGCGCGCGACGAAGAGTTCATGCAACTCTTGTGGGCCACTCATATTTTACAAACCAAAAACCCCGACCCGGCGCGCAAGTTCATATTGCCAGAAACCATTCCTGACGGCGCAATCAGCGCGAAGAGGCCAAGCAAATACTCGATTCATAAGTGGGAAATCGAGACGCTGGCAAACGAGTTGATGACAGTTCCAAAGGCCAAGCCGAATAGAAACGGACCAACAAGGTTCCTACGCTGGAACCACTTTGGTGCAGCCATGGACTGCGTGAATTGGCTTCGGAAGCTGGAAAATATTGAGTACCGAATTCAGAAGAAGCGGCAAGATATCTTTATCGAGATGGGGCGCATCGCGGCGCGGCAGTTCGATTGGCAGCGCGGCTTTGTGAATATCCCCCAATTCTACCGAAATGCCTATGTTTACGGTCAAGGCCCTTGCGCGGTTCAATTCGAGGATACGCATGGAATCTCGCTGAACCGCTTTTCACAAATTGGGTTCATGCTCTTTGTGTCTCTGACCAACTTCCCGGTTGTGCGGAACGACAATACTTGGGCTAAACTGGGTGTCAGTTGGAAGGAAGTCGAAAAGGTCTTGGCGCTCATTGCAATGCCGTTTCCAAAGGCAGGGGCTTTGGCATGCGACAGGCGACGCAAGACGATCCACACCGCAGACAAACCGAGCATTCTTCGGCAAACCCCCTGCTTACGCTTTGGCCAAGAGTGCGAACGAATTCGCGCGCCTTTACCGGAACTCATCCTTGAACGGGTTACATCTGGCGTCTTTTACGATGTGGTGGGCGGCGGTGGTCCCATTCGAGACGACTACGGTAGACGTTTCGAAGATTACTGTGCGCGCTACCTTGCTGAAACGTTGCCCGATTTAGAATGGGAAAGAGAATTCAGCTACCGAAAGAAACCGAACAACTTTGACACCCCAGACGTTCTTTGTGGGCAGAACGGGAAGATTTCAGTCGCATTCGAGTGCAAAGCAACGCGAATGTCGCAGCAAGCGATGTTTGGGATGAACCCGATTGAGGCGAGAGGCTATCAAGACATAACGAAGGCTATTTTCCAACTGTGGCGGTTCTTCTCACACTGCCGCCGGGGATACGCAGGGAGAACTGCCGATGACGATGCCATTGGAGTGGTGCTGACATTGGACAACTGGCTTGTGCTGGCTGACACCCTGAGAAAACAGGTTCTAGCAGACGCAGAAAAAATGGCGCTTGAAAAGGACCCCGAGATCTCTGAGGCAGACAGAAAACCCATCGTCTTCGTCGCTGTTCCGGAACTTGAGCGCACATTATCGACTTCAACGGAAGCTACCTTTTTACAGGCCTTGAAATCAACCAACACCAAAAAGTATTGGGGCTGGCGATTGGACGGCGTGCACGACGATTTGGTTGCGGGTACAGCGCATCCAAATCGAGACTACCCGTTTGCCGATGAACTTGGAAAACTACTCCCGTGGTGGGATGAACTTGGCGAAGAACGAGGCGATCGCCGCGGTCGCTAAACTTGTAAGCACCTCGGGTGCCTACTTTTCCGTGATCAGAATACTTTCACTAGTAGGGCGCGTGCTTACAGCGATTCTCTGGTTCGAAGGGTTGCAGCTTGGCGTGGCCAAAACAAATTGAACTGCAGCTAGGGGCCGATTTTCTCGGATGTCCCGTGATCTATTTGCCGTCCAACGTCCGGCGAGCATCAACAATGCGCAAGAGATGGCTAGCGAGCAAAACAATCTCAATCGCTTCTTGAGCATCATCCATAGATACATTTCGGTGAGAGTGCGGGTTCTTGTAGGATCCGATGGCCCCCGCAAAAAGGTGCATCAATGCTTCAGCCTCGGCGTCCTGTTGCGTATGGTCACGCAGTGGCCCATCCTTGAGATTGAAGGCGCGGCGTATCATCGGGACACCATGATCTCCTTCGGGAAAACCTGCGGCACTACGAACCGCAATCTCGACCGCCCGCATCGCTTTAAAGACGGCTTCAGCATAGTCGCCCCGAACAAACGCTATCCAGACGTTTGTGGCGATTTCGGGGTGAAGTAGATCGCGTTGCAACCGACGCGCGGTCACATATTGATCGAAGTCTGTCTCCGTTTTGAAGGATTTAGCGCGCCTGCTGAGAAGCTTCCAACTCTCGTTTCCGGGTTCCGGCACAAGAAAGCCTTGCGATTGAAGCCATGCAAGAGCCTCTGAGACAGCCAGGCTAACTTCTTTTATGTACTCTCTTGGATAACTGGGAGTTCTGTCATTGTATCCAGCTGAGTTCTTCGTCTCCAACATCAGGTTGTGAATGCTAAAGGTTTGATCACCGCGGCCGCACCTTTCGCGAAGGAAGAAAAGCAACTTACCCGCCAACTCTTCAGGTTCAAACGCAAGTACAACCTCTGGGTCCGGAAAATTCGCGGGAAGCTCGTGCACAACTAGACCCCATCAATAAATTAGTTTCTTTCTTTGTGCATGTATCAAACAGGTGACCGAACTCCAAGATGCACGAATGGCCGCTCTGGTGAAGCTGTACTGCAGCGCCGAACGATACCGCCGAAGTCAGCTATTGCCGGCACAATGCGATGTGCTGGCTGCCGTTCCTAGAGAATCGATATTTGTCGCAAATCCATGGCAATACCAAACCACATATCCGCTTAACGGCACCTATTGATTCAGCGTCAGAATGCCCGCTTGCACCGCAGGTTCGATCAAGTCGCTAGGCCCTCGAGATTGGTCTCCCAGAAGTTCCACTCTGTATTTCGCACGACTGACAGCGACATAGAGCCTATTGTGCGACGAATAGGACAGGAAGTGTTTACTGCTTTCACTCGACTGATCCTTCGAGGGAGGCAAACGCCCTTTATCTACTCCAACGGCAACAACTCCCGAGAACTCCAGCCCACCAACAAAATCTGCATGGGCTACTACAAATTTCCCGGAAGCTTCAGCTTCACCAACAGCCTCAACGTCACCACGCTTCTTTAGCAGGATGTGAGGTTTGTTTTTTGTTTCGGCGTATTTCTGTAGGCTCTCGACCACTCCTTTGTCAAAGCCAACAATCAGAACTTTACCTTTCTTGCATCCCATATCCCTCTGCATGGCCTCCGCGCGTTCGTAAGCGCCTTCAATCATCGCCTGATCATTTGGATACGAACGGAACACGGGTTGTGCCGACATCCGCTCCTCTTCGTCCGTGAAGCTCGATGCAGCGGCTTCAAGCGGATTGTCGAAGTTTGTAAAGAGGGTGGCACCAGAAGACACAATCGAAAACGCCAATTCTACGATCTGGGGAGAGGACCTGAAAACCGTTTGCAGTTTACTCTGATCTTCTTTCGTCGGGCCACCGGTGAGCGTCTCAGAGATGTCTTGATTGGTCCAACCATGGTCACCCACTGCCTGAGTGCGGTCGATCGAATAGACAATTGGGAAATGGGTGTCGCTTTTCGTGAAGTAGTGAAAAATGTGGAGTTCGTTTATATTGAACAGATGGGTTTCATCAATGAAAACCGCATCATATCCGTCTCTAGCACGTCTCCTCCGCCATACAGGCGTATCAAGCTGACCGATGGCTGTCAGAACTACATCGTCAGTATCAAATTGGGATACCGCGCCGAGCTGCTCTTGGTACTTCCTGAATACCGCGAAAACAAAGCCCTTGTCAGCGTCACCCACTATTGGGATTCCATACTTTAAAGAGGGAGCGTTTTTGTAAGCATCGAAGTCCTCGGATGCACGCCCTTTGATCATAACGCTGATCTCATGTTGGAGCATTTCCGTAACCGCCCAGCCGTCCGTTTTCTTTAGGAACTCCCTTAGATCTGCGGACAAAAACCTCTCATGAGATGGAAAGTCGTTCTTCATGGCGTCGGAATACGCCTCATTCACGTACAGAAGCTGTGTTTCCTTTGACTCCAAGGCATCCCGGTCTATGAACTCGGACTCGCTAATATGCTGGGCCAGTTGTTCTGCGCAAAGTTCGCTCAATGTGCAAACCTTCAGAGTATTCTTCTCCAAGAGGCGATCGCGGTCCGAGAAATTGTCCGGGTCGAGCACCATGAGGAATTCATTGATAGCACGCTTCGTTGCCTCGCTGTGGGTTACGAACACGATGTGACGCGAGGTGCCTTCGGAGACTGAGTTTTTGAGGGATGCTATCGCTTTTAACATCAAGCACAGAGTCTTCCCAGTTCCCGCCGCACCTTCGATACGATGGGCGCCATCTACCTGTGCCTCAATGAACTCCCTTTGTTTGTTGGTCAGCATCTTCATCCAGTCATCAAACGACTGAAACATTGATGTTCCGTTAGTGCCCGGTACGGTGCCCAACTCCGATACTTGCACTACGCTTGTAGAAGTCGCAGCCCGTGCGGACGTCAATGTACGGGCTTTCGAAATGACCTCATCGACCTGCCCAAAAGCCTTCTTGAAATTTGTAAGGCCTGCCTGTTCGGTATTTGCGTCACCTTTCCCGTAACCCGTCTTGTAGACGAGCAAGAATTTTCCGGCAAAGTCTCGTTTCTTAAGGCGGTCGGCCCATGGAGCCTGTTCAATAACTACTCGGTACGGTGTCGGCTTATAAGGATAGGGGAAAAGAATGGCTTTTGTACTGGCTGGAATGACCCTCTCCGAGAAGTTCAAAGATAAATTCTGCCAAAGTTTTTTCGCAAACCTGAGGGTTTTCTGAAGAACGAAAACCGTTTCGCCAGCGTCCACTTCTTCTAAGAACCGGGACTGCTCCAAATCTATGACCAGAAAGTGCGATTCCTTCGAGGCTTCGTGACTGGCAAATGCTATACCATCATCCAGCTTAACCAGCGAAATCTCAGGCGGAAAAACGGCGGAGGTCACGCCTCCAGAAACCAACTCATAAAGTGCACGAGCCAAGTCAAACTCGATGGTTTGAAAGAACCTGTTGGATACAAACTCGTCGACTGCGCTTTCTTCAAAAACAATGTACTTCATATCACGCAGTTCTCTCTTTCCCAAATTTTCGCCCACAGACATCCGATATGAAATCCGCCCCATAATTTTCCAGACCAATTCGGCCGAACATGTACGAAAATGTCTGCAGAATGTGTTCGATGTTTGGAGATGGAACTTGCCCAACTGGCATGGCGAAGTCATCAAATTCGAATGAAAGGTGGATACCTAGTTCAGAACCACTCTTTGCAGGACGGTCCATGCCGTTTGCCACTTCCTTGGCTATACTTCGGGGCAAGAACGCACTCTCTCTTAGAAGGATGACGTGCCCGTCATTCTCATTGTCATCGGTTACACTGGGAAGAAAGTAAAAACTGGGTACCTTGTGCTGCATCAGCTCTTTCACAAGCGCCGATACCTCTTTTTCATGTGTATCTAGGAACCAGTTTCTGTCTTCGGGATCATCCGCGCTCAAAGCCTCAAGGCGATCAAGCCGGTCCGCCTGCTCGTGGGCTTTGTTAGCAAGCTTCTTCTGCGATCTAGTCGCGTCCTCATCATCAAAGAAGCTAGAAACCACCTCCTGGCGCGGGATGGATGCCAATACGCTCACGGCCACCCCTGCCTGCTTCAAGGTACCTTCGAAACTTCCGCGTTTTGATCGCAAGGCATTCCCGAACAAGATTTCGAATCCATCACAATGCATCCAGTCAAACAACGTAACGACGGGCAAATAGTTCAGTAGTGGGTATTTGTCGTTTGCGATGTCGCATCTTGCTGTGATGGCCAACCCATGCACGCGCTTGTCTCGGTATCTGTCGGCAATAGCGCAGTTGAACAATGTACCTTGGGTGATTTCACCAAAAACCGGTTTTTGTACTTTCATTTCACATCTTAATTGCTTGTGCTTTTTCCGCATCCTACGTCCGGTTACTACCACCTACAACGGACATTTTTCGCAGGGTCGCTCGGTGCATTAACAATGTTCGTGCAACCGAGAAAATTCGAAATTTATCATTCCGACCATTGCCTTCCATCGAAGTGTTGCGCGGCGAAAGAATGTAGGCAAACCGACAATCGCGTCATGGAACTGACAGCAACGACACCTGTCCACCTGATCCATGTGGACCCCGACGTTAACATGGTGCGGTTCTATGGCATAGAGTTGCAGCCGACGTTGTTTGGGGAAGTGTCCGTCCTTCGGACCTGGGGACGTATTGGCACGAACGGTCAAGCTATGAGGGTGACGTATGATGACGAAGCCCAGGCCAGTGAAGCGCTCCAAAAACTCGAAAAGCAAAAGCACCGTCGAGGCTACGTCCCGGTCGGTGAGTGACTTCAGGTTGCAATTTGTTTCCATAGCAAATCCCGAGCCTTTTGGCTCGTGAGTGGGCTCTAGGTTCCAGCCGACGTATCGGCTTCCACCCAGAACACCCCGACATGATCTCCCTGACGCAGTAGCCCCTGACCCGTCTCATGCGAGCCGGGGCAGGGGCTTTGGGTCATGGTCGCTCCATGCCGTGGTGATCTGCCCGTTCGGATGATGATCCCTTTTGCGCTCCCGCAGGCTCGAAGATCCTTTGGTCTTTTTTGTTGGTCAGGCGGGATTTGGACAAGCCAAACGCCCCCCGACGTCAGGGGGAAGGCGCGGCCTCCCCCCTCGGACAAGACAAATAGACAAGACCGTGTCCTCGCGCGTTGCGCTGCGGGCCGCACCACTCTTGTCGATTTGTCCTGTCTCGCCCCTCTCCGCGTTCGCCACGGGGCAGGTTTTAGAGACGACGCCCTTTCAGGGCTCGGCTCAAAACCAGCACCAAAGGGGACCAGCCCCGGAGATCGCACCACAAAAGGAGAGACGGTTTTGAACAGTGAAGCAACAACAGACATCGAGAACGACACCAGCCTTCAGGCGGCAGAGATTGCGGTCCAGAATGATCTGTTTCGGAAATCCCTGATCGATCCGACGGCAGCAATTGAGATGCACTCCAAAGGCATTCAGGGCCAGGTGTTTGTCACGCCCGGCGTGTCAGCCGAAGGGGTGGAGTTTCAGGCTGCGGCATTGGCTGCAGTGGCGTCGGATGATCAGTTTGACGAAGGCAATGACCCTTATGGCGATCACACTTTTGGAACGGTGACAGTCAGCGGCCAGAAGCTGTTCTGGAAAATCGACCTCTACGACACGGATTATACGTTCGGGTCCGACCGCCCGTTTGATCCCGCAATGACGCGCCGCGTCCTGACCATCATGTGCCCCAGCGAATATTGATCCCAATCCCAAATCAGAAAGGAGGTGAACACCTTGAGCAATGAAATCTTGCAGCAGCGTATCGCGGAAGCGTGGGCGCTAATCAGGAAGGGCGATGACTTCGACATCGGACGCCGCTTCCTGATCCAAAACGCAGCCGTTTAAGCGGCCTCGCTCTACCCCCAAGAGGGGTAGGGCACCCTTAACACAAAGCGAAACACTCAAACAAGGATTTGCCCCATGAGCAAAGTCGAAACATTCACCGCACCGGAAGCCATCGAAACCATCTCGCTCTCCAATCTCTACCTGTCCGATCTGAACCCACGGCAGGAGGCCGCCGAAGAAGGCATCGCCCTCTTGGCCGACAGTCTGGTCATGTGCGGCCTGATCCAGAACCTCAATGGTCTGCGTGATACGGATGGAAAGGTCGCCATCGTTGCCGGTGGTCGCCGCCTGCGGGCTCTGAACCTTGCCGTGACCGAGCGGGCCGATCTGGCTCAGGTCCCCGTGAAGGTCACGGATAATCCGTTTGTGGCCGAACAATGGGCCAATGCGGAAAACACCGCGCGTGAGGAACTGGACCCGGTGGACGAGGTCCGCGCCTATGGCAAGATGGCTGAGAAATCCCTGTCTGTTGCCAAGATCAGCAATGCGTTTGGCGTGACCGAGGCGCATGTGCGCCGTCGCCTCGCACTGGCAGGTTTGCCCGCCGCCGTTCTGGACGCGCTCAAGGCTGGTGAGATCAGCATGGGTCTGGCGAAAGCCATGACCGTCAGCACCGAAGAAGATAAAATTCTGGAGGTTCTGGAACAGGCTAAAGAGTGTCGGTGGTTCAGTGAGCATGATGTCAAACAGGCCCTGACATCTGAGGCTGTCAGCAGCACCAACCGCAAGGCCGTGTTTGTGGGGCAGGAGGCTTATGTTGAAGCAGGCGGCACGGTCACCGCTGATCTCTTCGCTGATGAAACCCTGTTCAATCAAGGCGCGCTACTGGATCATCTGTTTGCTGAGAAACTGGCGGCAGAAGCAGCAAAGCTACGCGAAGCAGAAGGCTGGGACTGGGTGGAGACCCATGAAGACAGCTACATTCCCTATGGGTTCTCGGGAAGTCAAGGCATGCACCGTCTGGAGATGGTGAGCCGGGACTTCACCGAAGAACAGGCCGAGCGGTATGACGAACTGGCCGAACTCTATGAGGCTGAGGCTCTGGACGAGGCTGGCGAAAAGGAGCTGGCCGCGCTCGAAGACTATGCCGCACCGTTTTATTCCGACGATCAGCGCAAATTGTCCGGTGTGTTTGTCTATGTTGGAAACAATGGCGACATCAAAACATCCTCGGCCTATGTTGCGGCAGAACATGTGCAGGCTGCCATCGAGGCCGGTGTTTTGGCCCCAGTCAAAGAGCCCGAGGCCAAAGAGAAACCAAAACCTGCCTATTCACAGAAGTTCATCGACAACATGGTGGCGATCCGGTTGGCAGCGGTTCAAACGGCTTTGCTGGACAAGCCGGATTATGTGCTGAGCCTGTTTGCATTCTCCGCAACCCCGGCCTCCGGTCTGACCAGTAACCTGTTTGGGTTTGGCTACGGTGGCGCTGAGCGGAACACGCCGGAAATCGACGACCAGTTCATCCTCGACCCGCGCCTTGGAGGGGAGCGGGACGAAGCGGCAGAGGCAGCCTATGACCAGTTCAAGGAGATGGCCACACAAGGCAGCGTGGAGGCGTTCAAAGCGTTTCGCGACTTGGGCAAGAAGACCCGCAACGGTGAGATCACGGCCTTTCTGGCCCGGCGGTTCCTGACCCAACGCCCGGAGTTCATGGCGGAGATCGAGGCTGAGATTGGTGCAGACATGCGCGCGATCTGGACCCCGTCGGTTGAGAACTGCTTCAAACGCTTGAAAGGCTGGCAACTGGATGATCTCTACAAACACCTGCTGGACCTGCATGTCGATACCGACATGTTCAAAGCCTTCGTGAAATCCAAGAAGGGCGCGAAGAACGAGGCGATGCACAAGCTCTTCAACGACAACGCGCATCAGGCGGCACTGGGTGTGACCGAGGCGCAGAAAGCCCGGATTGATGCATGGGTGCCTGATTGCTTCTGAACCCAGCGGGGCAGGGCGCATCGTGCCCTGCCTGTCAATCTCTGGCTGTGTTAGCCTCAATGATGAAAACCCAAAGTGGCATTGCGCAAATACCTCGTCGCGCATAGCTATCAGAGGTCGGTCACCCGGCTCATTTTTTCTAAAGCGATCACTTGATCAGAACAGATTTGGATAGACCCATGGACACCTCATCAAACAAGCTGGAAAAAGCGGCTCGCCGCGTTTGGAAATCCGCACAGATGTTTGTCGGGTTTCATACGGATCAGGAGGGCAAGCCGCGCGAACAGCCAAAGCTCTGGCCACCGAAGAACGGGAGCGCGTCGATCCACAACGACCCCAGCGCACAGGAGGCGATTGTTGTGGTCAAAGCCGCTGATCCGGAAGCAACGCAGGACGTGCAGATCAAGCTGCATCCAAACCGTATCGTTGTGCGCCGCGACGCAGACATGTGGTGGCAGGGTGTGGCCGTGGATGCGCATTCCGTGACGGTCCGCATGGCCGACAACACGATCATTGAAATCCGCCATGACGGGTCGGTGAAACGTCGCTCGGCGGAAGATGAAACCCATGTTGAGGCCGATGGCAGCATCTTCAAGTTCACCGAGTTTGCCGAGGCGTATATGACGGGTGACGGGGTGGAGATCACCCGGCGCACCGAGGACCGGATTGCCACGATCACAGCCGACGGTGTTGTCGATCGCGCGCGCACGCGGTAGCCTGGTTTCAATACCTCGAGACTTTCCTTCGGTTAAACTTGTGGCCCGCTTCGGTGGGCCTCTTTCTTGTGTGCTAGACGTCGGCAGAGGCTTGCCGAGGTCGCCTCTATTCCCTCCCTATGCCGTTCCAAACCCATGTTGACTGTTGTCGCCAACCTAGCCAATGTCGCGCGTTGGTATCGATGCGTCTGCCTCAGCGCAGATGTGTTGGGGCCGATGCAAATCCACAAGGAAGCGCAAGCAACATGACCGACGACTGGAACGACTATGCCGATGGTTGGGACGACAATAGCGACGTCAGACGCTATGCGAGTCGCGCTTTCAACACGCTGGACGAGCACCTGTATATTCGTGGGAAGAATTGGCAATCAAAGCGAGTTCTCGATTTTGGATGTGGCACCGGATTGCTGGCGGAGAAAATCGCACCGCATGTGGAGGAAGTTGTCGCGGTTGATACCTCGGAGAATATGATTGCAGTCCTGCAGGCAAAGAACCTGCCCAATGTCAGGGCCGTTCACGGGGATATGCTAGCGGGAAATGTTCGGGAGGTGGAGACCGGGGTCTCAGGTTTCGATTTGATCTGCGCTTCTTCCGTTTGCGCCTTTCTTCCGGATTACAGTGGCGCTGTGGCAGTGCTGGCGGGTTTGCTCAACAAGGGGGGACATTTTGTTCAGTGGGATTGGCAAGCGTCAGGTGATGACGGTTTTGGATTGACGCTAAACCAAATGAAAGCCGCGCTGGAGGCGGCAAGGCTTAGCTCAATTCGGGTCGAACGGGTATTCGAGTTCAAATCTGATGAGCAGGTCATGCCTGTTCTGATTGGAGCGGGGGTTCGAAAAACGGAATGATCTTGTGTTTGGATGCGTGAACAATCAGTGCGTCCAATTGGCCGACCTTTGGTATGGCTCGGGCAGCAAAGTTCAATTTAGAGAATTAGCACCGGTTATTGGTCAGACTCCGCAATTTCAAATTGTGTCCGGCTGATGACCTGATCCGCACAAGCGCGGATCAGGGCCGGACCGTCCGGTCTTTGGCCTCCGCCAGTTGGAATGTGCGGCTTGCACCGCCGGTGATCCTTGATCCTTTGCTACGACGGTCTTACCGATCCAGAAAGGCCACCCGGACCCGGAACTGAACACTGCGCCTGTGATAGACCGGGGTGATGTTGCTGCCACAAATTGTATCGCTTTGTTCAGATGACCCGCGCGCAGCGATCCCAGAAAGTCTTGCCCTTCACTTGGTCTGTCAGTTTCAAACCCGTTGCCAGAGATGATCCTCGGCTGCCGTGTTTCTGAAGGGATGAACATAAACGGGCAGTCGGGGAAGCCGCGCGGTGCCCGGAACGGTCGCCGCGCTTCAACAGGGAATTTCCCCTGCGCCTGTGGCGCATTCCGCGCGGACCAAATTCCCTGCTGACATCCCCTTGATGCCCGCTTTTCCCATGTTCATCGAAACACGTCATAGCGAGGATCAAACAATGGCAACTCAAACTCTGAAACTGAACGTCAAGACCGGTGAAAAAGAAGGCAAGACTTTCTGGGATCGCTGCGGGGTTCTCTTCGTCAACACCGATGAGACCGGCAACATCACCTCGATCCAGGTCAAGCACAGCATGTTCCCCAGCGTTGAAATGGTGGCCTTCCCGAAGCGCACCGATGACGAACCGGTCACTGAGTGACGAGAGGGCAGGGCGGCGCAAGCCGCCCTTTCCGTTGCTCCGGCCAAAGAGCCGGACCACATTAGCGCCACGTATGGCGTGCGGCCTAACGGCCGGGCAGGGACAGCCAGCTCGTTAAAAAGGGGCAATTCTGGACGAATGAACCGGACAATAGCCAAAGGGTAATCCAACGCGCGCACTGTCTGGCCTTTCCTTGGCTCATTCCGTTGTTGCCACATCTATTGGCCCAAGAGTTTTGGAATGTCCTCTCCGCTGGGGGGCTGAGGGTTATCCAGTCTGAGCAATTTCAACCTTGGGCGAAATTGGCCTGACCGAAGCAGGCTGTAAGCAGAGACACCAAATATCTCAGCGCCAGTCTGTGATTAACCCTCGGCCAGCGGTGCCGTGAACACCACCGCGATGTCGGACAATCTCTTGTCCATGGGTCTTATCCCTCAACACTTTTGCGGATCATGGCAGCAATCTCCGCGTCATTTTCGATCAAGACTTGTCTGAACAAGGTGCCAATGCTGATGCCTGATCGCAGGGTTTTCGGAACTGCGGCCAGAATTTCCTCTAAGGCGCTTTCCACTTCGCCGCCTTCAGGTGCCGAAACCTGAAACCTGATCGCGGCACGACGCGGCTCATCCGGCTGTCGGGCGCTTGGCTTTCGTTCTTTCCGTTCAGGTGCCTTGCCCACTTCGACAGGATTGGGCTTTGGTTCAGCTGCAGGCGCATCCTGCTTTTGCTTTTTGAGCTCCGTCACGGTCGGCGCGATGTCTGATGTCGATCCGGCAAGCAGGCTATCGATGTCCTTAGGCCGCGACATGCTGCACCTCGCTTTCTTTCAATGCGTTCAGAACAAAATCAGCATTGCTCAGCGCCTTTTGGCACCGATCCGCCGTGCGGCGGGCGTTCGACCTGGCTGACTGCGTATCCGCGTGTCCCATGGCTTCATGCGCAAAACCCATCAACCGGCCAATCGTTGTCCCCGCCCGAAGCGCGTCGTCCATCGCGGCGGAATCGGCAATGCCACCAATGCAGGTGAACTGCTTTTCCAAAGCCTGTTTGCCCTTCCGGATACCGGCTGACTGCGCAACGGACTGCCGGGTGAACATGATGCGGAATTTCTCTTTCGGGTCTGCGGTGCTGCCGATTTGCTGCAAGGCCGCTTCGCAGGATCGGTATGTGACCAGGATTGGCTTGTATTCCGCCGATGATCCGTCAGACGGGCACAACACCATGTCGGCCACTGCCATCGCCATTGCGGCGGTTATGCTGGGCTCACCTTTGGTGTCGATCAGCAGGTAGTCAAAGCCCCCCGCCTTTTCTGCTTCAAGAATATGGGTATAAGCCAGTTTGGCATTTTCTGCGTCTTCCTTGGCAAACTGCCCGGCCTCGATCAGAAGTTCATCGGCTGGGATCGGGTCCAACCCGTTGTTCGGATTCAACCATTCCGAGAGTGTTCCTTGGGAATCCAGATCGAGGATACGGACACGTTTACCCTGATGGTGCAAAGCGGAAGCGAAGGCAACGAGCATGGAAGATTTCCCAGCTCCGCCTTTGGAGTTTACGGCTGCATAGATTTTCAATTTGGTCCCCGGGTCTGCGCCCGAAAGCCACGCCGCGCAGCGGCGTGCCACAACCGGGCTCGCGATTGCAATTTATCGCGCGACCCGTCACCCGCGCTGAAATCAAAGCTATTGCTTTTCTAAGCAATTTGCAACGCTTGCGGCCTGTGTGCCGTCAAGAAATGGGCGTTGCGCAGGTTGCAGATTGCAGGCTCTGCGCCGCGTATGCCGGCAGGCAAGCGGTGGCCCATGGGTGGCAATCTGCAACCTGCAACATCGGGTAGCCATTGATTGCCGCATGCGGTTTGCGGCTCGGGATCAGGTGGCTGACCAACGGCATTGGTACACCACAAATGAACGTGCCTCGTGCTACAGACCGTCTACATCCTACGCTTACTTTGCGGGATAATACATATTGTGCTATCGACAATCTGTTAGACTTGCAGTCGGCTACCAATTCAACTTACACTTGAAACACAATACGCGCGGTTTGACGGGGCCACGCACGATTTCTGATCGTGGAGCAAGCCCCGATGCCACCTGGCGTATCTAAATCAGTCACGACAACCATGCGCTTTGATGAGGACGAATTGGCGTTCCTCAAGCAACGCAGCAAGGCCATGCAGCTGCGCAGCGTGACCGGACTGGTGCGTGTCTGTATCCGCATAGCCTTTGGTATTCCGACGAAAGAAGAATTCCGAACGCTGCAGTTTAGGGAGCATCTGGTGCAGCTGGTGGGCATGGCGAACAACCTCAACCAGATAACCCGCGCCGCAAATGCCGGGAAGTTCCGGCTCAACAAGCGGACGGAAGAACAGATCGAGGCCATGAAAGTTGAGGTTCGGGAGTTGCGCCGGCTGATCGAAGATTACTCCGACGCCGCCCATGAGAGGTCTTTTACCCGTGCATTAGAGATCGAGCGGCTGGCTGAGAAACAGCGTGCGTCACGTGTGTCACCCAGGGCGAAGGCTAAGGTATGACCAGCCTAGCCTCCGCATATGATCCGGCCTGGGACGCGCTGTTTGGAGAGTTTCAACTTATCCCGAACCTGAAGCCGCGCCCTGGTCAAAACCCCGCGCGATCGCGGCGTCGATCACCTCAGCGGCAGAACCCGTCAGGTGGTGCTGCCGGAATGATTGCCAATGCACTTCTGACCAATCAGGCGGTGGTCAAGGTTGTCCGAGGTGGCGGCGTCACGGCGTCCGGCCGTCTGGGCGGCCAGCTGTCCTACATCACACGCAAGGGCACCGTCGAAATGGAGCGTGGCGATACCGGTGAGCTGTCGCATGGGACGGAGGGGCTGCGGAATGTGCAAGACGACTGGGCGAAGGATTGGGCTCGGATGGACGCGCGGGTCACGAACTACAGCTATCACGTCATCCTGTCTTACCCCAAGGACACAGATCGGGAGGCCGCCAAGCAGGCCGCGCGCAGTTTCGGCGCGCGTTTGGCGAATGGCGAATATGGCGACCGCTACAAATATGTGATGGCCCATCACGACGACACCGGTCACCCCCATACGCATCTGGTGATCAGCCGGGCAGGAGCGTCTGGCAAGACCCTTCAGCTGAGCCGGTACGGGATCAAAACGCAAGATCTGCGAGAGCTGCAGGTTGAGACCGCATGGGACGTTGGCATTGTCCTGACCGCCACCAGCCGGTTCAGCCGCAACCTGCGCCCGGAGCGCGAAAGCAGCGCGCGGGTTCATGCACGGCGCGACGGCCGGACTCTGCGCGAGCGGCCAACCCCAGAGCAGCGCAGTGGTTTTCCTTTCTTTGGAATCGGTCGACAGCAAGTCGCCGCGCCGGATCAACTGCAGGTCATGAGCGATCAACGTAATGCAGACTATGCCGCCCTTGGCGAAACACTCCGGTCGCATCACGCCGGTTTTGAGCAGGGCATTTTCACAACCCAATACCCAGGACGTGCCGAGACCCTGGGAGCCTTTAGCAAAGCTGTACTCGGCGCAGCATCAATCCTGGTGACGGACGGGGTTCTCAGATCAGAGGAAATCGACATGAATCAACAAGTCGCCAACCAGATGGACCCGACACACGCCCCGGCCATTGATGGGGAAATGAAGGCCATTGGAACCGATGTCCGTGAGTTTATCACGGGCATGGACGCAAAGGCCGAGGCCATGGAGGACGAAGACAAGCGCAGCCAGACTGAGGCCGCGATTTCGCGTGTTCTGCGGGACTATGAGCCGCTTATGGATGAAGAGACCAGGACGTTCTTTGGCAAGCGTCTGGAGCGGGACGATGAGGTCGAAGTTGGCCGCGACGACGTGGACCCGACACGCCAGCGCCGGGCTGCAGAACAAGACGCAGCAGATCCAACGCGCACTCTGCCCATCGGACTGAAGCGGGGAGGCTCAGATGGTCGGGAGCGCGCCGATGCAAACGATCCGCGTGGCGCGGCAACCAAGGCTGTACTCAAGGATGCGGATAGGCAAGTGGCCGAGCGGTTCGAAGCGATGGGCATCAATGGCGATCTGGTCTTGTCGCGTATCCGCAATGGCGCTGACGTGGACAAGCAGACGCGCGAGAACTGGTTCGAACGCGATGTTAGAACCTTGGCCAACGCGCATTCGCTCAGCGAGAACCAGGCGCGGATCGACATGAAGACCGCGTACAAAGACGCTTCTGAGATCTACCGCGATGCCCGTGGCGAGATCCGTGACATTAACCGCGCCTTTGCAGAGGGCAGGGGTGACGAGTTCCTGTACGAGAAGATCAAGACCGGCGTTCAGGACGAAATGCAGAGGATGAAAGGGCAGGGCTTTGACCGGGCTGCCATTGGAGGCCGTCTGCTTGAAATCGAGGATCGCGTACTAGAGCTTGTGACAGGTCGAACACCGGATCGTTTTGAGGGCGACACACGCCCAGGCCCGGAACAGCAAGGGCAGGCACCAAATGCAAAAGCCGTCAGCTCAGCCCCGTATCGCCCTGATCTGGACACAGGCGTGCGCGGGCAGATCGTCGAGGTTGGATCTGCGCTCTACAAAGAAGACGAGAAAGACAGCCTGTCGCCTTATGTCGATCTGAAAGTGGACGGCCGCGACACACCTTTCCGCGTCTGGGGTGTCGATCTGCCCGACCTGATGCAGCGTGAAAACCTCAATATTGGTGACACGGCCACGCTTGCTCATGACGGTTATAAGAGGGTGACCGTAAGCAAGGTTGATCCAAAGACCGGCGAAAAGAAGACCATCGAGGCAAACCGCCGCGCCTGGAAAGCAACCGACATCGAGCGCACACCACGCGACAACGATCGGTCACGGGAACAGCCCATGTTGCCCGATGCTACGACTGCAAAGGCAGGCGAGAAGGGCCAGCAAGTTGGTGCTGTTCGGCAGGAGGTCTCCGTTGAAACCGGTGTTACTGGTGTCATCATCGATGCCAAAGAGGCTCTGCTGCGCCCCGATGATCCAAACAGCAAGTCGTTCTATGTCGATATGAAGGTCGAAGGCAAAGACGAGCCGGAACGGATCTGGGGCACCGCCCTGCAGGACCAGATGGCACGGAACAATATCTCAGTCGGTGACACGGCCACGTTTGTCAAAGCGGGCAAAGAGGAAGTCACTCGGTCACGCCGGAACCCCGAGACTGACGAGCCGGAGCGCGTCAATGTCACTCGCACAGCCTGGGATGTGAAAAACCTTGATCGGCAGATTGACCGTGACCCGGCGGTGCAAGAGCAACGGCGTCGGGAACGTGAAGAACGCACCAAGGGCGACCGGAGCATGAGCCGATGAGTCGCCATCTGCAAAGTACATTGAATCGGGTGTTCGGAGAGCAATTGCTCTCCGATCCTCTCCTGTCTGAAATCGTCCTGAATCCGGACGGCAGAATCTGGATCGAGCGCAGTGGCGAACCGGCCATGCGTCTGCTGGACCAGCCGATAGGTGAGGATGATGCCGAGGCGCTTGCACATGACCTTGCTGGGGGTAATCCCATTTCAGAAAAGACACCGCTGGCCGGGTCGCAATTCGAAATCGACGGGTCATTGTGGCGGGCGCAGGTTGCAGTCAAACCCGCCGTGGAAGATGGTGTTGCCTTTGCCTTGCGTCGAGCCGTGGCAAAGCAACTCTCACTCGATGATCTGATGCAGGGCTTGCCGGACCTGGACGCCAATATGGACGATCTGAAATCCGGCGTTGATCCCGCCGATGAGGCTGTGTTCGACGCCTACGAGAACAAGGGTTTTGGCGATTTCCTGCGCGCGGCCGTCAATGCCAAGTGGAACATCCTTTTGTCCGGGGGGACATCATCCGGCAAAACGACCTGGTTGCGCGCTTGTCTTGGCGAAGTCGACCACTCAGAGCGGATCATGACCATTGAGGACGTGCTGGAGATTCGGCCCAGCCAGCCCAATGCGGTGTCTCTGGTGGTGCACAAGCATGCGACTAGCCGCGATCTTTTGAAAGCCTGTCTGCGATTCCGGCCGGAACGGATCATCATGGGGGAGCTGCGCGGTGCCGAAGCCTATGATTTTCTGTCCGCCATCAATTCGGGCCATCCAGGCGGGATTTCCACGTTGCACGCGGCCTCACCAGAAGCCGCCCTGTCGCGTCTGGCACTGATGGTCCTGCAGGCGGATACCGGGCTGACCTATTCCGAAATCCTCGAATATTGCCGCTCGATGATTGACGTGATTGTGCAGTTTCGGAAAACCGGGGATCAGAGGCGGCCGGTTGCCGTCAGAGTGCTCAGGGAGAAAGCAGTATAGGTTTGTGAATGTCCGTTGCGGAAATGGCCGAAGCAGGTTTTTCGGTCGTGCAGACCGCTGGTAAGGCTTAGCCGATGTTCAAGCAACCTGCGGAGAATGGCCACAAAGAGCCCAAAGTGCAGGTTGCGGCGGTGAGCATTGAACGGCAGCATTCACTCACCAATTCAATAAGATCGCTGATAAATCCTCGATGTATCGACGCTGTTCTTGGTGTGATTTTGCGTCCAAATTTCGTACGGTATGCCCCGTTCTGAAAGCGCCAGAAAAACGCGGTGTGGATTCAGCCCAGCAGTTTCGCGATCAAGGGTCTGAACACGTCCATCGACAAAATGAAGCTCAAAGCGATCTTCGGTTTCGGTGTACTCACCATCGCTGTCTTTGATTGTGCGACTGATTTCTAACCTTAGTGCTTTGGAAACATCGACAAGGGGCAAATCCATCGGCAAATTTTGAGTAGGTATGGCAACATCCCAAACCAAGCGGCTTGAAGAAACCGTGGCTTTCCAATCGCCTGGCGTGTTGAGTACGCGCCACGCCTTCCGCCCCTCGTTCAAGGCGATTGCCCCGCTTGATACTGCACAAAGTGCAAAGAAAGCTTTGAAAAACGATCCGATATGATCGGCGGGATGGATTGTGAAGATATAGATCAACGGCCATATCAGCGCGAGGCTGACCCAAAGGATATGGAGACTGGCAACGCGAGGTCTTGATGATTGAATAACAGCCGGTTTCATCACAACTCAATTTGTTCACGGAACTGAATCAAAAATATGACAATTATTGAATCAAACAGTGCTTCCATTGGTTGACGCAAAAACCGGCCATTCAACACCAGGCTTTTGGACGGCAGCAAAGTCCGCAACTCGGAGTTTACAGAGCACGATTTGAAGGTCTGGTTTGGGTTGCCCTTGATCACTGATGGGATAATAAGCGTTTCTTGCGATAGGCTGATGCTGGCATACCAACGTACTTCCGAAATGCATTTCGGAAGCTTGAGGGTTCCGTGTATCCAACTTCCGCAGCAATTTCGTCGATGGGCAAATCGGTCGTCTCAAGCATTTGCTTGGCTTCCTCGACCCTGAGCGTCTGAATGTACTCGACTGGCGTCTGCCCCGTGGCTTTGCGAAACCGCCGCAACAGACTTCGGTCGGTCAGACCGCTTCGGGCGGCCATGGCGGCGACCGGGGTTGGCAGGGCATAGTTATCCGCCGCCCAAACCTGGGCATCTGCAACCAGCGCATCTTCATGTTGTGCTCCCGCAGTCAAAGAAGCGTAGTGCAACTGTCCTTCAGTGTGGGGCTGGAGCAGGTAAATTTTGGCGAGGCGCCGAGCCTCATCCTGACCGGCAACTCGGCCGACCAGATACAGTACCAGATCACCCCACGCAGACGCTCCGCCTGCCGTCACGATCCGATGCCCGTCACCCGCAGGTATCAGAATCCGTTCACGACGTACCCGGACATCCGGGAATTTCCGGGCGATGACATCACAGAAACTCCAATGACTTGTAGCATCAAGCCCATCCAGCAAGCCCGCTGCCGCGAGTAAGAGCGCGCCGGAACAAACAGACGTAATGATCGCACCGTCAGCGTGCGCCTTGACAAGCCACGGGACCACCACCGCGAATTCATCCGGCAGCGGTGCGTCAGGCGCAAGATGCAGGTCAGGAACGATCACCAGGTCTGGTTGACCAAAATTGGCCAGTGATCCGTCCGGCGTGATCCGCCGTCCGTTGATGTCGACATAAGGCGTTCCATCTACCGACAGCAACTTGGCGTCAAATATCTTCGCCTTGGGACGGGTCCCATGCAGCATTTCCCAATCCCGGCCGACCGAAGCGAGCGCATCGAGAATACTGTAAGCCGTCGAGGTTCCGACGCAGGGCAAAGTCACAACCACGGTACGGCAGGGCGCTTTGAATGCTGGCATCGATATGTCCGATATTCACCGATTTGGTCATTTGTAGGCATATCATGACTCGCAAACCTGCGGCAATACCGATGCAGAAACAGACGAGACGAACCCCAAAAGCATCGGAGAAACCCAATGAACGAACAAACAGCAGTCACTTTTGATGAGGCCAAGGCAGAGCGCTTTGGTGAGCAGATGGTCGGCACATTGAATAGTGCCGCGCTCGCGCTGATGACGTCGATTGGCCACCGTACCCATCTATTTGACGCGCTCGCCGATTTACCCAACGCGACCTCCTCAACTCTGGCCGAGAAGGCTGGCCTGGCCGAGCGCTACGTACGCGAATGGTTGGCCGTGATGGTGACATCGGGCGTGGTCGACTACGACCCCGGAACCGGAACCTACACTCTTCCGCCTGAACACGCGGCGCTGCTTACCCATGCGGCAAAACCCGACAACATGGCTGTAACCTGCCAGTTCATCGGAGTCATGGCCTCGGTTGAGGAGGACATGGTCGCGCGGTTTCGAGATGGTGCGGGCACCCATTACCATGACTACTGTCGCTTTCACGAAGTCATGGCAGAAGACAGTGCTCAGCTGGTGGTATCAGCCCTGATCGAGCACATCCTTCCTGTAGAACGTGGTCTGATCGAACGTCTTGAGCACGGCATCGATGTTCTGGATGTAGGTTGCGGTGCGGGCCGCGCGATGATGGAACTGGCTCAGGTCTTTCCCGCAAGCCGCTTTGTCGGGATCGATCTGTGTGAAGACGCCTTTACTGAAACGCAAGTCTCAGCAGCACGCATGGGTCTGAAGAATCTGACATTTCGTGCGCAGGACCTTTCCAAAATCAAATCTCTTGGAAGTTTCGATCTGATCACAGCGTTTGATGCGGTCCACGATCAGAAAGACCCGCAGGGACTATTGGACCTTGTCTACCGCTCACTCGCCGAGGACGGATTGTTCCTGATGCAAGATATAGGCGGGTCCCGAAATCTGGAATCCAACATCCAGAACCCATTTGCACCCCTGCTTTATTCGCTGTCGCTGATGCACTGCACGCCAGTGTCGATTGGACAAGGCGGGCCAGGTCTCGGGGCAATGTGGGGTATCGAGACAGCACAGGAATACCTCGCCAATGCAGGCTTCGGGCAGGTCGAGACCCATCACCTACCTCATGATCAACTCAACGCATATTTTTTCGCGCGCCGTTAAGTGCACTGATTACGGAGTTTTCAAATGACAGTTCCTCATTCAACAACCGCCATCATTATCGGAGCCGGTCTTTCCGGGTTGGCTGCGGCCTCTGAACTGCGCGCCCGGAATATTCCGTTCGCCATTCTGGAAGCGTCCGACAGGGTGGCCGATCCGTGGCGCGCACGGCATCCGAAGTTACGACTGAACATTCATCGCCATTTTGCCCGGCTCCCCGGCCAACACGCACCTCGTAACTCGGACACCTTTTTGCCCCGAGATGCCGTCGTCGACTATCTGAGCGAGTATGCAAGCCAGTTTGCCACCGATATCCATTTCGAGACCCGTGTCCTGTCAATCCGCCGCGAAGACGACATCTGGCAGATCGAAACCAACAGAGGCACCTATTTCAGCGCGCACCTGATTGTCGCGACGGGGCGAGAGAAAGTGCCTGATATGCCCATTTGGCCAGGCATGGAGGACTTTGGCGGGCAAATCATTCATGCCGCCGACTTTGGCGACCCCAGTGAATACGACGGGAAGAAAGTTCTCGTCATCGGGGCTGGGAACTCAGGCACAGATGTGTTGAATCATTTGTCGCGCAGTAACCCGGCGCAGGTTTGGGTTTCGGTCAGGCACGGACCATCGATCTTGCCATCGCGGGTATTCGGGTTCTCTTTGCAGCGATTGGCTAACCTGTTCACGCTGTTCCCCAAATGGTCGCTCGATCCGATCTTTTCGATCATGCAGCGCGCCTTCTTTGGGAACCTGCGCCGCTATGGCCTGCGCCGCCATGTCATGGGAGGTGGTTCGCGGATGCTGAAAGACGGAGTTACCTTCGCTCTGGATGATGGATTCGTTTCTGCGCTGAAATCTGGTCAGTTTGCGGCCGTCAGCGAAACCGTTGGCTTTTCGCCTCACGCCGTTGAACTGGCCAGCGGTCGAAAGCTCCACCCCGACGTGGTGATCTGCGCCACTGGTTATCGAGCAGATCTGGATGAACTCTTCGGGAACATGGGTGCGTTGGACAACAAAGGTTATCCATTGCATCCAATGGGTCAGGAAGATTCCCGAAATCCTGGGCTTTGGTTCACAGGGTACGGATTGTTGTTCCAGGGGTTCTTCCGCGCGGCAGGTATCAGCGCAGGTCGCATCGCGAACCATATCGAAGCGTGTGCCAACGCCTCGTCCCAAGCTCAAACATCAAGGCATCTGTCACAAGGTACAAGCCAAGGCGCTCAGTCTTTGGAAGGAGCAGCGCGATGAATTTCCTAAACTCTGCACTGATGCAGTCGCCACCAAAGGGCTGGTGGCTGCATATCACAAGCGCCTGTCAACTCTGCGGGAACCTCCTGCGCCGGAAACGGAAAACTCATTACTTGGACGAATTACCTAACCATCTGTTGCGGGACGTAGGTCTTGAGCGCCTCATTGATATGAAACCTGATACTAGGTTCCAGCAACGTCTGATGTAGCACCGTGCGAGTGCCTGCTTGGGGCTGCCGCCAGTCGCTCATCAATAGCGCAGAGAACCGAGAGCAAACCTTCGAATAAGCAGGAAGCATTGACTAAATCCACTTCAATCGGCCTCATTGTGTTGAACAGGCAAAAGGGGATCGGTTTGGGAAACTTGGATACCGAAGCCAATAAAGCAGTTGTACAACGCTACATTGACGAAATTCAAAATGGTCACTCACTCGAGGTAATCGCTGACGTTTTTGCCGAAGACTTCATTGATCATACTGCAAGCGGGGGCGGTGCGTTCGTTGGCGGGATTGAGGGACTAAAGCAAGGATATGCTATTTTCCTGGAGGCTTTCCCGGACTTACACGCAGATGTTGAGAAGCTGATTGCAGAAGGCGATACGGTTGTGGCTTATAAAACTCTTACAGCAACCCACGCAGGTGAGTGGCTAGGCTCCAGACTCATTGATTTACAGCCAGAACAGCACGGTAGCAGCGAGAGCGATGGCCGAGAGGAATACCTTTGGGCATCTGTCATAT
>NZ_JBQGAA010000022.1:0-40183 GCF_056542585.1 Ruegeria sp. AB9 | reverse complement strand
CGAAGCCGAAGCCGAAGCCGAAGCCGAAGCCGAAGCCGAAGCCGAAGCCGAAGCCGAAGCCGAAGCCGAAGCCGAAGCCGAAGCCGAAGCCCTGACTGAAAACAACGCTCCGGTCGAGGAAAAAACCGTTGAGCGTGTCGTTGAAAAGCGCGGCGGTTTTGTGCCTGCTTTGCTGGGCGGCGCCATTGCGGCTGCAGTAGGATTTGCGGTGGGCAATGGCGGACTGTTGTCAAATGGCTCTGACAACTCGGATGCGTTGACGGCACTGGAATCTAAGCTGACGGACCAATCGGACCAGATTGCCAAGCTGTCACAGGCGCTTGCAAACAGTCCGGATGTTTCCGATTTGACAAATCAGGTCAAAGCGCTGTCGGAAAAACTGACGCCGGTGGAAGATGACCTGAGTGCAGTCAAAACTTCGGTTGATACGCTTTCCGGGCAGGTCGGACCGTTGTCAGACCGAATCGCGACGCTTGAGAAAGCCCCGATCGAATCCAGTGTTTCGGCCGAAGCCACGGCCGCTTTTGAGGCTGAACTGAAGAAGCTTCAGGACTCTTTGGCTTCGCAGCGGGCCGAGGTCGAAAAGATGGTTTCGGACGCTCAGGCGCTTGAGACAAAAGCGTCAGCCGAAGCACAGGCCGCGACGAACGCCGCAGTTCTATCCCGTCTGCATGGGCAGTTGGACGCGGGCCAGCCCTATTCCGAATTGATCGCAGAGCTGAAAGCAGGTGGTGTGGATGTGTCGGACGCATTGTCAGGACCGGCTGAAAAAGGTGTGGAAACGCTCTCCTCTCTGCGGAACAGCTTCGCGGCCGCGGCCCGAACCGCGCTTGCAGAAGCACGCGATGCCGACAAGGGCACTGGCCTGATCGCCTTCCTGCAACGTCAAACGGGTGCCCGTTCTGTGACGCCACAGGAAGGGGATGGACCGGATGCCGTTCTGTCGCGCGCGCAGGCCGCGCTGTCGGATGGAGACCTGCCCAAGGCGCTGAGCGAATTGAAATCACTTCCCGAAGCGGCGCAGACCGCAATGGCCGATTGGGAGCAGGCGGCCCAAACACGGGTCGCAGCAGTCGATGCGGCGAATACACTGGCTTCCAGCCTGAACTCGAACTGAAGGACCTGCCATGCTGTGGTCATTGTTTAAGATCCTCGTTTTTGTTGCGATTATCGGCCTGCTGGCGCTGGGCGGTCACTTCCTGATGCAAACCAGCGGCGGGGTTCAAATCACCGTCGCGGGCACGGAATTCACACTTGGGCCGCTTCAGTCGGTGATTGCGTTGGGCGTGCTGGTGTTCGCAGTCTGGCTGTTTTTCAAATTGCTCAGCCTGCTGATTGCGACTCTGAAATTCCTGAACGGTGACGAAACAGCATTGTCCCGGTATTTTGACCGCAATCGCGAGCAAAAAGGATATCAGGCACTGGCCGATGGCCTGATGGCGCTGGCCTCGGGCGAAGGGCGCGTCGCGATGACCAAAGCCAGCAAGGCCGAGAAACTGCTGAATAAGCCAGAGCTGACCAACCTGTTGGTGGCGCAGGCTGCCGAGATGACCGGTGACACAAAAAAAGCATCGGATACTTACAAGCAACTTGTGACAAACAACGCGACCCGGTTTGTTGGCGTGCGCGGGATCATGAAGCAGAAGCTGGCTGAAGGTGATGACGAAACCGCCCGTAAACTGGCTGAGAAGGCTCTGGCGATCAAACCACGCCACGAAGAGACGCAGGATGTTCTGCTGAACCTGCAGACCAAGGCGCAGGATTGGGCAGGAGCGCGTTCTACCCTGACGTCTAAGTTGAAGGCCGGGTATCTGCCGCGCGACGTATACAAACGGCGCGATGCGGTTTTGGCCTTGTCCGAAGCCAAGGGAATTCTGGACGAGGACGCGACCGTCGAACAACAGGAGCACGCGATCGAAGCCAACCGCCTGTCTCCGGATCTGGTACCTGCTGCCGCCATGGCGGCCCGTGCGTATATCGCCAAAGGCAAACCCCGGCCCGCGACCAAGATTCTGAAAAAAGCATGGGAGGTTCAGCCGCACCCGGATCTGGCCCACGCGTTTGCGGAGATCGTGCCGGATGAAACCCCTGATCAACGGGTCAAGCGGTTCACCGCCCTGACGCGGATTCATCCCGAGAATATGGAAACTCGTCTGATTCTGGCCGAACTGAACATCGTGGCCGAAGATTTTCCTGAAGCCCGCCGTGCGCTTGGCGATGTGGTCGAAAAACAAGGTGATGCGCGCGCCTATACGTTGATGGCTGCGATCGAACGGGGTGAGGGCGCTTCGGACGCTGTTGTGCAAGGCTGGTTGGCCAAGGCGTTGAACGCGCCGCGCGGTCCGCAATGGGTATGTACCAACTGCCATGATATCCAGCCCGAATGGGGGCCTGTCTGTCAGAACTGCGGCAGCTTCGATACGCTCAGCTGGCAAACGCCGCAAACGCCCGAGATCGCAAGTGCGACCGGTGTACACATGTTACCTTTGATCGTTGGCGCGCTTGAAGATCAATCCGAAGAGCCTGAAACCGTGGAGCCCGTGGAAGAGGACGATGTGGTCGAAGTGACGGCAGATGCTGTTGAGGTTGCGGAAGAGACCGAGGTTCAAAAGCAGGCCTGACCCCGCAACAGCCAACTGTGAATTGTCGCAGCTAAATCCGTTTGCTAACGTCGCCTTCACGTCGGGGAGGGCGCTCAAACCCAAATGCTGGACTACTCGCATAACGCCTGGTTAGTGGCGGCATCGCTTGCCGTGGCACTGATGGCCGGGTTCACCGGTCTTTACCTGACGCATGGTGCGTCAAAGCTGGACAGTCAGCAGCGCAAGCTTGTTGTGGCTCTGGCCGCGATCGTTCTGGGCGGCGGCATCTGGTCGATGCATTTTGTGGCGATGCTGGGCCTGCAACTGCCGATCCTATTCTATTACGACGCTCTGATCACCCTTATGTCGGCACTGGTAGCAATCCTGATGGTGGGGTTGGCGCTGTTGCTGCTGCATTTCCGGCCCCGTTCGGTGCAGACGATGATTGGGTCTGGGGTGATAGTGGGGCTTGGTATCGTGGTGATGCATTATGTCGGAATGGCGGGAATGCAGCTGTGCCGCCCGGTGTACAACGTATTCGACGTGGTTCTGTCCACTTTGGCATCGGTGATACTGTCTGTAGCCGCCATTTGGGTGGCTTATGGCAACCGAACCCAACGCAACATCCTGCTAGGCACGATCTGTTTCGGGCTGGCTGTGTTCACCATGCATTTTGTCGCCACTGGTCTGACCGATTTCGTTGCCAGTGACAGCCCCGGCGGCGCGGGTCCTGCGCTGGACAATCAGGTGCTGGCAATGGGGGTGACCGTATCCGTCTTCCTGATTTGCGGTGCTTTTTTGTTGACCGGGATCACGTTCATCGAACCAGAACCCGAGACTGCCACCGCAGCTCCTGCCCCTGATCCCATGCCTGAACCGACGCAGATGCGCGCTGGTGTTCCGTTTGAGCGAGAAGGCCAGACGTTTTTTGCAGACCCCGCCGGAATTGCCGCCATTCGGGCCGAGGGACATTATACCGTCCTTTATATGGATTCAGAGAAGCTGTTTTGCCCATGGTCAATCACCGATGCGGAATCCCGTCTGTTTTCCGAAGGGTTCTTGCGGGCGCATCGAAGCTATCTGGTGAACCCCAAATACGTTTCGAGCTTCGAACGGCACAAGGACAATGGCACCTGCTATTTCGATGGTGTCGACTCCCTGACGAAGGTACCTGTCAGCAGATCCCGCCTGACGGATATTCGCGAGGCGCTGGGCCTGTGATCGCAGCCCGTGCAACTCATTCGCATTTCGTGAAACAAGCTGCGCGCCCCGTTTCACGTTACTGGCGGGTGCGGGTTTAACGCCGCTTTTCTATCCTCAGGTCCGCCAAGGCATATTGCTCGGACCCAGGGAGGAAAAACATGATACCAGCCGGTTTTGAGTATCACCGGCCAGGCGACATCGCCTCGGCCATCGGCATCTTGCAGGAATACGGAGATGAAGCGCGGGTGATCGCGGGCGGGCACAGCCTGATCCCGATGATGAAGCTGCGTATGGCCGAGATGGGTCATCTGGTCGATCTACAGGCGATTGATGAACTGAAGGGGATTGTGATCGCGCCGGACACCGTGACCTTGGGTTCGATGGTGACGCAGCACGAGCTGATCACCCATGGTGGGTTGGCCGCGGCGATCCCTCTGATCCGCGAAGCCGCATTGCAGATCGCTGATCCTCAGGTGCGCTATATGGGCACGGTTGGTGGCAACGTCGCTAATGGTGATCCGGGCAATGACATGCCCGGTCTGATGCAATGCCTGAACGCGACGTTTGAGCTGTCCGGTCCCGAAGGTAACCGAAGTGTCGCGGCGCGTGATTTCTATGAGGCGGCGTATTTCACCGCACGCGATGATGAGGAAATCCTGACCCGCATCTCGATCCCAGTGCCGGGTGCGGGTGTCGGTCAGGCCTACGAAAAGCAAAAACGCAAGATCGGCGATTACGCCACCGCTGCCGCAGCGGTGATGGTCGGCAGCGGAGCGGCCTCGGTCGCAATGACTAATCTGGCCGACACGCCCGTCTGGTCCGAAGACGCCAGTACGGCGCTGGCGGGTGGGGACGTCGAGGGCAGCGTAGCGGCAATGCTGGATGCCATCGAACCGGTCGAGGACAACCGGGGCCCTGTTGAATTCAAGAAACACGTGGCCGCCGTGATGTTGCGCCGCGCCATCGACCGCGCGCAAAGCCGCGCGGGTTGAGGGGAGGAAACCATGTCGAAAATGCACGTCAAACTCACCGTGAACGGCAAACAGGTCGAAGGTCTGGCCGAACCGCGCACATTGCTCATTCACTTCCTGCGGGAAGATCTGAAAATCACCGGTCCCCATATCGGTTGCGAGACCAGCCATTGTGGGGCTTGCACCGTGGATATCGACGGCAAATCCGTCAAATCCTGCACGACCTTCGTGGCACAGGTAAACGGAGCCGATGTCACCACCGTTGAAGGGCTGACTAAAGCCGACGGCAGTCTGGGTGTATTGCAGGAAATGTTCCGCGAACATCACGGACTACAATGCGGTTTCTGCACACCGGGCATGATCACCCGTGCGCATCGCCTGCTACAGGAAAATCCAAACCCGACCGAGGAAGACATCCGCTTTGGAATGGCGGGGAACCTCTGCCGCTGCACCGGATATCAGAACATCGTCAAGGCGATTTCGGCCTCGGCTGACATGCTGAACGCTCAGAAGGAGGCTGCGGAATGAACGACCAGACACTGCCCCCCGAAGAACGCGCCGCCAACCTCAAAGGCATGGGCTGCGCCCGCAAACGTGTCGAAGATGTGCGGTTTACCCAAGGCAGGGGTAACTATGTCGATGACATCAAACTGGACGGGATGCTGTTCGGTGACTTTGTGCGCTCCCCCTACGCACACGCCCGCGTCGTCAGTGTGAACAAAGAGGCTGCTTTGGCGCTGCCTGGCGTGATCGCTGTATTGACCGCCGAAGACCTGTCGCCCTTGGGTTTGCATTGGATGCCGACCCTGGCTGGTGACAAGCAGATGGTGCTGGCGGACGGCAAGGTTCTGTTCCAGGGGCAGGAAGTGGCCTTTGTTGTTGCCGAAGACCGATATATCGCGGCGGATGCCGTTGAATTGGTCGAAGTCGATTACGAAGAGTTGCCCGTTATCACCGACCCATTCGAGGCGCTGAAATCCGATGTCGTCCTGCGTGAAGACCTCGAAGGTCAGACAGAGGGCGCACACGGGCCACGCAAGCATCACAACCATATTTTCACGTGGGAGCAGGGTGACAAAGACGCGACCGAGGCCGTTCTGGCTGAGGCTGACGTGGTTGCCGAAGAAATGGTTTACTACCATCGGACCCACCCTTGCCCCCTTGAGACCTGTGGCAGCGTGGCCTCGATGGATAAGGTGACCGGTAAGTTGACACTGTACGGGACGTTTCAGGCACCGCACGCAATCCGGACGGTTGTGTCGCTGATCTCTGGTCTGGCAGAGCATAAAATCCGCGTGATCAGCCCCGATATCGGTGGCGGGTTTGGCAACAAAGTTGGGGCTTACGCAGGCTACGTCTGTTCTGTCGTGGCTTCGATTGTCACGGGCAAGCCAGTGAAATGGGTCGAAGACCGGATGGAAAACCTGATGTCCACCGCCTTTGCCCGCGACTACTGGATGCAGGGCAAAATCGCGGCCACTAAGGATGGCAAGATCACTGGTCTCTGGTGTCATACCACGGCGGATCATGGTGGGTTTGACGCCTGTGCCGACCCGACCAAGTTTCCCGCAGGGTTCATGAACATCTGCACCGGGTCCTATGACATCCCCACCGCCTATCTGGCTGTGGATGGTGTCTATACCAACAAGGCACCGGGCGGGGTGGCCTATCGCTGTTCCTTCCGGGTGACCGAGGCCGCCTATTTCATCGAGCGTATGATTGAGGTTCTTGCCATCAAGCTGAACATGGACGCGGCCGAGCTGCGCCGGATCAACTTCATCAAGGCCGATCAGTTCCCGTACCAGTCTGCGCTGGGTTGGGAGTATGACTCGGGAGATTACCACACCGCCTGGGACAAGGCTTTGAAAGCTGTGGACTATGACGGTCTGCGCGCGGAACAGGCGCAGCGGGTCGAGGAGTTCAAGGCCGGCAAAACTCGCAAGCTGCTGGGTATCGGTCTGACGCATTTCACTGAGATCGTGGGTGCGGGGCCGGTGAAGAACTGCGATATCCTTGGGCTTGGCATGTTCGACAGCTGCGAGATTCGCATTCACCCAACCGGGTCCGCCATCGCGCGGCTGGGGACAATCAGCCAGGGTCAGGGCCATGCCACGACCTTTGCCCAGATCATCGCAAGTGAGATTGGCCTGCCCGCAGATGACATCACGCTGGAAGAGGGTGATACGGACACCGCACCTTATGGGCTTGGCACCTATGGGTCTCGGTCTACGCCGGTTGCCGGTGCGGCCACGGCGATGGCTGCCCGCAAAATCCGAGCGAAAGCTCAGATGATCGCGGCCTATCTGCTTGAGGTGCACGACAATGACGTCGAATGGGACGTGGATCGATTCGCCGTCAAAGGCGCGCCTGAGCGGTTCAAGACCATGAAGGAGATTGCCTTCGCCGCCTATAATCAGGCCATTCCGGGGCTTGAGCCCGGTCTGGAGGCCGTCAGCTACTATGACCCGCCGAATATGACCTACCCGTTCGGGGCCTATATCTGCGTCATGGAGATCGACGTGGATACCGGCGAATGGGAGGTGCGGCAGTTCTATGCGCTGGATGATTGTGGCACACGGATCAACCCGATGATCATTGAGGGTCAAGTCCATGGCGGTGTGACCGAAGCGCTGGCCATCGCTATGGGACAGGAAATTGCCTATGATGAGATGGGAAATGTGAAGACCGGTACGCTGATGGACTTCTTCTTGCCGACCGCGTGGGAGACGCCCAACTATACCACGGACCACACGGTGACGCCCTCGCCGCACCATCCAATTGGTGCGAAGGGTGTGGGAGAAAGCCCGAATGTAGGTGGAGTGCCTGCGTTTTCAAACGCGGTGCATGACGCGTTCCGGCCCTTTGGGCTGGTGCAAAGCCACATGCCGCATGATCACTGGCGGATCTGGAAGATCGCTAATGGGTTGGGGATGCACGGGTAAATTGTTTCGAACCGGCATAAATGCCGGTCCGACAGAACGGAGGGGGCTCTGCCCCCTCCGAACCTCCCCCGAGGTATTTTTGGCCAGATGAAGATTGGATCCTGATTTTGACTTTGAGTGATGTGCAAAACGGGTTGGCCGCGCAGGGCTATGTTGCCGACAACCGGTTGGCGATGGCACTGCATCTGGCACAACAATTAGGCCGACCCTTGCTGTTGGAAGGCCCTGCCGGTGTGGGCAAGACCGAAGTGGCAAAGGCAATGGCAGCGTGGCGCGATACGCGTCTGATCCGGTTGCAATGCTATGAAGGACTGGATGCGAGCCATGCGATATATGAGTGGAATTATCAGCGTCAGTTATTGGCCATCCGCGCCAGTGAGGCTCGAGGAGGGGTAGGTGAGACACACCTGTTTTCCGACGAGTTTCTGCTGAAACGCCCTTTGTTAGAGGCCATATCTGAAGAAGAATCACCCGTTCTGTTGATTGATGAAATCGACAGGGCCGATGAGGAATTCGAAGCCTACCTACTGGAAATCCTGTCTGACTTTCAGATTACGATCCCAGAGCTGGGAACCGTGCAAGCAAAGGTGCGGCCGATCGTGATCCTGACGGCCAACGGGACGCGGGATTTGTCGGACGCGCTGCGTCGCAGGTGCCTGTACAGTTTTATTGATTACCCGTCGAAGGAAACGGAAATGGCGATCCTGAGAGCTCGAATGCCTGGGATTGAAAGGGTGTTGGCACGTCAGATCATCGGGGTCGTACAGGCGCTGAGGAAAGAAGATCTGGAAAAAACGCCGGGCATTGCCGAAACGTTGGATTGGGCGGCTGCTTTGTCGGGGCTGGGTGTAAATGATTTGGCCAAGTCGAAGGAAGAAGTGCAGGCGACTCTGGTGTGTTTGTTGAAAACCGTGGCCGATTACGACGCAGCCCCACCTGAGGTGATGGACCGCTTGATTGGACGGGTGGCGTGATGCAGGTCACACGGTTCCCATCTCGAGCTTCGGGCCTCGCGGACCGCATGTCGGGCTTTATCGGGCATTTGCGCATGAACGGTATGCGAGTTGGCGCTCTGGACGCGGGGGATGCGCTGGCTGTGTTGTCGCAAGTTGATGCAACGGATGCCAATCAGGCTCGTCAGGCCATGTGCGCTGTATTGACCGGTGATACTGACGATTGGCGCCGCTTTGATGAATTATTCGACGCTTATTGGTTCAACGCGGGTAAACAACGTTCCGGCATTGCTGAAAATACGCATGTGCGGGTGCAATCTGCGAAGCCGATGATCTGGCAAAGCAAAGATCGGGCGGAGAATGATGCGCTGTCGAACACCGCTCAGGAAGCCACCACTCCTGACCCGGGTGACGGGGAGGCCGAAGGGATGGACGGGAAGTTGATCGCGACCCGTACGGCCAACCTGTCACGCCGGGACTTGCGGGAGCTGATGGATGAACAGTCCCTGAGAAAAGCTGAAGCGGTCGCTCTGGCCTTGGCCCGTGCCATTCGGGATCGCCGTTCGCGTCGACGTAAACGGGCGTTACGTGGACCCGCTTTGGATATGCGCCGAATACAGCGAGCCAGTCTGGCGCGTGGCGGTGAGCCGCTGGACCTGTATCGCCGAGCTCGACCTCCCCGCCCGATGCGGATTGTGGCGTTGTGCGACGTGAGTGGTTCAATGACCGTCTATTCCCGGGTGTTTCTTGCCTTTCTGAAAGGGTTGATCGGTAGCGGGACCGAGGCGGACGCTTATCTGTTCCACACGCGCTTGATGCGGGTCACCGATGCGCTCCGCGATCACGATACGCTGCGGGCGGCGGGGCGCCTGTCGTTGATGGCTGAAGGATTTGGGGGCGGCACCGATATTTCCGGCAGTCTGGAGCGTTTTCTTTCCGGATACGGCGCGCGGGCACTGAACGGGCGTACCGTAGTTCTGATCCTGTCGGACGGATATTGCAGTTCTGATCCGCAGGCTCTGGGCGATGTGATGGCACGCATAAAGCGCAAGGCACGCCGGATTGTATGGCTGAATCCTCTGAAGGGATGGAAGGGTTATCAGCCTGTTGCAGCGGGGATGCAGGCGGCAGAGCCCTATCTGGATGCCCATCTTTCCGCGAATACTCTTGATGCATTGGCTGCGTTGGAACCGCATTTCCGTAAGCTGTGAAGGGAGTCTAACATTGGCAAATTTCGATATTTTTGACACCATCGAACAGCTGCGCGAGACCGGAGAAGCCTTCTGTGTTTCGACGGTTCTGCGAACAGCGGATGCGACCTCGGCCAAGGCGGGTGGCAAAGCGGCAATTACACGAGACGGCCAGATTCTGGGGCATCTCGGCGGGGCTTGTGTGCAGCGCGCGGTTAGAACCTCAGCGCAGCAGGCGCTGGCAAGTGGCGCTCCGCAAATGATCCGCGTCAAACCTTCGAAAAAAGTGGTGAACATGACAGACCCGGACGGCGTTCAAACCTTCAAAAGCGGGTGTCCGTCCGGCGGCACAGTAGATTTGCTGGTCGAACCCTATCAGCACGCGCCACGGCTGGTAATTTTCGGTGATGGATTGATTGCCAAAGCCGTAGCAGAGCACGGGTCGCTGGCAGGGTTTCGAACGGTGGTTGAAGACGGGGTTCAGGCCAGTGGAGACCACGCAAGATTCGCTCTGGATCAGATGGATGCGCTGGGTGTGGAGCCTCGGGACTTCGTTGTGGTGGCTGCACAGGGGCGTAAGGATGCGGCGGCGCTGAAGGCCGCGCTGGATACTGCCGCTGCCCGCGTATCGATGGTGGCAAGCCGTCGCAAGGCAGAAACTTTGACCGCAAAGCTGATTGCGCAAGGGATGGATCCTGTGAAAGTCGCGCGCCTGAAATCTCCGGCCGGACTGGATATTCACGCCATCGACCCACATGAGATTGCCTTGTCGATCCTGGCAGAGATCGTGATGTGGCGAAACAGCAATAAATCGACGGAGGCTTCTCATGATGAAAAGCTTGCTTGAACGCTTGCGCGGCAGATGGGCTGCCCGCCCGAAACAAGACGCCAAAGAGGCCACGGAGGTGGCGTTGCGTGTTTTCCCAAGATGTTGTTGAACAAAGGAAAGACCTGAATGGAACTGACTGATGAAATTCGTATCTCGGCGCCTCGTGACGTGGTTTATCGCGCGCTGAATGATCCTGAGGTGTTGAAAGACTGTATCCCCGGGTGCGAAGAACTTACACAGAATTCACCGACTGAGCTTGAGGCCAAGGTGGTTCTGAAAATTGGCCCGGTCAAAGCTCGCTTTGCAGGCGAAGTCATGCTGGACACGGCAAATGCACCGAACGGGTTCTCGCTGACGGGTGAAGGCAAGGGCGGGGCAGCAGGATTTGCCAAAGGCGGGGCCGAGGTTGCGCTGACCGAAGATGGTGACGAGACGGTTCTAACCTATACGGCCAAGGTCGATGTCGGCGGCAAGATCGCTCAGTTGGGTAGTCGGTTGATCGCTGGAACCGCCAAGAAACTGTCGGCGAAGTTCTTTACGCGTTTCGGTGAGATCGTGTCGGAACAATCTGTCACGTGATGCTGAAAGCGCGCGATCAATCTGATCTGACCGACGAAAGTCACTGTAAGTACCGAAGGCGAGACCTTCAAAACCAAGAGACTGATCGTGCGGCATAAAGAACTGAAGGTGTCACGCACACCGCCAGGACCACTTTCAGGATCCGACGCACGACACGTTCAAATAGCCGAAATCACAGCATTTGCTGCTCCGACAAACCCGGCCGCTGCCACTGCGCTGGCCAGTACGATGCAACAAATTTCAAGTGCACTGAGCTTCATTTTGACCCCCATCAAAATGGTTTACTCGAAGTAGAACAAATCTGGAGGATCGCAAAGACAGGATATTTTCACAAAGCGGAATGTTGCCGCGGCGGCAGCGCTTATTTGCTCAGGTGCAAGCCTGCGGCGTCAGGCAGGATGTCGTTTCAGCATTCAAGGCTTGACCTATATCCGTGCTGCATCACCTGATCTGCTCTGTTTTGATGTCCAGCGGTATTGGCAAGTTACGCAAGCCGTATTTTACGCGAGTTGAATGCTATCCCGCACACGTTGCAGACAGCTATAGAGTGAGGAACAGCTAGAAAAGCAGTTTGCAATTAGAAACATTGCACATTGCTGGCAGAAATGCTGATGGTCTTCGTGTGTGTTGGGTAGTGGTTCGCAAGTCTCGACACGTGTTTTTCCGAGCCTTACGAGGCACCCGAAAACCTGTGCTTTGAATAGATATAAGACAAGCAAGCGTGAGCAAGTAATACAATCACTGGCTTAAAGCATGTGGCGACAGTCGATTGCCACGATTGTTTTCCAGTGAAATCAATACGTTACCAAATACACTTCTGAAGGATTTGGTGCCCAGGAGAGGACTCGAACCTCCACGTCCATACGGACACTAGCACCTGAAGCTAGCGCGTCTACCAATTCCGCCACCTGGGCAGGTGTCGTGGAGGGGCGTTTAAGCTTAGTGGCGGGGGGCGTCAACCAGATTCGGCGAGATTTCTGAAAGTTTTTTGAACTCATTTGTTCGCCGGTGTTTTGGGGCTGTGATTTTCACATCTGTCGCGGCGAATTAGCGCCTTGTTAGACTGGCCTGCTGGCGTTAGTTCTAGGGCGCAATTTCTCAGCAGGAGCCCTCTCATGTCGAAACTGGTGACGATTTATGGCGGATCGGGATTTGTCGGCCGCTACATCGCGCGGCGCATGGCGAGTGAGGGCTGGCGAGTGCGGGTGGCAGTGCGTCGCCCGAATGAGGCCATGTTCGTGAAACCCTATGGTGTTGTGGGTCAGGTTGAGCCGGTGTTGTGCAATATCCGCGACGATGCCTCGGTCGCGCTTGCGATGCAGAGCGCCGATGCGGTTGTGAACTGCGTGGGCGTATTGAACGAGCTGGGCAAAAACGGTTTTGAGACGGTTCAGGCCGAAGGCGCTGAACGAATCGCGCGTTTGGCAGCCGAGCAGGGTATCGAACGAATGGTTCATATCTCGGCCATTGGTGCAGATGCGAATGCCGCCAGCGAATATTCTCAGACCAAGGCGCAAGGCGAATCGGGTGTATTGAAACATATGCCCAAAGCCATGATCCTGCGCCCTTCGGTAATCTTCGGAACCGAAGATCAGTTCTTTAATCGTTTTGCCGGGATGACCCGCATGGGGCCGTTCCTGCCTCTGGTCGGAGCCGAAACCAAATTCCAGCCGGTTTTCGTGGACGATGTGGCCCAGGCTGCCGTCAAAGGTGTGCTGGGTCAGACCGAGCCGGGCGTGTATGAGCTTGGCGGACCCGAGGTGAAGACCTTCCGTGCCCTGATGCAGCAAATGCTTGATGTGATTCACCGTCGTCGTGTCATCATCGGCATGCCGTTTTTTGCTGCCCGGATTATGGCGAGTGTGCTGGACATCGCGAAATTCGCCAGTTTCCAATTATTCCCGAATAACATTCTGACCCGCGATCAGCTCAAGAACCTGCGTCACGACAATGTGGTATCAGACGGGGTCAAGTCCTTTGCGGATCTTGGTATTGCGCCGACCACGCTGGAATCGGTGTTGCCTGAGTACCTGTGGAAATTCCGGCCCGCGGGTCAGTATGACGACATTCAGAACTCGGCCAAAAACCTGCGAATCTGATCAGCTGTACGCCATAAACAGCAGGATCGTGCCAAGAATGATGCGGTAGATGACGTAAGGTGTGAAACTTACGCTGCGCAGAAGCCGCATCATCAGGCTAAGCGCCAGCAGGGCCGAGACAAATGCAAACAGCGCCGCAATGGCGCCATCCCGGGCTAGTTGCGCATCGGCCTCGCGCGCCACATCTAGTGCCAACAAAGTACCTGACGCCAGAATTGTCGGGATCGACATCAACATGGCAATCCGCGCGCCATCTTCTCGAGTATATCCCAATTGACGCGCGCCTGTGATGGTAATCCCGGATCGCGACGTGCCAGGGATCAGCGCAAGAACCTGCCAAAGGCCCATGATGAACGCGTCACGTATTCCCCAATCGGCGGCTTCTTTGGTTTCGGGGCCTTTCTGGTCCATCCAATACAGCAACAGACCGAAACCCAGCATTGTCCATCCGATGACTGTGATCGAACGCATGGCCTCGCTCAATCCGGTCATGTACAGAGTGAAGCCCGCAATCACGGTTGGAATTGTTGCAATGATCAGACCCAGAGCGAGTCGGGACTGAGGTGTATCCACCCGCCCGGTCAAGGTGCGCGGTAGCCCGGCCAGGGCCTGTTTCACATCTGACCAGAAGTACAGAATCACCGCGCCCAGTGTTCCCACGTGCACTGCGACGTCTATAGCCTGACCCTGATCCTGCAGGCCCGACAGATTCGGCAATAGGATCAGGTGACCGGATGAAGATACAGGCAAAAACTCAGTGATTCCCTGAATGATTGCTACGAGAATCAGGTGGAAAAGACTCATCTGCCCTGCCGTGCTACCGTCACGTGTTCTTTGCGGTTTATGGGTATAAGGGCGGTGGATAAAAGGAAAGCGCGCATATAGGTCCGAATCGGAACTAAAATTTCCGTTAATTTCTGAAAATTCTCAACGGGCCGGTATATTTTTCCAAAATAGGTCAGGACAATTGACTTTTCATCTTGATGCGCATCCCTTAAAGAAACTGGACCAAGCCAATTCATGGAGTCTGACCCGTGGCCAAGCAACCGATGCTGAAATTTGTGCAGATCGACCGCGTCATGCCGGAAAAGCGTGCCGCCAATGACCGCAAGGACGACTTTGACGAGATCTATTCCGAGTTCGCTGCTGAAAAGGCGGCTGAGCAGGCAAGTCGGTGCAGTCAGTGCGGTGTTCCCTATTGTCAGTCGCATTGCCCGTTGCACAACAATATCCCCGACTGGTTGCGCCTGACTGCGACCGGTCGCCTGGAAGAGGCCTATCAGACAAGCCAGGCTACCAATACCTTCCCTGAAATCTGTGGGCGCATCTGTCCGCAGGACCGCCTGTGTGAGGGCAATTGCGTAATTGAACAATCGGGCCATGGAACGGTCACGATTGGCACCATCGAGAAATACATCACGGATACCGCGTGGGAAAAAGGCTGGGTCAAGCCGGTCGTCCCTTCGGTTGAGCGCTCTGAAAGCGTGGGTATCATTGGTGGAGGTCCGGGCGGGTTAGCCGCTGCAGATATGCTGCGCCAGGCCGGTATCCAAGTCACGGTATACGATCGTCATGACCGTGCCGGTGGTCTTCTGATGTACGGCATTCCGGGTTTCAAACTGGAAAAAGACGTAGTTCAACGCCGCAACGATCTGCTGGCCGACGGCGGAGTTGAATTTGTCCTGAACTGCGATGTGGACGCGGCTAAGTTTGATGAAATCCGAGCCAAGCATGATGCCGTCATCATTGCGACCGGAGTTTACAAGTCGCGCGACCTGTCCATGCCAGGCAGTGGCCTAGGGGGTATCGAAAAGGCGATTGACTTCCTGACGGCCTCGAACCGTAAAAGCTTCGGCGACGAAGTTGAAGATTTCGACAATGGTCGCCTGAACGCCGAAGGCAAAAAGGTTGTCGTGATTGGTGGCGGTGACACCGCGATGGATTGTGTTCGAACCTCGATCCGTCAGGGTGCGATTTCTGTCAAATGTCTGTATCGCCGGGACCGGGCCAACATGCCAGGTTCACAACGCGAAACGCAGAATGCCGAAGAAGAGGGCGTGATCTTCGAATGGCTCAGTGCGCCCAAAGGATTCACGGGCGATGGCACGGTCTCGGGTGTGATGGTGCAGAAGATGCGCCTAGGCCAGCCCGACGCATCCGGTCGTCAGGCCCCCGAAGTGATCGAAGGCGCGGACTATGTCGAGGACGCAGATCTTGTGATCAAGGCGCTGGGATTCGAGCCCGAAGACCTGCCCACGCTATTCGGACAATCCGACCTGCCGGTTACCCGCTGGGGTACCGTCAAGGCGGCGTTCCAAACCGGCGAGACCGAGATGGAAGGCGTCTATGCCATCGGTGACATCGTACGTGGTGCCTCGCTGGTGGTTTGGGCGATCCGCGACGGCCGTGACTGCGCCGATGCAATCATCGACCGCTTCAACGCAAAGTCTGCTGTTGCAGCCGAATAATCCCAGCGATCAGGAGGGTTCGAAATGCCCGAATTGCAAGGCCAATGCATGTGTGGCGCAGTTACGGTGACTGCAACTCCGGCGCGGGGTGCGCTTGGGGCATGCCATTGCGATCAGTGCCGTCGCTGGACCAGTTCTATGCTGGTGACGTTTCAGGCCGAAGAAGGGTACGCCGCGCTTGGCCCGGTCAAAACCTATACCTCGTCCGACTGGGCAGAGCGTGCTTTTTGCGCCGATTGTGGCTCGGCGCTTTGGTATCGGGTCACCCTTCCGGGTGAGATGCACGGCCAGACACAAATTGCCGCAGGTCTGTTTGAAGACACAGGCAGCCCGCTGAAACTTGAACTTTACATCGACAAAAAGCCCGAGGGCTACGCGTTCGCAGGCGAACGCCGGCAGATGACCAAAGCCGAGGTCGAAGCCATGTACGCCCCCTCTGACGAAGGAGACAGCCAATGACCAAATATGATGCCGATTGGGTGCGGGCCGAAGAAGCCAAGCGCAAATGGATGGCCGAAAATGGTCTCTATTCCGAGGAAGAAGAGCATTCTTCCTGTGGCGTAGGCCTTGTTGTGTCCGTGGATGGAAAAGCGTCGCGCAAGGTTGTGGACGCAGGTATCGACGCGCTCAAGGCGATCTGGCACCGCGGCGCTGTCGATGCTGACGGCAAAACCGGGGATGGTGCAGGAATCCATGTGCAAATTCCGGTGCCCTTCTTCTATGACCAAATTCGTCGCACAGGCCACGAGCCCAAGTTGAATGAATTGATCGCGGTTGGTCAGGTTTTCCTGCCCCGCACCGATTTTGGCGCGCAGGAACAGTGCCGAACCATCGTGGAAACCGAAGTTCTGCGCATGGGTTATTACATCTACGGCTGGCGTCACGTGCCGGTTGATGTGACCTGCCTGGGTGAAAAAGCCAACGCCACACGGCCTGAGATCGAGCAGATCCTGATCTCGAATTCCAAAGGCGTGGATGAAGAAACCTTTGAACGCGAGCTCTACGTCATTCGCCGTCGTATTGAAAAGGCCGCGGCAGCTGCTGGTATTTCCGGACTGTATCTGGCGTCGCTGTCCTGCCGTTCGATCATCTACAAGGGCATGATGCTGGCCGAGCAAGTTGCCGTCTTCTATCCCGACCTGATGGACGAACGCTTTGAGTCCGCGTTTGCAATCTATCACCAGCGCTATTCAACCAACACCTTCCCGCAATGGTGGCTGGCCCAGCCGTTCCGCATGTTGGCTCATAATGGTGAGATCAACACGCTGAAGGGCAACATCAACTGGATGAAAAGCCACGAAATCCGCATGGCCAGCGGCAGCTTTGGCGATTATGCCGAGGACATCAAGCCGATCATCGCCGGAGGATCGTCGGATTCGGCAGCATTAGACTCGGTTTTTGAGGTTCTGGTGCGTGCGGGTCGCTCAGCCCCGATGGCGAAAACCATGCTGGTTCCGGAAAGCTGGTCCAAGCAGGCGGTCGAGCTGCCGCAGGCGTGGCGCGATATGTATTCCTATTGCAACTCTGTCATGGAGCCATGGGATGGTCCGGCGGCACTGGCCATGACCGATGGCCGCTGGGTCTGCGCCGGTCTGGACCGCAATGGTCTGCGCCCGATGCGTTATGTGGTGACAGGTGACGGTCTGGTTATCGCGGGTTCCGAGGCGGGCATGGTGCCGATTGACGAGGCATCGGTGACCGAAAAAGGCGCGCTTGGCCCAGGTCAGATGCTGGCCGTCGATATGAAAAAGGGCAAGTTGTACCGCGACACTCAGATCAAGAACAAACTTGCCCGCGCACTGCCCTTTGGCGAGTGGGTCGGCAAGATCAACGATCTGGACAATACGCTGGCTGGTGTAACCGAAGTCCCAATCTTCTCGGGCGAAGAGCTGCGCAAACGTCAGATCGCGGCGGGCTATTCAGTAGAGGAGCTGGAGCAAATTCTTGCCCCGATGGCCGAAGACGGCAAAGAAGCTTTGGCCTCGATGGGCGATGATACGCCCTCGGCGGTTCTGTCCAAGCAATACCGTCCGCTCAGTCATTTCTTCCGCCAGAACTTCAGTCAGGTTACAAACCCCCCGATCGACAGCCTGCGGGAATACCGCGTGATGTCGTTGAAAACGCGGTTTGCCAACCTCAAGAACGTGCTGGACGAAGATAGCAGTCAAACCGAAATTGTGGTCTTGGAAAGCCCCTTTGTCGGTAACGCGCAATGGGACAAGCTGGTCGAGAGTTTCGATGCTCCGCTGGCTGAGATCGACTGTAGTTTTGAGCCTGGCCGCGGCGCGTTGAGCGAGGCTTTGGTCCGAGTTAGAGCCGAAGCTGAGGAGGCCGTGCGTTCAGGCGCTGGGCATCTGGTGCTGACTGACATGCGCTCGGGCGAGGGCCGTGTGGCCATGCCGATGATCCTGGCAACTAGTGCCGTTCACTCGCATCTGACGCGCCAGGGGCTGCGTACATTCTGTTCGCTGAACGTGCGATCAGCGGAATGTGTGGATCCGCATTACTTTGCTGTACTCATTGGTTGCGGCGCGACCGTAGTGAACGCTTATCTGGCAGAGGATTCGCTGGCTGACCGCATTGATCGTGGGCTGTTGGACGGAACGTTGACCGAAAACGTTGCGCGGTTCCGTGAAGCCATCGACCAGGGGCTGCTGAAGATCATGGCCAAGATGGGGATTTCGGTGATCTCGTCCTATCGCGGCGGCCTGAACTTCGAAGCCGTCGGCCTGAGCCGCGCAATGGTGGCTGAGTACTTCCCGGGCATGACCAGCCGGATTTCAGGCATTGGCGTCACCGGTATTCAGTCCAAGGCCGAAGAGATTCATGCCAAAGGCTGGGACAGCGGTCTGGATGTTCTGCCCATCGGTGGTTTCTATAAAGCGCGTAAGTCGGGCGAGACCCACGCGTGGGAAGCCACGTCGATGCATATGATGCAGATGGCGTGCAACAAGGCCTCCTACGAGCTGTGGAAGCAGTACTCGGCCAAGATGCAATCAAACCCGCCGATCCATCTGCGCGACCTGATGGACTTCAAACCGCTGGGTAAGCCGGTGCCGATTGAAGAAGTGGAATCGATCACCTCGATCCGCAAACGCTTTGTCACGCCGGGCATGTCGTTGGGTGCGCTGTCGCCCGAAGCGCATAAGACGCTGAACGTGGCGATGAACCGGATCGGTGCGAAATCTGACTCGGGTGAAGGTGGTGAAGATCCGGCGCATTTCGTGCCGGAACCCAACGGTGACAACCCGTCGGCCAAGATCAAACAGGTAGCCTCGGGCCGGTTTGGTGTGACTGCCGAGTACCTGAACCAGTGTGAAGAACTGGAAATCAAAGTAGCTCAGGGTGCAAAACCGGGTGAAGGTGGCCAGCTGCCGGGCATGAAGGTCACGGATCTGATCGCGCGTCTGCGGCACTCGACCAAGGGGGTGACTCTGATCTCACCGCCGCCGCACCACGACATCTACTCGATCGAAGATCTGGCGCAGCTGATCTATGATCTGAAACAGATCAATCCGCGCTGTAAGGTCACGGTGAAGCTGGTGGCGTCGTCGGGCGTGGGCACAATTGCTGCCGGCGTGGCCAAAGCAAAAGCGGATATTATCCTTATTTCGGGTCACAATGGCGGCACTGGCGCGTCACCTGCGACGTCGATCAAATATGCTGGTCTGCCGTGGGAAATGGGCCTGACCGAGGCGCATCAGGTTCTGGCGATGAACAACCTGCGCGACCGCGTGACGCTGCGGACCGACGGTGGCCTGCGCACCGGTCGTGACATTGTCATGGCCGCGATGATGGGGGCCGAGGAATACGGCATCGGCACCGCCGCACTGATCGCCATGGGCTGTATCATGGTGCGCCAGTGCCAGTCGAACACCTGTCCGGTCGGCGTGTGTACGCAGGATGATAGCCTGCGTGCAAAATTCACCGGGAACGCGGACAAGGTGGTAAACCTGATCACCTTCTACGCGCAGGAAGTGCGAGAACTGTTGGCCAGCCTGGGGGCACGTTCTGTCGATGAAATCATCGGCCGTGCAGATCTGCTGGCACAGGTCAGCCGGGGTTCGGCACATCTGGATGATCTGGACCTCAACCCACTGTTGATCACCGTCGATGGTGCGCATAACATCGTGTACAACCGCGACAAGGATCGGAACGCTGTGCCCGACACGCTGGACGCCGAGATCGTGCGCGATGCTGCCCGGTTCCTGAAAGACGGTGAGAAGATGCAGCTGTCTTATGCGATCCAGAACACGCATCGGACGGTCGGAACACGTGTTTCCAGCCACATTGTACAGAACTTTGGCATGCAGAACACGTTCCAGGATGACCACCTGCATGTGAAACTGCAGGGCTCGGCCGGTCAATCTCTGGGTGCTTTCGCAGCCCCGGGTCTGAAACTGGAAGTGTCGGGTGATGCCAATGACTATGTTGGCAAGGGGCTGTCTGGTGGCACTATTGTTGTACGCCCGCCGCAGGTCAGCCCACTGAAGGCGGATGACAACACGATCATCGGCAACACGGTCCTGTACGGCGCAACCAATGGCCATCTGTTTGCGGCTGGCCGTGCCGGTGAACGGTTTGCTGTGCGGAACTCGGGCGCCACAGTCGTGGTTGAAGGGTGCGGCTCTAACGGTTGTGAATACATGACCGGCGGTGTGGCCGTGATCCTTGGTGGTATCGGTGCCAACTTTGGTGCGGGCATGACCGGTGGAATGGCCTATCTGTACGATCCCGAAGGCAAGGCCGAAGCGTTGATGAACAAGGAAACGCTTGTGACCTGCCCGATCACCGTGGATCACTGGGAAGGGCAGTTGAAAACTCTTGTCGAACGCCACGCGGCAGAGACCAACAGCAGAAAGGCCGCGGATATTCTGCAACACTGGGATGCGGAAAAAGGCAACTTCCTGCAGGTTTGCCCCAAAGAAATGCTGAACAAACTCAGTCATCCGCTGAGCGCAGAAGCTGCCGCAGTTCCGGCGGAATAAGTCGGAAAACACTGGAAAATAAGGCCTCGCGTGTCATTTGCACCACGCGGGGCCTTGTTAATTTACGCTGATTCCGCGTGTTTGTTGCCCGTCCTTCTGGAATTCACCAAGCTCTTTTTACGTTTTGGAGATAGCCTTGGGCTGTTTCGGTTTCTGATGGTGAAAAAACAGGGGCAGCAGGATGCCATTGGCCTATCGTGATCAGTTTTTCACCTTCGATCCAGCACACCCACCACCAGCAGGAACAGCCGTCGCGGTCAGCAGTTTCAGCCCGACAGATGTGAATGATGACAACCTTATAGACGTTCCCAGTGACGATACAGTCAATGGTCAGGACGTTACATCCTCGTGGTCGGGGACACTGTAACGATCAACGTGTCAGGCATTGGGACCGTGACTTGTGTCGGAACTACGTTCTATCTGGCCGATGGATCACGGGTTTTCACTCCAACAGACGATCAGATGCTTCGGCCTGGAACGCTGGTATCGACCACTTTTGTCAACACACACAGGCCTCTGAATGTCGGAAGTTTGAGTCCACCCTGTTTCACGCCCGGGACCATGGTCGCCACACCGGATGGTGAGCGCGCGGTTGAGGACTTAATAGCGGGTGATCTGGTCATTACCGTAGATCATGGGCCACAACCATTGATCTGGGTCGGGCGCACAACCGTCGCCGCCGAGGGAAAACTGGCCCCGATCCAGTTCGAAGCCGGAGTATTTGGCCTGAATCGCACGTTGCTGGTTTCACCGCAACATCGGATGCTGGTCGAAGACTGGCAGGCGTCATACTTGTTCGGCCATGCCGAAGCGTTGGTTTCGGCGTATGCTCTGGTCAATGATGACACGGTGATACGAGTCGAAGGCGGTGAGGCCGAGTATTTCCACCTCTTGTTCAGGCAGCATGAGATCGTCATCGCCAACGGTGCAAAATGTGAAAGCTACTATCCGGGGCACGCATTGGCGGCCGTGGATCGCGAAACGCAAAGTGACGTGTTGCATTTGTTTCCCGAGTTGGCCGGGCCTGATCCGATGTCGCTGAAAACCGCGCGTCCGGTTGTACCTCCGCGTGAGGTGCGCGCATACGCTATTTAGGCCGTTTCAAACCCGGACTTGGCGTCGTATAGCTGAAACATGGCGAAGAAAGCAGCCCGCAAATCAGGCGGCAAGAAAAACAAGGCAGCGAAAAAGACGACACCAGTGGGGCGGCAGGTCCGCCGTTGGGTGACGCGTGTGGCTTTAGCGGCCGCAGCGTTCGCTGTTGCGTTGATCTTGCTTTTTTCCGTCGTGAATCCACCCGTGACCCATACGATCTGGTCAGAATGGCGTCGGCTGGGAAAGGTGGACCGTGAGTGGGTGCCGATCGAGGACATGGCTCCGATTATGGCCCGTTCCGTCGTTGCTGCTGAGGATGCAAATTTCTGCCTGCATTGGGGGTTTGACGTTGAAGCCATCCGCGATGCGCTTGAGGATGGCGGAAATCGCGGTGCCTCGACCATCACGCAACAGGTGGTGAAAAACGTGTTCCTTTGGCAAGGGCGCAGTTGGGTTCGCAAGGCTTTGGAAACCTCGATCACTCCGGTAGTAGAAATATTCTGGAGCAAGCAGCGTATTCTAGAGGTGTATCTGAACGTTGCGGAAACCGGGAACGGCGTGTTTGGGGTTGAAGCGGCCGCGCAACGCTATTTCAACACCAGCGCATCAAAGCTGACTTCGGTTCAGGCGGCGCGGATCGCCGCCATCCTGCCGTCACCGCGGAACCGATCGGTTACGGATCCGACCGCTCGAACTCGCAGAAGGGCGGCCTCAATTCTCGACGGGGCGGCCACCATCCGCGCAGATGGTCGCGCAGATTGTTTCGAGGATTGAAACCCGCTATCTGCCAAGGCTAAATCTGTTGGGTATTCACTGGTTCGATTGGAAGTCCATGGCGCGTCTGTTTCACGTTCCCCTCTCTCCGTATTGCCGCAAGGTCCGTCTGTCGCTGGCGGAGAAGAAGATCGAGGTTGAACTCGTCGAAGAGCGGTACTGGGAACAGGATCCGGATTTTCTGCGCCGCAACCCGGCGGGTAAAGTGCCGGTGCTGCGTCTTGATGGGCAGATCATGTCTGAAAGTGCGGCTATCTGCGAATACATCGAGGAAACACGCCCTGAACCGCCCTTGATGCCAAAAAACCCTGAAGCCCGATTTGAGGTTCGGCGGCTTGTTGGATGGTTTGATGACAAGTTCCATCATGAGGTGACTTCCAAGCTGCTGTATGAGCGGGTGAACAAAAAGGTGACTGGGCAGGGGTATCCAGACAGTAAGCATGTCAAGCAGGGCGCCAAGGCGATCAAATACCATCTGGATTACATGGCCTGGCTGCTGGATCACCGTCGTTGGTTGGCCGGGGATCAGATGACATTGGCTGATTTTGCGGCGGCCGCGCATCTGTCTTCGCTGGACTATATTTCGGATGTGGATTGGAATCGCAGTCAGGTGGTCAAGGACTGGTACGCGAAGATCAAATCGCGCCCTGCGTTTCGGTCGATTCTGGCGGATCAGGTGCCCGGGTTCCGACCACCGCCCCATTACGCTGATCTGGATTTCTGATAGGGTGCAAAAACGGAGGGCAGTCTGCCTCTATCGCGCCAATGCACGGTTCCCTTCGAGGATATTTTCAGCCAGATGATGAGCGAATTGGATTTGAAGGAAAAATTGGTCCAACAGGCCTTGGCAGAAGGGTTTGTTGCGTGCCGGGTATGCCGTCCGTGGGATGTCCCACAGGTGCCCGAGCGGTTGGGTACGTTTTTGGACGCTGGTTATCATGGGCAAATGGGCTGGATGGCTGAGCGGACACATTGGCGTGGCGATCCTGCCGCCCTGTGGCCCGAGGCGCGGTCTGTGATCATGTTGGCTGAGAGTTACACCCCAATGCATGACCCGACAGAGATCCTGAACCATCCAGATCGTGGCGCGATTTCGGTCTATGCGCAGAACAAAGACTATCATGATCTGGTTAAAAAACGACTGAAACGGCTGGCGCGATGGCTGATTGCCGAAGCCGGAGGTGAGGTGAAGGTGTTTGTCGACACCGCGCCGGTTCCCGAGAAAGCTCTGGGACACGCCGCTGGATTGGGCTGGCAGGGCAAGCACACCAATCTTGTAAGTCGTGAATGGGGAAACTGGGCTTTCATAGGGTCTGTTTTTTCCACGCTGGACCTGCCAGTGGACAAATCGGAGATAGATCATTGCGGGTCGTGCCGCGCCTGCCTGGACAGCTGCCCGACCGATGCGTTTCCCGCCCCGTATCAACTGGATGCACGGCGGTGCATTTCATACCTGACAATTGAACACAAAGGTCCGGTGGAACACGAGTTGCGCAGTAAACTGGGCAATCGGATTTATGGCTGCGATGATTGTTTGGCGGCCTGTCCATGGAACAAGTTTGCCGTTACCGCAAGCGATATGCGCTATGCTGCCCGGGATGATCTGACGGCCCCACCCTTAGAGACGTTGGCGACGCTGGACGATGCGGCCTTTCGCGCCAAGTTTTCGGGTTCGCCTATCAAGCGCATTGGGCGGGACCGGTTCGTGCGCAACGTCCTATATGCCATTGGAAACTCCGGGCAGCCGCAGTTGAGGCCCGTGGCCCAGCGTCTTACTGAGGACCCGGATGCAACTGTGGCCGACGCGGCGCGCTGGGCGGTGGAACAACTGTCGTAATTGCCGCAAACAGGCTGGACGTGTCGTGCACAACCGCTACACCCATCCGCAGCGAACAGTGAGGAGGACCCGATGACGCTGTCTTTGGGGGTAGATACGGGCGGGACTTATACCGACGCGGTGTTGATCCGGGGCGAAAAAGAGGTCGTCGCCTCAGCCAAGTCCCTGACCACGCGAGCGGATCTGGCGATTGGTGTGGGAAAGGTGATTTCGTCTGTGCTGGAAGAGGCGCAGGTTGCGCCGGATCAGATCTCAATGGCATCTTTGTCTACTACGCTGGCCACGAATGCTCTGGTCGAGGGGCAGGGCGGTCGAGTCGCGTTGATCTATATCGGATTCAAGGACGGTGATCTTGCAAAACACGGGCTGAAGGATGCCTTGAAAGGTGATCCGGCCCTGGTCATCACAGGTGGGCATACCCATTCCGGAGGTGAGGCTGCGGCGCTGGACGTCGCAGCGCTTGAAGCCTTTTTAGACTCACATAAAGGGGTTTCCGGCTTTGCGGTTGCTGCTCAGTTCGCCACCCGCAATCCGGCGCATGAGCTGGAAGCGGCACGGATTGTTGCGGAGAGAACCGGCGCGCCAGTGACATGTTCGCATCATCTGTCGGCCAAGCTGAATGGGCCAAAACGTGCGGTGACGGCCGTTCTGAACGCGCGACTGATCGGGATGATCGACAGGTTGATTGGACGTGCGCAGGACCAGTTGCGCGCTTTGGGGATTTCGGCGCCGATGATGGTGGTGCGCGGTGATGGTGCGTTGATGAGCGCCGAACAGGCGCGGGAACGCCCGATTGAGACAATCCTCAGCGGACCGGCGGCATCGATTGTCGGTGCGCGCTGGCTAACCGGGGCGGACAATGCGCTGGTGTCCGATATCGGGGGAACGACGACCGATGTGGCGCTGATTCGGGATGGGAAGCCCGCGATTGATCCGGCCGGGGCGCGGGTTGGCGGGTTCCGAACCATGGTTGAAGCCGTGGCGATGCGGACCCATGGACTGGGTGGAGACAGCCAGGTGCATGTTGTGACCGAAGGATTGCGCGGCGGTGTGTTTCTGGGTCCGCGTCGCGTGCTGCCCGTATCGCTGATCGCGTCTGAGGCGCCCGAGGTTGTGCACGCCATTCTGGACGATCAATTGCGAGCCACGACGGTGGGCGAGCATGATACGCGGTTTGCTCGCCGTGTGCCGGGTATTCATGCCGACGGAGTAGGTCCGCGGGAAGAAATTCTGCTGGAGCGGTTGGGCGACCAGGTTCTGCCCCTCAACGCGTTGCTGCGCTCGCGGATGGAGAGCGGCGCGTTGAACCGTCTTGTGGACCGCGGAATCGTTCAGGTCTCGGGCGTGACGCCTTCGGATGCCAGCCACGTTCTGGGGCGGGTCAATGCCTGGGATGCTGAAGCGGCGCGAAAGGCGCTGGAACTGGTGGCACGTAAGCGGGTCGGGTCTGGGGATATGCTTGCTAACTCCCCCGAAGCACTGGCGCAGATGATCGTGGACCAATTGACGGAACAGACCAGTTTGACCTTGTTAGAGGCTGCTTTTGACGAAGAGCAGGATGGATTCGGTCTGCCGCCTCAAGAGTTGGCGCGACATGTGTTGACCCAACGAGGTCTGGCGCAGCATCGCGGGTTGCTGTCGCTTGACACCGCTTTGAATGTGGACGTCGTCGGTCTTGGCGCGTCGGCCCCCAGCTATTATCCGGCGGTGGGCAAGCGGTTGCATTGCCGAATGATCCTGCCGGAACATGCGGGCGTGGCCAATGCCATCGGCGCGGTTGTGGGGCGGCTGACCTTACGGCGCTCAGGCACGGTCACATCTCCGACCGAGGGGCGGTATCGCGTACATCTGGAGGACGGCCCTCAGGATTTTTCTGCGTCGGATGAGGCTTTGGCCTTATTGGAACGCGTTCTGAGGTCTGAGGCCGAAGGAGCCGTACGAGAAGCCGGGGCGGAAGATATCAGAGTGATCGTGGATCGTGACATCAAAACCGCGCGGGTCGAGGCCAAAGACGTTTTTGTCGAGGCGATGATCACGGTCGAGGCAAGCGGGCGACCGAGGGTGGCGGCAGGCTAGCCCCCCTGAGAGATTCAGAGGGGCAGGGTAGGTGGCGCCTTATTCTGCGGCGCTGGCGCGCTTGGGCAGAACCCAGTCCTGGCGCGGGAAGTGGCAGGTGTAGCCGTTCGGGATGCGCTCCAGGTAATCCTGATGCTCTGGCTCGGCCTCCCAGAAATCACCTACGGGTTCGACTTCGGTCACGACCTTTCCAGGCCACAAGCCGCTGGCGTTCACATCGGCGATCGTATCCACAGCGACCTGTTTCTGAGCGTCGTCAACAAAATAGATCGCCGAGCGATAACTCATGCCGCGGTCGTTGCCCTGTCGGTTCACCGTGGTCGGGTCATGGATCTGGAAGAAAAACTCCAGCAGGTCGCGATAGCTGATCTGCGACGGATCGAACCAGATCTCGATCCCTTCGGCGTGGGTGCCGTGGTTGCGATAGGTCGCGTTGGGCACATCGCCGCCGGTGTAACCGACGCGAGTGCGTGAGACGCCCGGCAGTTTGCGGATCAGGTCCTGCATTCCCCAGAAGCAACCCCCGGCCAGTACAGCGCGTTGTTCGGTCATCAGATGTCCTCCACATGAATCAGATATTCGCCATACCCTTCGGCTTCCATCTCATCGCGATGGATGAATCGAAGAGAGGCGGAGTTGATGCAGTAGCGTAGCCCGCCATGTTCACGCGGACCATCGGGGAAGACATGCCCCAAATGGCTGTCGCCGTGTTTCGATCGAACCTCGGTCCGGATCATGCCATGCGTTGTATCGCGAAACTCTTCGACATGTTCGTGAATGATCGGCTTGGTAAAACTGGGCCAGCCGCATCCGGATTCATATTTATGGGTCGAAGCAAAGAGCGGCTCACCTGATACGATATCCACGTAGATGCCCGGTTCTTTGTTGCTCAGGTATTTTCCGGTGCCCGGACGTTCGGTACCACTGCGTTGCGTGACGTGAAACTCTTCGGGTGAAAGCGCAGCGATGGCCGTGGGGTCTTTGGTGTATCGAGTCATGGATCCTCCGGCTGATTGATGTTTGCGCCATTATCTGGGGGCTGCGGAGGGGAAAGCAAAGCGATATTTCAACTCGCTCTCGCAGTCGTGCAAGTGAATACCAGGCGCCTTCGCCTTATGTCGAAACCTTTTGACCCCGTGCGGGCTGACGTGAGAGTTGGACCGCGAGAATTCCGAGGGTTGTGACAGCAACGCCGACCGCATCCATTGCGCCTAGCTTTTCGCCCAGCAGAATCGCCGCGATTGCGACCCCGAACACAGGGTTCAGGAAGTGGAAGGTGGCTGCCCGGATGGCACCAATTCGGTCCAGAAGCAGGAACCAGATCAGCGTGGCCAGCAATCCAGGGAACAGGGTCGTATAGGTAAACGCCAGTGCCAGTGGAAGCGTCGGGTGGATGTAGATTGTTTCAAAGATCGGCGCGGCCACGAACAGCGCGGCCGATCCCACCAGCATTTGAAGACCCACGACCATCATGAAATTGCCCCCGGACGTCGCACCGCGAACCGCCAACGTTGCGAAGGTCAAGGCAAGGGCGCCTGCACCGCAAAGCGCGACGCCGAACATGTCGACACCCGCGCTGATCCGGCTGCTCATGATAAGGGCGACTCCGGCGAAACCTGCGAATAATCCCAGTATGCCAAGTGGGCGCAGCTTTTCCTTGAAAATCAACCATCCGGCCAACGCCACCAGCAGCGGCATTGTGGACGCGATAATGGCCGCGACCGAGGCTTCGACCGTTTGCATCGCATAGAAATTCAGACCCAAATAAAGGGCATTTTGGCAGATTCCGAACAGTATTGTGGCACGCCATTGATTTCGGGTCAGGTTCCAGCTTTGCCCCATCGCCCTTGCAATCATGACGCCCAGAATACCAGAGATCAGAAACCGTAAAGCCAGCGAAAACAAAGGAGAGGCATCCGCCACAATGATCCGCGCCGATGTAAAGGCAGATGACCAAATCAGGGCAAATGTCAGCCCAATGGCTATGGCGCGCAGATCCATGGAGACCCCCTGTCACTTCGCGCGGACTGTCCCTGATTTTCTTATGGGTCGCAAGCGGTGCGCGTCAAAAAAGACACATGCGTGATGCAAGAAAAGTATTGAGTATGTTTTTATTGATTGACTGGCCAATTAAAGATATCGCCATCGGGATCTGACATATCAAGGGAGGTTTGTCGGTGCTTCTGGAGTACATTCTATCTTTCGGCGTCCTGCTGGCATTGGGCCTGGTCGCTTTCTTCGTCGTAAAATGGTGGAACCTGCGCTGCGTTGGCGTGACACCGGTTCATCTGTTCACGTTCATCGCGATTCTGTTCACGTCCGGTCTGGATGTTGGCCTGATCATGTTCCCACTGACTGAGTTTGGCGGATACGCCGAGGACCCGGCTTATGCCTTCGCGAATCCGCTGGCGATCGAATTCGGATTCTGGGGCTTCCTGATCTGGGCGTTCTATTTCCTGACGGCCTTCTACTTCTGCGTGATCGAGCCACGCGTGAAGTTCTTTGAGATTCCGTTGGTCAAGCTGATCAATAACGTCGTTATCATCGGCACCTGCGCCTTCACTGCCAGCCTGTTCCTGATCTACTTGCCCGGCTACCTGCCTGAGGTTGGAGACGGTGAATCCGTCGTAACGACCTTCTACATCATCGTGTTCGTGGTCATTCTGGCAGCGGCTTATTCCTCGACCGACCTGAAATATGTGCGCATCCTGTCGGTAGGGTCGACCTTTCTGTTCCTGGCGCTGATCCTCGGCATGTGGGCAGCAACAGGCATGGGCGTGACTGGCTTCGTGGAAACCGGCAGCAATATCGGTGCCTATTTCGGGAATCTGCACAAGTTCGTTTTGCCGCTGACCGACTATCACGCCTTCTACCTGTTCTGGTGGTTCGCGTGGTCGATCATGATCGGTCAGTTCACATCGCGCTTTGTGGGCGGTCTGACAACATGGCAGCTTCTGGCGGCCCTGCTGATCTTCCCGTCGATCCCGCTGGGGATCTGGTTCACCGTTCTCTACTACTACCACCTGAACGGCATCAGCACCGCGGGCATCACCAACATCGCGATGGTGATTGTGGGCGTGACGTTTGTGATCAACTCGCTGGACTCGCTGATCCGTCTCTACACCGACAACCTGAACATGACGGTCGAACGGTTTGGCAAAGCGGTTTACGTGGCTGGTAACGTTGCGCTGCTGTTCGTGCTGACCCTGCTGTTCCAGAGCCAATGGCTGCAGATCCAGTGGATCGGGGCTATTGTTGTCGGCCTGTATCTGGCTTGCGTGGTCTATATCCTGATCACCAAACGCCAAGAGGTGATGAGTATCGACTCAATGCCTGAAGACCGTGATCTGGACTTCCACAAGGTTGAGACGGTTCACTGATTAAACAGTTGCAGAATGCGAACGGGCGCCCATGTAGGCGCCCGTTTTGCGAATTGGATGGTTGCCAGAGTGGTGTATCAGCCCGATCCTCAACCCAGCCGTGTCGTCCTCTGACAATGATGGTTTGAGCCAACGCCAAAGGATGGCGTCAAGGGTGCTTAGTTATTTGTCTTCTGAACATGACGATCTCTGGGTCAGATTGAGCCCTCATCCTTTCGAAGCCATTCTTTTGCAATACCCTCGCTGACGCGCTGTTCCCTTTTTCGACTCCACCAACAAGCTGGACCGAGATCCTGGTATCCCGGTACCAACCGATCAAACCGGAAATGAGTTCAGTCGCGTATCCCTGTCCCCAAGCGTCTTCGCAAAACAGATATCCAACATGTACGGTTGTCATGTCTTCGTTCTCTGGAAGCTGAGCCAGGATCAGAAGGCCGATCAGTACTCCGTTGCTGTCCCGGATGGTTTGCAGATCACTTTCCGCCACCCTTTCTTGCAGCCAGTCCTTGGCGGCGTTCTCGGTGTCCGAGAGGTGCAAAACTTCGGGCAGGTTCTCTAGCACCGCTGGCGTAAGTATCAGCGACAGTTCTCTGTAGAATGCACCCGCGTCGATGGAAGGCAACATTGAAGGTTTCCAGGCTTGGACCCTTAGTCTCTTGGTCTCAAACTCACAGTTGGCGGTCAAATGAATCCCTTTCCGTCCTGTGAACCCGTAAGATGGCGTTACCCCTATAGCATCTTGTTTGATGCGTGTGTCCGTAAAGATGATCTGCCACAGTGTCAGTGGCGTGAGCGCAATTGGTCTGTGACCATCATCCGGTTGGGGAGCTTGAATTGGTGTGGCAAAGAAAAAGGGCCCCCAAAACGGCGGCCCTCAATCACTTTGCGGTCAAGACTGAAATCAGCCGTTCACGCTGTCCTTCAGAGCCTTCGCGATGGTCATCTTCACAACCTTGTCGGCTTCCTTGGTGAAGGTCTCACCAGTGGCCGGGTTGCGAACCTGACGCTCGGGGCGCTCGCGGCAGTAGATTTTGCCGACGCCGGGCAGGGTCACTGCGCCACCGGCCGAAACTTCGCGGGTGATCAGGCCGGTCATGGCCTCCAGCGCCGCGTTCGCGGATTTCTTGTCGGTTCCCATTTCCTCAGCGAGAGCAGCAACCAGCTGAGTCTTAGTCATAGGCTTTGCCATTTCTTGGTCTCCTTAACGTGCCCGATCTATAGGGCCTCACCGCGTAACTGTAACGGGATATTGTGGCCAAACACAACGAATAGTAGCGCTGAAACCCCTAAAAATATGGGGAAAACGTTGCTTTTTTGCGTCAGAGAAAGGCTGTTTCGTCGAACGAGCGCAATTTCCGGCTGTGCAAGCGCTCTAATGGCATGCCGCGCAGGTGCTCCATCGCCTTGATCCCGATGGCCAGATGCCGACTAACCTGAGTGGTATAGAAGGAAGAAGCCATACCCGGCAGCTTTAGCTCTCCGTGCAGAGGTTTGTCCGAAACACATAGTAAAGTGCCATAAGGAACACGGAAGCGATAGCCGTTCGCGGCAATGGTGGCACTTTCCATATCCAGCGCAATCGCCCGGGACTGGCTCAGCCGCTGGACTGGTCCGGACTGATCGCGCAACTCCCAGTTGCGGTTGTCGACCGAGGCCACGGTTCCCGTCCGCATGATCCGCTTCAGTTCATATCCTTCCAGTTCGGTCACCTCGGCCACCGCGCGTTCCAGCGCCACCTGAACTTCGGCCAGAGGCGGGATCGGTACCCAGACCGGCAGATCGTCATCCAGAACTTTGTCTTCGCGCAGATAAGCATGGGCCAGAACAAAATCACCTAACGCCTGCGTATTGCGCAGCCCTGCGCAATGGCCAACCATCAGCCACGCGTGCGGGCGCAGAACCGCAATATGGTCAGTGGCGGTTTTTGCATTGGATGGACCGACGCCAATGTTTACCAAAGTAATCCCAGAACCATCTTCGCGCTTCAGGTGATATGTCGGCATTTGAGGCAGTTTCAACGGTTGGTCGATAGCGGCTTCGGGGTCAGTGATCTCGGCGTTCCCGGTCGAAACGAAACTTGTGTAACCGCTGGCGGGGTCGGCCAATTGCGCCCGGGCGTAGTTTTCGAATTCGGAAACATAGAACTGGTAGTTTGTGAACAGTACATGATTCTGAAAATGACCTGCATCCGTGGCGGTGTAATGTGCCAGTCTCGCAAGCGAATAGTCGACGCGCTGCGCGGTAAAAAGGGACAAGGGGCCAACAGTATCCTCATGATCATGCACGCCGTTGACGATGTCATCGTTAGTTGTGGTCAAATCCGGAACGTCAAACACATCGCGGAGGGTAAAGTCAGCTGCCCCCTGATGAGGTACGACCAGATCGGAATTGTTTGCCACAGCGAAATGCACCGGAATCGGTGTGTCCGATGCCGCAATGGTCACAGGCTGGCCATGGTTCTTGATCAACAGGGCAATCTGTTGGATCAGATAGGATCTGAACAAATCCGGGCGCGTCACGGTCGTGGCATGAACCCCGGGTTCGGACACATGACCAAAGCTCAGGCGGCTGTCGACTTGGGCGTAGGTCGAGGTTTTGATGCGAATTTCCGGGTAATAGGCTCTGTACCGCGCTGCAGGTGCTCCGCTTCCGATAGCGTCTGAGAAGCTGTCGCACAAGAAATCGGTTGCTTGCGTGTAAAGCTCTTCCAACCGTGCAACGGCAGCGGCGGGATCGGTAAACTGCTCTGGCGCGGGTGCTTCGGGGGTCAGGATTGTCGTCATGCCAAAGGTTCCAGAAGATCGATTTTCTCAAATGTGCGTACGTCGATCAGCCCGAGATCCGAGATTCGAAGCTCCGGAATCACGACCAGCGCCAATAGCGAATGCTGCATATACGCGTTGTTCAGATGACAGCCACAGTCCTGCATGGCCTGCATCATCTTGCCGGCCTTGGCCGCAACCTCGGCGGCGGGACTGTCAGACATGAGGCCGGCAATAGGCAATTCGACCAGTGCCAACTCCTGCCCGTCGCGGAAAAGGGTGATGCCACCGCCCACTTCGGCCAGACGGTTCGCGGCCAGCGCCATCTGATCCCGATCCGTTCCGACAACGATCATGTGGTGACTGTCATGCGCCACGGTTGAGGCCATGGCCATTTTCCCCTGATAGCCAAAGCCCGAAACAAAGGCGTTGGTGACGCCCCCGGTGGCCCGGTGCCGTTCTACCAGAGCAATCTGACACACCTCACCTTCGCCTTCGACCAGACCGCCAATAATCGGCAATTCGGCTTTCAACGCCCTGGTCGGCGCCTGGTTTTCCACCACGCCGATCACATTGGCCTGAACTTTGTTGGCCCCTTCCGGTGCTTTGATCTCAAAATCGGCCGAGGTCAGTTCATGCCCCAGATGAACGGTGTTGCGCGCTTTTTCTGGCCAGTTCAGATGCGGGCAATCCACCTTTATTTCACCGTCCTCTGCAACCACTTTCCCGCGGGCAATCACCATCTCAATTGGCAGCTCGGTCAGATCCGAGCTGAGGATGATGTCTGCTCTCCGCCCCGGAGTGACGGATCCGATATCCCGCTCCAGCCCGAAATGTGTGGCCGTGTTGATCGTTGCCATTTGCAGAGCGATCAGAGGGTCACATCCGCAAGAAATGGCATGGCGTACGACACGGTTCATATGGCCGTCGTTTACTAATGTGCCAGAGTGACAGTCATCCGTGCACAGAATGAAATTGCGTGGATCCAGCCCTTTTTCGGTCACGGCAGTGATTTGGCTTTCCACGTCATACCAGGCCGAGCCCAGCCGCATCATGGATCGCATTCCCTGCCGTACGCGTGCTACGGCGTCGGCTTCGCACGTGCCTTCGTGATCATCCGCTGGGCCGCCCGCCACGTAAGCCGCGAAATCAGGACCCAAATCAGGCGAAGCGTAGTGCCCACCAACGGTTTTTCCCGCCCGCTGAGTGGCTGCAATCTCGGCCAGCATCTTGGAATCACCATGAATAACCCCGGGGAAATTCATCATCTCACCCAGTCCGATGATACCGGGCCAGTTCATCGCCTCGGCCACATCCTCGGGAGTGATTTCATAGCCCGTCGTCTCCAATCCCGGCGCGGATGGGGCGCAGGACGGCATCTGGGTGAAAATACTGACTGGCTGCATCATGGCTTCGTCATGCATCATGCGTACACCATCCAGACCCAGAACGTTGGCGATCTCATGTGGGTCGGTGAACATGCTGGTCGTACCGTGCGGTATGACAGCACGGGCGAATTCGGCCGGGGTCAGCATGCCGGATTCGATGTGCATATGCGCGTCGCACAGGCCCGGCAGAATGTAGCGCCCTTGCGCCTCGATGATCTCTGTATCCGGACCTATGCAATGCGAAGCATCCGGTCCGACAAATGCAATTCGTCCGGCAGCAATCGCCACAGAATGATCCGGCAGCAATTCGCGGCTGTGCACGTTTACCCAGATTCCACCCTGAATGATCGTATCTGCGGCCTCACGTCCGGCTGCAACTGCGATCAATTTGGGGGCGACATCGGGCCAGCTCGGGAAGGGTGTGTATTCCATGGCTCAACTTTCACGAATGCGACAGCGGGTGCAACCCCGGTTCTTCGTTGTTATGAAATCGTCACATGTTCTGGTTGCGGCCTTCTGTCCGGGCGTAAGTCTGTTTACGCAACAGACCCGATTTCGCGTTTCACCCAATCCGCAAAGGCCACGGCTCCGGGCGTATCTTCGGCCTGCGGAGACAACAGCAGGTAATAGGACTCTGGCATTCGAACGCGGTGCTCAAACGGTGCGATCAGCTGTCCGCGGTCAATCAGATGACTTGCGATAGTGTCGTGAGCCAGGCACAGGCCGCCTCCAGCCATTACAGCTGACAGGCAAACCAGATAGGTCGTTGCGTAAGTTACTGACGGATTTGTCCAGGTTAGACCCTGATCTTCCGCCCAATTCGCCCAGTTCGACAACAGGTTGGAGCAATCGAACAGCGGTTTTTCCTGAAGGTCCTCCAAACACACCTGATATCCAGGGGCACAGACCGGATAGTAGTGTTCAGTGCGCAGTATCTCGGTTCGGGCGGTATCCGACGGACGAAGAGAAAACCGAATCTCGACCGCCGCGCCTTCCGCCATTTCACGCGGTTCCCAAAGCTCGGTGAAGATGTTCAGCTGTACATCCGGATATTCCGCCCGAAATACCGGAAGGCGCGGGGCCAGCCAGTTGACGGCAAAACTGATGTTGCATTGCACTTGAACCGCGTTCTGTTGCGCACCAGTAACTGCCTGGGTTCCGCGCACAAGCGTCCGGAAGGCCTCTCGCACAACCGGCAGATAGGTGATTCCGGCCTCGGTCAGTTCCAACGCTCTGGGCCGGCGCAGAAACAATGGCTGCCCCAGATGCCCTTCCAGGGATTTGATCTGCTGGCTGACGGCGCTTTGTGTCATGTTCAGATCCCGCGCCGCGCCGGTAAAGGAAAGATGGCGCGCGGCGGCCTCGAAAGTGCGCAACCAGCCAAGCGGAGGAAGCTTGTTTTGCATCTACATAACCTCGGCATAAGTTCAGCTAATGGGATAGTTGTGTTTTTTTCGTTGGTCAAACTACCAGACCCTATGCAGGTTTGGGCAGGAACAGCCGCGAAAGGAGCCAAACCATGAGCCTCACCAGCCTTCGTCCCAATATCGATCATTGGTCCGAGCGTGTGGATATGGCCGCCACTTTCCGCTGGACGGCCAAACTGAATATGCATGAGGCGGTTGCCAACCATTTCAGTCTGGCTGTGAATGATGACGGCACGCAGTTTCTGATGAACCCCAATCAGGTGCACTTCTCGCGCATTCGTGCCTCGGATCTGTTGCTGCTGGATGCCAACGATCCGAATGTGATGAAACAGCCTGGTGCGCCGGACCCGACAGCCTGGGGGCTGCATGGTTCTATCCACCGCCACTGTCCTCATGCGCGTTGCATCATGCATGTGCATTCGATCTTTGCGACTGTTCTGGCCTCATTGGCCGACAGCTCATTGCCGCCGATCGATCAGAACACGGCAACCTTCTACAACCGTTATGTGGTTGATGAAGAATTCGGAGGTCTGGCCTTTGAAAGCGAAGGGGAGCGTTGCGCCGGGATGCTGTCTGATCCCAAGAAAAAAGTTATGATCATGGGCAATCACGGTGTTCTGATCATTGGCAGCGACCCAGCGGATACGTTCAACCGGTTGTATTACTTCGAACGCGCGGCCGAAACTTACATTCGCGCCTTGCAAACCGGCCTACCCTTGCGCGTCTTGTCTGACGAGATCGCCGAGAAAACTGCGCAAGAGCTGGATGACTATCCCGATCAGGCCGAAGCGCATCTGCGGGAGATCAAAGCGATCCTTGATGTTGAGGACTCGGATTACGCGACCTGACCCTGATCCTGCCGTTCCACAAGTCAGCCAGCTTTGACCGAAGCCCGATCTGAAAAGCTGGCATTGCTAAGCCGTGAAAACCGGGAACTCAGTCTGTTCACTGGGCATACAGGGTTAAACCCGTTCGAACAAAGCGATCAGAGCGGTGTCATTTTTGTTTGGACCAGCGGCGAGATCACCATAGATGCGGACTTCGGGCAAGGTCAGGTTACGAATCTGGTTCTGTTCCAGTTCGCTGAGAGCATCCGCAAAACCCAGTTTTTCGAAATGGCGTGCATTGATCGACAACGCGAACTGCGCCCCGTGCCGAGCCACGCGCAACAGGGCGGGCAGCACTTCGGGTCCCAAATGGCCATGTGTGAACGTGCCGGATGAGACAATGCCGGAATAGCTGTCGCGCGGAACAGGGATGCCCTGTGTCAGATCAGCCTCGATTGCGTCCCGGTAGATGTCCTTGCGCATAGCCTGATCCAGCATTTCCGCGCTGATGTCGGTTGCATCAATCGGTCCGACGCCTAGCCCGGACAACACCGCGCCACACAGGCCAGTTCCCGCACCGACGTCCAGAACGGGACCCTGACCACCCGCCCCGACAAACGCCCGCGCTGTGTGGGTGTGAAGCTGATAGTCTTCGCGCGCCGCGAAACTCTCATCATAGTCCCCGGCCCATTCCGCATAGAGTTGTTTGTTCTCTCCTGGAGAGCTCAGCGCGTAGGCCGAATGCAGGTCAGGTGTTTTTTTGCTCATGTCTAACAGAAAGGCGCAATCCAAGATTCGATTCAAGTGCGTCCATGCGACGCTTGCATCCCGGCATGGCGCAGATCATCAAAGGATCATGACCAAGACGCTCTTTTCATTTGGCCATGGCTATTCCGCTCAGGCCTTGTCCCGAATCCTTGCCCCGAAAGGCTGGAAAATTGTTGGCACCACGCGAGACCGCGAGGGAGCGGCTGCGATCCGGGCCTCTGGCGCCGAGCCGCTGATCTGGCCGGGCGAAGCACCGAAGCTTGATGGGGTGACCCACTTATTGATCTCAACGGCGCCAAGTGAAGAAGGCGACCCGGTGTTGGCGGCGCTGGGCGATGAAATCGCCAAGCGGGCCAGTCAGTTCGAATGGGTAGGATACCTGTCTACAACGGCAGTCTATGGTGATCATCAAGGGGAATGGGTTGACGAAGATACTCCGCCTGCACCGACCGCCAAGCGCGGCAGATGGCGTATGCTGGCCGAGGAGCAATGGTCGGCCATTCCGGGACTGCCTGTTCATATCTTCCGCCTAGCGGGTATCTATGGGCCGGGTCGCGGGCCGTTTTCCAAGCTCAAGCGTGGCGGGTTGCGGCGCATCATCAAGCAGGGGCAGGTGTTTTCACGCATTCATGTAGACGATATTGCGCAGATCCTGGAAATCTCGATGGCAAAATCGAATCCGGGAAGGGTGTACAACGTATGTGACGACGAACCGGTCCCGCCGCAGGATGTCATAGGATACGCGGCCGAGCTACAGGGTTTGCCATTGCCTCCGGCCGTTCGGTTTGAAGAGGCTGATCTGACCCCGATGGCGCGTAGTTTCTACAACGAAAACAAACGTGTTCGGAACAACCGGATCAAAGATGAACTGGGCGTAGACCTGATCTATCCCAATTACCGCGTCGGGCTGGAGGCCCTGATGAAAGGCCAGTAGGGCATTTACACCGCAGCCGCCTTGATCATGTCCGCAGCTTTTTCGGCGATCATGATGGTGGGCGCGTTGGTATTGCCCGACACCAGTGTCGGCATCACCGAGGCGTCGACGACTCGCAGACCGTCAAGCCCTCTCACGCGAAGTTGGGGGTCGACGACCGCCATCTCATCCACACCCATTTTGCAGGTGCCTACGGGGTGATAAATGGTGTCGGCGCGAGCGCGGATATGCTCCGCCCAATCCTGATCGGTTTGAGCGGTGTCCGTGCCGAACATCTCTTTGTGTCGGTACTTGGCCAAAGCTGGTGCTTTGAGGATATCCCGCGTTATCCGCACGCCTTTGATCATTGTGTCCAGATCGCGTTTATCCGACAGAAACGCCGGATCAATTGCTGGCGCCGCCTTAGGATCTGCGCTGTGCAAGCCGACAGTTCCCCGGCTTTCCGGCCGCAGCTTACAGACATGGCAACTGTATCCATACCCATAATGCAGTTTGCGCGCGTGATCATCGACCATTGCGATTGTGAAATGCAGCTGGATGTCGGGACGCTCCAGATCGGGTGAAGTTTTCAGAAACGCTGCGCCTTCGGCAAATGGGGTGGCCGCCATCGAAACGCCCGTCTTGCGCCACCGCTGAAAATGCCTCAACAACCGTGCTGCCCCTGCCAGACCGATACCAAAATTGTCGGTATCTCTGGTTCGGAAGGTCAACGCAAAGTCCAGGTGATCCTGCAAGTTCTTTCCCACACCTGGCAGTTCGTGGCGAACAGCGAGCCCATGCGGTTCAAGATCGGACGCTGCGCCAACTCCGGAAACCTGCAGCAATTGCGGTGTTTTCAAAGCACCAGCGCACAGCAGGACTTCGCGCTTGGCTGTAATGGCGGTGTCTGCGTCTTTTCCACTTGCCCGGTATACAACGCCAGTCGTGCGCTTCCCGTCAAAGCTCAGCCTTTTTGCAAGAGCATGTGTGATGACTGTCAAGTTTGGGCGGTCGGTAATTGGGAACAGATAACCCGCCGCCGCAGAACAACGTTCACCATTCTTTGCCGGGTCGTGAAACTGCGTAACCTGGTACAGTCCGACACCACCGTTATCGCCTCGGTTGAAGTCTTCCGTCGGACGGTGTTGGAGTTGCTGTGCGGCTTCTATGAATGCGCGGGTGACTGGACGAGGTTCTTTCTGCTGCGAAACCTGCAGCGGCCCACTGTCGCCATGCACGCTGTCTGCACCGAGCTCATTGTTCTCGGCCCGTTTGAAATACGGCAATACACTGTCCCAATCCCAGCCGTCGCAGCCTAGATCAGCCCAGCCGTCATAGTCCTGCCGCTGACCTCTTACATATAGCATTGCGTTAATTGCACTTGAGCCGCCCAGTGCCTTGCCGCGAGGTTGATAGCCTTTGCGTCCGTTCAATCCGGGTTGGGGGACCGTCTCAAATGCCCAGTTGTTGATCTTGGGGCGCCCCGGAAGTGCGGCGACAACAGCTGCTGGCATTCTGACCACAAGGCTGTTGCCACCGCCACCAGCTTCAAGCAGGCAGACGCTTGTGGACGGATCTTCGCTCAGGCGATTGGCCAGAACCGCGCCCGCCGAACCGCCGCCTACGATGATATAATCGTATTCCATGCTTTCTTGCACACCTCTCGCAGCACCGGTAGTTCCGTTGTCCTTCCGGGCAGCGATACCATGTTCCTTGTGAGAGTGCGTTAATGGCGCGAAAAAACAACTGTGACCCCAAGTCAATTTCATATGTACTCCAACTTTTTCTCGAAGGTCCGGCCTGCGTTTATTGAAGGGCCCAGTGGTGTTCTGCATGCCAAGCTTTTCTGCAGGACCTCACGATTCCGGCTCAGGGCCGAGTTTTGCGGTTCATTCTTATGAAATCTGTGCCCAAACGTGAGCCGGAGAAGTTGATTTGTTAAGGTAATTTATTGTTTTCATTAACTAACATTAAAAATCAGCGGGAAATGTGAAGTTTTTTCAAAATGGGGGTTGCAGGTCCCGGACCTAATCCGTAAATACCCCTTCACCGGCGCTGCTGAGGCGGTGCTGACGGGTCGGAGAGACGGCCTGACGGACTGGAAAGACGGTTGAGACGCTCGGGAGAGACCG
>NZ_JBQGAA010000021.1:0-44215 GCF_056542585.1 Ruegeria sp. AB9 | reverse complement strand
AGATTACTCATGTTATACCCCTGAAACTCAAGGGTTTGAATCACGCAGCCGAGATGACGGCAACCAAATTAATGGGTCCAGAACCTAGGGTCGGGACCCATTGATTTTCGTGCAGCGGCATGATTCACGGTTCGAAAAACGAGCGGTGAGCATGTCTGATCTTTTCTGGCTGACGGACGCGCAGATGGGGGTCTGTTCCGGCTGGGGGCAGAATGACACCTTAAGGCCGTTTAGCTAGGGCTGCTCTGTTTCCTTGATCAATCTGTAAGCTGTTGATCTTGCGATGCCGAGCTGTTTTGCGGCTTGTCCGGCGGTCATTCCGGCTTGGACGAGGTTTTGCAATGCCAAGACGGTTTCGGCTTCGAGGGGTGGTCGCCCTGGTTTTCGGCCCTGCGCTCTAGCGGCTTCGATGCCGTCTTTTGTGCGTTCTGAGATGAGGCGGCGCTCAAAATGAGCGATGGCTCCGAATACGTGGAAGATCAGTTCCCCGGCGGCGGATGTGGTATCGATCCGCTCTTCGAGGCTGATCAGTCCGATATCTTGTTCTTTCAGGTTTTCGACGGTTTCCAAGAGCTCTTTGAGTGAGCGTCCGAGCCTGTCTAATCGGATGATAGCTAAGCTGTCGCCAGGACGGGCATGGTCCATCAAGGCCGACAAGCCCGGGCGGTCGAACTGCTTGCCGGAAATCACATCCTCGAACACGCGAATGGCCCCGGCATCTTTGAGACGGATGACCTGGCTAGTCAGGTCTTGATCGGCGGTCGAGACTCTCGCATAGCCGAGGATATCGCCCACCCTAGCCATTCATCTCAATTTTCAGACGCGGGTTTGGTTCCTTATCAACGAACTCAGCTTTCACAGCAGCCAAGGCCTTTTGCTGCCCAGGGAAGCTAAGCATAGTGTTCGCCTTCTCAAAGCTGACCCACTCATAGGCGTCATGTTCGTCGTTCAACGTGACGGTGGTATCTGTGGGCACCGTGCTGACAAAGACGGGCACCAAAGTGATGCATTCTTTGTCTGCCTCGTAGAATTGCTCAAGGATGTCGGCAGACCAGATTTCCGACAGCTCGATGCCTGTTTCTTCGCGAACCTCGCGTATCGCGGTTTGCCAAGCTTTTTCTCCGGCCTCGATACCGCCCGCGATCTGACACCACAGACCTGCCAAGTACCCTGTACGGCGGAGAAGCAGCACCTTGGCCTCACAGTCAACGAGTTTGAGAATGAAAATCGAAACGCTGAAGCTTTTGACCGGGAGCATAGATATGTCTTTTAACTGTTCGTTTTTGAGGCAGGTTTCCGGGCAATTCGGACAACCGGTGTTTTGCCAACCAAACCTGTCTCACTATTCGTCTTTATATTATGCGCTGTATATTATGCGCAGTCTCAAAATGATCAACACCCTTTTGAGGACAACCCCATGCCAAGACGATCCATCCTGACCGAGCGCCAGCGTTCGGCGCTTTTCGATTTGCCCATCGACGACGCGTCGATGCTGCACCACTACACCCTCGCCGATGATGACCTTGAGCATATCAACGACCGAAGGCGATCAGAAAACAGGATCGGCTTTGCGTCGCAGCTTTGTGCATTGCGATATCCCGGACGGCTATTAACCTCAGACGAAGTTATCCCCGAGAAAGCTTTGCGCTTCATCGCGGCGCAGCTTGGCCTGACCGGTGACGATATCTTACCTTATGCCGCGCGGCGTCAGACTCGTCAGCAACATTTGCACACCATTCGCCAGATTTACGGCTTCAGGATGTTCTCGGGCCAGGGCGCACGGTGTCTCAAGGCTTGGCTTGAGAAAGAGGCCGAAACGGCCCGGTCCAACGACGACCTGGCGCGCAGTTTTGTCGAAGAGTGCCGCCGAACGCAGACGATCCTGCCAGGCGTCACGGTCATCGAGCGTTTGTGCGCCGACGCGCTTGTCGCGGCGGAGCGCAGAATAGAAACCCGGATTGCCGCCAGGCTTGATGACCAAACGAAGGAACGGCTGGACGCACTTCTGACCGAGATCATCGATGGCAAGGTCAGCCGGTTCGTCTGGTTGCGCCAGTTCGAGGTGGGTAACAACTCGGCGGGGGCGTCCCGGCTATTGGATCGGCTGGAATTCCTTCAGCGATTGGAACTGCCACATGATGTCCTAGACGGCATTCCACCTCACCGGATCACACACCTGCGCCGCCAAGGTGAAAGGTACTTCGCAGATGGCCTGCGCGACATTACGAGCGACCGGCGTTTGGCGATCCTCGCGGTATGCGCAATCGAATGGGCCGCCTCTATCACTGATGCGGTGATCGAGACCCATGATAGAATCGTCGGCAAAACATGGCGGGATGCCAAGAAACTATGCGATGCGCGGATCGCGGATGCCAGATCATCGCTGCAGGAGACATTACGTTCCTTCAAAGACCTTGGAGCTGCCCTGCTGGAAGCCAAGGTGGACGGTGCATCTCTCGATGATGCAACCGAGACCGCCTGTGGATGGACGCGTCTCGAAAGTATGGTGTCAACAGCCGCTGAGTTGGCCGATACAATGGCCGCCGATGCCCTGGCACATGTCATTCATGGATATCACCGGTCCCGGCGGTACGCGCCGCGCATGCTGCGTGCGCTAGATATCCAGAATGCCCCCGTGGCCGCACCATTGATAAAAGCGGCCAAGATCATCGCCGAAGATCAGGCCAGTGCGCCCCGCCAGACTGCATTCCTGCGTCGAAATTCGAAATGGCATCGTCACCTCAATGCCCAGGAGCCCGATGACAACCGGCTTTGGGAGGTCGCTGTGCTGTTCCAAATCCGAGAAGCGTTCCGGTCTGGTGACATCTGGCTCCCGCATTCCCGGCGTTATGCCGACTTAAAACAGGCGCTCGAGCCGATGGAGGCTGCCCAAACAACACCTCGCCTGACCATGCCGTTTGAGCCGGAAACCTGGCTGACCGACCGAAAGGCATGGCTGCACGAAGGACTAGCGAGGTTAGCTAACGCCGCGAGAACAGGCGCTATCCCGGGTGGTTCAATTGAAAATGGCATCCTCAAAATAGACCGGCTGACCGGGGCCGTGCCTGACGAGGCTGATGCCCTGGTACTCGATCTCTATGGCCGCCTGCCTGCAGTTCGGATCACCGATCTGCTGCAGGAAGTGGATGACGATATCGGATTTACCGAAGCCTTCACCCATTTGCGTACCGGCGTTCCCTGCAGGGATCGCATCGGGCTGCCGAACGTGCAGTTGGCCGAGGGGCTGAATCTTGGCCTTAGCAAGATCGCCGAGGCGACAAGTTCGCACGACTATTTCCAGCTCTCGCGTCTGTCGCGTTGGCATATCGAAAGCGACGCCATCAACCGCGCTCTCGCCTTGGTGATCGCTGCACAGTCGGAATTGCCGGTGGCGCAGTACTGGGGCAGTGACATCACCGCATCCAGCGACGGGCAATTCTTCCCGACGGCACGTCACGGAGAGGCGATGAATCTCATCAACGCCAAATATGGTTCCGAGCCAGGGCTGAAAGCATATACCCATGTCTCCGATCAGTTTGGGCCGTTCGCCACCCAGAACATCCCGGCGACCGTGAACGAGGCTCCCTATATCTTGGATGGTTTACTGATGAACGAGGTCGGTCGGAAAATCAAAGAACAGTACGCTGACACTGGCGGGTTTACGGATCACGTCTTCGCCGTCACCGCACTACTGTCGTATCGGTTTATTCCCCGTATACGTGATCTGCCTTCGAAGCGGCTCTATCTCTTCGATCCAGCCAATGCGCCAAGGGAATTGCGTGGCCAAGTCGGCGGCAAGGTCAGAGAAAAACTGATCGCCGAGAATTGGCCCGACATCTTCCGCGCTCTCGCCACGATGGCGGCAGGCGTCATGCCGCCAAGCCAACTCTTGCGGAAGTTCGCATCATACCCGCGTCAGCACGAACTCGCCCTGGCGCTCCGGGAAATCGGGCGCATAGAGCGCACGCTGTTCATCATCGACTGGTTGCTCGATGCCGATATGCAGCGACGTGCCAATGTTGGTCTGAATAAGGGGGAGGCGCACCACGCCTTGAAAAATGCCCTGCGTATTGGTCGTCAGGGCGAAATCCGCGATAGAACTGCCGAGGGTCAACACTACCGCATGGCAGGTCTCAACCTGCTGGCCGCTATCATCATCTATTGAAACACCAAGCACCTCGGCCACGCAGTCACCGCCCGAAAATGCGCAGGTCTCGATGGTTCACCAGAGCTTCTCTCCCATATCTCGCCGCTTGGATGGGCACATATCCTGCTCACGGGCGAATACAGGTGGTAAAATCGATGACATCCGACCTTAAGGTGTCATTCTGCCCCCAGCCGGAACAGACCCCACTCGCACCGTTTTCATCACCAATCATTTGGAAGCGAATTAGAAGTGCGTCCTCGGCACGGGAGGAGATCGGTAAAACCGGTGTTTTTTCAAACTCCAGCTCCAAGATCGAACCTCAGATACGGCGGTTTCTGGCAGAGAACGCGAGCGTAGTATTGAAGTGAAACTGATCCATGACGCGAAGTCGAAGGTCTACCATGATAGCATATGTCAAAATCTAGGAACCACCGGAAAGCTTCCGCATTTTCTGCTCTGGGCTTTTAACAACTAAGGAAGTTGGGTTGGCGAATTACTTCTTAGCGAACCCAATCAACAAAGGAGCACCTACTATAACAAGCACCATCCGGAACACGTGATGCGTAACCACGAAGGCGACATCTGCTCCGACGATCAGCGCCAGCACGGCCATCTCCGCCTGCCCGCCCGGTGCGAAAGCCAGTAGGGCCTCGCGTCCCGGTGCAAGGTCAAGGATAATCGCGAACTCGACCAACGCGAAGGTCAACGCGATCAGAACCAGGCAGAAGCCCACCCCGGCCACAAGGTCGCGCTGAACTTCGGCGCGCGTCACGCCCGAGTATTTTGCACCTACGGTCAGCCCGATGAAGAACTGCGCCAGCCAAACCGCCTCGGCAGGCGGGCGAAAGTGCAGAAACCCGGTCAGAGCCGCAATCGCGGCTGCGACCATCGGGCCGAGAATTGACGCTCCGAACAACCCGACCCGTTCCGCGATGCACCAGCCTGCGATGGCACAAACCAGCATGATCAGTAATTCCTGCAGCGGGATCGATGCGGCAGGCGCTCCGGGGGGGTTGCTGAGTTCGACATCCCAAATGATCTCGAGAATGAACGGCAGAGCTGTCACGATCAGCAGCACACGTGTTGCATGGATCAGAGACAGTGTCCGTACGTTTCCACCTGCCTCTTCACCAAAAACCAGCATGTCCTGAAGCCCGCCGGGCATCGCCGCGTAATATGCTGTCGACATGTCATATCCCCAGACCCGCCGGAAATAGGGCACGCCGATTACGCCGATCAATACCACGCTGACCGGGATCATCGCCAGTGTCGGCCACATCGACGGGAAACTTGCCAAAACCGTAGGTGTCAAGGTCGCACCGACCGCGACGCCCAAGATGGTCCGCATGGATTTCTTCACGGCCGCAATTTCACGCAACGGCATCCCGAAAGCAGCCGCTATAAGGCAGGCGAAGATAGGGCCTAGCAACCAGGGCAAGGGTAGATCTAGCAAGTGAAACCCGGCCACGCCAGCAAGACCAACTGCTAAGGTCAAAACGACCGTCATCGCTGGAGTTTCGCGGGGGCTTTCATGAACTTTCCGCCTTTCAAAACTGTGAACTCAGGGACACGAGACTGGCTTTCGCTATTTGGCCCCGATCACCACTTAACATCTAGCCTGTCGCAGAATGAAGTGCTTGAAGATCAGGCGACGTCATCAAAAAAGAGGGGTGAGGTCGTCCAGCGACTTTAGCGTCGCAATACCTTGTAACAGTGCGTAGAGGTCATCCGCATTTTCATGACCACCTATACAATCGAGGAATTTCTCTCGTTTCTGCGTCTCGGAAAATGGCTCGGTGATGCTGCCTCTTGGATTACGCCTAACCCGCTCGGCTTTCGAACCATCCACGAGTGTCGCGGTCAGGATATGCGGCAAAAAGTCTTCGGCTGCTTCCTCTTCAGCCGTGTAGTGGGTCATCTTGATACGGTCCAGCAGCGGTTCGCCTGCATGGCTCGCCACGCCTTCCGGAGTGAAATCCATGACACTCAACCGGCCCGCCCGCACCGCGCGTGCGATGCTATAGGACATGGAAAACCGGGCTTCCATTTCGTTTTTCGGATGCGTAAACGGCATGTTCCGATAGTTCGCGATACGTACCTTGACCGAGATGTCCGCGATGTTCTCGGGGTTGATAACCCCTTCGTCGCGCAGATCCAGCGCCATGTCGATGGCCATATGGCTTGAGCCGCAACAGGCGAACCGCTTTGGCATGACACCGGCGGTCTCGATATAGTGGGGCATGTCTGGCGTCATCTTGAGTTCGGCATATCCGCGCGGTTCTTTGCCACCAAACAGCTCCAAGAAGCCCTGCCCGCGCTCAATGATATCGGCGTGCCCGGACAGACCCGCCCGCGCCAGACGGGCGGCCTCGATAGCATTCTTTGCACTCATTCCCGCGTGGAACGGTTTGACGGGCGCTCCGAACTGGGCTTTGCTGCCCGAGGCGAAGCTGACAGCCAGCGACATCGCGTGAACGATTTTCGCGCGATCAAACCCCATCATCGAAGCCACGCCAGCCGCTGTTCCGATGGTGCCGATTGTCGACGTGCTGTGCCAGCCAGCGGTGTAGTGAGAGGGGACGACACCCGCACCGATCAGACCTTGCACCTGTAACGCGACCAGATAAGCCTCAACGACCTGTACGCCGGATGCGTTCAGCTCATCGCCGATTGCCAGCAATGCCGGAACCGAAACAGCAGAAGCGTGGCTGAGGGCGGGTCGGAAATTATCGTCGAAATCCAGTGCGTGAGCTGCCGTACCGTTGATCGCTGCGGCAATTGCAGCGTCTGACCGCCCGCCGCCAATGAGCCGCGCGGGGCCGTCCTGATTCGACCCCGACAAGTAAGCCTGTCGAACGCTGCGGGTCGCCGGGTCATTGCGCCCCAGATACATACATGCGACCGTGTCCGTGATCGCATCGGCTGCAAGCGCGCGTTGACGTTCTGTCGATTGGTATGAGATGCACCAATCCGCCATACGTTCCAGAACTGTGCTCATGTCAGTTGGGCATGCTGGTCGGGGCCAGCACGTTCTCGACGACCTCGGCAAACCAGGCCGCGCCGACGGGCAGAACGTCATCATTGAAATCGTAACGCGGATTGTGCAGTGGTACGGCCGTTTCACCAGGTTTGGTGGTACCGATCCGCGCAAAGCAACCCGGGCGCGCTTGTGCCAAAAAGGCAAAGTCCTCGCCACCCATCGCCGGTGGTCGCTTCATCATTACATTGTCGCCACCAACAACAGCGATGGCGGCGTCCATGCCAAAATCAGTCGGCGCATCTGCGTTGATCACCGGCGGATAGCCGCGTCGGTAATCGACAGCGACCTCGGCTCCCATCGTTGCCGCCGCGTTGCGAGCAACCTCGGAAATCAGCCTTTCGAATTCGTCCTGAACCTCGGGTGTCAGGCTGCGGGCAGTGCCTTGCAGTTCGGCCACTTCGGGGATCACATTGCCTGTTGTTCCGGCATGAAACTGCGTCACCGAGATCACGCCGTTCTCCAGCGGATCGATGCGGCGCGAGAGGATCGTCTGCAGCGACAAAGCAACCTGCGCGCCCGCGATCAGCGGATCGACGGTATGATGCGGACGAGCGGCATGCCCGCCCTTGCCCGTGACTGTGATGTAAAACCGGTCGGACGCCGCCATTGTCGGGCCTTTGACCACGCTCATCACGCCTTCGGGCAATAATGGGTCGTTGTGTTGGCCGAACACCATGTCGGCTGGGAATTTTTCGAACAGGCCTGCATCAAGCAGGCTTTTGGCGCCAGCCAGCCCCTCCTCGGCGGGTTGAAAGATCGCATGAACGGTGCCGGTGAACCGGCGCGTCTGCGACAGGTATTTCATCGCGCCCAGCAGCGTAGCGGTATGCCCATCATGGCCGCAGCCATGCATGACCCCCGGCTCGGTCGAAGCCCAGGGCGCGTCTCCCTGATCTTCCATCGGCAGCGCGTCCATGTCGGCGCGCAGGGCAACCGCACGGTTGCCTTCGCCCGCGCGCAGAGTCGCGACGATGCCGGTCTCGGTCAAACGTTCAAACGGGATGCCCCATTCCGTCAGGTGGCGGGCGACAAAATCCGAGGTTTCGAATTCCTTGTACCCCAGTTCGGGGTGGGCATGGAGATGTCGACGCCAGCCGGTCATTTCGTCGGCAAAGTCGGTAATTTCAGCGGGAATGGCCATAAGAAAACCTCGAGCGTTTGAAAAGGCTCTGCCCTCTGCCTGCGTTTGGCAGAGGGCAAATGCCCGTGTTGGGATCAATCGTCCTGAATGGCGGCCAGCGCCTTGTTCATCCGGGCTTTTCTGATCCGCATGATGATCATGACAACTGTGAGGATCAGGATCGTCAGCGAAATCGGGCGCTGGAAGATGATCCAGAGGCCGTCATTGGCAAGCAGCTGGGTCTGACGCACCGCACGCTCCATGCCGCCGCCCAGAAGCAGGGCGATCATGAAGGCCGGGATGTTGTAGTGATAGCGCCGGAACAGATAGCCGAGGACACCGAACAGAACCATGATCCACACGTCGAACAACGACGAGTGCAGCACATACGCCGACGAGACCGAGATCATCAGGATCAGCGAATAGGTGATCCGCGCAGGCACCGCCAGAATGATCCGTCCGATCATCGGGCTGAACCAGAAGCCCACGACGAAGTAGGCGACAATACAGAACAGACCGGCGCTGAACAGCGCATAGATCAGGTTTGCATCCTCGGTGAAGACCTGCGGCCCGACGGTGATGCCATGGATCAACATCGCACCAGCCAGCAGCGCCGCCTGTGTCGAGCCAGGAATCCCCAGCGTCAGCAGCGGGATAAGGTTCGCGCCCGAGGTGGCGTTGTTGGCGGCCTCTGACGCTGCAACGCCTTTGACCTCGCCATCGCCCCATTCGTCATCGGGCTTGGCCTGCCGTCTGGCCTCGCCGAAGGACAGGAACGACGCGACCGAGGCTCCGATGCCGGGGAACATGCCGACCGAGGCTCCGATGAACATGGACCGTATGATCGTCGGCAGAACCCGCAGATAATCCGCAAGGCCGAAGGTATCATCCGGTTTGCTGACTTCGTTCTTTTGGTTCTTTTGATCCTTGTGCGAGGTCGCGCCAAAATCCCGAACGTCGAAACGGTGGAACACTTCGCCAACCACAAAGATGCCGATCAGAGCTGGCACCAGCGGCAAGCCATCCATCAGCGGCAACTGATCGAATGTCATACGCAGGTTGCCCGAGATCGGGTCGAACCCAACCAAAGCGAGCGTAATGCCGAATAAGGTGCTGATGATACCTTTGATCATCGATTCACCAATGATCGACGAGATCACCACAAAGGCCAGAATATAGATTGTCACCAGCTCGGGCGGCCCGATTTTCACGGCGTAAACTGCAAGATAGGCCGCGCCAAAGATCAGCAGGCATTCCGAGAAGAAGTCGCCCGTTGCCGACGCCGCCGTGGCCGCGCGCAGCGCTTTGACCGGGTAGCCCTTCCGCGCCAGCGGATGACCTTCGATCATGGTCGCAGCGGCGGAAGGGGTTCCGGGAGTGTTGAAGAGAATTCCGGGGATCGAGCCGCCGAAATCCGATGATTTAGAGATCGTATACATCAGGATTAACGCGATCAGCGGATCCAGATAGAACGAAAAGGGCAAAAGCAGGGCAACGGCGGTTGTACCGCTAAGCCCGGGCACGGCGCCGACGAGAATACCCGCAACCGAGCCAATGATGGCAACAATCACCGCGCTGGGGCTGGTGATGAACGCCGACATACCTTCCAGGAATGGAGACATATTCTAGGTCCTCTTGATCGGTCTTCAGATGCGTTCAAAACGCGGCAAAGAAGTCTCGGCGCCATGTGGGCACCTTGTCGTTCAACCCGGTCGAAATCAGCGCGCCGTCGCCTTCGGTGATGCCTAGGAAAAAGAAGAACAGAAGGTAGGAAAACAGGGTGAAACACACGGCAATCGTTGCCTGCTTGCGACCGAACTCTCCGGTAAACAGGCTGACCGCGACAAAGCCCACGATGGTAGTGGCGATGATGTATTCGGCGGCCCAGAAGAGGATCGGATAGGCACAGCCCACCAGCCCAATCAGAACACCGCGCCTTGTCATGAAAGGAAAATAGGCATCCGGGTCCTCGCGCTCTTCCAGACTGGCACGTGCAGCAGGCGACAGGATAACGACGACCAAAAGGATGACCGACAGGACGATGATGGCCAGTGCAAAGGCAACGCCGCTGTCCTGCGCGATTCCGGCCAAGCCACCAACGGACAGCAAATCATACGCGCCCGCCAGAAAAACAACGATCATGAAGATCCCGAACAGGATCTCGCCGTCAAGCCACTTAGGCATCTCTCTCTCCCTATTTCCGTTGACCAGAGGCAGCGCACCGCCTCTGGTCCTGATCAAGATGCTCTTACAGCGAGCCTGCGACCGCGTCGGTCGTCGGGCGCCATGCGTCCATGAGCGTTTTCATGTGCTCATGAGTTTGCGGACTGTCCATGAACACGACATTCAGATTCGCGTTCTTGACTTTTTCCTGCGTCGCCGGGTCTTCGATGGCGAATTTGAACGCAGCCGTCAGTTCCTCGATCACCTCGTCCGGCGTGTCCTTCGGTGCCAGAACAAGATAGGGCGCTGGCATCGCAACGAACTCGGTGTTCTGTTCGGCGAAGGACAGCATGTCGGGGGCCAGACCATCACGTTCTTCAGCCATAACACCAATGGCGCTCATGGTGTCGAGGTTGGCCAGATAGTGGTGCGTACCCACCACGCCGAAGGCCACCTGATCGCCGATGATTGCGGCACGGGCCGGGGCGCCGCCTGCAAACGGTACGTCCTGCACCTTGTCCTGCAAATCGTTGGCCAGCAGCCAGCTGGTCATGGCGACATCGGTGATCGACCCCTTGCCAGTATGGGCCCAGCGAAGCTGCTCGCCCGCTGCATCGGCCTCCAGAATGGCTTGTTTCAGATCGGCAACTGAGTTCAGGTTGCGCGCCTTGGGCGCAACAACAGCCAGGTTCGCTACTGCGACGTGAGCGACCGGTTTGAAGTCGTTCAGAACGTCAACGCCGGTTTCCTTCACCATCGTCGCGATCATGGCCGAGCCCGAGATCATCACGACGGTCTGGCCATCCGGCTTTGCAGGTTTGGTGAATTTCAGACCAATCAACTGGCCCGCACCCGGACGGTTCGCCACGACGATGGGCTGGTTGTCCAACGCTTCGGTCAGCGCCGGAGCAAAAATACGTGACAATGTATCAAGCCCGCCGCCGGGTTTTGCGCCCACGACGATCGTGACCGGCCCGTTCGGGAAGTTGTCGGCGGCAGTTGCCGCACCGGCCATAGCCGCCAGCGCGATTGTCGCGCTTGCAACTACGCTTTTAAGTGTTCTGTACATGGTGTTCTCCCTTGATTGGTATGCGCAGAATTGAAGTTGAAGTAAGCATCTACAAAGCGGGTGAGCTTATGCTGAATGTCATCGAAGAAGATCTTGCCCGCCTCGGCACTGAACGGCACGTTTTCACCGTTGATTTTTGCGTCTTCGCTGATGTCCTCAGCATAAACGGGTAGGTTAATGTCGAGATCTTCGAACTTGCCCTGATGCAGGGAAACGAGAGGGATGCCGTTCATCTCGCCCTTGCCCTCACGATACACGTCCTGCTGCTGCGGGCAGTCATCGGCGAACAGATAGCGGCTGAGCGAGCCCATCGGTTCGGTCCCGTGGCCTTTGGCGCGTATACCGAATTCGGGCTGCGCGCGGCTCCACACGTCGTCATCGAACTTGCCCCAGACATTAACCGACGGAATGATGATGCCGTGCTTGGCACGCGCCAACCGAAGCTGATTGGCGATGATCCCGGAATTGCCGCCATGCCCGTTCAGGACGAGGATATTCCGAACGCCGTCCCGAATAAGTCCCTCCACGATCTCTGAGAATACGGCGGCAAATGTCTCGGCCGACAGGGCGATGCCTGCAGGGGCGTTCCGAAAATAGGTGGCATGGCCAAAGGGCAGCGTCGGCACGGCAATGCAACCTGTCGCCTCGGCCAGACGTTTCGCCAACTCATCGACCAATCGGTAATCCCCCATAGGTGTAAAACACCCGTGCGGCTCGGTCGAACCGACCGGGATCAGAAAGGGCTTGTCAGCGGCGACGGCTGCGCGCGCGTTCAGAATGGTGGTTGCTGCAAGATCAGTCATTGCGCTGTCTCCACTGTCACGGCGTGTTGCGCCACCAGATCGTCGGCACCGGACAAGGCGCCAAGCGTGGCCCCGGCCTTCATGACGGCACGGCGTTGGGTGCTTGTGTCTTCTTTTGTCGCCGCTGCTTTGGCGAGCTCTGCGGCCTGGGCGCGGGGGATACAGATCACCCCGCTATCGTCGGCCATGATCAGATCGCCGGCATGAACCACAACGCCGCCGCAGTTTACGGGCAGGTTCAGGCTGCCAGCCGGACCGGTCCGACGCGTGGTGATGGGCGAAACACCATAGGACCAGACCGGAAAGTCATGTTCGCGGATTTCGTCGGGATCGCAGATCGGGCCATCAACAATCGCACCCGCCGCGCCCGCCTGCACCAGCCCATAGGCAACATTGCCGCCAAGACAGGCCAGACGGGTATCCCCTGCCCGATCAATCACGACGATGTCGCCGGGGCGCACCCGCCCCGAAGCGTAATGCAACAGAGTCGAATCCGGCGTGGGCAACCGCAGCGTCACGGCTGTTCCCATGATGCGTTTGTCGGACTGACGCGGCGTGATGCGGTGATGATCAAGAAAGCCGGTCCAGGTCAGATGACCGACCGTTGCAACCGAAACACCGGACAGCATCGACAAGATTTCACCGTCGATCTGGTCCGGCATGGGGGCTATGTCGTAGTGTCCAGTCATTTGTTCGAACATTTCTATTATTTCGATGATCTGTAGATTTGTATCAGAAACATAATTATCGGTCAATAATTTCAAATTCGACTATTTTCTAATGCCCGATCGCATGTTAAACACTAGGAATGCGCACAGATATTTTGCCCACCTCCGCGACCTCAACCGCCAAAGAACCGATAACGAACCGAATTTATGATTCGATTCTCGAGGACATCCGGTCGGGAAAGCTTGAACCGGGGCAAAAGCTGAAAGTGCGCGAACTGACATCCGAGTATGGTGGCTCCACCGGTTCCTGCCGCGAAGTCCTGAACCGGCTTGCGGGCGAGCGATTCGTGCAAACCAAAGGCATGACCGGTTTCAGCGTCCGCGATCTGTCCTCCGAGGATCTGGTCGAAGTGCTCGACCTACGGGACCAGCTGGAATCGAAGGCCTTCGTTCAGGCGATCCAGCATGGGGATACCGAGTGGGAAGAACGCATGGTTCTGGCGTTTCACAGGCTGGAACGCGAGCGCGCGCGGGAAGGAACCTCGTTGATCGAGCGGGAGTATTTCCACCGGGAATTCCATCTGGCCCTGATCGGAGCCCATACCTCGGAATGGCATCAGTTCTTTATCCGAACACTCAGCCTGCATTCCGAGCGGTACCGCCGGATTCTGCTGCCCAAGAGGATATTCGAACCCGAATACGTCCAATTGGTTGATGAAGAACACGCGCAGATCATGGGTCTGGCGATGGAACGTCGCGCCGAAGAAGCGGCGGATTTGCTAACGAAACATCGCTCAAGATCACGGACCGATCTGCTTATCGCACTGGAAGGTCGGTAGTCGCGGACCTGAGTTACCCATACCCCGCACAAGGTAAAGCTAAAGCCATGACCCTGCCCCGTATCGCCCTGATCCATTTCCATCTGGAAAGCAATCGTGCCGCGCCGATAACTACGCGCGCGGATTTTGCCGCGCAACGTCTGGCCATTGGCGCAGACTTCGCTCGCGACCTCGCGGAACGACCTGCCCTCGCCTCGGCCGGGATCAGAGGGTTCAGGGAGGATTTTGGGCCGTTTGACCCCGTGCCGGTCTTTGCGGCATTCGCAGGCGCTGGCGGAATGATGGACGGCCCGTTCTTCGATGAATTGTTGCAAGCGGTGCGTGACCAGCTTCCGCCTGATGTGGATGGCGTCTATCTGGACGCGCACGGGGCCTGCGTCGCAACCAATAACGAAGACCCTGACGGGACGCTGATCTCCCTGATCCGCGAGATCATCGGACCGAGTGTGCCGCTGGTGGTGACGCTGGATCTACACGCCCATGTCAGCCCGGCCATGATCGAAGGGGCGGATTTTATCGCCGCATATCGAACCAATCCTCACGTGGATCAGTTCGAACGGGGACAGGAAGCCGCCGCTTCCATGAAGCGGCTGTTGACTGGAGAACAAACAGGCCGTGCCTTGGTCCGCCTGCCCTTTATCCCGCCGTCGACCACGCAGGATACGACAGGTGGACCATATGGGCGGCTGATGACAGAGGCGGTGGCGCAGGCGGTCGACCCGATCTGGAACGTGTCGTTATGCGCAGGCTTTTCCGTCGGGGATTCGTCGAAGGCCGGAGTAAATGTCACGGTCACGGCGGACACCTCATCAGTCGCGCTGAAAACCGCGCGCGCAATCGGTCAGGCGTTTTGGGAAGCGCGTCATGAGTTCCGGATCAACCTGACCTCGATCGACGATTCCGTTCGCCTGATGTCGGATAGGGGTACCGCTCGTATTTATGCAGACGTGGCCGACAACCCGGGAGGCGGAGGTCGCGGCAACACGCTGGCCATACTGCAGGCCATGCTCGACGCAGAGGTGGAAAACGCTCTTGTCGGAATGCTCTTTGATCCCGATCTCGCCGCTGAAGCTGCGGAATATGGCGAGGGCACAAGATTTCGGGCCCGTTTCAATCGTTCTGAATCCGATACTCAATCCGGCAACTTAACGGCGGATGTCGACGTCGTGAAACTGGCCGATGGCCCGGTGAATTGCCGACGCGGCCTTTATGCCGGCGGCCAGCAAGACCTTGGCCGATGCGCGCTTCTTCGATGCAAGGGCGTCATGATCATCGTTTCGAGCATTCGTCGCCAGCTTTGCGAGCCGGCCTTCTTAGAGCGGTTTGGCTTAGGCATCGCAAACTTCAACACCATCGTCGTCAAATCCCGCGGCCATTTCAGGGCTGGGTTCGACGAGTTTTTCACACCTGACCGTGTCATAGAAATCGACGGTCCGGGCCTGACTTCTCCCGAGTTGTCTCGCATAGACTTTAAGAAAACGCCGCGCCCTATCCATCCGATCGACCCTAGCGTAGACTGGGCGGTTGATACCGAAGGCTTTGTAGCAGGTGTTCAATAGAGCGCTTTTGAGCCCTTTAAGCAAGCCCCATATGATCTGCTTTTAATGCCGATCTGGGCTACTCTGAGGCCAGCGCGATAGTGTCACATGGGCTGCCGCAGTCGCGGATCACATCGAACAGATCATCAAGCTCGGGTTCCACCGTTGTCTCAACCGATCCGTCTCGCATGTTGAGTGTCACAAGGCGGTTGTGTGTCTGAACCGCCGAGACCACCTCGCCACTGTTGATCAGGTCGACAGCCTGTTCCCACGACGCGGTTGTCGCAGCTTGACCTGGATTGTCCGCGCAGGCCACCACGAGATTAAGTGCAGATAACATAAGGGTATGTTTCAGCATCTTTGAACGCTCCAAAGGACTCTGACATTTTCGAGACCCCAAACGCGAGTCTCAAAACTGCCTATGCGTACTTATCGATAGCTTAACCGCTAGAGGAGTTTCAATGCCCAAAAAATCCTAGGCTTCAGCCTCATTGCGCGCAAAACTCTTTTATGCTCACTACTTTGAGTCCGCTTCCACTTTACTACAGTACTTCTTAATCTATCACTCTCGAGTGATACAAACACGACAGAAGGTCTTCCGGCGACTATCCTACCGACGAAGCGCCTTATCACCAAATTGGCCCCGGCTATCAGGACGAATTCGGATTAAGAACCTCGGACGTCGCGGTAGCGGAGTGTAGCGTTTGCATTAGACCTTCCTCTACCACCAGAGCCGCTCCGCCCTGAGAGCGCAGGCTGAGCCAGGCGTCGTATTGCGACAGGAACACTTTACCATTCAGGTGTTCCAGGAAATGCGCGCGGTTCAGACGGTCCATTACCGGGCCTTTGACCTCGGACAAGTGAAGGCCGACACCCATATCGGATAGACGGCGACTGATCGCCTCAAGACTTTCAAGCGCGGAATAATCCACCTCGTTCACTGCCGAAAACATCAGGACCACATGATACACCCTACAGCCTTCGGTTACTCGGCGCAGGATATCCATTGAGTTATTTGTATGCTCAATTGCGTTGTACTTTCTCTCGGCCCTATCAATATTTTGCTGCTCTTCTGGGGTGATCAAACCATCTTCATTTGCTTCTTCAATAGCTTTCTCTAACCTCAGTCTTGCAAATTCTTCTAGTACATCCTGCGCAGCGTGATGGGCATCTTCCAAAATCTCGTTCATCGATCATACCTGAATTTTGTTTCTCAAAGACTATTATTTCTCTAAATCCAGAAGATAGGCTGTATATCCAAGTTCGGATGTCAGAAGGCATTGAGGAAGTGCTTCTGGTGTGAGGCGTTCAGCACAATCGTCTTGAGTCATTTTTCGTTTTAATTGCCCCTGCGCCACGGTTCGGCTTCCATTGCTCAAGGTCATGGTCAACTTGCTTTCAAGTGTTCGGTTGAAGGCTCGTAGTTCACTTGCCAAATCGTCAAAACAACCCCATGTGTCATCTGACGAAATACATTGGGACATTGCTGGCGATGCGCATCGGATAACCGAGCTCGTAACGTCGTCAGATTCTGAACGTAGTGTTTCTACGCAATTAGAAAATTCATCCTTGAACTTGTTGAGTTCACCTTCCTCCGCCTGAACCTGTAGTACTCCAAACGCAACTAACGCAAATGAATACGAATTAATGATGCTTGCTCGACAAATTGTGGCTGCAGCCCGCTTGGACCCGGCAAGCCAAACATGAACAAAAGTGACAAAAAACCTGATCCCAGCTTCTTGCAAACGACTGTTCGAAGCTGCGGAGGCCAAGTAGAACGTTTGCCTCCGCAGCTTCGAACAGGTGTTGGCATCAACTTTGTGGTTGCTGGCCATGAGCTAATGAGATTTGATCAAATGCGATTGGGAAAAGTGAATAGTGTTTTGACCCTATATCGAACTGTCTCTTGTAGCGACATCTTTCAATTTAGGGTCAGGATGCATTGATTTCGGCTGCGCTGCGTGATTCACGAGTTGGAAAACGGAGCGGTGACATAAGCGACCTTTTCTGGCTGAACGACGAGCAGATGGCCAAGTTGGCGCCCTTTTTCCCTAAGTCGCACGGCAAGCCAAGGGTCGACGACAGGAGGGTTCTGAGCGGGATTATCTTCATCAATCGCAATGGCTTGCGTTGGCGCGAGAAAGGCATTTTCGCTCGGATGATGGCCGGTTTGGCTGCGGAACACGGCGAGAAGCAGACCGTGATGATTGACGCGACATACCTGAAGGCACATCGAACGGCGACCAGTATGGCCGCCAAAAAAGGGCGCGCGGTCGCCTGATCGGTCGCACCAAGGGCGGTATGAACACCAAACTACATGCCATGTGCGACAGCCTGGGACGACCGATCGACCTGTTCGTCACCGCCGGACAGGTGAGCGATTATGTCGGCGCACGGGCACTGCTCAGTGGCCTGCCAAACGTCAAATGGCTACTCGGGGATCGCGGTTATGACGCTGACTGGTTCAGAGAAGCCTTGCAAGACAAGGGGATACGAGCCTGTATCCCCGGGCGAAAGCAACGAAAGACGCCGGTCAAATACGACAAGCGCCGCTACAAGCGGCGAAACCGCATTGAAATCATGTTTGGCATGCTCAAAGATTGGAGGCGTGTGGCGACCCGCTATGACCGATGCCCAAAGGTCTTCCTATCGGCCATCGCTCTCGCCGCTGTCGTCATCTATTGGTTATGAATCCTGACCCTACAACCAACCGATCAGAATCGTGGTAGTATATTTGTGAAGCGGACACTGTTTTTTGGGGCCTTTTTGATACTCGTAGCTGTCGCGGCCTTCTCGTGGAATGTGAACAGGCCCGACGAATTTCAATCAACACTGGGCGAATATTTCTCTGTTGGGGAAAATATCGACGCCATTGTTCATGAGTTGGAAAAGCATCACTTCAACTATACACAGTATGAGTACCGCAACGACCGGTTTCGGGATACAAGTGGAAACCCTACTGTGTCGCTCTTTTTCTACTATCCCAATGCCCCCAAAAACATGACTGAAAACTGTGAAGAAGTGCGCTGCTCTTTTCTAATCTCGTCAAAGCACGAAGATCGGTATCTTTGGGGGTTTATCAAAATTATTCATTCATATAGATATCTTTGGATATTTCGAGATCGTGAACTGACGAACCACTTAGAGAACAATACGTATTGGGTCCTTATTCAATAAAAAAAGAAAGTTAGCAAAATGTCGGAATGGTCGCTTCGAGTTGAAACGGATGAAGTCGAATTTGCTGGCACGGCAACTGGTTTTAATCACACTTCCATTGGCGTTTATGGTCCTGGTGGGACGAGGGGTGCTACCGTCGAGCTCGTAAGAGGTGGTGAAATAGGTGTCACTTTCCAATCTGCTGAAGAACGACTCGTAGATGCGAACCCTCAGACATTTATTTCTGGATTGACCCAAGGGGAAGCAGAGCAAATTCTTGCACAGGCGTCAGAAGCCGCTCAAGAACAATGGGTCCGCGGTGGTGGGTATGAACTACCATCCACAGGAGGTATTTTAGCAGGCTCTTTGGTGGCTCACGAAATTTAGAGGTCGATCAATACATCCACAACAGCAACGCATTCGGACGCCTTGTACATGACAACGCTATTGCGATAGCGAATGCCCGAGGATACGGAGTAACTACTCCGATAGCTGATGATGTTTTTGGCCTTCCCGCTCCTGGCTGGGAATACAATGAGCGATTTGGGTACCATCCAAATATCCCAGATGTGGGGCCTGAGTGCTTCGGCCCTGAAACCCCCATCGACATGTGGCCGCTCGATCCCGAGTTCACGCCTGATCCGGCCAATCCCAACAAAATCTTCGATCAGGACGCCGTGCGCGCCAAGATTTGGAAGAAACCGATTGCGATGATCCGCAAGGGCGACGTTGTTGTGTCCTTCGACAAGAACGACAACCTCATGCCGGGACGAGTCACCCGGACTTTCGAGAATGAGTCCAAAATTCTGCTCGATTATTTCGGCACGCGCGTGACCCCCGGCCACGTCTATTTCCGCCCTGACAGCAAGAAAACTGACAAATTCGAATGCCTGCTCGATATCCTGCGCGACGATGGCATGATCCAGAACGTCGAAGGCAAGAACATCCGCGCCGCGACCAACGTGCCTGTTGGCGATCCGCGCGACGGTTTTGTCTGGGCGATCACACAAGAGCGCAAAGACGGCATTCTCGTTGAGAAGGAGCGTGGGCGCATTCGCTTGGGCACGCGCTTCATTGTCGATGGTAAAACCTCGCAATGCGTGGCCGATGTGATCGAGGCCAAGGGCGGCATTATCGGTGACGACGAGCTGATCCGCTTTGATGACGCTGCCCCCGCGCCCCTTGTCTGGGAGCATGGCGCAACCCTCCCCAAGCCGGAAGATTTCGTTCTTCAAGCGTCTGGAACAACCGTTGCAGATATTTACAAGGCTGGCGAATGGGAGAGCCGCCGCCCTCATATGCCTGCACCAATGGTGATGGATGGTAGCCCTGTACAGCCGTTGTCAGCAACAGCGCTTTCGGCCATGCCACGCAATCAACCGCTGAATCTGCAACCTGCTGCTGTACCAACTCTCAAGCGTCCCGCGCGACCACAGATGAACCGCAAGCAGCGTAAGGCCATGGAAGCCAAGCAACGCAAAGCGGCCAAGATGCGCAATAGAGCGGCGGGATAGGTCATGAGCAAGGATGACGACAAGATATTGTCCTAGGAAGAGACCTTCCGGCTCTTCGGCGAACAAATGAAGGCGGAGATGGAACCGTTCAAATGGGCAAAGACGCCGACACACATCCCGCCGAAACGCCCAGTGAAGGTTTACACCATCGAGCTGTCAGACCCGACACTGCGCATTCTCGCGCGACCTAAACCGTTTAAAGATGCATTGAACTGAAAGCCTATGTTCGGACGTAGGCAGCTTCAATTCTGACCTGACTCTTGAACATCGGATCGTTGGTTTATAGCCAACGTTCGTTATTGCCGAAAACACTTAACTGGTGTGCCGCAAGTCCAGCAAGCATCTCTTATGATACGATTCTGCCCCCTATCGGAATCGACCCGTTCTAAGCGGTCGCTAAACATCTTGCCGCCGGTCACATCTGTCGTAAGCGGGCGGCAATGGTATCCCGCGTGTTTTCAGAGAGTTCGAACTGAACAGGTCGCTTGGTTTTGCTCTGGATCACGGACACTCTTTCGCGAACGCGATCATCCCTCACTAGGTCGGCTATCTTTACCGAACTGTCGACAAGCACGGCAAGACGCTTGATTTCATGCTTTCGCAGCGTCGAAACAAATCCGCCGCCACCAAATTCTTCGCCCGGATGCCACCGGTCAACGGCCTTCCGAGAAAGATTGTCATCGACAATAGCGAAGCTAACACGGCTGGCATCAAGGCCTTGAACAAGATGCTGAAAGGCTTTGGCTGCCCGGTCCCCATCGAAGTGGTCAAGCGGAAATACTTGAACAACATTGTGGAACAGGATCACCGTTTCATCAAAAGACGAACCCGGCCGAGGCTCGGCTTCAAGTCTTTTGCTTCGGCTTCAGCGACTCTGGCCGGCATCGAGGTCGCGCACATGATCCGTAAAGGCCAATTCACGACCGGACTTTGCCCCATTTAACAATTCAGAGAGCTGCTCGCATAAGAAAGGAGATCGGATACATTTCTCTGAACTGCGGTAAACTTCGCAACAGAACCATGCTCGGGTTCTGATGGAATGGACATCCCCTGATCCAAAGCTTGCGGCGGAACCTGGTTGTTCTTTGCATCATCATGCCTTTTCATTTTATGCGCAATATTATCTACTTTTGAGCATTACGTTAACAACTACATAAGGTCCTATATTGTTCTTGATAAGTATCCCTTATCATGTCTGATTGATTTCAACGGGAAATGGACGCAGAATGTGCCTCATGAACCCCCCTGCCCCATATCTCCCCGCCGCCGCCCCTGCCCTCTCGGACACAGATCAGGAGGCGCTCACTGATCTTTATGTGCGCGGCACACCGGAAAACACGTTGCGGGCCTATGAGCGCGATCTGCTTTATGTCACCGCCTGGAAGTCCGCGCGGTTCACAACGTCGCTGGACTGGCCGGAATCCGAGGCCACGGCACTCGCGTTCCTGCTCGACCATGCCCGCGATCTTAGCGACGCGCCTGAGGAGGACGTGGCGCGCCAGACAGCGGAAGCGCTGATTGCTCAGGGGCTGCGCAAGTCCCTCGCCTGCCCTGCCCCTTCTACGCTGGACCGGCGCATCGCCTCCTGGCTGGCCTTTCATCGAATGAAGAACCTGACCAGCCCTTTCGGTGCGCCGCAGGTGAAGCAAGCCCGTGCCAAGGCGCGTCGGGCAGCAGCCCGGGCCCCGGCCCCAAAATCGCAGCACCCGATTACCCGCGATGTGCTCAAGCAGTTGCTGACCACCTGTCGGGGGTCCCGGCGGGATTGCCGCGACCGGGCGATCCTGATGCTGGGCTGGGCTTCTGGTGGTAGGCGGCGCTCGGAGATCACCGGGTTGATGTTTGAAGACGTCTCGCTGAAGGAATTCGACGAGAAAAGCCTGGTCTGGATCTCACTGCTGGAGACCAAGACGACAGCAAAAGGTGAAACGCCGCGGCTGGTGCTGAAAGGCCGCGCAGCCCAGGCGCTGGTGCATTGGATCGAGGTTGGACAGATTAAGAACGGGCCATTGTTCAGACCAGTCTCAAAAGCGGATCGTGTGCTGAAACGCCGGCTTTCGCCGGACGCCATCTATCAGATCGTCAAACATCGCCTCCAGTTGGCAGGGTTGCCGGAGGACTTCGCCTCGCCGCACGGTTTGCGTTCTGGGTTCCTGACCCAAGCTGCACTGGACGGCGCCCCAATCCAGGCTGCCATGCGCCTCTCGCTGCACCGCTCGGTCGTACAAGCCCAGAAATATTATGACGATGTCGACATCGCTGAAAACCCGGCGACAGATCTGCTAGGGTGAAATTACACTCATTTGCTTCAGGTAGCCCCCCTACCCTTTCCCACTACCTGTCTTGTAACTCAAGCCGCTACTTTTTTGTGCCAACCGCTCGCTATGAAAGCTCAACTCGAGGCGGAGCATTCAGAAGAGTTCTGTGCGCATGCCTACTTTTTGCACGGCAGTACTTCGTCCGCTATAAAGGCCCGAAAACTGCTTCAACAAGGTTTACAGCTGTAAACCACTTTGCTCTGATGCAAAGCGTATGTAGTTTGAAGCTTTGCAGAACCCACAATATAAGCGAAAATCCTTGACTTAGGGCAGTGAATCACGGCTGTTTGTCTCAAGTGGCGCGAAAATGACCACATTCTTTAATTTGAGGCAACTACATGATTCCCGTGACACCACTTACGGCAGATCGACCATCGGCACTCGCCACGGAAATTTCCGAAAGATTGAACTCGGCTATCCGAGAGCATCTTCTTGCTGCCTTTGCACCTGACAACACCAAATCACTACGCACATTCGCAGCACCAGAAGCGGCCGAACTTTTGGGCGTTTCAGGTCAATTCATGCGCAAAGTCCACTCAGAAGGTACAATTCCTGAACCAAAAGACGTGCGAAGCGGTCGGCGTTACTATACCGCCCAAGAGCTTTGGGAGGCGCGCGAAACACTTGAGAAAACGTCGCGCAGACAAGGACGCTACATCCCTCGCCGGACGGAAGGAGAAAAACTTCAAGTATGGCAGTTGATGAACTTCAAAGGTGGCAGCAGCAAAAGCACTACAACGATTCATCTGGCTCATTTTTTTGCGCTTCGCGGGTACCGTGTGCTGGCCGTTGACCTAGACCCCCAAGGCTCGCTTACATCCATGTGCGGCATCAGCCCTGAAATCGAGTTCGATGGGCTAACAATATACGATGCCATTCGCTATGAAGACCCGGTTAAAATGGCAAATGTCGTTCTTCCGACATACTTCCCCGGATTGTCTGTGGCACCGTCACGGCTTGTTCTTTCTGAATTTGAAACGGAATCCGCCGTCCACTCAAACCCCGACCATCCGTTTTTCACTAGAATACGGAATGCCTTGGCCCAAGTGGAAGACGATTTTGACCTTGTTCTGATTGATAGCCCACCTCAACTCGGATTCTTGACCATCGCGGGGATGGCTGCCGCCAGTTCGTTGCTCGTGCCACTAACACCTTCCATGTTGGACGTATCTTCGACAGCTCAATTTCTTGAACTTGCTGGTGCTTATATGGCTGTCATTGAAGACGCCGGCGCCACTCTCGAATACGACAGCTTCAAGTTCCTGATAACGCGTGACGAACCTACGGACGTTCCGTCACAACAGCTTGCCTCGTTTATGCGAGCACTATTCCAGGACCGCGTTATGTCAGCAACAGCTCTGAAGAGCACTGCAATTAGCGACGCCACAATGCTCAAGCAGTCGATCTACGAGGTTGTACGTTCGGAAATGACACGCGCTACCTATGACCGGGCAAAGAACTCAATGGATGCGATCGGCTCTGAGGTAGAGCAAATGATCCACCAAGCATGGGGACGTAGCTAATGGCTAGAAAATCGCTTCAAGAAATGTCTGGTATTGCGAGCACGATTGCGCGTTCTGGAGTTAAGACTGCAGATAAGCCGGTAAAGGCAAGCGCCCCTGCCCTCGGCGCGCTTCAAGGATCTCTTGCCGCAATCAGAGAAATTGACCCGGCTCTTATAGACGATTGGGGGCCAATTGATCGGCTTGGTGAGTTTACAGCTGTAAACCCTGATGAAGATGACGACAGCTTCGAGAGCTTGAAGTCGAGTATCCAAGACGGTGGCCAACAAGTTCCCATTCTTGTCAGAAAATCGAAATCCGACGGTCGATACGAGGCAATTTATGGGAGGAGGAGGCTCAAAGCCTGCCGTGAACTCGGTATTAAAGTCCGTGCTAATGTTCAGGATATCGACGATGCTTCAGCGCTTCTCGCCAAGGGGCTTGAGAATGCTGCGAGGCGCAATCTTTCCTTCTACGAGAAAGCACGTTTCGCCGAGGCGATCCTGACTTCCGGTCATGACACTGCAACGGTGCGGCAAGTATTGAACGTATCAAAATCAGGGCTGTCTCACCTGACAAAAGTTACGCAACATGTTCCTGCAAAGATTGGTGACATGATCGGCGCAGCCCCAAAATCTGGCCGCCCAAAATGGACGGTGCTTGCAGAAAACTTCGCTGCAGGCAAGCTGACGGAAGATGAAGCGGCAAACCTGCTTGCAGCCATTGAGCCAACGATGTCGTCAGATGATCGGCTGGAAACGCTCCTTAAAGCAGCTGCCAAACGTGGTGCGCGACAAAAAGAAGGTGCCGCCGAAGTCAGCCCAATCGTAGGCGTTACAATCAAATCCACCAACGGATCACTAACCGTGTCGGTCAAAAGGACCGGGGCTAACGCTGGCTTCGCTAACTGGTTGGACAAAAACATGGCTGAAATCATCAAGCGCTCACACGCTGAGTTTACAGCTGTAAACGCCGAGAAAAAGAACTGAGGACGAGCAGAAAGGAGGAAGGCAAACAAACAAAACCCCCGAAACCGGAGCTTCGAGGGCTGCTGCGCAAAGCGCAATTCTTAGATTAGACACCTAGAATCTAGCAGCACCCGAATCGCCATACAAGAAAAAACGCTCTTGAGCGAACGGGTAATTTTTGTCTGCCGATAGATAAACATGAAAACACTAAGAGCATTGGCTCCAAATGGAGCAACCTTGTCGGGAACGGCAGGGCAGGGTGGTAGTACGCCTAAAAAATGGATACTTCTTCGAGCCGTTGAGGAAGCCAGAGAACCGCTTGGACTTAAATCCACGTCTCTCAATGTCCTGAGAACTATGATTTCCTTTATGAGCGGAGATCAGATTTCTTCGGATCAGGATGACCGTCACATCTGCTTCGCTTCCAACGCGGCAATCGCCAAACGAACCCACGTTAGTGTTCAAACTGTTGAGCGCCATATCTCGGCGTTAGTTGAGCTTGGGCTTATCCGTCGCGTCATGAGCGCAAACGGCAAACGTTGGGCGCGCCGGGACCGGCAGGGCAGGGTAGTTAACGCAACTGGGTTGTCCCTGATGCCATTGTCAGAAAGGCATGCCGAGTTAATCCAAGAAGCCCAGAGGCACGCTGATCGCGTACTCGAGTTCACTGTTCTCCGCGACAAGGTATCGGCCGCTCTGGCTCGCTTGAGAGAACTCGTGGTAGACGACACCGCAATCTCAGATTTGATGGCCACCGTGCGCAATGCTCTGCGTCGCAAACCAGATGCAAATGTACTAGGCGAAGTCCTGGCGGAAATCTCTGTGGAAATCTCCCAGATAACACAGGCAGATACAGAGAATTTGAGGGACAATGACCATGAAATTGAGGGGCACAAAGATGACTCTTTGAATCCGATAGTTAAGAAAGAAAACCATTCTCAGATTCAAGTTTCTCCAGATCAAATGGAGCGCAGCTTTCCACGCTTGTGCTCGGAACTTCGCTTTGCCCGGGACCAAGCACATTGTGACCGCCTTATGGACGATATCGCCGAATACCTACGACTTGGTCAGGCTTGGTATGCTATGAAATCGACACATGGCCCAGCTCTCCGTTTCATGGTTTTGGGATATATTTTCCAACGAGCGGAGAACATAAGATCCCACCAAGCCTATTTGATTTCTCTGACCTCCAAAATCGATCGGGGAGACATGCAGCCATTCGCTTTGCTGAAGCAACATTCAAAGAAACCACAGAAGTGAGGGCCGTACCTATGAAATCTCATCTCGCTCATGAGTTCAGAGCAACAGATATCGTTCATGCCATCGTCTATTGAGAATAGAGTGCCAATGTATTACATTGTACTACATCCCGGAAACAGGTGATTGCGATGAGTACCAGCCCATATTCAATCCGTCTCGATGAAGACTTGAGAAAGTCCCTGGAAAGAGAAGCTGCGATCGAAGATCGGCCACCAGCACAACTCGCGGTACGGGCAATCAGAGTGATGCTGGAATCCAAGGCAGCAAAACGTGCAGCTATTGATGCGGCTGTTGAAAAAGCAGATCTAGGAAAGTTCATCGCGGCAGACGAGATGAATGCCTGGATAGACAGCTGGGATACCGAGAATGAGCTCTCTGCTCCGGTCGCAAGCGGGCAATCCAATAGCCAATGAAAATTGTATTTCTCGAAGATACGGCCCGGGACATTCAATGGTTCCGGTATTACTACACGTCAGTTTTTCCAGAAGGCAGCGAAAAGGCACGAGCTCAGCTCAAAGCCATTCAGCTTACTCTTGCAGCCCACCCATATGCAGGTCACCCAAGTGACACACGCCAAGAAATACGGGAGCTTTCAGTGCCGCGAACTCCTTTTACGCTAATCTATCGTGTAATGCCCACTCAGATAGAAATTCTGCGTCTCTGGGATACCCGGCAGGGCGCGGATTACTGAAAAACTAGGAGTTTAAATAGTTGGCGTCAGACGGCAGGGTAGGGGGCAAACAACCGAACCTATTTTGTTGTTCGACCTCTAGCTCCCCACAGAGGGCGGAAAGCGGAAGTTCGCTGCACCCAACGAGCCTGGAGTTCCGCGCTGCCAAAGCAGTTATTTTGAAATGGAGCCAAAGACCGCTGGCTTGTGTGCTTCTTCGCTATCAAATGCGATAGAAGCGTTTTGATGAGCCATGGAACACGTCTTCTTGGATTGAGCTCGGAATGAGTTCCTGGTGCCGGGAAACAACCTCCTTGTAAGTTGAAGCGAGGCTATCGACCGGGAAATTTGATCCGAACATGCAGCGATCGGCGCCAAACTGGGACAAGCAGTTTGAAACGATAGGCGCGACACTTTCAGCGCTCCAGTTGTGATCGAACATTCCGAGGCCGGAGAGTTTGCAATAAACCTGCGGCAGGCTCGACAATGCTGTTAATTCATCTGCCCACTTTCGTAAACCTTGTGGTGTACGGTCGTGTGGTGAACCTGCGTGGCATAGGGCTATCCGGGTTTCCGGAGCTTGCGCAAGAACATCTGCAGCTTGATCCATTAGTTCGGGCAGGAGTTGGAGGTCAAAGGAAAGGCTGCGGGTGCCCAGTTGCTTTAGACCGGCCAAAAACGCCGGGTCTTTTAGCAGCGCGTTTGTGCCAGTTGAAGCGTCTTCACCCGGAGCGCGGCCAATGATCTGACGGACGCCGCGTACCGAAGGCAGCGTTAGAAGACGGTCGAGTTGTACGGCCAGATCATCCGAAGTCAGATCGCAGAATGCCACTTGTACCAACGGCCAGTCAGGGAACTGATCCGCCACGGATTGCACCCATTGAGCCTCGGCCCAGGGATCGGCAGCACCGACTTGAATGTGTACCGAAGCGCCGACGCCCATGGCCTCGGCATCTGCGCGAAATTCCGGCAACAAATAGTCCCTTTGGATAGAAGAGGGGTCGCCAAAAAAACGGATGATGCCTTTCTCCATGAGCCAGGGGTAGGTCACTGCAGAGAGATCCCACAGGTGGTGATGTGCATCTATCTTCATGGTGTTTCGATCCCCGTGGTGCGTGCCAGAATATCAACTCCTTGCCCATTCCAGAAGTGGAGCAGGTCGATGAAGATCCAGTTTTCGGCCAGTTTGTCACCAGCGCGGCGATAGATGTCGATAACCCTAAATTCGCCGGGTTTTTCAGTGGCAGGCATACCCATGAACCCTCCCGACGGAGTGGCCGTGAAGTTGGGCCAGCCAAAGAAGCCGCCATAATGCCCTTCGGCCAGGCGGCAGACATGTTTGGTCTTTGATCGGTCTTTGAAAGCCGCGCGGAACGGTCCAGAGTGTTGCTTGGCATAGCGTTCTATCGTGTAGGTCGCGCCGATCCCCTCGGGTCCCCACCAGATCATGTCCTGGTGCCAGGTTCGGGCCAATTCATCTTCAAGTGACACTCCGCTGTCCCATTGCCCAAGGTCTGAGATCATCGCATTGATGACCGCAAGTGTCTTGTTGCCTTCTTCACCGGGTTGTTCGTTCAATAGCAGGCCATCATGGGGCATTGGTCCGGGTTGAACCAAATGCGCCGCTGTTTGTGGCGGAAACGGGTTCTGTCCGGCTTGGACCATCAGGTGTGGTATGTCGAAGTACATCGCCGTTTCGACAATCTTGTCACCGGCGACTTTGTGGAACGCGCAATATCGCAGAAATGCCAACTTACCGGTTGGGCGAATACCCAACCACGGACGGTCGAACAGCCCCATCAAATGCCCCATAGATACGACCCAGACATCAGCCTCGTCACGTAGCGAATTTTGCCCCGCAAACAGGATATCTACACGGTTCTGCATGTTGGTAAGGCTGTATTTTAGCGGCTGCCAGAATCGCAGGGCAACCTGTTCGGCGCCATTGGTTTCGTGGAATGGATGAAAGCCGCGCCACTTCAGTTCTGGGGCGCAGAATTGGCTCATCACCTTGGGGGATTCTTGCTCTGTCGCGGAATCCAGGGCGGTGTGAAACGCGGATACCAGTTTTTTTTCTGTCTGAAAGTTCACGGTGTTTACCATTATAATCAGGGTTTTACGAGAGGCGCGAGGCCAGAGTGAGTCGGATATCAACAGCATTTTTGCATACGTATGCAAAAAAGTCTTGCCTGATTTGATATATGCGAATTACAGTTTTGCAAACGTATGCAAAATGATTCCTTTCAGGGGGCACCATGGCGGAAATTCAATTGCGGAACGTCGGCAAACGATGGGGCTCTTTCGTTGGGGTTCACAATTTCGACCTGACAATCGCGGATCGCGAGTTTCTGGTGCTGCTCGGGCCCTCGGGCTGCGGCAAGACCACCACGATGCGCATGATTGCCGGTCTCGAGGACGTGACCGAGGGCGAAATCCTGGTCGACGGCAAGGTGGTCAACGACCTTGAGCCCAAGGACCGCGACGTGGCGATGGTGTTCCAGAGCTACGCGCTTTATCCCAACATGAACGTCTATGAAAACATCCGTTTTCCGCTGAAAGTACGCGGTATCGATCCCTCGACGCATGACGACAAGGTGCGCCGTGCCAGCGCGATGGTCGAACTGGACGATTTCCTGCACCGAAAGCCTGCCGAGTTGTCGGGCGGTCAGCGACAGCGAGTGGCACTGGCCCGTGCTATTGTACGCGAGCCGAACGTGTTCCTGATGGATGAGCCGCTATCGAACCTGGACGCCAAGCTGCGGGTTTCGACGCGGGCACAGATCAAAAACCTCAGCCACGAACTGGCGGTGACGACCATCTATGTGACCCATGACCAGATCGAAGCCATGACGCTGGCTGACCGTGTTGTGGTGATGAAGCAGGGTGTGGTGCAGCAGGTTGGCAGCCCGACCGAAATCTATGACCGGCCAGCGAATACTTTCGTGGCCAGCTTTATCGGCTCGCCCGCGATGAATTTGATGGATGGCGAAGTTTCGAGTGGAGTGTTCCGTGCCGAGCATGTCGAAATTCTGGTCGATGCGCCGGACGGCCCCATGACGCTGGGGTTCAGGGCTGAGGATGCCAGCCTTGCCGAAGGAAAAGGCCAGATTACCGCGCCGATCTACACGCTGGAACTGCTGGGTGACGCGACCATGATCTCGGTCCGGGTCGGTGGTGCTCTGGTCTCGGTCAAAGCGGACAAAGCCTTCCGCGCCGAAATTGGCGAGCCGGTCTCGTTCTCGGTGCCAACAGAAATCTGTCACCTCTTTGAAGCTGAAAGCGGTGCGCGGATCGGGGAGCAACAACCCCACGAACAGCCCAAACGGGCTTAACACCGGTCCGGACGTCGACGACGGACCGATCCTGACAGGGAGAAACGCATGAAACTCAAGACGATCCTCATGGCAGGTGCCATGTCCCTCGCCGCAGCTGGCGCGTGGGCTGATTGCGCCTATGAAAACGACGTACCGCTGAAATCGCTTTCGGCCGGGTTCGAAGCCTGGAAAGCGGTGACTGATGCGATGGCCGAATGCGGCAATTTCAGCGCCTCGCTGGACCAGGAATTCCGTGAGAAACAGCCAGAGGCTTTCGCAGCCAACCCTGCGCTCTATCAGATCGGCGGTGTTGCCAACGAAACCATGATCCCGCTTTTGAACGCCGGGTCGCTGCGTCCGCTGGATGATTTGGTCGAGAAGTATGGTCAGGACCTGCTGCCGAACCAGTTGATCAAGGTGGACGGCAAGATCATGGCGATTGCCATGATGGTGAACGCACAACACCTGATGTACCGCAGTGACGTTCTGGCCGATCTCGGCATCGAAGAACCCAAGACCTATGGTGACGTTTTGGCCGCCGCTGCCACGATCAAGGAAGCGGGTGTCATGGATTATCCGATTGGTGGCACTTTCAAGACCGGTTGGAATCTCGCTCAGGAATTCGTCAACATGTACATGGGCGAAGGTGGGCAGTTCTTTGGCGATGGCAATCAGCCCTCGATCAACAACGAACAGGGCGTCAAAGCTCTTGAGACCATGAAAGCCATGACCGAGTTTATGGACCCGGAATATTTGGTGTCTGACTCGACTTATGTTCAGCAGCAATTCCAGCAGGGCAAGATCGCCATGGCGAACCTGTGGGCCAGCCGTGCCGCTGCCATGAATGACGAAACTGAAAGCCAAGTTGTCGGCAAAGTGACCATGGCATCAGCCCCGATGGGCGCAGCTGCCCCGTCGACCACCATTTGGTGGGACGGTGTCGTTTTGGCCGCAAACATGAGTGATGAAGAAGCGGATGCTGCTTTCCGCCTCGTTATGGAAGGCATGGATGGAGAGATGGTCAGCGCCAACAACGATGTCGCTGTCTGGCTGAGCCCTGCCTACAAGCCGGGTGATCTGGCGGCTGGAGCCGCGGCTTCGGCAGAGAATGGTGCCAAGGCGTATCCCGCATCCGCAGCGATGGGCGTTCTGCACAGCGCGCTGGGGAACGGTCTGGCTGACTATCTGACCGGCGCAAAAGACGCGACGACTACTCTGGCTGATATCGAAGCTGAGTATCTGACAGCAGCCAAAGAAGCTGGTTTGATCAGCAACTGATCCTCCCGGGGGAGGGCTCCGGCCCTCCTATCCCCTCTTTCCCTTGAGAACCATGAGAAAGGCAGAGCCATGAATTTCCGGACATTTGCCGCCTTTGTTGGCCCCTCTGTCTTTATGATGCTTCTCTTCATCGCGTTCCCTCTGGTCAGCGTGTTCAAGCAGAGTTTCTATGTCACACAGCCGATTTACGAGACGGTTGAGGTTGAAACCTGCACCCCGGGGTTCCTGACACAGACCTGTGTGACTGAAACGGTCTCACAGCCAAAACTGGATGAGGAAGGCAAGGTCATCACCCAAACCCAGTATGTGGGGTGGGAAAGCTATCGCAACGTATTGGAGCCGGAACGGGCCTGGCGCGCGATCAGTGATGGCAACTGGAACGTGCTGTCCACCATCAACTTTTGGAAAGCGCTTCGGTTTACCCTGACCTTCACGCTGATCACCTTGCCTTTGGTCATCGTCTGCGGGCTGGGGATTGCGGTTATGATCAACAACGCAGCACAGGCGATCCGAGGGCCGGTGATATTCATCTCGTTGCTGCCCTTTATCATAACCCCTGTGATCGGGGTGCTGTCGGTCAACTGGCTGTTCCGTGGTGACGGTATCCTGACTGCGTTGTTGGAATGGTGGCTGAACCGGGATATCGCCCTGTTTGCGCAGGCCTGGACCATTGAAATCCTGATGATGCTGTACCGCGTCTGGCATGTCGCGCCCTTTGCCGCCATCGTGTTTTATGCTGGTCTGCAAACGGTCAATCAGGACAGTCTGGAAAGCGCGGTGATCGACGGCGCGACCCGCTGGCAACGGATGAAGTTCATTGTCATCCCGCATCTGATGCCGCTGATCATATTCGTGTCGATGATCCACCTGATGGACAGCTACCGGGTGTTCGAAGAGATCGTCGGGTTCGCCAGCCAAGGCTACGTCATATCGCTGCAATGGCTGACGTATGACTTCCTGGTGCCTGATCAGGCGGGCAATCGTTCGATCAGCCGGGCTTCGGCCAGCGCCATGCTGACCATGATCGGTATCGCCATCCTGCTTATCTTCCCGCTGCGCCGGACATGGCGCGATCACAAAGGAGGTCACTGACATGTCCTCGCGCGCGCTTCGCCAACCGTTCAGCCTGCGGCTGACCTCGAACGTCTTCCTGGCCTTCTGGTGCCTTGTTGCCATCTTCCCGATCTTCTGGATCACGGTGATGAGCTTCAAATCCCCGGTCGATGCTTTTGACAGCAATGCCCTCAACGTGATCTTCGGGCCAACGACGCTGTCCAACGGCAACGGACTGTCGCTGCTGGATATCATCCTCGGTATAGCGGTGATCTGGGGCACTATTGCTTTGGTGTTCAAGAAGATGCCGGAAATGATCAAAACCTATTCCAGGGAAGGGCAGGAATGGTTTGGCTGGGTGATCGGTATTCTGGCCGCGGCAGTGGGCTTTCTGGTCGTGTTTTTCATAATCCTGCCCGCCATTCTGAGCGTCTTGAATCCAATCTTTGGTCCGCTGGGGCGTGACATACTGGGTCTGACGACCGAACACTACAAAACAGTCTGGATCGACCGCGGCTTCTCGAACAACTTCAAGAACTCGCTGATCGTGACTACTGGCGTTGTCATCCTGTCGCTTTCGGTCGGGACATTGGCGGGCTATGGGCTGGCGCGGTCGGGGTCAAATCTGGCCTTCTGGCTGCTGATCGTTGCGCTGATCTTCCGCGCGCTGCCGCCGTCGGCGCTGGTCGCCAGCTATCTGCCGGTTTTCATCAGCTCGTCCGAATGGCTGGCCCCGATCCTGGGCGAAAACGCACCGACGCTCTATGGCAAGCCCTTTGCCGTGATCGCGGTGCTGGTGGCGATCAACCAACCGTTTACGATCTGGATGCTGCGCTCATTCTTCCAGAACATTCCGGCCGAGCTGGATGAGGCCGCGCGCGTCGATGGCTGCAACCACTTTCAGGCTTTCCGCCGTGTGATCATGCCGGTGATGTGGCCAGGGGTGATCACCACCGGGCTGTTCAGCTTCCTGCTGGCGTACAACGATATCCTTGTCACCTCGCTGCTGCTGGATGCGCAGAACCAGACCATGGTTCCGGCCATCGTTGGTATGTTTAACCGCGAGACTACGACAACCGACCAGGTGGTTGCCGTGGCCGCCGCCGTATCGATCACCGCGCCGCTGATCTTCCTTGTTCTGATCTTCCAGCGCCAGATCGTCAGCGGTCTGACTGCAGGGGCGGTGAAAGGCTGATGAGCAAAAATGCCCGACACAACGCCATGTCGCGCCACCCGGCGTTGAACAGGATGCCAAGGGATTTTCTGAGCATTGGGGGACCTGTCCCCAAACTCTTCCCCAAGCAATCTGAAAGGACATGAGACATGAAAGGTTCTCGCCCCGAACAAGCGGTTCTGACCCGCGACACGGATCTCAGAAAAACTGAAGAAACACGCCGTGTGATTGAAACCATGGTGGATGGTCTGAACGACCACCGCATCGATGATATTGGTGAGTTCTTTGCCCAAGGCTTCCGCTGGATGGGCAATCAGGGCTGCGGCACCAAGACCGGCCTGAAAGAGTTTCAGGACAACTGGCAGCGTCCGTTTCAAGCGGCGTTTTCGGACAAGACCTGCATAGACGAGGCGCGTCTTTACATGGGTGAATGGGCAGCAGCTTTTGGCCGTCAGGAAGCGACCCATTCGGGTGAGTTTCTGGGCATCGCGCCCACCGGTAAACGGGTCGAGATCCGCTACATGGATTTCTGGAAAGTGGTCGACGGCAAGATCGTCGACAACTGGGTGAATGTCGACTTCGCGCATGTCGCGGCTCAGCTGGGCGTTGATCTGTTCAATGGCGAAGGCTGGGAAGCATTTGACCGGGGTGAAAAACTTCCGCCCCGTCCCGAAAGTTGAGGATCGGAAACATGACAATCGAGTATCTTAAACGCGGTAAGTCTGACGCTGACCGAGCCGAAGATGACGCCAAAACCCGCGCCGTGGTTGAGGCGACCCTGAAAGACATAGAAACCCGTGGCAACGCCGCTGTACGAGAGTTGAGCGAAAAGTTCGACAACTACTCACCGCCTTCGTTCCGTCTGAGCCAGCAGGAAATTGATGACCTGATCGGACAACTGACCGACCGCGAACTGGCCGATATCAAGTTCGCGCAGGAACAGGTGCGCAACTTTGCACAGGCTCAGCGCGATTCCATGCTGGATATCGAAGTCGAAACCCTTCCGGGTGTCATCCTTGGCCACAAGAACATCCCCGTTCAATCGGTGGGCTGCTACGTGCCCGGCGGTAAGTTTCCGATGGTGGCTTCGGCGCATATGTCGGTGGCTACGGCTTCGGTCGCCGGTGTTCCGCGCATCATCGCCTGTACACCTCCGTTCAACGGCAAGCCGAATGCAGCCGTGATTGCCGCGATGCATTTGGGTGGTGCACATGAGATCTATGTCATGGGCGGGATTCAGGCGATCGGTGCGATGGCGCTGGGGACCGAGTCCATCGACCCCGTGCATATGCTGGTCGGCCCCGGTAACGCCTACGTGGCCGAGGCCAAGCGGCAACTGTTCGGCCGTGTCGGTATCGATCTTTTCGCCGGCCCGACTGAGACGATGGTTATCGCTGACGAGTCCGCCGCAGACGCAGAGCTTTGCGCCACTGACCTGCTGGGGCAGGCCGAGCACGGCTATAACAGCCCCTGCGTGCTGCTGACCAACTCGCGCAAATTGGCTGAGGACACCCTGGCCGAGGTGGACCGCCTACTGGGAATCCTACCGACCGCAGGAACCGCGAAAGTGTCGTGGGAAGAATATGGCGAGGTGATCGTCTGTGACACTTATGACGAGATGCTGCAGGTTGCCGATGACATCGCCTCGGAGCATGTTCAGGTGATGACAGATCGCGACGATTGGTTCCTCGAGAACATGACTTGCTACGGCGCGCTGTTCCTTGGTCCGCGAACAAATGTTTCGAATGGCGATAAGGTGATTGGTACCAACCACACACTGCCGACCAAGAAAGCCGGACGTTACACAGGTGGGCTCTGGGTAGGTAAATATCTGAAAACGCACAGCTATCAAAAAGTTCTGACTGATGAGGCTGCGACGCTGATCGGTGAATACGGCTCGCGCCTGTGCATGCTGGAAGGCTTCGTTGGTCATGCCGAACAATGCAACGTCCGTGTGCGTCGATATGGCGGCATCAATGTGCCCTATGGCGAACCCGCACCGTATCGGGATGCTGCTGAATGAGTGACCCGCACACCCGGCACAAGGCCCTGATAGCTCCGCTCAGGGCCGCGATGTATGACTTTTCCGAGGCCGGTGTCCGCAAGGCGCTGGCCGAGGCTACGTCTCCAGACACGGTGTTCCACATGTGCCATCCCTTTGGCGATAGCATCGGCAGCGATGCTTTCTATGATTGTGCCCTCAAAGACCTGTTGGCCGCCTGGCCCGATCTGGAGCGCCGCGATTACATCGTCATGGCCGGGCCAGACGAAGACGGTGCGGACTGGGTCGGATGCGGGGGCTATTACACGGGTACCTTCACAGGTCCGTGGCTCGATATCCCGCCTACCGGGCATCAGGTTACCATGAGGTTCCACGAATTCTATCGCTTCGAGGACGGCAAGGTCGTTGAAATGCAGGCGCTTTGGGATATCCCCGAGGTGATGATGCAGGCGGGTGCCTGGCCGATGGCCCCCAGCTTGGGGCGCGAATGGCATGTGCCCGGACCGGCCACGCAGGACGGTTTCGTGCCCGGCCCCTATGACTCGGTCAAGGGAAAGGCGACCTGTCAGCACATCATCGACATGCTGGAGCACCTCAAGAAACACCCGTCGCAAGGCGGCCCCGAGGTGATGGAGATGGAGCAGTTCTGGCATCCCCGGATGAACTGGTACGGTCCTTCGGGCATCGGTACCGGGCGCGGGTATGCGGGCTTTCGCAACTGGCACCAGATTCCATTCCTGAACGGGATGCCGGACCGGGGGCAATACGTGGACGAGATCACCTATCACTTCTTTGGTGATGGCGAATACGCGGCCGTAACTGGCTGGCCCAACATGATCCAGACCGTGACCCATGACGGTTGGCTGGGGATTGCCCCTTCAGGCAAGAAGATTACCATGCGCAGCCTCGATTTCTGGCGGCTGGAAAACGGGCGCATCCGTGAAAACTGGGTGCTGGTCGATTTGCTGGACGCCTACCGGCAGCTTGGCGTTGACGTCTTTGCCCGTCTGCGAGAATTCAACAAGGCCCGTAACATGGGCCGCATTGAAATACCGAATGGAATGAACTGATGACCGACCTGCCGCGCACCCCTTCGTTTTCTCTGAGCGGAAAAACCGCCCTCGTTACCGGAGCCTCCTCAGGCATCGGACAGGGGTGTGCGGTGGCCTTGGCCGAGGCGGGTGCGCATGTGGTCTGCGCGGCCAGAGGCGCGGATCGGCTGAACGACACCGTCGCAGCTCTGCAGGGACAAGGCTGGTCAGCCGAGGCCCTTGTGCTGGATCAGGGCGATCTGGGCGCGTTAGAACAGCTTTTCTTAACGCGCAGCTTCGACATCGTGGTGAATTCGGCCGGGGTCGCTCGGCACAGCGCTGCTATTGAGACAACGCCAGAGGATTTTGATGTTGTCACCAGCGTCAATTTGCGCTCGGCCTATTTCCTCTCGGCCTATGCGGCACGCGCTTTGATCGAGGCTAGTAAGCCCGGTTCGATCATCCATATCTCCAGCCAGATGGGACATGTTGGAGGTGTCGACCGAGCACTCTATTGTGCGACGAAACACGGGTTGGAGGGCATGGTCAAATCAATGGCCATCGAATGGGGCAAACGGGGCATCCGGATCAATACGGTCTGCCCGACGTTCATAAGAACGCCTCTGACCCAATCCACCTTTGACAATCCCGAACGCGCCGCATGGATCATGGAAAAGATCAAGCTGGACCGGGTGGGAGAGGTCGAGGACATTATGGGCGCGGTCCGTTACCTCGCCTCGGACGCCTCTGCGCTGGTCACGGGCACATCGATGTTGATTGACGGAGGTTGGACTGCAGACTGATGGCCGAGAAAGTAACATCACTCCAGGTCGCCCAGCTTGCAGGGGTCAGCCAATCTGCGGTTAGCCGAGTCTTCACGCCCGGGGCTTCGGTCAGCAAGAAGACCGAAGAGAAAGTGCGAAAGGCAGCTACTGAATTGGGCTATCGCCCCAATGTGTTGGCGCGTGCGATGGTGTCCGGCAAAAGTCGCATCATCGGTTTGGTGGTGGCCTATCTGGACAACTATTTCTATCCCGAAGCACTCGAGAAGTTGTCGAACGAGTTGCAGGAGCAGGGTTATCACGTCCTGATCTTCATGGCCTCCAGAACAGCCGGGAACATTGACGACGTGATGGAGGAAATCCTCGATTACCAGGTTGATGGCGTCATTCTGGCCTCGGTCGCGATGTCGTCCGATATCGCAACGCGGTGCCAACAGGCCGGTGTACCGGTGGTGCTTTTCAACCGTAGTCAGGACATAGACGGGATCACATCGGTCACGTCTGATAACTATGCGGGCGGTCGCAAAGTGGCCGAGTTCCTTATCGCGGCAGGTCACAGCCGCATCGCTTACATCGCCGGGTGGCAAGGCGCATCAACCCAGCGAGACCGCGAAGCTGGCTTCCGGGCAGCTCTGAGCGATGCGGGCCAGGACCTGTACGCTCATGAAATCGGAGAGTTTCACACCGAGAACGCGCGCTTGGCGGCACGTCGTATGTTCGATGTCGAGCCGCAGAAACGGCCCGACGCGGTTTTCGTCGCCAATGACCACATGGCTCTTGCCGTCATGGACGTTATCCGGTTCGAGCTGGGATTGCGTGTACCCGAAGACGTATCAGTCGTTGGATATGATGACGTCCCACAGGCAGCTTGGCTTGCCTACAACCTCACCACCATTCGTCAGCGGGCCAACCTGATGGTTGCCGAGACCGTTGACGCCCTTTTGGACCATATTGAAAACCCGACAGCCGCCACGGCACGCAAGGTCGCGATTGACGGGCCGCTGATCGTGCGCACATCGGCACGGCTGCCCAAAGGCTGGACGCCGCAAAGGATGGAAACATGAAAGGCTTTGATCCCAAGTTCCGGGACTTCCCAGACTATATCATCGGTATCACCAAAGAGATTTGGGAAGACCGGGGTATCGCGACCCTTCACGACTATTACAGCGAAGATATCGTCGTGCGCTCGCCCGGTTCGGTGGTGCTGGGAAATCAGAATGTGATCGGCGCGACCATGGCGACGCTGGCCGAGTTTCCGGATCGGCAATTGCTGGGCGAGGATGTGATCTGGTCCGGTACACCTGAAGAAGGGATGCTGAGTTCGCATCGTATCCTGTCAACGGCTACGCATTTGGCCGAGGGCGTTTACGGCAAGCCAACGGGAACCAAGCTGCGCTATCGGATTCTGGCCGATTGCCACGCCATCGACAATCAGATCAACGACGAATGGCTGATCCGCGATCAGGGCGCCATCGTTCGCCAGATGGGATGGGATCCAAAGGAATATGCCGCCGATCTGATAACCCGCGAGGGTGGCCCGGACAACTGCGTCAATCCCCTTACCCCCGAAATCGATCAGCCTGGGCCGTACAAGGGCCGCGGAAACGATAATGAGTGGGGCCAACGCTACGCCGATATTCTGACCCGGATCATGAATGCCGATATGGGTGCGATCGAGTCCGAGTATGACCGGGCCGTCCAGTCGGAATATGTGGGCGGCGTGACCGGACATGGCTGGGATGCCGTCGACCGTTTCTGGATGGGTCTGCGGGCGAGTTTCCCGAATGCCGAATTTAAGATTGAGCACCAGATCGGGCGAGTCGATCCGGATATGCCACCCCGCGCCGCGATCCGCTGGAGCCTGTGGGGCAAACATGACGGCTGGGGAGTTTTTGGTGCACCGACGGGTGCGCAAGTATATGTCCTCGGCATCAGCCACGCCGAGTTTGGCGCCCTGATTAGCGGACAGCCGCAGTTGCGCCGCGAATATACCCTGTTCGATGAAACCTCGGTCTGGAAGCAGATCCTGTTGCAGAGCGGAGAGGTCTGAGTGGTGCGCCCGGTCGCATATCGCATCCTTGTGGATGGTCTGAGTGAGACCGGGACCCCTCGGCGTTACCATATGCACCGCCAAAGCCTGCGTGCACGGCGTTTGAACCTGCGTCCGCCAGGAGAGTGAGAAAGTGTGCCGTACACGCACGCAAACCACCATTCCTGAAAACGTAGCATCGGAACTTACAAAATGTCGAAATCAAACATCTCTTCCCGCATTGTTCGCTATGGTGAACTCCAGCCGTGCAAAACCGCATTTATCGACGCCCATACCCCGGGCAGCGATCAAAAAGAGAACTTTACAATTATCGGCGGTGGTGTCTCGGAATCCCCGGATCAACACGTGCACATCACTGACAAGGTCGGATTCAACATCGGTGCTGCGGGCCAACCCCCGAAGTGCCGGAACTCTCTGCACAGCCACACGACGGCCGAGGTCTTCTTTGTCGCCAAAGGACGTTGGCGGTTTTTCTGGGGACGTTATGGCACCGCTGGCGAGTTCATTGCCGAGGAGGGCGATATCTTCAACATCCCGACTGGTATCTTCCGCGGTTTCGAAAACGTCGGTCAGGATTATGGGATGATCATGTCGATCTTGGGCGGTGACGACGCGGGCGGCGGCGTGACATGGGCACCTCAAGTCATCGAAGATGCGCAGGCCCATGGGCTGATGCTGGGCGACAATGGCGTGCTTTACGACTCCAAAAAGGGGCAAGAACTACCTCACAACGTCCGACCAATGCAATTGCTGACCGAAGAGCAGTTGAAAGGCTACCCCGAGGTTCCGGTTGAGGATGTCGTTGGTAACTACGTCGCGCGGTATTGGGACCTGATGGCGTTGTCGGCCAACAAGCCCGCGCAGGTGATTGGCGAAAACGGAATGATCAAGGATAAACCCGGTTTCGAGGTTGATTTCCTTGGGCGAGGGTCCGCTGTGACCGAGTCGATCGCGGCAGAAAAACCTGTGGTTCTTATGCCGGCCAGCGGCCACTGGCGTGTTTCGATCGACGATCATGAAACCACTTTGTCGACCGGCGACACGGCTTTGGTTCTGACTGGTGAATCCTATACCGTGCAACCTTCGATGACCGGGCAGGCGGGCCTGTACCGTATCACCGCAACCGATGACCCGGCAGGAGCGACCTGGACAGGATGAGCGTAGATCCAAACGACACCCATGCCGTTTATGAGCGGCAAGCGACGGAATATGACAAGCGTCGCTCAAAGGCCCTATTCGAAGCGCGCTGGCTGGCGCGCTTCACCGGCAGTCTCAAGCCGGGGGATCATGTGCTGGATCTGGGCTGTGGGGCCGGTGATCCGATTGCGCGCTGGTTCAAGGCCGAAGGCTTTGACGTCACGGGTGTCGACTTTTCCGAAGCGATGCTTGCCATTGCCCGCGACCGTTGGCCCGATGGTGATTGGCGGCTGGCCGATATGCGGGATTTCGAATTGGGTCAGAAATTCAACGGAATCATTGCCTGGAACAGCTTCTTCCACCTGACAGCGGAAGAACAAAAGGCCTGTATTGCGCGTATGTCCGACCATTTGCGATCTGGTGGCATGCTGATGCTGACCGTCGGTCCGCGCGCGGGTGAAGTCAGCGGCACGGTAGGTGAAGAGCTTGTCTATCACGCCTCTTTGTCGCCAGCTGACTATGCCGTGTGTCTGGAAAAAAACGGGCTGCTGATGACCGGGTTTCTGGCCGAGGATCCCGAAACCCAAAGCCATACTGTTCTGATGGCGCGAAAAATCTGAGGAGGCTCTGATGACCGTCAAAATCACACATGTTGGGTCACTGCCACGTACGCAGGAAGTGGTGGATTTCATTTTTGCCCGCGAAAACGAAAAGCCTTACGGCACTGGCGCTTTTGATGCCTGCATGACCGAAGCGGTCTCGGAAACCGTGCGCAAACAGGTCGAAGCCGGGGTCGACATCGTCAGTGATGGCGAGACCTCGAAGATCTCGTATGCGACGTATGTGAAGGATCGCTATACAGGCTTCTCGGGTGACAGCCCGCGCAACGCTCCGGCAGATCTGAAAATGTTCCCCAGCTTTTTGCAACGGTTGGCCAATGATGGCGGTACACCGCAATACGCGCGGCCGATGTGTACTGGAGAGGTGCGCTCGAAAGGGCAGGGCGAGCTTGAAAAGGACATCGCCAATCTGAAGGCGGCGATGGCGCAGCATGGTGCTGAGCGCGGGTTCATGAACGCTGCGTCGCCGGGCGTAATTTCGTTGTTCTTGCAGAACGATTTTTATCCCACGCGCGAGGCCTATCTGGCGGCGCTGGCCGATGCCATGAAAGAGGAATACGAAACCATCGTGGCCGCCGGTTTGGATCTGCAATTGGATTGCCCCGATCTGGCCTTGTCGCGCCATATGCTGTTCACCGATCTTTCGGACGACGAGTTCGTCAAGATTGCTAACATGCATGTGGAGGCCCTGAATCACGCGCTTCAGAATGTCCCTCAAGAACGCGTGCGGGTGCATATCTGCTGGGGCAACTACGAAGGCCCGCATTGCTGTGACATCGCAATGGACAAGGTGTTCAACACCCTGATGGCGACCAAATCGCGTTATGTCCTGTTCGAGACCTCGAACCCGCGACACGCCCACGAGTGGACGGTGTTCCGCGACCGCAGCGCGGAGATACCCGATGACAAGATTTTGGTGCCCGGCGTGGTCGATACCACCACCAATTTCGTAGAGCATCCCGAACTTGTGGCCCAGCGGATTGAGCGCTTTACCGGGATTGTCGGTGCAGATCGGGTGATAGCAGGCAGCGATTGCGGCTTTGGAACCTTTGCGGGGTTTGGCGCGGTCGACCCTCAGATTGCCTACGCCAAATTGTCCGCGCTGTCTGATGGGGCAAAGTTGGCCTTGGCATGACACCCTTGATTTTCTTGCCGGGTATGATGTGCGATGCCCGACTCTTTGGCCCGCAAATCAATGCTCTGTCGAGCAGCAGGCCCGTGATGACATTCCCTTTGTCCCGGCGCGACAGCGTGCAGGCCATGGCGCATGATATCTTGCAATATGCGCCGCCCGATTTCGCGCTGGCAGGTTTGTCGATGGGAGGGATCGTGGCAATGGAAGTATTGCGTCAGGCCCCTGAACGTGTCTCGCGACTGGCTTTGCTCGACACTAACCCGCTGGTCGAAAAACCAGAGGTAAAAGCCCGTCGCGGACCTCAGATGGCCGCCGTTCGTAACGGCAAACTGAAGACGGTGATGCGGGACGAGATGAAGCCCAGTTACTTGGCGGACGGGCCAAACCAGGGGGCTATCCTGGATATGTGCATGGCAATGGCCACCGAATTAGGCCCAGACGTTTTCTTGCGCCAATCGCAGGCACTGATGGACCGCCCGGACCAAAGCGCGACTCTCAAGGCTTTTACCGGAAACGCTCTGGTCCTGTGTGGGCGCGAAGACAAGTTGTGCCCTGTTGAGCGCCACCAGATGATGCATGATCTACTGCCACATAGCGCGTTGGAGATCATTGAAGGTGCAGGCCATCTCCCGACATTGGAACAACCACAAAAAACCACAGCGGCGTTGATCCGCTGGTTGGAGGACACATGACGCCATCCCTTTTGTCCCTGCTGCGCAAGGTCGACACTCCCACCGTCTGCAATGCCATCGAAGTAGCGCAGGGTAAGCGCGGGTTCGACGGTTTTACGCGCGGCACCATGCTGTGTTCAGCGCCTGAAGAACCCTCGATCGTCGGCTATGCGCGCACGGCCAAAATCGCAGCAGTGAACCCACCGAACGAGCCGCCTGACGTCATCAAAACCCGGCGCATGGCCTATTACAAATACATGGCCGAAGCGCCCAGCCCCAGTGTCGCTGTGATTGAGGATCTGGATTATCCGGATTGCATCGGCGCCTATTGGGGCGAGATCAATACATCTGTCCACAAGGGGTTCGGTATTTTCGGTGTCGTGACCAATGGTGTCATGCGCGACCTCGGGGACTTACCCGAGGGCTTCCCGGTTGTTGCCGGCTCCATCGGGCCGAGCCACGGTTTCGTCCACGTCCGGGAGATTGATACGCCGGTTTCTGTTTTTGGCTTGACGGTCAAACCGGGCGCGTTGATCCACGCTGACCGTCATGGTGCGCTGGTCGTGCCGGAGGATGTCGTCGATCGGTTAGAAGCTGCAGTACAAAAGCTATTGTCGACAGAACGTATTGTCTTGGACGCAGCCCGCCATCCGGAGTTTAATTTCGAAGCATTCGAAACCGCTTGGACAGCCTTTGAAAAAGCCAGGATCTGATTGCAGGAAGCAATCAATATGAATGCCGGTTGAGTGGATAGAAAATGTACACCTAAGGTGTGACTGTCTGCTTTTTGTGCAACAATGAGAAACTCTGAAAATGGCAGATCGGAACAAGCCGCGTTGCAGAAACAAACTCAACTTCGAAAGTCCGGTTTGGGCCGCCCGTGAAAGCGACCCAACTGCACTAGATTTCAATGGCTTCGGCAATAGCTAGAGCGTCTTCAAGTTCAACGCCCAGATATCTAACTGTGCTGTCCATCTTCGTATGTCCAAGATGCAGCTGCACGGCGCGCAGGTTGCCAGTCTTCTTGTAGATCTGGGTTACTTTGGTACGCCGCATTGAATGCGTTCCGTATGCGCTTGCCTCAAGGCCAATGGATGTGACCCCTGTCTGACGTCAGCACCAATGGGACAGTTTAGGTTGATTTGATAAGAGAGGGTTTCTGGCTCATCGTAACCGCCAAGGAGTGGAGATGA
>NZ_JBQGAA010000020.1:0-46732 GCF_056542585.1 Ruegeria sp. AB9 | reverse complement strand
AGATTACTCATGTTATACCCCTGAAACTCAAGGGTTTGAATCACGCAGCCGAGATGACGGCAACCAAATTAATGGGTCCAGAACCTAGGGTTTCCAGCCAGCGGTAATCGCGTCGAATTCAAGATAATTAGTATCTACAAGGTCAAAGATGGCAGGCTGGCCGAGTTCTGGGGGTTGCAGGACGAGGAAGCACTAAGAAAACAACTTGTTGCCTGCAAAGAATACTGAGGTTTGCTTTGTCCGCTTCTTGCCAGTTCATGCCCCCTGCAGCGAATGACCACTGATCGTCACGTTTTTACCGCTGAACAGTGGCATCAACCGGTTGACTAGTTCGTCAGGTGAGAGCCGATGTGCCAGATCGGAAAGTTCGGGCTCGCTGTCTGCGCTGATCGGTGCCAGGTTCAAGAGGTTGCCGAGGTTGTCCGCAAAGCTGGGTGCCTTCACCGTTTCGATTGCTTGCGTTAGTTGGCGGTCCTCGGCTGTTTCCTCGTCCTCGGCTGTCTCGCGCGGATCTTCGAAGTAACCGTATCCGGCCACGCCATGATCAAGATGCCCTTCATATTCAGGTGGATCAAAAGCACTTGGGCCAGTTACAGCCGCACGCTGTGACAAGGGCGGTTTGGCGACAGGCTCAGGGTCCGGTTCTTCGACCTCAGCCGATTTTGAAGAACCGGCATCCTTCAGGAACTCATCAAACCGCGTCACAATCCCATCCTTGGCCACAGGCACATCCGGCCAGGGCTTGCCCTTTTGACGGTTGTTCAGCGCTTTGAACCGATGGTCTTTGTAATAGGACACCCGATTTGTCCGGATCGGGAACATGCCCTTGCCGGTGACAATGACCTCTTCCTTGCCCAACCGACCGATTTCTTCAGGTGTCAGAAGCGCCCGGCTTTTCTCTGACCAGCTTTCCGACCGGCCGGGTTCTTTCGACCAGTTGCGCCCCGAGACGGATTTCTGCGTCACCGTCTTGTTGCCAAGGGCCTTGGACAGCTTTTGCTTTGTCTCCTCTGAATTGGGGGTCAGCCACACATGCAGATGCGAACTCTCTGTCAGAATTTCCTCACCAGCTGGCCCATAGTGTTCACGCAGCGATGCCGGCGACTGCACAATCAGGCACAGCCGGCCACCATAGCCGGGCAGGGTGGTCACAGCATCGAGGACGCCTTGCATCTTTCCCAGCGAATGAAACTCATCGATCAGAAACAGGACCGGCAGGAAATCCTCACCCGAGGCCATAAGGCGACGACGCAGCGCGTTGATGGCGCACTGGATGAACAGACGCACCAAAGGCCGCGACACCTGCTTATGCGCTTCAGGAATCGAGATGTAACAGGTCTGCGGTTTCCAACGCATCGATTCAAAATCGAAATCATTGTTCTTTGTCGCGCGCACGATCGCGGGGTTGCGCCATGCATTCAGACCACCACCCATCAAAACCGACAGGTAGATCCCCAGCTGCTTATTGTCCTGGCCCGCCATGCGCAGCATTGCCCCTTTCGAAACCGGATCAGGCGCGCGCGGCGCAAGGGCGGCGAACATGCCTTTGTAATCCGGTATCTCATCATCGCCCGCCACTTCCGGCGTCAACACCTGCAGGACGCGCCCGAGCGACGGTTCGGGTTCGTTACAGATAATGGCCGCGGCGGCCTCAAAGATTTCCTGTGCATCTTCCATCAACGACGCCTCAGCGCCTGTTGAACTTTTGGGTGCCAAAAGCGCGGCACTGATTTCCGAAATCCGCACAAGCCGGTCTTCCAGGTCTTCCATTGCCGCAATCTCAACCAGCGGGTTGAAGCTGTGCGACCGGCCGACAAGGGAACCGTCCGGATTGTTCGGAAACTGAACGTCGAAAGGCGATAGCACCCGCACCTTGTCGCCTTTTTCCAATCGCCGCCGCGACGTGGTTTCAAAAAGCTCGCCTTTGACATCATAGACGATGAGCGAACCGGGGTAGTCGAGCAGGGTGGGGACAACGATACCGACACCTTTACCGGATCGCGGCGGACCCGAGACCAGGACCGTGCCTTGATCATCTGTATGGGCGCGCAGGTGTGGCGCTTTTTTCTCAGGTTTGCCCAGCTTACCCAGCACCAACCCCCAATCGCTGATGAGACGTGCGGCGCGGATCTCTTTCGCCGTGGCCCATCGCGCATCCCCATGCGCATCAGTCGCCGTCACCCCAAACACCATCCCGCCAAAGAGATAGGCAAGGCCCGCGCCGGTCATCAGCCCGAGGGTGATGCCACCCCAAAGCACCAGGTCCCAATCCTTTTGGTGCAGACTATTGCGCTGGCTGAGCAGGAGCCAGGGCCGCCATGTTTCAATGTCGCCATTCACCTTCCAGGCTATCAGAAGCGCGGCCCAGAGCGGGATGCTGATGAGGCCAGCTGCTATCGTGTACGGAAGGTGGGTCTTTGCCTGTATGGTGCTCATGGCATTCTCCTTCAGGACAAGAGTGTTAAGGGGTGGAAAGCTCGAAAACGCTGCGGGGCACAACCGTGTTGCGCCCCGCCTGGAATGATGCTCAAGGCGTCACATATAGAGGTCTCGCGATACGAACACGTTGATGTTCTCGCCCTGATTCACCCAGATCGTCGGCGGGATCGACAGATATTCCTCAAAGGCGTCCTGACCGGAATTCGCAAAGCCATCGGTTCCGGTGGACAGATCGTTCTCGCTCAGAGTGCGATTTCCGAAGCTGGAAATCCCCGAGAAGATTGAGATGAAGAATGCCGCTTCAAACTTGAGGCCGAAATGGTGCTGCACATTGCCCGTCAGACCGGCGCGGCCGAGCCCGTCGACGCCGCGCGATCCGATCATGACCGAGCGTTTGTCTGTTGTGATCACCCGGTTCCAGGCCACTAGGACCCGGCGCTGACCAAGGGAGATATCTGACGAGTATTCGCCAATCAGCGTTGACCCTTTGGGTATCAGGATCGTGGTTGCATCTGATGACCACACATCCCGGCTAATGGTGGCTTTCAGTTCACCAGGAAGATCGGACGATATTGCTGTATCCAGAATGGCCGGAATCATGGTTCCTTGCGTCACCAGTCGATGCACATCCTGCAACTGAACCGCCCGCGCAGTCTGAACGGTACGAGACGCGGCCGCATCGAGGAAATCGTTGCCCGTGCTGTTATTCGCATTACCGCCAGCACCCGCTCCAGGAGCACTGCGCCCAAGGCTATTGGTCAGAGGCTGGGTCAACCGGTCTTCTTCAGCCTGAACCGCAGCCTGTGCCGCATCGCCTTCCTGTGCCGGTTCAGAAGCTTTGCCCGGTTCTGTAATCGGCCGGTTGGCCTGAATCCGCGCGAGCAGTTCCCGTTGCCGCCGTTCATCGGCCAGCCGATCCTCTTCCAGTTTCTTCAGGAACGCCTCAAGGGCCTTTTCTTGCCGTTCGGTGCGTTCTTCGAGCGCTGCGAGAGCGGCTGCGTCTAGATCCGGGTCGGGCGCTTGCGGGTTTGGCTCCGTCACAGGCTCCTCTTCCTGCGCCGCTTTAATTAACTCGCGCAGTTCGGCTAGCTCAGCCTCAAGCAAGGCAACGCGTGGGTCTGGCTCTTGTTCGACTTGGGGCAAAGGTTCCGTTGGCACGGCTCCAAATAGGGTGCCCCCTTGATTGCGCTGGTCCGGTGTCTCGTTGACTTCGGGAATGATGCTGCCGCGTCGGTCGCTGTCATTCCCGCCGCTGTTGATCCACAAGAACAGGCCAACAAAGGCGACGAATGCACCGATGCCGAGGATCATGGGCAGGTTTGGGCCGCGTGTTTCTTCCTCAGAGCCTTCGATGCGGTTTTTAAGCAGTTTGTTTTGCTCAGACATCAGCGGTTCTCCCCATGCAGGCTTGCGGTGCGGCTTGAGCCGGACTGGGACCGCCAGGGTTTGTTCGGGTCGCGGTTCTGGTCGATTTCATAGAGAGGGATGTTGAACACGCAGACCACATAAGGTCCGTCGCGCAGGACCAGGCGCGGATATACGCCGGTCACGACAATGGTGCCATCGGCCAGATCCGTTGAGTTGACCAGACGTTCGCGCCCTTTTGCATCCATGGCAAAGACGGCGGGCCGCACGCTTTGCTGTTTTAGGCGCAGATACGTCTTGCGCCCATCATCAAAGGCCACTTCCGGCCGCAACAGCCTGTCACCGCTTGCACTGTATTGCAGATTGGCAGGCCGACCAGTGGTGTTGAATGCCGTCTGGATGTTTCCTGCCTGTCGCGGTTTGAATCCCTTTTTCTGATCCGGATAGCTGAACCGATAGAGAAACCCGACATTATCCGGTGGCCCGGCTTCATGCGCCTGAAGGAGAAACACATAGCTGCGCAGGTTGGTTTGCAGAATGAGGTTGCTCGCCTGCGACGTGGCATGTTTGGCCTTCAGGACAAAGCCGTTGCCAGCGGTCAGAGGGATAAAATCCCAGGTCTTGGGATCGCCCCGGACCTCATCGACCATCTGTTCACCGGCTTCGAGGTGAATGCTGAGAGCATAGCCCCGCGAAACATCGATCTTGTAAACCTCGTCAGGGTGATACACGAGGGTGCGCACGCGCGCGTCTGTGCGGGTTCCCCGTCCTTTTTGTTCAGCTGAGACAGCGGCCACGCCAAGCGCCAGCATCACAGCCACAGTGCAGATCAAACGCAGCATTATCGCGCCTCCTCATCCAGTCGATAATTGGTGACGCAAAAGCCGGTTGGGTTGTTCCAACGTTCTTCCAGTGTCATGTTTCCGGTGCGGTCGAACTCGTAGCCCATCGTCACCACGAAATTCCGCATTGTGACGGGTGCGCCTTGTTGCGCCCGAGCGCTTTTCGTGATGCGCAGCGTGGCTGAGATTCCGTTGTTCAGTGTGACAGACCGAATGCGAACATCGACGCGGCCATAGCTGCCATATATGTTCATGGGGCTATTGGGATTGTCCTCGTCATAGAGCGCCGCCAGATCCTCTGCGGCCCCGCCACAGGTCCGCCGATACACATCTGTTAGCCGGTCGCGCTGATCGTGCGCATCATAGGTTTCCCGGTCGCGGGCGTACTGGAACAACAACGCCTGCGTGACATACTCGTCATCATCCAGCGTCAGATCACCCAGACGGGACTCCACGTTGACCAGTCCGGTATGCTTGTCGACCGTCATAGTGATTGGCACGACCTGTTTGAGCGGGGCGAGACCCATGACGGCCGCAACGCCCATCACGCCGATCAACGCGCCAACCCCAGCGACGATATAGGCCACCTTTGTCCTGCGCCGCATCGAGAGATACATCTCATCTTCCCAACGGTCGTGACCGTCGTGAATGGTGGTGGTATCGGGCAGGGGAGAGCTCTGATACTGCCCGTCAGGATTGAGCGGATCGGGCCTCAAATCTGCTGCTGCATGTCGCATCTGGTGACTCCTCGTCTGTTGCGGGGCCAGCCCGCCAGCGGTTTTTTGGGGAAACTTCAGGTCAGGTTCGTCGGCTTCGGGCTTCTTCGGCCATACGTTCGGCCCCACGCCTCACGGAGTCGCGAATGCGCTGATTGTTGGCTTCTGTTCCCGATGGTTTGTCGGCTTCATTCGCTGCACTTGCGCGCTGATTGGAGACGTCGCCCAAGTTGTTGCCGCCGGAGTTGGCACCTGTCAGCTGGCCGCCTAGAAGTTTCATACCGGCCTGGCCAGCGCCTTTGATCTGCGATTCACCGAGGTTGAGAGCTGCGCCGCCGATCCGCTGTGCGATCATCGGGCAGATCAGGAGAAGTCCTGCTGTAATCCCGCTCATTCCGGCCAATTTGAACATTTCCAGCGGTATGTCTGTTTCAGATCGAACACCTGCCGTCACAGCGTCAGCAGTGCCTTGGGTTGCAGCAATCGCAATGCCCATGACACCAAAGAGCAGGATCTGGAACAGAACCAGCATGGTTACACCGCGCACCCAACCATTGAAGATTTCGGCCGAGCTTCGGAGATAGGCCCAAACAGCAAGCACGGGGAAAATGGCAAGTAGTATGGCCAACAAGACTTTGGACGAAACGAGCAAAGCGAGGGCTATAACGATCATCAGGAGAATGAAGAGTGCGGCAAGCAAAGCAAACAAGAGTACCCCTAGAGCATCGCCCGCGATGTAATCCGTCACCCCGTATGACCCTAGTGCCGTCACGATGTTTCTGAAGGCAGTGTCAGCCAAATCGGCAAAGGCAGTGGCCACGCCGCCAGCATTTCCGCCTCCACCAAAATGGGTGATGATCGTATTGCCGACAGCCACCGGGAACCCGGTGATGAAAGGATAAATAAACTGCGTCCAGAGGACACCACCGGAGACCGCCAGATAGAAAAACGTAAATCGAAACACAAAGGTGATAAAGCCGTCCAGCGAAAAGCTTCCCCGGAACGCTGCTGTGACCGCCCAGACTGCCAGTGCAGCCCCGGCGAGTATCGTTAAAAACTCTGCGCTGGGGGTCGCAAGGGCCTGGAACACCTGCTGCGACCCACCATTGATGATATTGTCAAAGCTCTCATCCGTACCAACAAGGAAGTCTCTGATACTCATGATCCATCATTCCTTTTTCTGAATTTACGGATGCAGCCGTTCACAGCTCGGTCGGCTTCGTAGAATGCGTCCGACGCAAGCGCGAATTGGTCGGAAATCTCTTCCAAACTCATCCCCATCAAATCCTGGTCGATCTCCACCGCATCAGTGACACGCACATCCCGCTCCGGCATCGGCTCACCGGCAGCAAAAGCCGCTTCGCATTTTTCCGCGTAGGCAAATCTGACTTCGGCAGATCGGCGTTCTAAAGACACCGTCTTTGCTTTTCCGAGACGAAATTTCTCCCGCTTCTCATCAGCCGTTAGTGCAAGCGCTGGCTGGCCCGCCGCCAGTGTGGTGACAACGGTTGCTGCGATAAGGAAGGTGTAAGTGGGGAAGCGCATCAGTTTGATCCTTCAGGTCGGTAGGCCTGGCGCGCAACGATATCCTGACCGCGCAGGCGCTGGTTTACGATTGCGGCGTCCAGCTGACCTTGTGCGGAGAGAGTCTGCAACAAAGTGGCGAGCATCATACCGTTCTCAATCGCTATGCGTGTATTCAGATCGATGCTAGCTTTCAGATCATCGGTCGCGGAAATCTGCTCACGATAGCCGTCATACCGCTCCATCGCTTCCCCGGCCCCGGCAAAGCCTTCCTCGGCAACGGCGAGGCCGGCCATGCTCGATCCGGAGACCAAATCATGTGACCTTGTGGCCGGATCTTCTGCCGAACGTCCCAACGCCTGCAGCCCGCTTAGCGGCTGGAAATCGACCTTCAGTTCTTCCATGTGATTGCTAAGGCGGCGGTTCACCGAATTGCCGGTCATAGAGAGCGTGGAAAGGGACGAGGACAGCTTGCGTGGGGTTATGTCGCCACTGAACAGGTTGCCGATCGTTTCACGGGCACCAGTGATGGCATTGTGCGTCGCTCGTGCCTGGCGCAACTGTTCCTGAAGCTCGTTCAGCTGCAACAGGGCGTTATCCAGAATCTCAGTGTTCAGACCAACCATTTCGCCGCTGGAATTGAGCAGAGCGATCAGCTCCGCATGCTCTGCTGCACTGAAGGTTGGAACACCCTGTGCTTTGGCTGTGTCGGTGGTTCCGACAAATCCGGCCAGTGTAAGTGCAACAACCGCAGCTGTGGTTTTCAGAATGCGCTTCATTGTCTTGTCCTTTCAGGAGAGGGTTCAGATTTTACCGATGCTGAGTGGCAGGGTGGTGGCAAGGCCGGTTTGCGGAACCGGATCGGCATCAGCGATATTGCAATTGGCTTTCAGCTCACGCGGCGGATCGAGAGCATCACCGGTAATGGTGCAGGCTCCGAGAAGCGGCAGGCTAAAGGTAACGAAAACAAACTTGCGGATCATTGGGGGGTCTCCTGTGGGGCTTTGAGGGTCATGAAGGCGTCGAGCCAGCCATTCTCGCCGTGCGCGGCGCGCAGCTGGTCCATCTCGGCAACGCTGTCGCCTGTCGCTGACAACACCCGGTAGAATTGCTCGGGAAGCTCAAGCCGCGTTGAAACCACAGCTGACCCGTCTCCGTCATTGATCAGCACCAGACGGGATTTGGGTGGCATCGATGAAATCGCGTTGAACTCGGCCTCAGTCAGCCGGAACGCATCAACATAGGTCGCGCGGTCGGCCTTCGGGTTCGCAAAGAAGATGCGGTTTTCCGTCGACTGGATCAGCGTGTCCGAGATAGAGGATTTGGCCGCATCCGAGGTTTCCTGCGTCATGAACACCAGAATGCCATCCAGCTTACGGATGGTTTTGATCCAGTCCTGAATACGGGGACCAAACCGGGGATCGTCAAACAGCGCCCAGGCTTCATCAACCATGATGATCAGTGGCTTGCCCTGCGCCAGTTTGCGCTCGATCCGGTAAAACAGGTAATCCAGCAGAGGCAGGCGGATATCGGAGGCTTTGAGCAGCGCCGTCATGTCAAAGCCGGTAACAGCTTGATCGAGGCTGAAGCTGTCCTGAAGGTTATCGAACAGCCATGCGCGACTACCGGACCCATGCCACTTGCTGAGCGCATCGAGCAGCTGGACCGGCGCGTCAGCATCGTCAACAGAGCGCAGCGTGTCGGCAAAATCCAAAAATGTACGCAGGGCGGGATCACCCGATGCAAGGCGGCGCAGACCTGTTGCAATCCGACGCTCTTGTTCCGGGGTGAGCTTGTCGGCACCCGTCAGGCGTTGAATGAAACCCTCCAGCCATTCGATCCCAACCTCATCGGTGGCAACAGCAAACGGGTTGAACCCGAGGTTCATGCCGGACTTCAGTTGAAGGTAAGTGCCGCCAATGGCTCGAATGAAGGTTTCCGATCCCCGGTCTTTGTCAAAGGCGATCAGGTGAGGGTGTTCGGGCAGGCGGTAGCAGCTGGACAAGAGGAAGTTGGCCAGCAGGGTTTTGCCTTCTCCCGTTGCCCCAAAAATGGCCGTGGTTCCTGGTCCTTTGGATGTGTCAGAGCCTTCGCGGTGGAAGGAGAACCAATAAGGCGTGCCGCCCAGCGTCCGGAACGCCGCCACAGGCCCGCCCCAGCGCAGCCTTTCCCGCGATCCGGTCGGCCAGGAATGCAGGTTGGAGAAATCGGCAAAGTTCTTGTCAGAGACAAAGCGCTTTTTGCTTCGGGTCTGATAGGCAAAGTTGCCAGGTAGCTGCGCCCACCAGGCCGCCTCTAAGCCAAAGTCTTCGCGCCGCGTACGCAGATCTGCGCCCGTCAGACAGGAGTTCACCCGCGTGGCGGCGTCTTCCATCTCCTCGCGCGTGTCACCCAGAACAGAAACCGTGAAGTGATGCCGCCCAATGGACATGGCACGGGAGGCAACCGCGTCGCGCGCCTCTTTCAAGTCTTTCTGTAGGGTTTCGGCTTCATCGCCCGCATCTTCCATGCCCCGTTTGGCGTCACGGATTTTTGTGCCGCCCGACACGCGATCCATCGGCGCGTAGCATTGGGTGGCGATAAACTCGCAGCGCTCCCCCAACAGTTCATCGAACATGTAGTATTTCGAGCGTTCGGGATAGGCGTTGACTGCAAGGACAGCCGCAAACCGATCCTTGTCCCCACCCGGTGACAGGCTGTGAACATGGTCTTTGCGGAAGGTGATACGCCCGTTGGGCACAGCATCTGCCAGATGGGTCCAGACGGACGGGGCCGCTTGCCAAATCCCGCTTTGCAGCATCGAGAGGAAGGACAGCGTGCGGCTGCGATCCGCCTCTGTTCCCATGAGCCTGCGCGCGCCGAACACCGACAAGTCACGCATCGCCTGTTCAGCGGCAACATGAAGGGCCTTGCGGTTCTTTTCGCGGGCTGCACCTGTTGCAGGATCTGTTGTTGCAGAGCGCAGAGACCGCAACCCCGCATCCAGCAGGCGCTTGCCGCTGGTGTAAGGGCGTCGGACGATCGTCAGGAAATGGCGCAGTTGATAGGACTCATTCTGGTCCAGTTGGTCCCGATAGTGCTTGTCCAGTTCGGCAGAAAATGCGGGCTCGCTCACAGGCGGCAGCGTTTCCGCCAGTTGAATTTTTGTCCGGATGATATGGCTGTAGAAGGCCGTTCGGTTGTCTTCAAAACTGGACGCAAGACGGGCGAGCGTATCATTAGCGGCCTTGGTTGCCGCTCGGTCAGCGGTTTCGTGGATGAACCCGGTGAGTTCCAACACCGCCACCAGATCACCGTTGCGGGTGGTGAATGTCCCATCCGACAGGAAGCGCACAAACGGGATATGCGTGGTCGCAGGCACCTCTCGAGCGGCGCGGCGCGCGGAAGGCATAACCTTTTGAATCTCGGGGTGCATGTTCATGTCAGTCTCCGGCGTAAGAATTGCCGCCCCAGTAGGGCTTGTTTTTGGTGAACAGTTTGCAGTCGGCCATGGTCGCAACGTGATCCGGCAGATACGGATCGACGCTGACGATCCAGCGGGCAGCGCCATAGGACGGGAAGATGGCCAGCAATCCCCAGAAGCCCAAAAAGCCCTGCGTCACGATGAACGTCATCAGGGGAATGCTGAGCGCCACAATGTGAAACGTCATAGGCATCCCGGCCCTCTCAGAAGGCCGGGTGATCGCCTGGAATATGCGGTTGTCGTCGCTCATCAGGTCGCAAAGCCCTGAATGGCTTCGGCAATACCAAACGCACCGTAGAAAATACCCAGCACGACGAGGATCACGAAGAAATGGCCCCATGTGACCGGCACACGTGGGCTGGCGGCCGAGATACCGGCAAGCGCGATCGCCGCCCCGCCAAGCAGAATACCATTGGCGCCCGTCACAAATGTCCGGATCTGGGTCAGAATGGACACCGGGGCGTCAAACAATGACTGAGCCATGGCCGGGCCGCTGAAGGCCATGAACGCCATCAATGTCAGCAATGTCACGTTTTGAGGGTTACGGTTCATAAAAAATAGTCTCCTTGGATGGGGGGTGTTCAGGCGTCGGGCGGGAGCCCGGCTCCTTCGAGAACGGTTGCGACATAGCGGGTGGTTTCCGTGTAGGGCGGGACGCCCTCATAGCGTTCGACGGCTTTGGGCCCGGCGTTGTACGCAGCCAGGGCCAACCGCCATGAGCCGAATTTCAGAAACATGGCCTTCAGATACCGCGCGCCGCCATCGAGGTTTTGCACCGGGTCATGCGGATCGATACCAAGCGCGGCAGCGGTGGGCGGCATCAGCTGCGCCAATCCCAACGCACCTTTGGGGCTGACCGCATTGGTATTCCAGCGGCTTTCCTGATGCACAAGCGCATGAAACAGCGGCACCGGAACACCGTGGCGTTTGGCGGCACGTTCCGCCTCAGCGGCCCATTCGCCTTTGGGGCGCGGGGTTACATTCTTCGAAACGACCTGTTCCGGATTGCTTCCGTCCTCATATCTGAGGCATACCATTGCACCTGCCCGGAATGACGGTTCCAGGCAGGTGCGGGCGGGGGCGGTCACACACAGCAAGCGCCCTCCACTCAAAATCGGGCCATCGCGACCCGTGCAGATTGCGGCCTCATCATTTTGCGCGTGGGAAAATGATGGGACTGCCGCAACCAAAGGGAGGCTAATTAGCAACGGATTGAACACGTTCTTCATGTTGACCGACTGTTCTTTTGTGACATTGGGGAGGTTGAAGTAGAGGGAGTTTGCTGGTTGAACCCCATCCCAAATTCAGTTTGATCGGCATCCCTCTCCGTCGCGATATCGTCCTGTTGGCGGAGAGGGAATCTATCAAAGTGATAGGGATCGCTTTTTCCCAAGCAATCGGCGCCTTCATTGTTCGCGTTCTCACTCGCGCCCCCCTCCGGTGGTCGTGAGTTATGGTTGAAGGGGGACGCGCTACGATCCGGGAACGGGCTCATCGGCCCATCATCAAACCAGCACCAGCTCGGATACCGGCCTTCTTCAGAGGCTTTGGTGAGAAGTGCCAGCGCCCCGGCATCGTCGGGATTGTCTGCAACAAAGACGGCAATCGGAACTGTCGTATCCAGCAGCACAGCCGATGCGATCGGTGCGTCCACCGGCAGGTTGAACCGCAATTGCTTTTGAAACGCGCGGCTCTGTTCGGTCAGCGCTTTCAGCACGTCCAGTTCGCGCAGGCCTTCAAACGGGATCCAGGTGTCCGTCACAAGCATCAAGCCGATTTCATGCAGAATCGGATAACCCGCTTTTGCGATAGAAAAGCTGGCGATCACGATGGCATGGCCGGACCTCATCGCTTCAAGAAGCAGCAGCTGTTCCCCGAACACTTTGTCGAATTTCTTGGACAGGTCCTTATCGGCAAAAAACGCGCAATCGGGGGCGTGTTTGAAAATGAACCGCGCCCCGTGAGGGGTGATTTCTTTGCCCTTGTATTCTGCGACGACCAGGCCAAACGGGGTTGCGCTGCGACGAGCTGGCCGCAGGTTTGCAAAAAGCCGGTTTCGTCTGGCTGCAATCTCAGCCTTTTTCTCAGGCTTGAAGTATTCCGGCACATAGAGAATGCGGGCCAGCTCCTGACCCTTGACGATCTTCGCCGCCGCAGCCCGGCGCAGAGCATGGTGGATCACGCCCCAATACCGCTTACCTCCCATTCTGGGATACCACTTGCCCAGATCGGCCTCATGCCAGAGGAAGTGTAGAACGCTTGTAATCGTGAGCTTGCGCGGGGCAACTTTGACCTCGGTTGGCTTTGCACCGCGCTGTTCCGGCGCGGTGCGGCTTTTGCTGTTCTTGCGCAGCGGGAAACCCAGTTTGAGCGTGGTTGTGCCATCATCAGGATCTTCGGTAATGGCCGACGCCTGCACCTGTGCCAGGCCCGAGAGTTCTTCAGGCGGCAGAAAGGACGGGCAGTCAATCGCGTGATCCGGCCCGGTTCCGGGCATCCGTTTGACGATGAACTTGCCCACCGTGGCCGCGATATACATCTCAGGTGAAGGTTTGCAGCACCCGCATTCAACGCGCGTTCTGGCGCTATGCGCCGCTGTCAGGGCACGTTGTCCCTCTTCGCTGTCGACCACCAAGGGAGTGCCGTTCAGAAACAGGGTCATTCTGGTGCCCCCAGACTGCGCTGAGGCGTGCTGACAAATCCGTGATCGGGAAGGGTTTTAAATTGGTTTGAATAGGTTGGATTGAGTAGCTTGTGGTGCGTAACATCTGATGGATTGCAGATTGCGGAAATGTGGTTGGTGCGTCTGATACCGGTCTTGGCCACATTCTCTCTTCGGTGTAGCACCACATGCATCGAAGAGAAGTCATCTCGGAGGTTGCCGTGTGACGGCATGAGACCGTTGTCGGGGAATAGGTCAGAATATTTACCATAAAACGGATTACGTGTTTCTGATTTGATTCCGTGGCGCATTCTGAGTTGATGGCTCACTCAAGTCAGTTCTTGAACAACCACCTTTCCGGTGGGTCTGACATCGATATCAAAGTGCCGCGCCTGCGTGACATCCAAGATCGCTGGCGGCACAAAGCACACCCAATTTTCGTGACCAGGACGCCTGACGCTTTGGTATCGGATGCCAATCGCTCCGTGACCACCGCCATTTGATCTGACATGAGCCCCAAAACTCTGTGGTTCAGGATAAGTGTCATCGTCGGGATCATGGAATTCGGGGTGGAGATCGAAGATGTCGATGAATTCACCGTTCATGTTTGCAGTGTACTCACGATATGTCTCTCGCTTGCTTCCCAGGCCGGACAAAGAGAGTTCCTTCCGAAGGCCGTTGGCAACTTCTAGCACGGCAGTCATCAACTCCGTCGATGCATACCAGGCACCCAGCTCAGGGCCTGTGAAGCGCATACCTTGCGGAGATCCATGCAGGAACGAAGACATCACGATGCTTGCATTGGGAGACCCGTAAACCCACAAGTCCCGATCCAGCCGAGAAATTCGGGCCGCAACCATTCTGTCGTTTGTCCAGCCTTCCAATTCGAATACGGCCTTCAGATCATCGGGGCTGGAGACAGTTTCAAAAGTTGCGATTGGAGGAAACCTTGACGGGATAATGCGGCATGTCGACGGCGGCCGGCATGTCGCATAGCTTTCTAACTTCCATGTCATACGAAAACGATGTCTTCCTCGGTAACAGGCTCGAATGATCCTTCTGGTGCGCCATGGCCCATCGAACCACCTCTCCAGGCATCAATGTATCGCCGCACAATCATCATGCCGTCCTGACCGTTTTCAACGATCAGGCTGAGCGGAGACCGCCCCGCAAAATCAGTTCCACGGTGCGGAGATGTCAGCCACTGAAGCGCTTGCGCCTCCTCATGGAACAAAATTGACAGGCCTTTATGAATACCAAGGATTGCTGAAATCCGGATAAGGGTGTCAAACGGGAGCGAAATATTCTCACCGCTGACGGCCTTTTTCATCCATGAGTGATATGTGGACCGGCCAGGGTAGCCGAGAGCCGCAATGCGCTCCGCCTCACTCAGTCCCCAGAAATCAGCGATGTTGCGAAAGGTACGCAACCCAGGGCCGCTCAAGCGAGAGCGGTCTTCTGGCTTGATTTGGCGGAAGACAGGTGCGGGAGTTCCTGAGTCAAGTGGTTGTACGATCTGCATATCCGACCTCATGTCTTGTATTAGACATATTGTCTATATATAGACATTGATTTCCGAAGTCAAGATTTTCTCAACCCAATCACCATGGTGAACTGACCGCGCGCTTCAGGTCAGACTGGCGAGGGCGGAGCTTGCCAGAATTGCCCAATGTTCTGCGCGCAATAGCGATCAGATCAGCGGGCGTCATCAGCGAGATCGCCTGTTGTCAAGAAGCGGAAAACAGGGAACGTGCTTGGCAGTCGCGTTTCCAACCAAGGCCGGATGTGTCGCGCCAGCGCCGATACACGAGATGGGCGAGGCTCTTCTCCTGCCTCATCGTAGACAATCTGGAGCCTAAGAATAGGATCCCCATCATGGTCGTGATCAGGCTCCGCGCGGAATTCCATGATTTGAAGACCAACCATGTCTTTTTCGATTTCCTCACGTATATTAGCAAGCAAATCGTCTGAAATAGTATCAGGCATCTTACACCCCCAGCCTTCAAGATAGTTCGCCCAAGCAGTTGTCGCAATTGGGATAACGGCTTTCCATCGGTCCGCTCCGTGGTTGCCGAAACGATCATTCGCTAACTCGAACCTGTTGATCACTGATTGTCGTTACAAAGTCATCCCCCAGGGCGACATGTAAGAAACCAGCTCGCCGGTCCACTTTCTGACCTCAGCGAAGAGGCTAACCTCGGTTTCATCATCTTCAGAGCAGCGCACTACTGAGCCGAACAGGTCAATGCGGATCATCGTTCCATCGGCCATCATGACCTGAGCCTCGCGCTCATGAACGATGATCGATTTCCAACTCACCGAATTCTCACGAAGAATGCCGATAAAATCCGGGCGCAAAGCAATGTGCACATCTTCGGTTTCAGCGTGCTACGTGCTTTTGAGATGGATAAACGTCTCTTTATCATCTGGGTTCTCGTCGATCTGAACGCCAGCGCGTTCCGGCGTCCAGTGAAATGGCGGGTTCCGTGCGTTCCCCATCTTGTCCTTGTTGAATGTCATATAGAACTCGGCGGACTCCCATACCCGGCGGGCACTCCGCCGCGGCTGTTCTTCAGAACCCTCTTCAAAGTTCGCGAACAGATCCCGCTCAGAAGGGCGACTGGTGCAGTCTCCACCATCCGGCGACATGACCGCATCGAGATATTGGGTTTGGCGATGACAGCATTTTGGCTATTCGCTTACTTTTCTGTTCGCGAGTTACCAATGTCGTTTTCCGGGGCCGTCAGGGCATCTGGTCCGATTTGGACTCTACTAGGAGGGATGGTGGTCTTTGACGACCTTCTCACCGTAGCTCTGCTTGGTTCCGGTTTCTTTCTCATCTCCACTCCTTGGCGGTTACGATGAGCCAGAAACCCTCTCTTATCAAATCAACCTAAACTGTCCCATTGGCGCTGACGTCAGACACGTATTTGGAGGTTCCTTATACACACTCACGACGAGTATCTTGGAGTTGTGCACCTCTCAGCTGGACTTTCTTTGACACTCAATGATGTTACAGGCACAGAGTGGATTAAAGCTCTTCGCTATCTTCGCGCGAAAGAGGAGCATCTTTCGTCAGATCCAGAAGTGTTGGGTGGCGAGCCTGTCATCGCGGGAACCAGGATCACCTGCAGGTCGGTCCTCGGTCGCGTGTCTGGTGGGGAAACACCCGAAGAGTTGGTCGAGGATTATCCTGAAATCCCTCGCGAAGCATTCGAAGCGAACTTCATTTTCCAGTTCTAGGTGTTTTTTGCTGCAGTAGCGAAGCACGCTAAGCAGACCTTCACACTTGATCTGCGAACGGCGGCAAACGAGAACTCCTCTCGCCTAAAGCCCATCGAGCGATTGTATGCGAGCTAAAATCACAAATTGAAGCACCCGAGCTTAAGCCGTTCTACACATTACAAAAATATGAAAGCAGTAATTAGGCGTAGATCAGTTTAAAATAAAAACATACACGCCTGTTTTTTATTTGACCAGGACGTTTGCAGTGCCTTAACGTAAATCAACCTCGACCCTGAGGATGATTCGAAAGCCCATGACCCAAAGCAAACAACAACAGAAAAGCGAAGACATGCGTGCCCGGCTGCGGCGCGCTACACTGCTGACGCTGATGGAGAAAGGGTTCCGCAATGCCGGGACGCCCGAGATCTGCCGTCAGGCCGGTGTATCACGCGGTGCGATGTTCCATCACTACCCAAACCGCAATGCGCTATTGCTGGATGCCGCAATCGACCTCTGGCGAGAAGTGCCGGAACGTCTGCGCGGTCTGGTGGCTGAGCTCAAGGAAGGTGAATTCAACGTTGACGCGTTTGTCGACGGCGCCTGGGAAAACATGTTTGCCGATGACGTCGTTCTGCCCTCGCTAGAGCTGACCCTGGCGGCGCGCAACGACCCGGAACTGGCCGAACCCGTGGCCCAGGGACTGCGCGATCTGTTCAACAGCTATTACACTATTCTGCACGACACTTTCGCAGCCCAAGGTTGGGAAGAAGAGGCCATTCGCGACTGCATCAATCTGGTGCTCTGCGCTCTACGCGGGCTCAAGGTGCAGTCACTGGTCTATCACAGCCCGCAATTCGAAACCGAGATGATAGCGTCTCTCAAGAATGCTTTCAGACATGCGATCCAGGCCATGGCCGAGGACACAAGCTAGAGAAAACAGGAGCAAAATGACAGTAATTCGGAACGTGCTGCTGGTCATTGTCGACCAGTGGCGTGGGGATTCTATTGCCGCATGGGGGCATCCAGATGTGAAGACGCCGCATCTGGACGCCTTCGCAGCCGAGGCAATGTCGTTCCGGCGGCACCACGCGCAGGCCGCGCCCTGCGGGCCGTCGCGGGCCTCGCTGCTGACCGGGCTGTACCTGATGAACCACCGGCAGGTCAGCAACGAAACTCCGCTGCCTTCCAGCGTTCCGACCCTTGCGCATCTGGTGGCGGACAGCGGCCGTGCTCCGGTTCTGTTTGGCTATACCGACACCCCTAACGACCCCGACAATGCTGCTCAGTTACAGCCGTGGGTCTGTCCAGGCTTCGAGACGCACGCCGGGTTCTTCTATCATGATGGCTTTGCCGCGTGGCGCGACTGGCTGCAGGGGCACGGGATCGAGATTGAACTGGGCGACGATCCCGAAAGCATCTTTCTGCCCAAGGGTGGCTATGATCCGTTCCAGCCGGATGCACCCTGTCAATACCCGGCGGAGTTCAGCGACACAGCCTTCATGTTCGGCGCGGCACGGGATTACATTGCAGAGACGGGAGCGCAGCCATGGTTCGTGAACCTCAACTGCCTGCGCCCGCATCCGCCGATGGTAGCGCCCGAGCCATTCAACTGCCTGTTTGACCCAGCGGACCTTTCGGTCCCGACGCGACCGCATGCCATCGCGCAAGTGGCCGAGAGCCACCCGTTTCTGGCCGCATCCATCGCCGCTTACGGAGCCAAGCGCTATTTCCGCGCCGACCTCACAGCCGATCAGGTAACCGACGACCGCGACCGCGCGATGCGCGCCGCCTATTACGGCAATATGGCTGAGGTGGATCAGAAGTTCGGAACCCTGATCGCAGATCTCAAGGCCAGCGGGCAATATGACGAAACGCTGATCATCTTTACCTCGGACCATGCAGATCAGTTAGGCGACAACTGGATTTACGGACGACGCGGACCGTTTCCGGGCCTGTTTCACGTGCCGCTGATGATCCGCGACCCGCGCCATCCGGCCAGCCATGGAACGGAAAGCCACGCCTTCACCGAAACCATCGACATCCTGCCCACCATTGCCGAGGCTGTAGGCCAGCCAGCACCGCATTGCGACGGTCATGCCCTGACACCGTTCCTGCGGGGCAGCCCGCCCAAGAACTGGCGTTGGCATACAGTGTGGGAAACAGATTTCCGCGAGCTCCGCCTGAACCCCGATCTGGGACATCTGCTTCCGGACCACGTAGATGACTGCTGCTTCACTGCACTGATGTCACAGGACTGGCTCTATATCCATTTCCCGGCGCAACCGGCGCTGCTGTACGATCTGAACGCGGATCCTTGCTGCCACGAAAATCTGGCCGATGACCCGTCCCATGCTGCCCAGCTGGCCGCCTGTGCACAGGCGCTGCTGAGCCATCGCATCAAACACACACCCAAGCAACTGTCGGATTACTGGTTGACCTATGCAACCGACGGCAAGGCGCAGAAAATCTGGAACACGGGAGGAGACGTATGCTGAAGATCTCGAACCTGACCAAGAAATTCGGGGCCTTTAGAGCTCTGAATGTCGGGCAAATTGACATACCCACCGGACAGGTGACTGGGATCGTCGGCCCCAACGGGGCGGGCAAGACCACGCTGTTCAACACCATTGGCGGCGCGTTCCGCCCCGACAGCGGGCAGGTCACGCTGGACGGCGCCGACATCACCGGCCTGCCGCCGCACAAGCTGGCCGAACAGGGGCTGGTGCGTACCTTTCAGATCAGCCGCGATCTGGGCGCGCTGACCATTCTGGAAAACCTGCTGCTGGCACGCCCCGGACAATTGGGCGAAGGCATCGCCGCCTCGCTGTTTTCCCGCGCCCGCATCCACGCCGAGGAAGAGAAAGCCATCGAACAGGCCCGCGCCTTGCTGGAGCGCGTCGATCTGTGGCGGCTGGCTGATCAGTCGGCGGCGAACCTGTCTGGCGGTCAGAAAAAGCTGCTGGAAGTGCTGCGCGCCATGATGCTGTCGCCCAAGGTCATCCTGCTGGACGAACCCGCCGCGGGTGTTGCACCGACGATGGAGGGCGTCCTGGCCGATTTCATCCTGTCGCTGAAGGCCGAGGGCGTCACCTTCGCCATCGTCGAACATGACATGGAGATGATCGAGCGCCTGTGCGACAGCGTCTACGTGATGACCGAAGGGCGCGAGATGATGCATGGCTCGTTCGCGCAGGTCACCACCGACCCGCGCGTGCTGGAAGCCTATCTGGGGAGCATGGTGTGATGAGTGATCCGATCCTGACAGTCGATGCCCTGCGCGCCGGATACGGCAGCGGTGGCGACATCATCAAGGGCGCGGGGTTCACTGTGTCCGAGGGTGCGATCTCGACCATCGTAGGCCCCAACGGGGCGGGCAAGTCCACACTGATCAAATCACTGGTCGGCCTACTGACCCCGCGCGGCGGGACAATCACGCTGAACGGGGCCGACGTGACCAAGCTGAACGCGCCGTCCAAGGCTCGCGCCGGGTTGGGGTATGTGCCACAGGAACACAACGTATTTCGCAACATGTCCATCGGCGAGAATATGACGCTGGCCTATGAGTTCATCGCCAAGAACACCAAGGGCCTGCAAGCCGCGCGCGCGCGGGTGTTCGACATCTTCCCTGACCTTGCTCACCGTGAGGGCGACATGGCGGGCAACCTGTCCGGGGGCCAACGGCAGATGCTGGCCTTTGGCTGTGCGCTGATGCCCGACCCCTCGTTGCTGTTGCTGGATGAACCCAGTGCCGGCCTCAGCCCGAAATACGTGGCCGAGATGTTCCAGGCTGTGAACGCCGTGAACGATGCGGGCGTGTCGATCCTGATGATCGAACAGAATGTGAAAGAGGCGATGGTGATCTCGGAAACCGCCATCGTGCTTGTGTCGGGTCAGGTCCGGGCGCAGATGCCCGCCCCCGATTTCCTCAACCATCCGGATATCCACGCGCTCTATATGGGCACGGCGGATGCCGCAGCGGCGGAGACCGTCTGATGTTGCAAATCCTGCTGAACGGCGTGGTCTCGGGGCTTTTGGTGGCCCTGCCCGCCATCGCGCTATCGCTGACCTACGGCGTGCTAAACTTTCCAAATTTCGCCATCGGGTCGATGATCACGATGGGCGCCTATATCGCGCTGTTTTTCAACGTCGATATCGGCGCACCACTGCTGCTGGCTGCCGGGCTTGGGGCGGTCGGGCTGGCCTCGGTCGCGCTGCTGACGGATCGGCTGGTCTATAAGCCGCTGCGAAATTCGGACCACGTGACGCTGCTGGTGGCGTCGATGGGGGTCTATTTCGTGCTGGAGAATGTGGTGCGGTTCCTGTGGGGGTCGGACATTCGCGGCTATGACATTGCCGTGGCGCGCCCGCATCGCTGGATGGGGATGCGCGTCAATAACGAGCAGATTACCATCGTTATCGTGGCCCTGCTGGCCATGGTCGCGGTGTGGTTCATCCTGATGCGCACCCCGCTGGGCCGCGCCATGCGGGCGGTGTCGGACAACCCCGATCTGGCGGGCGTGCGTGGCATCAACCGCAACTATGTCATCGCGGCGGTCTGGGCGATCTCGGGCGTGTTGGCGGGCTTTGCCGGAGTGCTGGTGGGCATGGACGGCGTGGTCGATCCGTTGATGGGCTGGAACTATATACTACCGGTCTTTGCCGCGGTCATTCTGGGCGGCATCGGCAACCCTCTGGGGGCCGTCGTCGGCGCGCTGCTGATCGGTGTGGCTGAAGAATTATCAACCCTGATCCTGCCCACCACCTACCGTCAGGCAGTGGCCTTCCTGATTATCGTCCTGGTGCTGTTGCTGCGCCCGCACGGACTGTTTGGCAAAGCGAGGATCAGCAGATGATCGGCTATCTTACCGCAATTCTCATCTTCGTCATCATCTCGGCCCTGATCGGGCTGGCGCTGAACCTGCAATGGGGTCAGGCCGGGATGGTCAATTTCGGCATCTTTGGCTTCTTCGCTGTTGCCGCCTATGTCGCGGGCCTGTCGGCGCTGGCCGGGGTGCCCGCGTTGATCGCCGCCGCGCTGGCGGTGATCGTGACCGTGATCCTGTCGGCGCTGGTGGCGCTGGTCTCGGCTCGATTACGCGAAGATTATCTGGCCATTGTCACGCTGGCCTTTGCCGAGGCGGTCCGTCTGTTCCTGCTGAACGAGACCTGGTTGACAGGCGGCGCCAACGGCTTGCCGGGTATCCCACGGCCCCTGTCCGGTATCGCCTCGGGCCTGAGCTATGAGCTGATGTTCCTAGCCATCTCGGTCGTGGTCTTTGCCTTATGCTTTGTCTTTGCACAACTGCTGACGGTCTCACCCTTCGGGCGCGTCCTGCGGGCGTTGCGCGAGGATGATCTGGTCGCCGCGACGCTGGGCAAAACCACGCTGTCGTTCCGCGTCCGCGCCTTTGCCGCAGGCGGGGCCATCATCGGCGCGGCGGGCAGCCTGCACAGCTTTTACTTCAGCTATATCGACCCGACGCAATTCGGCGCTTTCGTCACCGCCTACGCTTTCATGGCCGTGATCGCGGGCGGGCGCGGGTCGAATACCGGCCTGATGATCGGTGCGGTATCGGTGATGGTGCTGCTGGAGGGCACCCGCTTCCTGAAAGACCTCATGCCGTTTCTGGACGCAGGACAGGCCGCATCGCTGCGCCTGATCCTGATCGGCGTGGGCCTCATCCTTCTGTTGATCTACCGCCCGCAGGGTTTCATGCGTGAATACCGCCTGCAGGCAAAAGACGGAGAGCTGTCATGAGCCGGATTTCTCCCCTCTCGGCTGACGCCCTTTCGGAAGAGGCCCGCGCCGTTTTTGACGAGATGAGCCGCTATGGCCCGTTCGGCAATCTGGTCGGGGCGATGGCGCACCGTCCGGTGATCCTGAAACACCTGTTCGGCATGTTGCTGGACCTGCGGGATGAGGCGGTGCTGCCGCGCCGGGCGCTGGAACTGGCGCTGGTGGCGGTCTCAAAACTGAACGAATGCACCTATTGCGTCTCGCACCATGCGCCGATGCTAGAGGTCTCGGGCCTCAGCCCCGAGGGCATCGCTCGATTGCCGGATGTGGACGATCATCCCGAACTGGACGCGGTCGACAGGATGGTGGTGCGCTATGCCGTGGCTGTCACCATCCGTGCCAACCGGATGCGTGACGCCGAGGTCACCGACCTGCGCGCCCATTTCACCGATGCACAAATCGTCGAACTGACCTGGCGCATCGCGCTGTGCGGCGCGTTCAACCGTTTCAACGACGCATTGCAACTGACGCTGGAACAAGGGGTCGAGGAGGTCCCCGCCAGCCCATGACCACTCAGAGGAGGATAGAGTGATGACGAAACTGATCATGAACCGCAGGCGGTTTCTGAGCACGATGGCGGCGGGCGTTGCCGCCAGCACCCTGCCGCTGCCCGCGCTGGCGCAGAACGCGCCGGTGAAGATTGGCATGATCTCGCCCCTGACCGGCGGCGGGGCATCTTATGGCCCCAATATCGTTAAGGCGGCGCAGGTGATCGCGGGCCAGATCAACGACGCGGGCGGTATTCTGGATGGCCGCCAGATCGAAATCATTGCCGAGGACAGCGAAACCAATCCCACCGCTGCCGTGCGCGCCGCGCGCAAGCTGCTGGACGTGGACCAGGTCAGCGCCATTGTCGGCATGTGGGGCTCGGGGCCGACGCTGGCGGTCAAGCCGTTGGCCATCGAAAAAGGCGTTTCCGTCAGTTGCCTGGGAGCGGCGGATGCCATCACCGAAGGCGACCATGGCGGTCTGATTTGGCGCTTCCAGGCCACAGGTCGCGAATGGGGCGTGCCCCCCGCCAAGGCAATGCTGGCGGCGGGCCACAAAAAAGTCGGCGTCCTGGCCGTACAGACCGCGTTCACCCAATCGATGATTGGCCCCTTTGTCGAGACAATCGAAGCCGGTGGCGGCGAAGTCGTGGTACAGGCCGAGGTCAAACCCGATCAACCCAGCTTCCGCGCCGAAGTCGACAAGGTCATGAGTGAAGATGTGACCGCTGTCTTCCTGCCCGCTTACGTCACCCAGTTTACCTCGATCGCCAAGGAATGGTTCCGAGGCGGCTACGAGGCCGAGCTTTATACCCTGACCATCGCTGCCAGCGCCGGTGTGAACGGCGGCGGTAAGTTCATTGAAGCCGTCGGCGCCGAAGTAGGCGAAGGCATCAACCACCTTCAAGCCACCAATGACAGCTCGTCGGCGGCTTATAAGGAGTTCGAGGGGCTGATGGGCGTAGAACCCGGGACTTTCCTGCCCTTCTCGGCGCTGTGCGCGGATTCGTTGGCGGTACATGCGGCCGCAATGGAAAAGGCGGGCACGCCGGATGCGACCGTTTACACAAAGGAAATCCTGAGCATCACCAATGGTGACGGTGAGGCGGTCGGTGGTGCGGTGAATCTGTTGGAGGCCATCCAGGCAGGTAACCCCGTCAACTATACCGGCTATGGCATGGACGTGGCCTTCCACCCTGACGGCAACCTGAAAGACCGGCCCTTCGCACATTTCGTCATTAAGGATGGCAAAGACATCGAACTGGGCACGATCTGAACCGACCTGAAACTACGACAGCCCCAAAGGTCGGGGCTGTCGATCAAGCAACACCGAAATAAGCGTCCTAATGGTTGAAAATGATAACATCACGGTTCTGGGTGCCGGGATCGTGGGGATACGCTACATGCCTCCAATCTTTGAGCCAGCCGAACATGATCTCGATCCGGTTGCGCCGCTTGGATCGGCGCTTATCGTACGGGACGGGTGTCGTTCGTTGCTTGCAACCAGGGATACAGGCGCGTATGCCTATGTCTTTCAACGCTCTCTGAACTAATCAGCATCATAGCCGCGATCCCCAAGCAGCCAATCGACATCTGGCAGACTGCTCAGCAAAGCCCTTGCGCCGATGTAATCGCTGACCTGACCAGCGGTGACAAACAGGCTGAGCGGTCGGCCTTGGCTGTCGCAGACCGCGTGCAGCTTGGTGTTCATGCCGCCCTTGGTTCGGCCTATCGGGCGTCCACGCCCCCCTTTTTGACACCCATGCTGGTCGCTGTCCGGTGGGCCTTGAGGTAGGTCGCATCGATCATCACGGTTTGCTCTTTGCCATGTTCGGCTGCCAGTCCGGACATCATCTAAGCGAAGACGCCTTTGTCGCTCCACCGCTTCCACCGGTTGTAGAGCGTCTCGTGAGGGCCATGTACCCTGGGCGCATCCCGCCACCGCAACCCATTGTGATTGATGAAGATAATCCCACTCAGAACACGCCCGTCATCAAGGCAAGGTTTCCCGCGGGACTTCGGAAAGTAGGGTTCCAGACGCGCCATCTGCGCATCTTTTATCCAAAAGAGATCAGACATGTTCACCGCTTGTTTTCCAACCGTGAATCACGCCGTCTTGCAGAAATCAATGGGTCCTGACCCTAGCCATGCCAACGTCCAGATCCGAAACTCGCGATACACACTTGACCATTTGCCGAATTCTTCTGGCAAGTCGCGCCACGGGGCGCCGATGCGGCGCAATCCAGAAAACTCCTTCAAGAACAAGTCGGTGATTGGTGAGTTTGCATCCATTCGGCGCGCAGACTCCCAGGATAAAGTGCTCAAAGAACACCCACTCCTCGTCCGACATCAGATTTCGTGCCAAGTCGGTCTCCATTGCAGATACCAGTTTGAATCATGTCTACGACCCGTTGTGAATCCCTTTTGTCGACACGACCTAACCTGTCTATTTCGTGAGGTGAATCCCTCGCCCGCTTTTATGCAACAACGCTTCTACACGTTCGAAATCTGCAAGAATGACTACGTTTCGCGTGACCAGGCAACGCCAGGTTTGAGGCGATAGCTCCAGGGCAATCCGGCATTGCGCCAACCATTGATCGCCCGAACTCCATTTTGGTCTTTATCTCCTTCGAACCCCTCAACCACGTTCCACACGTTGCTGTACCCGGCCCGACTCAACAGCTGCACAACGACCGCAGACCGCGCACCCGATCGACATGTCACAATGATCGGCGCGTCTCGGAGTTTGTTTTTTGCGGCCAGCAGGGCGTCGAATTCGGCTACCACGTTTGGGTTCCCGACCATGCGATACTGTCCACTGTCAGGATCAACATCGTGCGTCATGAAGCTCAGCGGGATGATTTTATCAATTCCTTCAGGGTGTCCGACAAAGGAAATCTCAATAGGATCGCGGACGTCGACAAACAGTATGCCCGAATCTTGGAGCAGGGCCGAGTGAGCTTCCTCTGGTGTAAGGTAAAGGCCCAGAGGTGTGCGCGCCTTGACTTTGAGGGATTCCGGGTCGATCGCCGTTTCGATGCCGCCTGCGGCTGAGGCCAGGGGAACCGGACCCACAAGGACGCTGGCAACACCCAGCTTCAAAAGCGCACGGCGGGATGTTTGGATTCGGTCTGTCATTGTTCGTCCTTTTGGCAGGTACACATCCCCAACACGCGGTAGATGGGGCAGAATCTGACAAACCCGGTGACGATAAACACCAAACCCAACCACCCCCAGACACCAATGGTGCCGGTCAGCGCAAGAAGGACTAGCAAAACGCCCAAAAGCAGACGTGCTGCCTGATCGATTGAGCCAACATTCGGTGAAAAATACATGATTGAGTCTCCTTAGACGTTCGGATGGAGACTCGCAAAGTTTCATGCGCGTTTATGTAACGGCGTCACACAACAGGATCGGCCGAGATGATCAAGAGCGGAGATGTCCGTTACATGGACAACACCGCGTTTCAGCGTAACCCAGCCCCGACGTTCAAAGTCCTTGAGGACACGGGACATGACCTCTCGCGCGCTGCCCAATTCAGCGGCGATTTGTTGATGGGTTATATGTAGAACTTGTTCATGTCGGCCTTTGTCAGTCAGCCATTGCGCGAGCTTGCAGTCCATTCGATTCAGCAGAAGATCGTCGATCACCTCGGACAGCTCAACGATCCGTGTAGAAAAGGCGGCAAAGACCGAAGCTCTGAATTCAGTATCCTCAGCCAGAAGCCTGTTGAAGCGATCACGACCGATTGCTAACGCGGTCACCTGTCCTTCAGCATAGCCAAATCCGGAATATGGAATGTTTGATAACATACAGGATGTCGTCATAACACAACTGTCATTCGGACCGACACGATACAAAACGATCGTCCTGCCGGACGGGCTGGTTTGTTCGACGCGAACCTGCCCGGAACGCACTATCAGAAACATGTCTCCATATGCGCCGGGGGCAAAAATTTCAGTGCCATCTTCAACGTTATAGCGCTGGCCTGCGGCTTCCAGCCGTTGCAGAACAGTGCCGCTCCATATTGGAAGGGTCATGAAGATATCTCCTACGGTAACGCATCTCGGTTACCATCAAACAGTGCTGAAAAAACCAACGTGCTCGGGAAAATTCTCTAAAATCCTTTGACTGAGATTCCTATTGCGGCGCCGGTCTTGGTGGACCCGTTAGGATGACGGTGGTCCGTCAAAGGACAGGACGTCAACGCTGACATGCGGGTAGGTGACGAAAGAGAGACGTGGTGCACACCTCTCTTCCGTGTGGGAGCGGGGTTGTCAGTTACTCTGAGAAAACGTCCCCGGAAGGGCGCGGAGTTGTCGCGGTTTCGGCGGGCAGAACCGGATAGGTCACCCTCGGCAAGATGCCGGTCAGACTGTCCAGAAACGCAACTAGTTCAGCGGCGGTCTCATCAGAAATCTCTTCACCAAGCTGGCTTTCAGCCATGATCTCAACGGCAACTTTCAGATTCCAGACCTTTCCGGAATGGAAATAAGGGGCCGTCATGCCAACGTTGCGTAGCGGCGAGGCGCGGAAAACATATTCGTCATCGACCGTTTCGGTGACGGCAAAGCGCCCTTTGTCACCTGCGGGCAAGATATCGGCACCCGGCTTTTCGATCAGGCCGAACGGATAGTAACCATGCCCCCCGACATTGATGCCGGAATGGCAGGTAGAACAACCCAGATCCATGAATTTCTCGAGACCCGCCAACTGGACGTCAGACATTGCGTTATCGTCGCCGTTCAGCCAGGCATCAAAAGGCGCGGGCGTGATCAAAGTGGCCTCGAAGGCTTCAATGGCCTTGGCGAAGTTGTCGAAAGTCACTGGATCGGTTTCGCCCGCAAACGCCGTTTTGAACCAGTCCACGTATTGCGGCATGGATTTCAACGTGGCGATGACGTTGTCCGGCGTGTTCGCCATTTCCACTCCGGCCTGCACAGGCCCCTTCGCCTGTTCTGCCAGATCAGCAGCCCGCCCGTCCCAGAACTGCACCTCGTTGAACACCGAATTCAAAGCTGTCGGCGCATTGCGCGGCCCCCTTTGCCACCCGTGACCAATCGAGGTCTCCAGATTGTCATCCCCGCCTGTCGCCAGATTATGGCAACTGTTGCACGAAAAGACCCCCGAGGCAGACATGCGGGGATCGAAGAAAAGCGCTTTGCCCAAGTCGATCTTTGCATCCGTTATCAGATTATCCTTTACCGCCGGAACGGTGGACGGCAGTGGCTTGAAAATTTCCAGCGCGGTCTCACGCAACTCGCTGGCGATGGCCGCCTGATTGACGATAACAAATATCGCACATGCAAGCGTCAGTTTACTGGACATTTTTTTCTCCAAAGTAAGTCGCGCGCTGTTTGGGTTTTGAGGCAGACGACAATTTGATCCTTTGATTTAGATCAATTCTAATGTGCAGTAACTGGAATGTGATAGGGAAATCTAGGAGGCGTTGGGCAATGTTGCAAACTTTGGATCGGGGTTGACGTAACTGTGTGCACTAGGTGTTCAGTCCCGGCATCTGGTGGATCGGATTTAGGATGAAACGTTCTGGTTCTGCTGTCCAGATTTTGCTGATGTACTCGTAGGGTGTGAGGCTGCTGAGCGTCTTCAAACGACGAGCGAAGTTGTAGGCATCCAGAAAGTCGGCGAGATGCCTGCGAAGCTGATCGTGGCTGTCGTAGTGGTACCGCTTTACCGTGGCGTCTTTGATCGTGCGGTTCATCCGCTCAACCTGACCGTTGGTCCAAGGATGATTGGGTTTGGTGAGACGGTGCTCAATGCCGTTTGCTTCGCAGATCATGTCGAACCGCATTGGCCGGGAATAGATTGTGTTCCTGTTCCGGGGTTGCTCTGCAAACTGGGTTCCATCGTCCGTCAGTATCGTGTGGATCTTGTAGGGCACTGTATCAAGGAGGTATTCGAGGAACTCCCAGGCAGTCTTGCGATTGGCCTTCTCGACCAACTGCGCAACTGCGAACTTACTGGTTCGATCAATGCCGACAAAGAGATGGAGCTTGCCTTCCTCGGTTCTCACCTCGGCGATATCGATATGGAAATAGCCGATTGGGTAGCGTTTGAACTTCTGACGCTTGGGTTTATCACCGCTCATATCGGGCAGCCGTGAAATGCCATGCCGCTGAAGACAACGATGCAGAGAAGAGCAGGTCAGGTGAGCTCTGACCGCGTGCGTGGTCGCGGCGCTGCCATGACGAATTTGTCCCATAGTGCTTCCTTCCATTCGTGCGAAAGGATCACACCATCAAACCGTGGGATCAAACACCTAGGACACCTCGTAAGTGGGCAGGTGTTTCGGCAGCTGCAGCCCAAAACTAGCCAACAATCCCTGAATGGTGTTTTCGACATTCACTCTCGATTTTAAGACAACCTCCCGGGCCTTCAGCAAAGCTCGACGCTCCTGGGTGACCCGGCTTTTAACTTCAACCTTCCTGTAAAACCCCGTGCGTGCCAACTCAGCCAACATAGCTGCATCATTGGCGTCGGTCTTGTTATGCATCTGACTGAGAACGGCATGAGTCTGGCGAGCGTCGATGCAAACCATCGGCAAACCTCGATCCGAAAGCTCAGTGTAAAGCCAGTTCGCCATTCGGCCGGTTTCGAGAACAACACACTGCATGGCACTTACGTGTTCGCGCAACGACCGGAAAATGCAATTCGGGCCCGTGACTTTGTTAGCGGTAAACACGGGATCACAGTTCTCATTGCAGACGCAAATTGACGTCTCAGCTTTCGAAACGTCCGATCCAACAAAGCACTGTTCCATTTTACTCTCTTGTCTTTGCTCCTGTGCCATCATGCACTGGCCAAGAGAGCTACCGCTCTATTACTCTGAGCCTCGTCCATTCTCCAAGATGCGTAGCAGCATCTGCCGCGAGAAGTACGAGATTTTTAGTGACTTGGCTTTAGCGTCGAAACAGTCACTTTATCTTAAAGGCTTTATTCCACAGCTTCCGGTCTAGGGCGTGAAACAAGATGACCATCCCCAAGGTTGATCAGCTTCGCCCGGCGTGGAGCCTTTCCGATCGGATAAACCGGGCTGGGAACTTCACCCGTCAGTCGAACATCGGACACGCGAACGTGCAGCGGGTCGGGAACCGGGACCGCCTGTATCAGCCGTTGGGTATACGGATGTTGAGGGTTACCAAAGATCTGCGCGCTGGTTCCCATTTCTACGATCTGACCCAGGTACATGACCCCGACCCGGTCCGCTACATTTTCAACCACTGCCATGTCGTGAGAGATGAAAAGGTAAGAGATTCCAAGTTCTTTTTTCAAAGATTGCAACAAGTCCAGAACCTGAGCCTGAACCGAAACGTCCAAAGCCGAAACCGATTCATCGGCGATAATCAGGTCCGGTTTCAGGGACAGGGCGCGAGCGATACAGATCCGCTGGCGTTGCCCTCCCGAGAACTCGTGCGGATATCGCTCGGCGGCCTCAGAGGGCAAACCGACCCTGTGCAACAATTCGGCGACCTGAGTTACACGCTCAGCAGGGGTGCCGATACCATGGATGACCAGGGGTTCGGCAATCAGATCGCCCACGCGCATTCGCGGGTCCAAAGCTGCCATGGGGTCCTGAAACACCATCTGTACATTACGGCAGCGTGACATACGCCGTTGGGCGTCCACCCTTTCAAGATATTGGCCCTTGAGCTTAATACGGCCCGTATACGGGGCCAAACCGACAATGGCCCGTGCAATTGTGGATTTCCCGCACCCACTTTCACCAACAAGGGCAAAGGTTTCTCCGCGTTTGATCTCAAGGCTGACGCCCTCCACCGCATGAACGCGATGGGTGACACGGCCAAGCACACCGCCATGAATATCAAACCTGACCTCCAGATCATCGAGATGTAAAACCGTATCCGTGACCTCGTTTGTAGCGGGTTTCGTCCCGTCCCCCATATGGGGAACCGCTGACAACAGTGCCCGCGTGTAAGGATGCTTCGGTTCCGCAAACAGCGATTTGGTATCATTTTCTTCAACGACGGTTCCGTCTTTCATCACGATGACATGGTCCGCCATTTCGGCAACAACGCCCATGTCATGTGTGATCAGCAGGATCGCTGTGCCATGTTCAGCCTGAAGATCGCGCAAAAGGTCCAATACTTCGCGTTGCACAGTAACGTCCAGCGCCGTTGTCGGTTCGTCGGCGATTAGAATCTCGGGCTCCAACGCCAATGCCATCGCGATCATCACGCGCTGACGCATACCGCCTGACAGTTCGTGCGGGTATTGCATCATACGCTGCTCCGGCTGGTTGATGCGCACAGAACGTAGTGCGCCTAGTGCCCGGTTGCGGGCTTCGCGTCGGCTGACCGGATCATGGGTCCGGATCGCCTCGACCAACTGAGTTCCGATGGTCAGCACCGGGTTGAGCGATGTCATCGGCTCCTGAAAGATCATGGCAATGCGGTTGCCGCGAATGTCACGCATCGCAGCCTCATTGATCTGGGTCAGGTCCTGCCCTCCCAGCCGGATGGCTCCGCCGGTAACCTGCACGGCGGGTGGGGGCAACAGGCCCATAATCGCAAGCGATGTCAGCGATTTGCCCGATCCGCTTTCCCCGGCCAAAGCCAATGTCTGTCCCCGTTGCAACTGAAAACTGACATCCGACACCAAAGGTTTGAGAACCCCTTGCGCGCGCACTGAAACGCACAAGTGGCTGACATCCAGAACCTGCGTATCCGGGGCAGCGGCGTCTGCCGCCCCAGATGTTTGTTCAGCGGGCACGGTCATTCGAACACCACCCGGGGGAAGTAGAAACTAACAACCCAGTTCGGCATATCCACGATCTCGGATATGCGAAGATCACCGCAGGTGGACACCAGCATGTAGGCGTCGACCGCCGCCAGACCGCGCTGTTTGCACAGCAGATCAATCATGCCGGACACCGCATCCCGAGCCGCCTGCATCAGGCTGTCGCTAATACCGGTCGTCACCTCGTAGCCTTTGGTATCGAAATGCTGCGTCACCGGGCCCGGCGTAGTAAAGCGGGGGAACTTCAGGTTTTCCCCTTTCACCAAATCCAGCGTCAGGACAACGTCCATCGGGCTTTCGATGGCGGTGCCGCAAACCTCTCCGTCGCCTTGCGCAGCGTGGGTGTCGCCAACGCTGAACAACGCGCCTGCGACTTCGACAGGAAGATACAGAACAGTGCCTGCCGCAAGATCACGGATGTCGAGATTTCCGCCAACATTGCGAGGCGGGACAATGCTGTGCTGGCCCGGCTCCGCCAGGGCGTTCCCGATGGTGCCGCAAAACGGTTTGAGAGGCACCTTTCCCTGATCGCCCCACAGGGACGGTGCCAGGGTTTCAGGATTATACTTCCAGAGCGTTAGCGCCGGATCGGTGAACTGATCGGCTAGAAGGCCAAAGCCGGGAATGTTGGCGGTCCATCCCCAACCCGAGGGGGCAAAGCTGTCGATCGTCACCTTCAGGCTATCGCCCGGTTCGGCCCCTTCCACATAGATCGGGCCCGAGACCGGATTGATTTGGCCAAAATCCAGATCGACTACATCCTGTACCGTGGACGACGGGCCAAGCTGGCCCGCCGAACTGTCGGCGCAATGAAACAGGATGGTCGATCCGGGCGTCACCCGTTCAGCCGGGACAATCGAGTTGTCCCAGCCAAAGTGATGCTGCGCATGATGGATCGTATAATTACAAGCCTTACACATACGATCACTCGGTCACATAGACATAGTCGTAGTTGATCGGGATCGAGACGGGATCAACATACAACGCGTCCGCACCGCCCATGCGCGCCGATTTCATCGTGTAGCGCTGCTCGTTGAACACTGGCACCCAAGGCGCATCCTCCATCACGCCCATGTAGACGTCCGACCACATCTGCATACGCTCATCCTGTTTCGCTGCATCGGTAATCGCATCCGCTTTGGTCGCCATAGCGTCCAGATCGGCGTTGCAGTACCAAGACCAGTTCCAGCCACCTTCGACGGCACCGTCACAGCCCAAGATCGGGCCGTAGAAGTTCGACGGATCCGGGAAATCGGCGATCCAGGCCATACCGCCCGACCAGATCATCGGGGCAGACCCGTTGCCACCCGCCTCAATCACGTTGGCCTGTGCCAGAGATTTGATCGCGGCGTCGATGCCGATATCTGCAAGATCGCGTTGAATGGCCTGCGCGATCCGTGGATTGGGGTCGGTGTTCATGACGTATAGTTCGGTCGCAAACCCGTCACCCTGCCCGGCTTCGGCCAGCAAAGCTTTTGCACCTTCGGGATCAAAGCCATATCCGGCATACCCTTCGGTGTAACCGGGCATCGACGGCGGCAAGGGTTGTGTCGCAGGAACCGCACGCCCGTTGATGATCTGCACGATGCGATCTTTGTTGATGGCCATATTGATGGCCTTGCGCACCCGCGCATCGTCCATCGGTGCAGTATTCACATTCAGCGTAATATAGCCGGTGTGCAGTTGCCCGCCTTCAACAACGCGTTCCGCCTGTGCCGGATCTGACATCACCTCGCGGAACTTCGCGGGCGGAATACCATCTCCGGGTACATCAACTTCGCCGTTTTGCAACCGTAGCAGGGCCACCACCGGTTCCTGGCCCACTTCAAAAGTGATGCTGTCGAGATAGGGAACCCCATCCCGCCAGTAATCGGTATTCTTTTCAAAGACCAGCCTTTGGCCCAATGTCCAGTCACCCAACTTAAAAGCTCCGGTGCCGACCGGCTGTTTGCCGAAATCATCTCCGGCCGCTTCAACAGCCTCGCGTGCCACGACCGACGCGAAATTTAACGCCATGACATGTAGGAAGGTGGCGTCGGGACGTGACAGAGTAATCTCGACAGTGCCGTCATCGACAACTTTCACTCCTTCAAGGCCATCCGCGCTGCCATCCGCCATGGCGTCATATCCCTTGATCGAGCCAAAGAAACCGGCCCCGGGCGATTGCGTGGCCGGAGTGGTAACTCGGTCCAGCGAATACTTGACATCGTCGGCAGTCATTTCCCGACCATTATGGAACTTGACCCCATCGCGCAGCTTGAAAGTATAGGTCATCCCGTCGTCTGAAACCGTATAGCTTTCCGCCAGCCCGGGGCGCAGATCGGTTGTTCCGGGAACATAATCCATCAGGCCGTCGAAAATCGATTTGATCATCGACCAGTTCTGCCAGTCGTATCCGATTGCCGGATCAAGCGTCGCCACATCATCCTTGTAGGTGATAACAATGCCGCCGCCGGGCTTCGCATTCGGGTCGGGCTGATACTCTTCGGCAAATGCCGGCAGTGTCAGGCCGACCGCCAGCGCTGTTGTGCACAGGATTTTTTTCATCTTGGCTTCCTCCATGTTGGTCTTTTTGTAGAACTCTCAGCGCAGTTTGATGCGCGGGTCGATGAGCGGCGCGATAATGTCCGCCAGTAAGTTGCCGATGACGATGGCGCAGGCGGTCACAAGGGTGACCCCCATGATGATGGGAATGTCGACGCGCTGAATGGCCTGCCAGGCCAGCTGACCGATGCCAGGCCAGCCAAAAACGCTTTCGACAACCACAAGTCCGCCCATGAAGATGCCGATGTCGATTCCGATCATCGCAATGACCGGCAGGATCGCGTTTGGCAAAGCATGGCGCAGAATGATACGGGAACGGGTCAATCCTTTGGCATGTGCGGTGCGGATGAAATCCTGACGCAGCACATCGATCATCGAGGAGCGCATCATCCGGCTGTACCAGCCCGACCCCATAATCCCCAGCGCCAGCGCCGGTAGCACCACATGGGACGCGGTTCCATAACCACCGATCGGGAACCAGCCCAGCTGCACCGCAAAAACGTAAAGCAACAACAGCGACACCACGAATTGCGGTGCCGAAACCGCGACAAACGATACGATCATTAGCGCCTGATCAGAAGTCTGACCGCGTCGCAGCGCAGCAATCACGCCCATCGTTAAGCCAATGGCCAATTCACACAGGATACCGGCACCCATCAGCAGCAAAGTGGCTGGCAGACGGGCGGCAATCAGGCTGCTGACCTCGGTCTTTTGCAGGTAGCTGCGGCCCATGTCGCCCTGCAGAAGACCTATAAGGTAGCGCCAGTACTGGACAAAGAACGGTTGATCCAGGCCCAGCTGTTCGCGGATATTCTGCACGGTCTGCGCCGTGGCGGAACGACCGGCAATCTGTCGAACAGGGTCCGCAGGCAAGACATAAAGCAGAAGGAAAGTAATAAACGACACGCCCAGCAGGATCAGAATCGATTGTACGATACGGCGAAGCAGATAAGCGACCATCAGCTGCGCCCCCGCTGTGTTGGGTCAAGCTCATCCCGCAGGGCGTCGCCAACCAGATTGAAGGCCAGCGCCAGCAGCAAAATGGCAAGTCCGGGAAAGAACACCAGCCAGGGCGCTGCCTGAAAATAGGTCTGGTTCTCGAAAATGATATTGCCCCAGGACGGTGTCGGGGGTTGTACTCCGACGCCAAGGAAACTGAGCGTCGCCTCAAGCAACACCGTCGTCGAAATGCCCAATGTGCCCCATACGATCAAGGTGGGCACCAGATGCGGCAGGATGTGACGGAAAAGGATACGGCCAGTTCCCGCACCCAGCGTCTTTTCGGCAGCGATGAAGTCGCGCTCAGACAAAGATGTGGTTTCGGTATAGATGACGCGGGCGGTTTGCACCCAGTTCACGAGGGCGATCACCAGGGCGACAATCCAAAGCGACGGCTGGAAAATCGCGGCCAGACAAATCGCCAGCAACAGCGCTGGGAAGGCCATCATCAGGTCCGTGAACCGCATCAGCACGGTGCCCAGCCACCCGCGTAGATAGCCCGCGGTCACACCGATGAGAGTTCCGATGATCAACGCCAGCCCATTGGCGATGACGCCGATGATCAATGACGTTCTCGCACCATATAATATGCGCGAAAGCAGATCCCGCCCAAGCAGATCGGTCCCCAGCGGAAACTCTCCGCCTGGCCCGAGGGGCGCACCCTCCAACGTCAGCCCTTCGAAATGTTGTTCGTCCGGCGCGTAAGGCGCGATCCATGGCGCGAAGACAGCGCCGAATACGACCAGAGCAATCAGGATCAACCCGAACACTGCCAGTTTGCGTCGCAAGATGCGACGCCAGGGACCGGGTTCAGCTACTGTGGTGTCAGCTGTGGCTGTTGCGTCGCTCATCTGATCCTCGTTTGCCGGTGTATCGCGCGACCACGCGTTGCGCTGCCATCTCAAAACTGACGCGCCAATCCATCGCCATGTGGCGTAGCCGGTCGAAGGCGGCGGTTTCATCCATCCCTTCGGACATCAGGAAGTTGACCGCCTGAACAACTGTTTGCCGCTCGCTCAACCTATGGCGCAAATCCTTGACTTCCGCCGCCAAAGCCAATGCCTCGTCATAGGCCGCGCGTGCGATCAGCAGGGCACTATATGCACCATTGTCACCAATGGGCTTGATCAATTGGGCATTCGCACCTGCGGTCAGCGCCCATTCAACCCGTCCTGGCGCTTCGCTGCCGATCAGTGCGATCAATGGCATTGGTGACTGACCGCGCGCCCATGGAAACTGCTCATCATGCCCAAGATCGGCGTCGAAAAAAACAAAATCCGCGCCAAGGGCGGCCGCATCCAACGTCGGCCATTTCTGTGTCACCCGAAGCCCGATGGCGGTCAGCTGCCGCGACAGAGCCCTCACCGTCGCATGCTCACGGTGCAGAATGACCGCGCGGGCACCGCCCAGCTCTCGTGCGGTGAAACGCCGGGTCATGACACCACCTTCAGGTCAGGGCCAACTTCTTGTAGGATATCCTTGCCTCGCGACAGATACGGATCGCCCGGAACCGGCGCGAACCGGCGCCGGACGGCAAACTGACCGTTCTCCACCTGCGCAATCAAAACCGGTAGGTTTGTGTGATGCGTCTGTGGATCGACGATCCCTTCGCCTGTCTGATCCTGCTCCAGCAGTTCTGAAATACTGAAGGCCTCACCACCCGGACATTGCGACATCAGCCGCGCGAGCTCCATTACCGCTGCATATGACATTGCTTCATGAGATGATCCGAAACCGGCAGTGTTCGACGTGCCCCCATCACCGCGAAAATACGGGCCCGCCGCGATCAACCCTTCAGCAGCTTCGCCAAACGCTGGGAGTTCACATTCAGTGAGGTTGCACGACATGATAGGGCAGGTCTCGGGACGGAAGTGTGGATCTCGCTCCCCAAGCTCATGATAGGCCGACACGAACCGGTACTGAGACGGTCCGATCAGCGAATTCAAAATGAAATCGGGCCGCGTGGCTTCGATCTCTTCAATCATCCTTTCGACGTCAAAAGACCCGATCGGCAGATAGCGTTCGCCCAGAACTGAACCGCCTGCATTGGTGATCGTCTCACGCGCGATCCGGTTCATCTCCCAGCCCCAGATATAGTTGGAGCCGGTCAGGAAGGCGCGTTTGCCATATGTGGGAAAGGCCCAGTCCAGCAGTGGCAGCAGATGCTGGTTCGGGCAAGCATGGGTATAAACCACCCGGTCGGAGGCCTCGAACCCTTCATAGGGAACGGTGTACCATAGAGTGCCACCATGACGTTCCAGCGCCGGGATCACCTCCTTGCGGCTCCACGAGGTGATACATCCGATGACATGCCGGGCGTTGGTGTTCGTCAGGATATCCGTGCACAGCGGTTCATAATTGTCGATGTTGCCCATCGGATCGCGTTCGATCGCGTAAAAGGTGAAATCCCGCGTTGGATCTGCATTGATCTCCGCGATCGCCCCGAGCGCCCCGATACGACAAGCTTCCGAGATGAGCGAGTAGTTCCCCGAGCGGGAATAAAGGATACCAAGTTCGATCTGTCGCTTCGTCACTTAAGCTCTCCAAAACGAGAAAGCCCCACATTTGCCCGTGCGAAATACACGGGCAAATGTGGGGCTCTGATGCCAGATTGGCTATACGCCTAATGTTGAGAACATGGTGTAATCAAGCGGGAGAGCTGTCAAGATTTTATTCCAACGACTGAAAAAGTCCGGGTTTGCAGAGATCTTTATGCTTCTTCAGTTTTTCTAAAGTCTTGTTTTTTATGATAGTTATCAGAATCGACCATTGAGCTCGCAAAGCGCAATGTCACTCTAAGCCCTGCTTGCTGATCCGGGTTCCCCCAGTCAAGATCGAGAAAAGCACAATGCAATGTGGCGATTGCGCTGACCAGCGGCGGTTTTGTCGCAAACTTTGTTCCCACCTGTCAGATCAAGAGTCGTTTTGGTAGCGCGTGCTCAAAATGACAGGAGCAGACCGTGACGATTTCACTCAAGGGCGCACACTTTCCGAAAGAAGTGATCTTGTATGCTGTTTTCTTCTATCTCCGATACGGCGTGTCATATCGGGATCTGGAAGAAATCATGGCGGAAAGAGGCGTTGAACTGGATCACGCAACTCTGAACCGATGGGTGAGCCGATACGCCGGTCTTGTAGCTGATAGGCGATGACTTCATCGATGCCACCTACGTCCAAATACGGGCATGAGCAACCGAACGACAGTTAACGTAACAACACCAACTTGGCAATGCCCGCGTTGGAAACGGGAGCCTTACAAATGGGGCAACGACCTTGGATCCTTCTTGATCTTTTCCGAACCTTTCGGAGCTCGCCAATCGCTTGGCAATGCCTGGAACTGTTTTCCTTAGGATGTACCGAGGCTAGTTTTTAGGTGGATTCCAAAAGAGTTCTGAATGTGTTCTTCCGCAGCTACACGCGCGGCGTCAGGGTCACGCTTCGCGATGGCCGCCACAATTTTCTCATGCTCACGAAACAACTTTTCCGGACGATCAGCCGGAATATACTTTGCCCCCCGCAACAACGCGAGCGAACTTGCAAGCGCATCAAAGGTTTGAAGCAGGAATCGATTGTGCGTCGCAATGTGAATAGCGCGATGCAATTTCCAATTGTTCTCATTCAGACTTCTCGGGTCGCCCGACAGCAACTTGCTTTCCTCCAGCAGGGTCCTCATTAAGATCACTTCCGCGTCCGAGGCATGGCGCGCCGCCAATGCCGCCGCAAAACCCTCCAACTCGCTTCTGACCGTATAAAGCTCCACAACCTCTTGCGGCTGCAACTCGGCAACAATGGCACCGCGTTGAGCCTCAATAACGACTCGCCCCTCTGCCTGAAGGCGCCGAATAGCTTCGCGAACCGGCGTACGGCTGACTCCAAGACGCTTGGAAACACTCGCTTCCCGCAAACGTTCACCAGGATGATATTCGCCTTCGTTGATCCACTTCTGAATGGCCCGATAGACAAACTCGCTACGAGGTATCTCCAGATCTTCCTGTAATTCTTCTTTTTTTTCCGCCATTTGTGCTCGCAAAATCGGTCGATGTACCGGTACGGTTGATATTGTATTCAATCGCCCGCCTCAACGAGAAAATGCACTTTCAAGACCATTTTTTTGATTTTTTTAGTCAGGGGTTGACATTGTATACATATAAATACATTTAGCCTATCAGGAGTTGGAGCTTAGCCGGACGCCGGAATCTCGTCGTAGTTTTTTGTACTTGTTACGCATTTCCTCCCTCCTCGGGAGGAGAAGAAAAGCAGTCGTCTTGCGCTAACGCCGGACGCTAAGCCAAAGAAAATGAAGGATGACAGAATGAAACTTGGTTTCATGGGGTTTGGAGAAGCCGCATTTCACATGGCCAAAGGGCTTACAGGCGAAGGGCTGACGGGGCAGATTGCCTATGACCATGCGTTCACTTTAGAGGAGAATTCCGCCCCTCGGTTAACGTGTCAGCGCCGACTTGAAGAGGCCAAAGTTGCTCTAATGGCGACTCCTGCCGAACTCGCCAGCAACGCGGAATTTATTATCCTCTCGGTTCCCTCGACCTTCGCCGAAGGGGCCGCCAACTCTATAGTCGAACACATGTCACGGGGTCAGACACTGGTTGATGTCTGCTCATCTTCACCGACTTTGAAAGCTCAGATTGCAAGTGACTGCGCCGCCAGAGACATCGGTTATGTGGACAGCCCCATGCTTGGCCCGCTTCCCGTTTACGGGCATAAGGTGCCAATCGCGGCTTCGGGCAGCGAAGCGCAGAGCTGGCGGGACGCGGCAACGCCCTTCGGTATGGTGATTGACGTCATCGACGGCCCGGCTGGCAAAGCCAGTAAAATCAAACTAAGCCGCTCGATTTTCACCAAGGGCTTTGAGGCTCTGCTGGTCGAAACCTTCCAATTTGCCCGCAAGAATGGCGTCGAAGATGTTGTGATGAACAGCATCGGCCAAACCATGGACAAGGTTAGCTTTCGTCAGTCGGCAGAGCGTTACATGTCGGGCGATTTGGTTCACGCCGCGCGGCGTGCGCACGAACTGGAAGACGCCATCGATATCATGAATGAAACTGGGATCGACCCGCTTGTCGCTGGTGGCGCATTGGCGCGCCTCAATGCCTCCGCCAACTCTGGCGCCGCAGAAAAGCTTGCCGGCGAAATGCCAAAATCACTGGAAGACGTTTTCGCAATATGGCGCGAAATCGGCGCAATCTAAGAGACTGATATGACTGAAATTTCTGAACGCATCTTGCGGCTGCAGCCCTCTGCAACCCGTGCAATGTCCGAGCGCGCTGGAGCCCTAAAAGCGCAGGGACACAGCATTGTATCCCTATCCACTGGCGAGCCTGACTTTGTCTCGCCCGAGGTCGCAATGAATGCCGCCCGCCAGGCGTTGGACAACGGGCGTACATTCTACACTCCCACCGCCGGCATTCCGGAACTGCGCAACGCGATATCTCAGTACTATGCGGACCAGTTCGAATTGACCTATGACACGTCCGAGATCATGGTTGGAGCCGGTGCCAAGCCATTGTTATTTCAAGCCTTCGCCGCTCTCATCAACCCGGGTGACGAAGTGATCCTGACAGCCCCTTCCTGGGTCAGCTACGTCGAACAGATCAAGTTTTTTGACGGTACCCCCTTCATTCTGGAAACCGATCCAGACACGCTGGACTTTGACATCGCTTCCATCCGCGCCGCGATCACACCACGCACCAAAGCTATTGTCCTGAATTCCCCCAACAACCCATCGGGGCGCATCTATGCGGACAGCCAGATCAAGGCAGTGTGCCAGTTGGTTGTTGAGCATGATCTGATGCTTATCAATGATGAGGTTTATGAACGCATTCTTTTTGACGGCGCGCGGTACCGCAATCCGATCGAAATCTGCCCTCAGGCCCGTAACAACGTCCTGAATATCAATGCTGTCAGCAAAACCTATGCCATGACCGGATGGCGCATTGGTTATGCACTGGGGCCGCGCAACCTCATCAAGAAAATGACTATGCTGCAAGGGCATCTGACCTCCGGCGCAAGCTCAGTGGCACAATGGGCTGCCGTAGGTGCACTCCAAAACGGTGAAGACGCGGTGGCGGATATGGCCGCGCAATATCAGACCCGCAAAGAACTCATCACTGGTCTGATGGATGCGATGCCGCACATTCGCTACATCCCACCAGAGGGCGCGTTCTACATTTTCGCTGACATCCGCGGCACTTTTGGATTGCGCGCGGGCACAACCGAGATCACCGACGACCTGACCTTCTGCGAAGCGCTTCTGGAAGAGGGCCTGGCCATCGTTCCAGGAACCGCCTTCCTGCAACCTGGCTTTGTAAGGCTGTCATTTGCCACGTCCGAAGACGTGATCCGTGACGCGATGAAGCGCTTGAGCAATTTCCTTACAAAACTCGAAATGAGAGCTTCGGCATGAATTTGATAAATACCAAAATCACCACTCAAACCGCCCCGATCCGCCGTGTTGGAGAAGGGCCGCTGCATAGCTTTTTTGGCTATTACAACAAATCGAACTTCTGCCCGAACGGAAACCGTCTTTTGGGAAATCGGGTAGAGATGTTCACAGGCGACTTGGACGGAACCGAAGTCGCCGAGGTCGGTTACTACGATCTGGCTAACGGTGACACTTTCCACAAACTCGGCGAGACAACCACTTGGAACTGGCAAATGGGGTGCCAGTCCCAGTGGCGTGGCGGGCGCAATGAGGTCATCTTCAACACGCGCGCCGACGGGGCTTCGGGGCCGGACAATGTTTTTCCGGATTTCCGCTCTACATTGGTCAGTGTGGACACCGGTGAAAGCCGTGAGCTCCCCTTGCCAATCTATGTGATGGACCCCAACGGAGAGTTTGCGCTGACCGTCAACTACTCTCGCTTCATGGTGACGCATCGCACCATCGGGTATCCGGCGACAACCGCCGAGCCGAAGTTGGAACTGGCGCCAGCAAATGACGGCATCTTCCGCATGGACATCGACAGCGGTGAAGCATCGTTGATCGTCAGCCTTAAAGAACTGCGCAACTTCCAACCCGTGCCTTCGATGGACAAAGCTATCCACTGGGTCACCCACATGGAAGTCAACCCATCAGGCACCCGCTTCCTATTCATCCATCGCTGGACAGAGCGCGTAAAGGATGAAACCTGTTTCCTACACCGCCTGTTCACCATGAATGGCGACGGCTCTGAACTGCGCCTTCTGGAGTGCAGCGATCACCCCTTGCCACAGCTGGCGGACGACTTTGATCCCGACGCCGTGGGCACCTTTGACTACGAAAAATCCGAGTATCAGATTTCCCACCCGATGTGGAAATCCGACGACGAAGTCATTGTCTGGGGCCCTCACGCTGGAGAAATCCACTATCACCTCTATGATGATAATTCTGGAAAAGTTGAGATCGTTGGGCCGGATGTTCTGGATGAAAACGGCCACATGACCTATTCTACAGACGGACGTTGGCTGCTGAGCGATACCTATCCTGACGCGACAACCAACGAACGTATCTTGTTCCTTTTTGATGTTGAAACCGGCCTTCGCCACGATCTGGGCAGCTTTTATACGCCCGCCGATCTAGGCAAACACAACCGTTGCGATCTGCACCCGCGTTGGAGCCGGGATAATCAAACTGTCTGCATCGACTCCGTTCACGAGGGAAGCAGGCAAATGTACTTGGTCGATGTAAGCACACGCTAAAGTATTGATTTTTCTAAGGAAGAGTTTGGGTCAGGAGAAGCTCATCCTTGCGAACCCCATCAAAAATCAGATCGCCCGTTTTATGGGCGGTCTCTGCCAGTCAATTTTCCACAATTTTGGCGCGGCACGCACACAGCTCAATCGGAGGAAAACAATGTTGTTCAAATTTCAAAAAACTGTCGTGAAAACGGCAGCGGCGGTTGCACTTACAGCCTGTTCCTTGCTGCCCGCAGCGGCACTGGCTCAGGATTATCCGCAGCGCGAGATCAAAATGCTCGTGGGCTTCAATGCCGGAGGCGCAACCGACATCATTGCCCGCTCGCTCGCCAAACAGATGGAAGCCTCTCTCGGTCAAAGCGTCGTTATTATGAATAAGTCCGGCGCGGGTGGGCTACTGGCCCTGAACGATCTGGTGCGCGCAAAGCCTGACGGCTACACGGTCATGCTATCCACCGCGACACCGTTGACTGCCAGCCGCTCTGAGCCGGGTGCCCCTACGCTCGAGGATGTCGAGGTGCTGGGCGTCGTCAATCTGGACGGCAGCGTGGTCCTGGTAAAAGGCGACAGCGAGTTTGAAACACTTCCTCAGTTCTTTGCTGCGGCGAACGAAAATCCAGGCAAAGTCATTATGGCACACGCAGGCGTTGGGGGTTCTTACCATTTGAACGCACTGGTTTGGGAAATGGCGACAGGTTCCAAGTTTCGCTACGTCCCATATGGCGGCGGTGCTGAAATTTACCCCGCACTCGCTGGCGGGCATGTGGAAAGCGCCTCAGCTGTGCTCTCCCCCGCCAAACAGTTGATCGAAAGCGGTCAAATTCGCGCGCTTGGCATTTCATCAGCCGAACGCCACCCCGGTTTTCCCGATGTTCCAACCTTCAAGGAGCAGGGCATTGATCTTGTCTGGGGTGCGCCAAAATTCTTGCTTGCCCCTAAAGGTACCGCTGATGAGGTCATCGAAATCTTGACCGAAGCGTTGGACGTGGCGATGACAAGCGAAGAAATGGAAGAATTCTGGCTGACTTCCAACTACGAGAAATTTTATCTTAAGCGCGACGAGGCCATCGCCTACTTGCAGGATGCACAAGTCGCTATCGACGACGCCTTTGCGGCTGCCGACAAATAATACCTCCCTCGTAAAACTGGCTCCCTTCCCAATCAAATTGGGGAAGGGGCATCCGTGAAACAAAAACGACGCCAATACCAAAAGAAATCACGATTGGAGGAGATTATGGTTCAGGACCGCGTAGTTGGGTTACTGATGATTGCTTTCGGAGGGCTATGTCTTGCACTGACAATTGGTTGGCCTGCCGGATTTGGGTCAACCTCAGTCGTCTTGACGACACATTTCTTTCCTCGGCTGGTCTCGGCTGGAATGATTGTCTCCGGGATTTGGGTTTTTGTCCAAGCGTCTGAAATTATGACGTCCTCTTCAAATTGGTTGCCGAAACTTGCCTTTTGTGCGGCCTTTCTCGGCAGCGTCGCTTGGGTGTGTCAGTGGGATTTTTTCGTTGCTGGAACCGTGCTTGGTTTCGGTACTCTCCTGCATACAAAAGTCGGGGTCGCAAAGGCACTTTTTAGCTCAATCTTCATCAGCGGCGCGATCTATCTGATTTTTCGCTACGCATTCAATCTTCAAATTCCCAATGGTCTCCACAGCGCTCTCCTGGGCGCGTGAGCAGTTTTTTGGCGTTCACTAACTCGCAAAGGAGGCCTTCGTGAACTTTCTAGATTTCTACCTTGTTGGTTGGGACAGCGTGTTTGCATTTTGGCCCTTGGCCATGCTGACGATGGGAGTCATTGTTGGCGTGATTTTTGGTGCGTTGCCAGGCATGGGCGCGACCGCCGGTGTCGCGATTGTGGTGCCGCTGACCTATGGCATGGACATGTTTCAGTCGCTAGCCCTGCTGTTAGGGATATTCTGCGGCGCTATCTTTGGAGGCTCTATTTCCGCGACTCTGATCAATATTCCAGGTGTTCCTGCGGCCATGATGACCGTGCTGGAGGCCGGCCCACTGGCCCGCGCTGGCAAGGCTGGGCTGGTTCTCGCGGTTTCGACGATCTGTTCCTTTCTGGGCGGCATCTTTTCGGCCATCATGCTGGCCTTGTTTGCCCCGCTTTTGGCAAGTTGGGCGCTGAAATTCGGCCCACATGAGTACTTTATGGTCGCGCTCCTTGGAGTGTCCGTAATTGTGTTCATTAGCGGCGGCTCTCTGCCACGCGCTCTGTTTGCTGGTTTTCTGGGCCTCCTTCTGGCTATGGTTGGTGAAGAAGCCTTGCGCGGTTTCCCAAGGTACACCTTTGGATCCGCCGACCTGCGGGTTGGCCTGCATTTCATACCCGTAAGCCTCGGCCTCTATGGCATGGCACAGGTGATCGCCTTTCTGGTGGACGAGGCTGGCTCCGGCAGAAAACCCGAAGTCATCAAATCGCTGGGCAAAATTACACTCCCCTTTTCGCGCATGATGTCCCTGCTTCGGGTGGTCCCGCGAAACGCCGCATTGGGCACCATTGTTGGGGCCCTGCCCGGCACCGGAGCCACCATCGGAGCGATCCTGTCCTATGGCATCGAAAAACGCATTTCCAAGACGCCTGAAAAGTTTGGCAAAGGCCATCTCGAAGCTATCGCAGCCACTGAAACCAGCAACAATGCCACGATCGGCGGGGCGATGATCCCACTGTTGGCACTTGGTATTCCCGGCGATGCGACAACTGCGATCATTCTCGCCGCCTTTGTTCTGCACGGCATCGCGCCTGGCCCCCTGCTTTTCACCGATCAGCCCGAGCTTGTCTCCAGCGTCTTCCTGATCATGCTACTGGCCAACGTGGTGTTCCTGTTTGTCGGACTCGCTGGCGCGCGCGTCTTTCCCAAGTTGCTCTCCATCCCCAAGAACTACCTTATGGTCGCAGTGGCCATCCTGTGCATGGTTGGCGCATTTTCGGTGCACAACAACGCCTTTGACGTGGGCACAATGGTGGTCTTTGGTTTTGTGGGTTACGGGTTGCGTAAGCTCAACATACCGATTGCACCCCTACTGCTAACTCTGATTTTGGGACCGCTCCTTGAGAAAAACTTCCAGCGCATCGCGATCATCGATCCAATGTTTGAAGGTTTCTTTGCCAGCCCGATTTCTCTTGGCATCATGATGTTTGTCGTCGCAATGTTCGCCTTCCCAACTCTCCGTAAACTATACTGGAAACGCAAATGAGCTTTCTTGAGACCGTAACTGAAACGTTGCAGGGGGCTGCGGATTACCATCTGCATGTTGGTCCCGACCCGAATGTCGAGCGTATTGCAGACGGATTTGAAACCGCCGCTAAAGCCGCCGAGCTGGGTATGAAGGCGTTGGGAATCAAATGCCACTCCGGTGCCACCGGTGTGATGGCCGCCATGATCCGAAAACAGCACCCGACCGTGGCAATTGTCGGCACCGTTGCTCTGAATCGCGAAATCGGGGGTATCAACCCGCTGGCCGTGGAAACCGACGCCAAACTCGGCAGCCGCAAGATTTGCATGCCGTCAACCTGGTCGACGCTTGCGCGCAAGAGAAAAGGCTTTGACGATGGCGTCAGAGTGCTTGACGACCACGGTCAGGTGCTACCCGAAGTCAAAGACGTGCTTCAACTTGTGAAAGAGCTCGACCTCATTGTCGAAACGGGCCACCTGTGGACCGACGAAATCGCAGCCGTCTTCGCCGCAGCCCAAGACATCGGCGTGCAGCGCTTTGTTGTCACTCACGCCTCAAAGATCGAAGGGCTGGCGCTCGATCTGGACTTCCAAAAGCACCTTGCCGACCAAGGGGCTTTCATCGAACATTGCTACGCGCATTCGTTCCCCTTCCTTGGCAATATCGGCGTGGATACGATTGCGAAGTCAATTCAACATGTCGGCGTTGAGCGTTGCATCCTCAGCACGGATCTAGGTCAGGCCTTCAACCCCCCGCCTTGGGAAGGTATGCGCATGGCCGTCGCCTCAATGCTCAAAAGTGGTTTCACAGCCGCGGACGTTGGCTATTTGGTTAAAACCAATCCTGTGGAGTTGCTGTGTGGGTAATCGTAAAGCACGGTTATGTCGGATGTGTCGCAAACTTTTAGAATGACCAAAGGCAGTCAACTACTGGACACACCTATCCTGCGATCTCGGCAAACATCTGAAAACCCGGGGTCGTAGTGCTAAGGAATTGCTGTTTTCGGA
>NZ_JBQGAA010000019.1:0-52087 GCF_056542585.1 Ruegeria sp. AB9 | reverse complement strand
CTCGCTACGACAGATGTCCGAAGGCCTTCCTCTCAGCAATCGCCCTGGCCGCAACCGTCATCTACTGGCTTTGAAATTCAATGAGTCCAGAGCCTAGAAGATGAGGTCCTCGTCGGATCATCGCATTCCTGTACGGGTCGTCGGAAAACGCATGGGCATCGCACGGGATGGAGCATGGGGCCACCGAAAACCCGAAACAAGGCTTGTCGCAATTGGCGCACCGGGAGCCCTTTCGAAACACGCGCTTTCTGATACGTTGTTGGAGACCGCATAGCGGCAAAATTTACCAAACTTGTTTGAGTGTGTTTCTTAATTTCCAACAGGTAACAGCTCGCAAATCCGCCGCACCGAGGATCAGGTAAGGAGAAACATCTTACTGATGAGACAGGTTAGGAAATTGATTCAAGTAAACGCATTAATCGCACCCGCCACTGCGATGGTATTTTCGGGCGCGGCGGCAAACGCGCAAGAAATCTCAAGTCGAGAATTGCCGAGTTCAACCGGAGGACAAAATGCCGGGTAGTTTTCTGCTTTCCATGGGCTTGAGGCGTTACCTCGAGCAGCCGATTTCATTTGCAGCGGCTCCGCTCAGGAGTTCGCGACGGAAAAGAAATCGAAAATTGTTTCGATCAATCAGCGTGATTGAGCGCGCCGCTACCTACAAGCTGTTGAAGGACAATCCAGTCACGAGCTGCCTCAATCCAAGCGCTGCACCGGCAAAGATCGCAGCGAAGGTAACAGGTGCACTGTAGGCCAAGAGGGAGAAGGCCGATATACCTTGTCCAACACTGCAACCAACCGCTATGATTGCTCCTGGCCCCATTATCGCCGCGCCCAGCATTTGCCGTTTGAGTTCGCGCGGGTCTTCACACGCTTCCCACCGGAAATGGCCTTTTGACCATGACCCTAAAAAAGCACCGATAAGAACACCTGAAACCGACCCGACTGCAAAGGAAAGCGTGTTTCCGGATGCTGTCATGAGGTAAAAAATGGTATCACCGAGAGGGGCAGCGAAGGTATGGGTTTGCACCGGCTCTCCATCAAACCCGTGTGTCGCAACCCAATGTGTGCCGAGCCATCCTGAGATGATCGCCAATCCAACTGCGGTTCCCCAAAATATTTGTGCAGGATTGCGGCGAATACGTTCATTTGCCAAAGCAAAAATCACCAAAGCAACGCCTATGACCGAGCCAATGAGCCATGCCGGAACAGAGGTCAGTCGTTCGGAAAGAAAGCTGATGCCTTGAGGTTCGCTGAGGTTCATTTCGACTGGAAAAACCCAAACCCTCAGGTGCGCCAGCGGTCCCGACATCACGACATAGGCAGAAAGACCCATGATCAGAACAATGACGAATGATCGAAGGTCTCCGCCTCCAAGCCTGGCCAATGCGCCGTAGCCACAGTTTCCGCTGATAGCCATGCCGTAACCGAACATGAGCCCGCCTATGATCGAGCCGATCGGGTTCCAAGTTTGTGCAAGATAAGTGGTTTCGACCGGGTTGAACCATCCAAACGCCATAGCGGCGTGGCTGCCTGCAATAGCAACGCCTATCGCAACGGCCCACATGCGCAGTCGTCGGTCGTCGCCGGCATAAAGGAAGTCCTCGATCGCGCCCAAAGTACAGAAACGACCGATGCGCGCAGCAAGGCCCAATACGATGCCACCGATTAATCCAATCAACGCAACAGTATTGGCATCTCCCAGAAATTCGAACATGGCCAGTCCCCTCCCAAAGCTGGCGGTGATTCAAACGGGCTTCTATTTCTCCCGACAGAAAAGATCGTAGACAACTTCGAGGATCTGCGTCGATCGGTCATCCGCCAGTCTGTAATAGATCGTTTTTCCCTCGCGACGTGTCTTGACCAAGCCCTCAAACCGTAATCGGGATAGCTGTTGGGACACCGCCGCCTGCCGGGCCGACAGCATCTCCTCCATCTGAGTGACTGACTTTTCGCCGGACGACAAATAGCAGAGAATCATCAGACGCCCTTCGTGGCTGATTGCCTTGAGGAAGTTTGACGCCGTCTGCGCGTTCTCCATCATCCTGTCCAGATCTTCGTCGCACATGTCCTTGGTGAACACAGGCAGCTTCGATGGTTTGTCCAACAAGATCGCCTCGCTTACTTGGCTTCACGTATTCAAAACAGTTTATGTAATTTGGCGCGATTTAGCCAGAGCTCTCAGTCGGTACCCCAGCGTCACGAAGTAAAACACCCAGCAATCCCCAGAAAAAGTCGTCACCCGGGTAGCCTTCGATCCGGCCCACCTCTCGGCCATTGTCCAGCAAGACAAAGGTTGGAGTGTAGTAAAGCGGCCTTTCCAAAGTGATGCTGTCCGGTATTGCTGTGTGGATATCGACGCGTTGAAGCGGAGCAGCTTTTCCTTCGGGTGTTTTTGGATAGATTTCTGAGATTTCGGTGTCCCAGCGGGCGCACCATATACACCCATCTTCTTCCGCCATCAGAAGCGTCATTTCCGCCCGTGAAACGACAGGAGCTACAAACAGTGTGAGGGCAAGCAACAGCAGGAGTAGGTGGCGCATCTCAGGCTCCGATTGACCATAGCGTTTTATCTTTATAATTTTGAATGTGTGAATGATATCGTGTCAGAACGGATTTGACCATGCTCGACATTACATTTGCAGGTGCTTTGGTCGCCGGGCTGTTGTCGTTTCTGTCCCCGTGTGTTCTGCCAATTGTTCCTTTTTATCTTAGCTATCTGGCGGGTGTCGGGATGGAACAGATTTTGTCGGGTGCAACTGTCCCTGCGGATGTCCGTCGAAAGGCGACACTATCCGCGCTCGCATTTGCAGCAGGAATCATAACGATTTTCATGGCGCTCGGCGCAACGGCTTCGATTTTGGGACTACTGGTTCGGGAGTACTTTGACATTCTGCGTTGGATTGCAGCGGCCATTATCATTGCCATGGGCCTGCATTTCTTGGGGCTCATTCGCGTCGGGTTCCTGTATCGCCAGTTCCGCGCGGACATCGGCGAGACGTCGAATGTAAGCCTGATCGGGGCCTTCGTTCTTGGGCTGGCCTTTGCCTTTGGCTGGACCCCCTGCGTCGGGCCGGTACTGGCCGCAATCCTGTTCACCGCAGCGGGAACCGAGACGGCGTGGCGCGGAGCCGCGCTTTTGTTCGTTTACGGGGTGGGAATGACCGCGCCGTTTGTTCTGGCGGCTTTTCTGGTCCGTCCTTTCATGCATTGGATGGCACGATTTCGGAAACACCTGCCACTGATCGAGAAGGCTATGGGTGCTCTGCTGATTCTGTTCGGCGTCCTGATCGCGACCAACTCGATAAACCATATCGCGCAATGGATGCTGGACCACATGCCCTGGTTCGCAGCCATTGGCTAATTCGGGAGGAAGATATGAAACGAGTTTTGTTCGTCTTGTTTGCTTTTCTTGTCGGTGGGGCGGTTTCCTCTGCTGAGCTTGGCGATGACGGCCTCCACAAAACGCCGTGGATGCGGGACACTTTCAAAGACCTTCGAGAAGACTTGGAAGAAGCGTCGGCGGAAGGCAAACGTTTGGTTTTGTTCATTGAGCAACAAGGCTGCATCTACTGCAAAAAGATGCATGAAGAGGTTTTCCCTCAGCCCGACCTGGCGGCGTATATCGAAGAGAACTTCTTTGTTGTCCAATTGGACCTGCACGGTAGCACCACGGCTATCGACTTCGATGGAGAAGAAGATGAGCAAAAAGCGCTGATGCGCAAATGGGGGATTCTGTTTACACCGACGCTTGTTTTTCTGCCCGAAGACGTGCCCGATGACGCCACTGCCATCGAAGCGGCGGTTGCCGTAATGCCGGGAGCGTTCGCGAAAGGAACAACGTTAGACCTTTTTACGTGGGTCTACGAGGAACGTTACACGCTTGATAACGGAGAAGATTTTCAGCGCTATCACGCACGTCGCATTCAGGAGCGAAACAATATTTCGCAGGATTGATCTCCGCGGCCATAAATAAAAAAATTCATTATAATGAATTTAATGTTGCGATAAGCCATACCCGTCGACTACGGTACACAAGGCTTTGGGTCGCAAAGCGCCATCGGCGCGGTAGCAAATGGGAGGGATCATGAAGCTAAGACTCTTAATGGTGGTCTGCGCAACGACAGGTGGTGCCGTCTTCGCGGCAGAAACCGGACCGAAAGACGTAACCTATGACGACTATGGTGCGGTAGAGGAATCGCTGAGCGGTGTTTCAGGCGATGCAGCCAACGGCGCGATCATCGTTGGTGACAAGTCGAAAGGCAACTGTGTAGCCTGCCACGCGGTCACGGCTTTGGCAGAGATCCCGTTTCACGGCGAGGTCGGCCCTATGCTGGATGGCGCCGGTGATCGTTGGTCCGAGGCGGAACTTCGGGGATTGGTCGCGAACGCAAAGATGACATTCGAAGGCACGGTAATGCCCGCGTTCTACAAGGATGACGGATATATCCGCCCAGGCGATGCCTATACCGGCAAAGCGCCGTCTGCACCTTTGACGTCGATCCTGACGGCACAGGAAATTGAGGACGTTGTCGCATTTCTCGCGACCCTGAAAGAAGAATAATCACGCCTGCCTGCGTGAAATTTCGAAGATTCAAAGGAGATTGAAAATGGAACTCTCTCGCCGCGAGACTCTGGCCCTTGGCCTGGGCGCCGCGTTCCTGACAATTATGCCGCTTCGCGCTAATGCGGCCGCTGACGATGCGATTGCCGCGTTTACGGGCGGCGCGGATATTGCTGACGGTGGAGTTACGCTGACTGCACCGGAAATTGCCGAGAACGGGAATACTGTACCGATCGAAGTAAGTGCACCGGGCGCTGTTTCCATTCTGATCGTGGCAGCGGGCAACCCTGAGCCAGGCGTCGCAACGTTCAATTTCGGTTCTTTAGCTGCTGAACAAGCCGCCTCGACCCGTATCCGTCTTGCCGGAACGCAGGATGTCATCGCTGTGGCCAAGATGGCGGATGGCAGCTTTGCCAAAGCGTCGGCGACCGTAAAAGTGACAATCGGCGGTTGCGGCGGCTGATCGCCACGCGCCCTGAATAACAGGAGATTAACCAATGGCATCCGGTGTAAAACCCCGCGTCAAGGTTCCCAAGACAGCCGCTGCTGGCGAAACGATCACGATCAAAACACTGATCAGCCACAAAATGGAAAGCGGTCAGCGCAAGGATAAAGATGGCAACGTCATCCCGCGTTCGATCATAAACCGCTTCACGTGCGAATTTAACGGCGAGCTTGTCGTCGATGTAACGATGGAACCGGCGATTTCGACCAATCCATACTTTCAGTTCGAGGCGACCGTGCCGGAATCCGGTGAGTTCGTCTTCACCTGGTACGATGACGACGGCTCTGTCTACGACGAAAAAAAATCGATCGAGATCGCCTGACGGCTCGACCACTAAGGCAGATCAGCGCTGGTCGGAGGAGTTGGCGCTGATCCACCAAGGGAGGAACGTAATGAATACCAAGGCACTTACGGCGATCGCGGCAATTCTGGTTTTCCCAGTGGCAGCGATGGCTGGACCGGACGAAGACAATCTTGTGATCAATGATGAGCTGGACATGACCTCGGTCACCGAGGCCCCGGCGCATCTGGAAAACTTGGACACGATCTATTCGGGTTGGCATTTCCGCACGGATGAAACGCAAGCGCTTCAGATTGATGATTTCGACAATCCGGCGATGATCTTCGTCGATCAGGCTGTTGACCTTTTTGAGAAGGTGGACGGTGCTGCCGGTGAAAGTTGTGCTTCATGCCATGATGGCGTGGAGAGCTTTGAAGGGCTGCACACATCCATGCCCAAGGTCGATGCTGAAAACGGCAAGCTGATGGTCATGGAGGATCTGATCAACAAGTGCCGCACGGATCGCATGGAAGCGGATGCCTGGAAATGGTCCGGTGGCGACATGCAGGGTATGGTCGCTCTGATCGGTCTGCAGTCGCGTGGGATGCCAATGAACGTCGCGATTGATGGCGATGCCGCCCCATATTGGGAGCAGGGCAAGGAAATGTACTATACCCGCTACGGTCAGTTGGAGTTGAGCTGTGCCAACTGTCACGAAGACAACTGGGGCAATATGATCCGCGCTGACCACCTGAGCCAGGGTATGATCAACGGCTTCCCGACCTATCGTCTGAAACAGGCCAAGTTGATTTCGCGCCACAACCGATTCCGCGGCTGCATTCGCGATACGCGGGCGGAAACATTTGCCGAAGGCTCAGATGAGTTTCGTGCGCTGGAGCTTTATGTGGCCTCACGTGGCAACGGGCTTTCAGTAGAAACCCCGGCAGTGCGTCAATAACCAACGGCCCGCGCGGAGATGTCCGGTGCGGGTTTTTCGCAGAAATAACATTCACACATTTATATGTGAAATGAGAAAGACATCAGATGATTTCGCGACGAGATTTCCTGCAGGTTTCAATGGCCGCCTCGGCGCTTTACGGCGCCTCCGGGTTTGGTAACTGGGCCAGACTTGCAGCACAACAAAGCCTGACGCAGGATCAACTGCTGGAGTTTGAGACCTTTGGCAACATCAGCCTGATCCATGTCACCGATATTCACGCGCAACTCAAACCGATCTATTTTCGCGAACCCGAGATAAATCTTGGTATTGGCACCGCGCGCGGTCAGATGCCACACGTCACGGGGGCCGCGTTTCGTAAGGCCTACGGAATTGAAGACGGAAGCCCGTCGGCCTATGCGCTCACCTACAGCGATTTTGCAGCACTGGCGAAGACTTATGGCCGGGTCGGTGGTTTGGACCGGGTCTCGACCGTCATCAACGCCATACGCGCGGACCGTCCTGATGCTCTGCTTCTGGATGGTGGCGATACCTGGCATGGCTCATACACCTGCTATCAGACGGCGGGTCAGGACATGGTCAACGTCATGAATGCGTTGAAACCCGATGCGATGACATTCCATTGGGAGTTCACGCTGGGCAGCGAGCGGGTGAATGAAATCGTTGAAGGTCTGCCCTTTGCGGCCTTGGGTCAGAATATCTTTGACGCCGAATGGGACGAGCCCGCTGAATTGTTCCAGCCCTACAAGTTCTTTGATCGGGGCGGCGCAAAGGTCGCCGTGATCGGGCAGGCGTTCCCATACATGCCAATCGCGAACCCAGGCTGGATGTTCCCAGAATATTCATTCGGTATCCGGGATGAAAACATGCAGGCAATGGTGGATGAGGTTCGCGCTGCCGGTGCCGATGTCGTCGTAGTCCTCAGCCATAACGGCTTTGACGTGGACAAGAAGATGGCGGGACGGGTGCAGGGGATCGACGTGATCCTCAGTGGCCACACCCATGACGCGCTTCCCGAGCCGGTTCTGGTCGGTAAAACGCATATCATCGCGTCTGGGTCGAACGGCAAATTCGTCAGCCGCGTGGATCTGGATGTTCGGGATGGGCAGATGATGGGATTGAAGCACAAGCTTATCCCGATCTTCTCTGATGTAATCGCTCCTGATCCATCGATCTCTGCCCTGATCAATGAACAGCGCGCTCCTTATGAGGCGGCACTGAGCGAGGTGATCGGTAAATCGGACTCGTTGCTCTACCGTCGCGGCAACTTTAACGGCACCTGGGATGATCTGATCTGTGATGCCCTGCTCAAAGAGCGGGAGGCAGACATTGCGATGTCGCCCGGCGTTCGTTGGGGGCCGTCGATCCTGCCGGGGCAGGAGATCACGCGCGAGGACATCTGGAACGTCACCTCGATGTCGTATCCGAATGCCTATCGCACCGAAATGACAGGCGAGTTCATCCATGTGATCCTCGAGGATGTTGGCGACAACCTGTTCAACCCCGACCCCTACTACCAGCAGGGCGGCGATATGGTTCGTATCGGTGGGCTGGGCTACCGCATCGACGTGACAAAACCGCAAGGGCAGCGGATCAGCGAAATGATCCTGCTCAAGACGGGTGAAGCGATTGATCCGTCGAAAACCTACGTCGTGGCCGGTTGGGCCAGCGTCAACGAAGGCACCGAGGGTCCGCCGATCTGGGATGTCGTCGAAAATCACATTCGCAACCTTGGCACCGTCACGGTGCAAGAGAACACCAGTGTCGATGTTATCGGCGCTTAAGAAATAGATGGAGACCTAAGAGATATGGATGACGCGTTCACGCCGTCCCGCCGGGCCTTCCTGAAAGGCAGTGCTGCGGTCGCCGCAGGATCAGTCGCCGGCGCGGTTGCGGCAGACACGCCCGACCCCCTGATAACCGAGCTTCAGGATTGGGCATCCTACACAGGCGTGGGGGTCGACGAGACACCTTATGGAATGCCGATCAGCTTCGAATCCGATGTTGTTCGCCGCAACGTGGAATGGCTGACCGCTTCTCCGATTTCGTCGATCAACTTCACGCCGATCCACGCGCTTGATGGCACAATCACACCACAGGGATGCGCCTTTGAACGCCATCACTCGGGCGCGATCGAACTGCGCAAAGAAGATTATCGCCTGATGATCAACGGGCTGGTTGAGCGCCCTCTGGTTTTTACCTATGAGGACATTGAGCGGTTCCCACGCGAGAACCACGTGTATTTCTGCGAATGCGCGGCGAATACAGGGATGGAATGGGCTGGTGCGCAACTCAATGGCGTCCAATTCTCCCATGGTATGATCCATAACATGGAATATACCGGTGTTCCGTTGCGAACGCTGTTGCAGGAAGCGGGCGCCGATATCTCGCCCGACAAATGGGTCTATGTCGAGGGCGCAGACGCATCATCCAATGGCCGCTCCATTCCAATGGAAAAAGCGTTGGATGACGTTTTGGTCGCCTTCAAAGCCAATGGCGAAGCGCTGCGGATGGAGCATGGCTATCCAGTACGTCTGGTCGTGCCGGGTTGGGAAGGCAATATGTGGGTCAAGTGGCTGCGCCGCATCGAGGTTGTCGATATGGCGGTCGAAAGCCGTGAAGAAACATCAAAATACACTGATGTTTACGCTGATGGTACAGCTCAGAAATGGACTTGGGTGATGGATGCAAAATCCGTCATTACGTCACCCAGTCCGCAAATGCCGATCAAACACGGACCGGGTCCGCTGGTCATATCCGGGCTTGCGTGGTCAGGCCACGGGCAAATCACGCGGGTCGATGTTTCCAAAGATGGCGGCATCACCTGGGAGTCGGCGCGCCTTGGCAAGCAGGGCGACAGCAAGGCTTTGACGCGTTTCTATCTCGATACGAACTGGGATGGGGCACCAATGCTCTTGCAGGCCCGGGCGATGGACGAAGCCGGCTATGTGCAGCCTACCAAAGACCAGTTGCGCGAAAAGCGTGGAGAAAACTCGGTCTATCACAACAACTGTATTCAGACCTGGTACGTAAGCGCAGAAGGGATCGCTGAGAATGTCGAAGTCTCTTAGTCATGTTTTCCTGCCTGTTTTCGGCGGCACAGCGTTGGTTCTTGCGGCAGCATTGGCTTTCGCGAACCGGAACTACGGCCAGTCGCAGATCGAAACTCTGGAAACCCGGATCGGTCAGGTTGAGGCGCACGCAGCAGCAGCCCAGGAAAATGCGCAAGCTGAAGCCAACCGAGCAGCCGAGCTGGAGCTCAAAGTCGAAGAAATTCAGGCTGCTGCAGCTGAACGTGTCGCAATTGGTGCGAACCTGACTGCACCAGCGCCCAGCCGCGATGGCGCTTATGGGCTTGGGCGACTTGCTCTGGAGGAAGAGATCGCGGCCTGGGACGTTGATGTTTTGCCGGACGGGCGCGGCTTGCCAGTTGGGTCGGGCGATGTCTGGACCGGAGAAGAGGTCTTTGCCGATCGCTGCGCATCGTGCCATGGCGAGTTCGCGGAAGGTGTGGACAACTGGCCTGTTCTGTCAGGTGGTTTCGATACCCTTGCAGACGAAGATCCCGTAAAAACCGTTGGGTCTTATTGGCCGCATTTGTCGACCGCGTGGGATTACATTTCGCGCTCTATGCCTTTTGGTGAAGCGGGCACGCTGACAGCCGATGAGACCTATGCAATAGTCGCCTACATCCTTTATTCCAACGATCTGGTGGATGATGATTTCGAGTTGAACAATAAAAATTTCGCTGATTTCCAGATGTACAATAAGGACGGTTTCGTAGTCGATGTTCGACCACAGACCGAATACGCTGAATGGCGCGAAGAGCCTTGCATGGAAAACTGCAAAACAGAGACCGCGGTCACCATGCGCTCTGTCTTTCTGGTTGAGACGCCGCCAGAGGGTGGTTCGACTTCGGTCATGAATGATGCCGACGCAGATGAATTGCCAACATTCACGGCGGATGGCCCTTCATTCATTCCAACTGCTGCACCAAAACCGCAGGAAGATGCTGCAACAACGCCCGACGTTCAAAAAGCTGCAGAAACTAGCGAAACCACACAACTGGTCGCTGTAGGCGAGAAAGTCTTCAAGAAGTGCAAGTCCTGTCATCAAGTCGGAGACGACGCAAAGCACAGTACGGGGCCAGCACTGAATGGGGTTGTCGGAGCCAATGCCGGATCGGTTGACGGGTTCAAGTACTCCAAGGCAATGAAGGCCGCTGCAGATGAAGGTCTTGTCTGGACCGATGAAGAAATGGCCGCCTTTCTTGCCAAGCCCAAGGCCTACATGCAAGGAACCCGAATGTCATTTGCGGGCCTTAAGAAACAGGGCGATATCGAAGCTGTGATTGTCTATCTCAAAACGTTTGGCAGTTGACTATGCGGTGGCCGATCGTTCTGATCTGCACCATGATCGTTGGGGCTTTTGCCTCTTCGACCTGTGCGACAGAAAACCTTGGCGATGCTGAAGCCGGTAAAGCGGTGTTTGACAATTGCAAAGGCTGTCATCAGGTCGGCGAAGAAGCCGAAAACAAGATTGGCCCGCATCTGAACGGGGTCTTTGGACGCAAGGCTGCAGGACTTGACGGCTTCAACTATTCCAAGAGTCTTGTGCGCGCGGGCACTTCGGGCCTGGAATGGCATGCGGACACCCTTTCGGCATATATCGAAAATCCACGCGCCTTTGCGTCAGGCACACGGATGAGTTTTCCTGGTCTGACAGACCCGGAAGACCGCGCCAATGTGATCGCCTATTTACGGGAGTTTTCCGACAATCCCAGGGATATCCCGGAAGCAGATCCAACCGCGAAAGGCACAGATCGTTCCGTCAACCTCGCGATTCTGGAAATTCAAGGCGATCCTGAATACGGCGCATACCTCAGCAGCGAATGTACAACGTGCCACCAGATCGAGGGAAGCGATGAGGGTATCCCTTCGATCGTGCATTGGCCGGATGAGGACTTCGTGGTCGCCATGCACGCCTACAAGAACAAGCAGAGGCCACATCCCGTCATGCAAATGATCGCCGGACGGCTAAGCAATGACGAGATCGCGGCGTTGGCCGCCTATTTCAACAATCCAGAGTGACTAACCTAAGGGGAGGAAACGCGATGAAACTTGATAGACGAACCTTTCTCGGAGCCGCCAGTGTAGTGGCAGCCGGGTTGTCGGCACCGATGGTGCTGGCCCAGGGCAAGCCACGGGTCGTCGTCATCGGCGGCGGCGCGGGCGGCGCAACTGCTGCGCGTTACATCGCCAGGGATAGCAAAGGTGAGATTGACGTTACTCTGATCGAGCCCTCCCGCACGTACTACACCTGCTTTTTCTCGAACCTGTATCTGGGAGGGTTTCAGGAGCTTTCGGACATCGCACACAGCTATGGCACGCTGGCAGCGAAATACGGTATCAACGTGATCCACGATTGGGCCGTGGGTGTTGATCGTGACGCAAAGACAGTCTCCTTGGCGGGTGGTGGGGCCGTTCCTTATGACAAGCTGATCCTGAGCCCGGGCATCGACTTTGTCGACGGTGCAGTCGAGGGCTGGGATATCTCGGCGCAAAACAAGATGCCGCACGCCTATAAGGCGGGGTCCCAGACCGAGCTTCTCAAAGCGCAGATCATGGCGATGCCCGAAGGTGGTACTTTTGCCATGGTCGCTCCGCCGAACCCGTTTCGGTGTCCGCCCGGACCGTATGAGCGGGTTTCCATGGTTGCGCATGTTCTGAAGGCGCATAACCCGACAGCAAAGATCATCGTTGCTGACCCAAAACCGAAATTCTCCAAAATGTCATTGTTTCAGGAAGGTTGGGCAGATCACTACGAAGGTATGGTTGACTGGATCGGGGAAGATTTTGGCGGGGGCAACGTGTCGGTGAACCCAGGTGCGATGACCGTTACCATCGACGGCGAAGAGACGAAGGTTGATGTTTGTAACGTGATCCCGGCGATGAAAGCAGGGCGCATCGCGGAAATGGCCGGCGTGACTGATGGCAACTGGGCGCCTGTAAACGCGGACGACATGTCCTCCAAGGCTGATCCGGACATCTATGTCCTTGGCGATGCCAGCCAGCAGGGTGATATGCCGAAATCCGGCTTTTCTGCCAACAGTCAGGCCAAAGTCTGTGCGAATGCTGTGAGAGGCGCACTGACCGGGTCCAAAATATTCCCGGCAAAGTTCTCGAACACGTGCTGGTCGCTGATCGGCACCGATGACGGTGTAAAGGTTGGTGCGACCTATGAGGCGACACCTGAGAAGATCGCCAAGGTGGATGGCTTTATCAGCCAGACGGGCGAAGATTCGGATTTAAGAAAAGCAACCTACGAGGAATCGCTGGGTTGGTATGCCGGTATCACCTCAGACATGTTCGGTTAAGAAGTTCGGGGGCTGGACCACTGTCAAAGCCCCCGAGGTGCAATCTGAGAAAATGCGGTTCAGGAGAAGGATTATGACCATGAAACACTTTATCGCAACAGCCGTGTTTTCCGCTGTCCTCGCAAGTCACGCGCTTGCAGAAGAGATCATCACCACCCCCTTTGACGGCAGTTTTGATGATGCCACGTTCGCCGTCGAGTCCGCGATAGTAGGGCAGGGGCTGGTCATCGACTATGTGAGCCACGTTGGTGAAATGCTGAACCGGACGGGCGCTGATGTCGGCAGCGACAAGCAGATTTTCTCGGCAGCAGATATCTTTATCTTCTGCTCGGCAAAGGTCTCGCGCGAGGTGATGGAAGCTGATCCGATGAACATAGGCTATTGCCCATACGGTATCTTCGTGGCCGAAGACGACAGCGGCGTCAAAGTCGGTTATCGAAGCTATCCGGACGGGGCGATGGAGAAAGTCGAAGCCCTGCTGGCGGGTATTGTCCAAGAAGCCGTCGGGAACTGAGATGAATTACCGACAGTTCTTTCGTGGCCGGTTAGAGCAGCTGCGCGAAGAAGGGAATTACCGGGTCTTTGCGGATCTCGAGCGCCAATGCGGAGCGTTCCCGACAGCGCGCAATCATGCTGAGAACGGTCCCGAGGAAGTGACTGTTTGGTGCTCAAACGATTATCTCGGTATGGGCCAGCATCCCAAGGTGCTCGCCGCGATGCACCAGGCGATTGACAGTTGCGGTGCAGGCGCTGGCGGCACTCGGAATATCTCGGGGACGACCCACGAGCATGTATTGCTGGAGCAAGAGCTGGCAGACCTGCATGGTAAGGACGCGGCATTGCTGTTCACGTCCGGATACGTGTCGAACTGGGCCGCGCTGGGCACCTTGGCGTCCCGCATCCCTGGTATCACGGTTCTGTCGGATGAACTGAATCATGCTTCGATGATCGAAGGCATTCGCCATAGTCGCTGTCAAAAGCGGATTTGGAAGCACAATGACCTTGCGGACCTTGAAAGGCATCTTGCTGACTTGCCAGTCAATGCGCCTAAGCTGATCGCGTTCGAGAGCGTTTATTCCATGGATGGCGATATCGCACCGATTGCCGAGATTTGTGAATTGGCGGATCGCTATGGCGCGATGACTTATCTGGATGAAGTTCACGGGGTCGGACTTTACGGACCGCGTGGTGGCGGCATCGCAGAGCGTGAAGGTCAGATGGATCGACTGACTGTCATCGAAGGAACCTTGGGCAAAGCCTTCGGCGTCGTCGGTGGATACATCGCGGCATCGCATGAGCTCGTCGATTTTGTCCGGTCTTTTGCCAGCGGGTTTATCTTTACCACCGCGTTGCCTCCTGCCATGGCTGCAGGTGCTGCGGCCTCGGTTCGGCATCTGAAGCAAAGTAATGCGGAACGACGCCTGCACCGGCAGCGCGTGTACGAGGTTCGAAACAGGCTGGACGATCTGGGCATTCCACATACGCCGAACCCAAGCCATATCATTCCGGTCATGGTTGGCGATCCGGTCAAGTGTCGCTTCATCTCGGATGTGCTGATGCGCGACTATGGGATTTACATCCAGCCCATCAACTATCCGACCGTCCCTAAGGGAACAGAGCGTCTGCGGATTACACCGTCGCCCGTGCATTCCCCTGAAGACGTGGATCGACTGGTATCTGCTTTGGGTGAGCTATGGACACAATGCCAATTGGCGCGCAGGCCGACGGCCGCGCAGTAACAGTTTGACCGAAGACAAGGACGAAACCGCAACGAGGTGAGAGTTTCTGCCCATGGAGAGGCTCATCGATCTGTTAGGAGACCCAGGCGCATTAGCATTTGCCGGAGTGCTTGTCGGTGTCTTGTTCGGTGTGACGGCTCAGAAATCTCACTTTTGTTTGCGGGCATCGACTGTTGAAGTTGCCGAAGGTGAGTTTGGTCCCCGTTTGGCGGTTTGGCTGATCGCTTTCACGGCAGCGCTTGCGTTGGTACAGGCGCTTGTCACCGTTGAGTGGCTGGACCTGTCCGAAACACGCGCAATCGCCTCAACAGGCAGCCTGAGCGGCGCGTTAATCGGTGGAGCATTGTTCGGCATTGGCATGGTTTTGGCGCGCGGATGTGCATCCCGCCTACTGGTGTTGGCCTCGTGCGGTAATCTGCGCGCCCTTGTGGCAGGATTGATTTTAACCTTGGTGGCTCAGGCAGCTTACACGGGCGTTCTTAGCCCCGCACGCGAGATGCTTTCCGGTATCTGGACCGTCGCAGGTGGTGCGCCGCGCGATCTTTCAGAAATATTCGGTTTTTCACCAGCGGTTTACTCTGCTGTTGCAGCGCTAGGATTGATCTCTGCAATTGCGTTTGCTTCCCACCGTAAAGTCGCGCTTGCAAGGATCGTAACCGCCGCAGGCGTTGGGGTGGCGGTGGCACTTGGCTGGTTGATGACGTTTTCGATTGCGCAGGCATCTTTTGAAGTTGTGCCCGTGTCCTCGGTCACGTTTACCGGCCCGGCCACGGATACACTGATGGCGCTCGTCGCGAAACGGGACGTTGCGTTGTCTTTCGGCATCGGACTTGTTCCGGGCGTTGCAATCGGGGCTGCGACATCGGCTGTTCTTGCCGGTGAGTGGAAGATCGAACGGTTTGGACCGGACACCCCGATGGAACGGTACCTCGTCGGAGCCGTTCTCATGGGCTTCGGAGCGATGCTGGCAGGAGGTTGCGCCGTGGGTGCCGGGTTGTCCGGAGGGTCCGCCCTGTCATTGACGGCGTGGCTTGCCGTATTCTCCATGTGGGTCGGGGCGATCAGCACGCATAGGATATTGATGCGAATTCCAGCTCCGCTGCATTCCTGAGTTACTCAAATTCCATCTGCTCGAAGACGCGCCCGGCATTTTTCGTTGCCAGTTCTTCGAACGTGTCCAGATGGGCATAAGGAGACTGATCGACGTAGTAAGCCTCTGCCAGATCTCCGCCTGCGTCCATGTGCTCCTGAACTTTGCCGCGCAGGTAAACCAGGTAGTCGCGTGTGTATCGGCGCACCTGATCCATGTTTGTCGGATGGCCATGACCAGGGATCACATATGCCGCCATAAAACTTCGAACTCGTTGTCCCAGGTTTCAAGCCAGTCCGCAGTGTAGGTCTCCTGAAAGATCGGCAGCATACGCTCGTGAAATGCCATGTCACCCGCGATGACAAGGTTCTGGTTCGGCAACCAGATCGAGATATCGCCAGGACTGTGGGCAGGTCCGAGGTATTTCGCCTCAATCCGGAATTCGCCCATCTCAACCACGTATTCATCGTCGAATGTCTCGGTCGGGCCAGCCAGAAATGTTCCTTCGGCCTTGTCCTGATTGTATCGCTGCATTCCCTCCAGAATCTGGGGGCCATATTCCTCGAATTCGGCGGCAGCATCCGAATGGGCGATGATTGGAATGCCAAGTTCAGACCAGTAGGCGTTGCCAAGCATCGCGTGCCCCTGACCATTCTCGTTGAAAACAAGTTTGACCGGCTGATCCGTGATTGCCTGAATCTCCTTGTGAAGCGCTTCAGCAAGGACATAGGCCGCGCCGCCGTTTATGACGACCACACCCTCACCTGTTACGATGAAGCTAAGGTTGTTGTTGTGGCCAGAGTTTTCATAGGTGGGTGGAGCGGTTGCGCCAATGGCGGAATATACGCCGGGGATGTATTCGACCGGTTTGGAATACAGCGCGCTATGCGGGTATTGGTCTTCAACATCTTCGCTTGCCCAAACCGGTGTGGCCAAGGCTAACGCAACTACAAGCGATCGCATCATGAAGGCTCTCCAATAAATCGATATGTGGAGCCGGCCTTTTCGACCCGGCCAACCCCACCGTTCGGCAGGTGGAAACCAATTATGTTCATTTGCTCCTGAGAAATCTGATCCAGCAGCGATCTTCGCGTGGCTGCCGCAGTTTGAGGATCTTGATCCGTGCCGCTGTACCAATCGGGGCGTTCAAAAGCCACGTGTGGGTTTCCGAGCGCATCGCCGACAACCATCACGGTTTCACTGCCATTGCGAATTTCAAAGGCCATGTGCCCAGGCGTGTGCCCAAAGCTTGCCCGGGCGGCAATACCAGGCAGGATTTCCTGCCCGTCATCAAAGAAAACGACCTGATCTTCAATTGCTTCCATGCGCCGCCTTGCGCCCACTGCGAACGCGGCGCGATCTTCGCCTATGGTTTCCACCGTCGATGGGTTCCACCAATAGTCCCATTCCTTGCGGGCGAAGTGATATGTGGCATCGGGAAAAAGCAGGTCATCGAAGTCATCCAAAACGCCCCAGATGTGATCTGGGTGCGCATGGGTTAAGATCACGTGGGTGACGTCTTCGGGCGACAGGTCAATTGATTCAAGAGTTTCCAAAAGCTTGCCGGATGTCGGCATGAAATCTGCCCCGGCACCAACATCAAACAGAACCGTGTTTTTACTGTCTCGGTAGAGCGCCACGTTGCACTCTGGCTCGTATTTGGTTGCGTCAGTTTGATTGCGGTTCAGAAGCTGCTTAAGCTCTTCTTTCGGCATGGATCCGAAGACCATCTCTGGCGGCAATGACAGATAGCCGTCCGACAATGTTGTAATTCGAGCCGAGGAACCGAGTTGCAACTCTGCAAGCGCAGTTTTGGACTGAGCGCCCAGTACTGCGAGACATGCGGCGCGGCAGAAGAAAGTGCGTCGAGAAAGTGCTTTTCCATTCATACACAATCATTAAGATGAATGTTTTAATTTGTAAATGACGAAGGATGGAAAAGGGCTGCACTGCCGCGTTCCTCCGGATTGCAACGCGTCGCGATCTGGGTAGGTGGAAACCTGTGCGCTTGTGTACAAAAACGCAAAAGGAAACTTCGCCTGTCCAGCATCTCAGATGGACAGAGCGGCCCGAACTCGCTAGGACGCAGACGTTTGCCAAAAAAAAGGAGTGCCCCATGTCTGATGACCGTCTGATCGTAGCCCTCGACGTACCCAACGCCCTGCAGGGTCTGGCTATGGCCGAGCGCTTGGGGGACAGCGTTTCGTTCTACAAAATCGGGTTGGGCATGCTGACCGGCGGTGGACTGGCATTGGCCAATGAGCTGAAACAGGATCACGGCAAGCGCATTTTCCTGGACATGAAGCTGTTCGACATCGGCAATACAATTGAAAGCGCCGTGCGGGGTCTGGCGCAATTCGATCTGGATTTTCTGACCGTGCATGGTGATCCGCATGTGGTGCGTGCCGCCAAAGAAGGCGCAGCGGGCAAAGACCTGAAAATCCTCGCGGTGACGATCCTGACCTCATTGAACCGCGACGATCTGGACGCAAGTCTTCTGAAACCCGGCGACGTGCAAGACGTGGTCGTTGAACGCGCCGCCAAAGCGTTGGAGGCCGGTGCTGATGGCGTCATCGCGAGCCCGCAGGAAGCCGCTTTGATCCGCGCGCTGCCGCAGGCCGAGGGGCGTTTGATCGTCACTCCCGGCGTGCGCCCGGCGGGCGCAGCGCTTGGTGATCAGAAACGTGTGGCCACGCCGGCCAATGCCATCCAGGACGGCGCAGATCATATCGTCGTTGGACGCCCGATTTATCAGGCAGAGGATCCGAAAGCCGCCGCCGAAGCGGTTTTGGCCGAGTTAAGTTCTCTGAAAGTGCACTGAACGGATTCACCGTTTCAGGCGTTTTTTGTGCTCAAATGCCGCCGCAAGAGATTGACCTAACGTCAATTTTTCAGAAATCCGCGCCAAATCGTCCCTGTGCCAGAAAACACACATTCAAAAAGTGAGTTTTGCCAAAGCGACCTTCATCCTATCGGGGATCGTAAATCTTGGCGATTCTCAAGGGGAATTACTCCCCAACGAACCATCTCTTCCTGAGGTTCGTTACTTCCCCCCGCGATGCTGCGGGGGGTTTTCTTTTCTCCGAATGATCTTTGAACACTGTTTGGGGATGATATAAAGAACCCCCAAGTCAACTGCGGAACATACGAGGACGCAGATGCCCGGTCTTTGCCGAGATTGCCTGACCCCTTTGACAAACGAACGGCGCTGCACGGCCTGCGGCAGCCCCAGGGTCAAGTTACACCCCGAACTATTTGACCTGTCGATCGCTCATATGGATTGCGATGCTTTCTATGCCTCGGTGGAAAAGCGTGACAATCCGGAGTTGGTGGACAAGCCAGTCATTATAGGCGGCGGCAAGCGCGGTGTCGTTTCAACAGCCTGCTATGTGGCCCGGATTCGCGGCGTGCGTTCCGCCATGCCCATGTTCAAAGCGCTGCAACTGTGCCCGGATGCTGTCGTGATCAAACCGCGCATGTCCGTCTATGCCGAAGTGTCACGCGACATCCGCGCCATGATGGACGAACTGACACCCGTGGTCGAACCGCTGTCTCTGGACGAAGCTTTCATGGATCTGTCGGGTACCGAGCGCCTGCACGGAGCACCCCCTGCCGTCATGCTCGCGCGTTTGGTCAAACGCATGAAAGATGAACTGGGTGTGACCGGGTCAATCGGGCTGAGTCACAACAAGTTTCTGGCCAAGGTTGCCTCGGACCTTGACAAGCCACGCGGGTTCTCGGTGATCGGCAAGGCGGAAACGGCAGAGTTTTTGAATGACAAACCCGTGCGGTTGATCTGGGGGATTGGTCCCGCTGCGCAGGAATCACTGGAACGGGCGGGAATCCGAACCTTCAACGACTTGCTGCGTTGGGATCAGGAGGCTCTGACTGCGCGCTTTGGCTCGATGGGGTATCGCCTGTGGCATCTGGCACGAGGGCAGGACAAGCGGCGTGTATCTGCCCATGAACCGATGAAGTCCATCAGCAATGAGACTACCTTTTTTGAAGACACCGCCAACCCTGATGTTCTGGACGGTCACTTGTGGCGCATGGCCTTGAAAGTGTCTGACCGCGCTAAAGCCAAGGATTTGGCTGGCCGGGTCGTTACCTTGAAGCTGAAGAAAGCAAATCACAAGATTCTGACGCGGCGCGTCTCATTGCGGGACGCAACGCAGATCGCAGACAAGATTTATCGCACGGCAAGGGGGCTTTTTGATCAGGTGGGCGATCAGGGGCCGTATCGCCTGTTAGGTTGTGGTCTGTCCGATCTGTGTTCCTCGGATCAGGCCGATATTTCTGGCGACCTGCTTGATCCGGGCGCCGTCCGCAGATCGCAGGCCGAGCGAGCCACAGATGAGATCCGCCAAAAGTTCGGAGCTGAAGCCATCGTGAAGGGCCGCGCTTTGCGCTAGGCTCATTCCGCAGCCAGACGGACCGGTTTTGAACCGATGCTGGAGATTTCGCGAACCACTTGCCGAAGGAGTTTCGAAAACGCCATGAAGTTGGCGTTTGGGGCAATCTTTTCTTCGTCCATATACAAGGCGCGGTCGATTTCGATCTGTATCGCATGCTGCTGACGGCTTGGGCGACCGTAGGTCTGAGTCACGTAGGCCCCGGCAAACGGGGCATTGCGCGCCACATTCAGACCCGCCGACGCAAACGCCGATTCAACGTGGTCCACAATCTCGGACGTGGCCGAAGCACCAAACCGATCCCCCAGCACGATTTCGGGCCGTTTGTTTCGGGTCGTGCCAGCCATGGCCACCGCCTCATGCGGCATCGAATGGCAATCCACGAGAATGGCCTGACCGAATTTCTCATGCGATTCGGCAAGCAAGGATTTCAATCGTGCGTGATAGGGGCGCCAATAGGTGTCGATGCGCAGCCGCGCTTCGTCCATGGTCAGTTTGCCGCTGTAAATCGCCCGCCCATTGGCCACGACGCGGGGGATCACGCCCAGCCCTGATGCAACCCTTGGATTATGCCCGTGCCTGCGTGCACCGCTGATCAGCGCCGGGTCCAACTCGTCCAAACTGCGATTCAGGTCCAGATAAGCACGGGGCATGGCCGCCTTTATCAAAGGCGCGCCATATTCAACGGCTGACGCAAAAAGTTGATCAACAAATGCGTCTTCAGAGGACCGAATCACGCTTTGGTTCAGAACGGACCGCTTCAGAAATGCTTCGGGATAATCCCGCCCGCTATGTGGGGATGAAAAAACCACGCATGAACTGCGGTTTTCGGGCATATCCAATACAAAGGCTGCGTTCTGCATGATCTCTCCATGTTCGTAATCAACATAGACCGGAAAATAGTTCTTCCAAACCCCTTGAACCCCTTTGCGACTCCTTTTATAGACCCCGCTACCGGCGCGGGGATCCGCGCCCCATTTCGTTATGGGGCTGGGCACGCAAAGGGAAAGTGGGCGGTTAGCTCAGCGGTAGAGCACTTCGTTGACATCGAAGGGGTCACAAGTTCGATCCTTGTACCGCCCACCATGATTTCACTGTTCCGGGTTTCCGGGGCACCCGACTAACCCAGGCGCTGGCCACGTCCTTGATGAAGGCGCCGCAGATTGGAGACAGACCATGAAGGTCAAGAACTCGCTCCGCTCGCTCAAGAACCGGCACCGTGACTGCCGTATTGTGCGTCGCAAAGGCCGCGTCTACGTTATCAACAAGACGCAGCGCAAGTTCAAAGCTCGTCAGGGCTAAGAACTGCACAACACTGATTTAAAAAACCGCGCTTTCGAGCGCGGTTTTTTTGTTTTCCACGCCAATGGGTGTAACGTGGTACCCTTGCTTCGATAGTGCGGAGCGCGAAGTTCATGCGAGAACACGGCATCAACGTATTGGTGGGAACGACCAAGGGCACTTTTATTGTCTCAGGTGACCATAACAGATCAGATTGGAAAGTATCAGGCCCGCATTGTGAGGGCTGGCCTATCAACCATGTCATCGGCGATAGCAGGACTGGCACACTTTGGGCCGGGGGTGGTGGTGACTGGCATGGTGCCGGTGTCTGGCGATCCGAAGATTGCGGTGAAACCTGGGAGGTAACGAAACTCACCAGTGGTCAAATGGACGAGTGGGCTGCGAACGACCCGGATTTTGCCCGGATGATTGGCTGGACCGGAGAGCCCGCACCTTTCGCTGATGAGTTTTCACAAATCTGGTCTCTGCGCTATGAGCATGGAACGTTGTATGCGGGCACGAAACCGGCCCGCTTGCTGGCCAGCCATGACAACGGTCGGACCTGGAATACGGTCGAGGGTCTGACAAACCACCCTTCGGCACCTGATTGGAATCCCGGTGGTGCGGGGCTGGTCTTGCATACAATCGTGGCGGATCCAAATGATACGCAAAAGCTCTGGGTCGGCATCTCGGCCGCAGGTGTTTTTGCGACTGAGGATGGCGGTTCAAACTGGGAGCGGCGCAACAGGTTATCCAACGCCGAGGCCTGTACGCACCATGATCATCCCGCAGCCCCCAGAAATGGTGAGACGGGGCATTGCGTCCACAACATGGTGCAGGCCCCCGGCGCCACGGATCTGCTGTATCAACAAAATCATCACGGGGTCTGGCGCTCTCCTGACGGGGGGCGCAGTTGGGAAGACATCACCGAAGGCCTGCCGTCCACTTTTGGGTTTCCGATCCACGTTCACCCGCGTGACTCAAACACGATCTGGACCTTGCCATTAAACGGGGACAGCATCGGGCGTTATCCGCCTGATGCCGCCGCCGCAGTATGGAAATCCACCAACGGAGGCGCAACATGGAAAGATCAGCGGTGCGGTCTGCCGCAGGAGAGTTGCTTTTTCACTGTTCTACGCCAGGCCATGGCCGGAGATTGCCGAGACCCCGCCGGTATTTATTTCGGGACCAATAGCGGCTCTGTTTTTGCCAGTGTGGATGAAGGGGACACTTGGATAGAAGTAGCGCGCCACTTGCCCACAATCCTTGCAATTGAGGTTCTTGATCGCGGGTGATCCATTCGTTGCAGCATATACTACTTTCTCTTTCGGACACCTCTTGCACGTACGGATGTGCCTCGTATGAGCACCTGCGATCATTTTCCCAAGTAAATCTGTCGGATTTCCTTGCATCTGACCGAGAATCATATAATTGAGCAAATCAGTCGGATTATGGGCCGACACGAAATTCAATTGTTGGGGCACACTATGCTGAAATCCACAACCTGCCTGGCCGCCGCTCTGTCGGCATTGATCGCAACCTCGGCCGCTGCCGAAGGCGAGCTGAACCTCTATTCGTCACGCCACTATGATACCGACGAACGTCTGTACACGGACTTTGAAGACGCCACTGGCATCAAGATCAACCGGATCGAAGGCAAGGCGGACGAGTTGATTGCGCGCATGGAGGCAGAAGGCGCGAACTCTCCAGCAGACGTGATGTTGACCGTCGATACCTCGCGCCTGGCGCGCGCCAAAGATGCGGGCATCCTACAGTCGATCGAAAGCGATACTCTGGAAGAGCGAATCCCCGCTAACCTGCAGGATACCGACAACCAGTGGTTCGGTTTCTCACAGCGTGGTCGGATCATCTTTTACAACAAAGAAAACGTCACTAATCCGCCGGCCACTTACGCGGATCTGGCCAAGCCGGAATACAAAGATCTGATCTGCATCCGGTCATCAACCAACACCTACAACCAGACCCTGCTGGCCTCGATCATCACACATGATGGAGCAGAAGCTGCAAAGTCCTGGGCTGAAGGCGTGGTCGCCAACATGGCGCGTGATCCACAGGGCGGTGACACTGACCAGCTGCGTGGCATCGTTTCAGGTGAATGCGATATCGCTGTGTCGAACACCTATTACTTTGCACGTGCAATCCGCAAAGATGTCAAAGGTCTGTCTGCTGACCGCGACATGATCGGCTGGGTCTTCCCCAACCAGGACAGCTATGGCGCGCATATGAACCTGTCGGGTGGCGGCGTCGCGGCGCATGCGCCAAACAAAGACAATGCGATCCTGTTCCTTGAATATCTGGCAAGTGATCAAGCACAGAAATATTTCTCGGCGGGCAATGACGAATTCCCGGCGGTACAAAGCGTTGAGCTGGCGGAATCGGTAAAGGCACTGGGTGAGTTCAAAGCTGACGAAGTGAACCTTGCGGACGTCGCCAAGAACATCCCGGAAGCGCAGAAAATCTTTAACGAGGTTGGCTGGAAGTAATCCGCTGCATCGTTAAAAGTTTGCAAAGGGCGTGGAATTTCTACGCCCTTTCTCATTTACAAGTTAAAATTTTCAGGATACTTTTCTCACATACGAAAACTATTCTCGTTTGTGATCTATGCTCGATAACCTGTCAAACCGCCTCGCCTTTCGCTTGAACGAGTTTCGCCATGGGCGCGGGTGGTCGCTGGATCAACTGGCCGCTCTGAGTGGGATCAGTCGCGCCACGCTGTCCCGAATGGAGAAAGGTGATGTCAGCCCTACGGCAGAGAATCTTGGCCGCCTCTGTGCTGCTTATGACCTGCCCATGTCGCGACTATTGATGATGGTCGAAGACAGTTTTGACCCCAAGGTGCCGTTTGAACGCCAGACCGAATGGCGTGATCCTGAAACGGGCTTTACCCGCCGCGCAGTATCACCTCCTGCAAACGGCCTGAACGCAGAGGTCGTGGAATGCCACCTTCCGCGAGACACGGTCATCACTTACGAGACGCCGCCCAAATCCGGGCAGGAACATCATCTGATCCTAATCGATGGCGCACTTACACTGACTGTTGACGGAACACCCCATGCGCTGAGCGCCGGAGATTGCCTGCGTTATCACCTGTCAGGCCCGACCCGGTTTGAAACCGGGGCATCGCGCGGTGCGCGCTATGTTTTGGTGCTGATATGATCTCGCGTCTGAGCGATCCCGATTTCGGCGCAGCGCTTGATGATCTGGCAGAAATCCTCCACGCCTGTGTTCACGACGGGGCCAGCATTGGCTTCATACTTCCGTTTACACTGGAAGATGCACGAAGGTACTGGCTGCAAAACGTTCTGCCGGGGCTCAGGTCCGGCGCATTGGAGGTGTTCGTCGTCCATGACAAAGGGCGCATTCTGGGCACCGTTCAACTGATCCCGGCGGCCATGCCAAATCAGCCGCACCGCGCCGATGTCGCGAAGCTTCTGGTGCACCCGAATGCCAGACGGCGGGGTTTCGGTCGCGCTTTGATGGATGCCCTCTTTCAACATTCGAAAGAGTTAAGGCGCACGATGCTGGTCCTTGATACGCGCAGCACCGATCCCTCACGACTGCTTTATCAGGACCTCGGATTTCAGAGTGCAGGCGAAATACCGAACTACTGCCGAAACCCGTTCGAACCCAAACTGGAACCCACAACCTATATGTATAAAGACCTGTCTGTCTGACGCCGGGCGGCGGCCCTATTCCGCCGCTGTCACTTTTTCCGGGAACTTGTTCGGCAACAGCCCCAACTGGCGCGCGCGACGAACATCTGCCAGAAGGTCGCGATCTGCGGCTTCAAACAACTCTTCAGGGTCATCCAGAACAAAATACCCCATCTGATGCATATCGATCCGATACGGCGTGCGCAAAATGGTCAAGATGTCGAACGGGTCCCGATCCGGGATATCGCTGCTCACGGCATAGATCAGTTCAGTCGGCGACGATGCCAGCCCCGATCCCAACGCCTTGATCTGACCGTTCTGACGGCGCAGGCCAAACTCAATTGAAAACCAGTATAGCCGGATCAGCCAGGCATAATCGGCATCGTCCGCCTGTTTCCCGGCCTGGCCGATGGCATGGCTGAACGCAGCAAAACGTGTGTCGCTCAACAACGGAGTATGACCGAATATCTCGTGAAAAATGTCGGGTTCTTCGATGTAGTTGAAATCTTCGCGGGACCGAATGAACGAGGCCGCGGGAAAGACGCGATCCGCCAGCATACCGAAAAACGTCTTGAAGCCGATCAGGGCTGGAACCGGCTGCACCCGCCATCCCGTCAGGTCCAGCAACCGGTCAGAAATGTCCGCGCAGGAGGGTACCCTTGTCTTCGGCAAGTCCAGTCGGGCTAGCCCGTCCAGATATTCTCGCGCCATGTGGCGCTGCACATTGCCTTCTTGCGCTGCATACAAATCGGCCCAGACAGCGTTTTCTTCGTCAGTGTAGGCGATGTGGCCCCGCGCATCGGCGACCTTTGCGACATATTTGGTCGATTTGGGCATCCGTTTCCTCCTGCTTGCCAACAGGATAGCGCGCAGAGTGCGGTGGATTTGTTTTGATAATCGAAAGACTCGCGATAATATGAATGAAACGTCCTGACAAATATCTAAAAACGAAATAAATGCTTCATCCTGCTGACATAGACATTCTGCGAGAGCTGCAACTAAGCGGGCGCCTCTCGATGCAGGAACTGGCTGACCGAACCGGGTTGTCGGCCTCGCAATGCTGGCGTCGTGTACGCGACCTTGAAGCATCCGGAGTGGTTACGGGCTATCGCGCGCAAGTCCCCGCCAAGGCCGTCGGTCTGAACGCCATCGCCTACGTCCATGTTGCGTTGAAGGATCATCAGGAAAAGAGCATCTCGGACTTTTTGCGGCTTGTCGAAACCGAACCACAGATCGTCGAATGTGCCTCGATCACCGGGGATCATGATTTCATCTTGAAAGTTTATGCGAAGACACCCGAAGATCTGGAGGTGTTTATCATGCAGCGTCTTTTGAAGTCCGGCCTCGTCCGGGACACCCGCAGCAACTTTGTTCTTCGGCAGACCAAGACGCGTGGACCTTTGCCTATTCTTTGAACCCGGTACGCGTTTTTGTCAGGTGCAATCACAGCCAAATAGACACGAGACAAAAAACGCCCGGTCACCTGATAGGGTGCCCGGGCGATCGACATTAGTTTGAAGGTTCGCGCTTAGAAGTGAGCCGACTTCGTGTCCGCCGGTTTTTCAATCGGAGGGGCGAATTTGGTCAGGTCGATGCCTTCGACGGCAGCTTTGTATTCCTCGACGTTTGGGGTCCGACCCAGGATGGCCGACAAAACTACGACGGGGGTTGAGGCGAGCAGGCTTTCGCCCTTCTTGTCCGGCGCATCTGCAACAACACGGCCCTGGAACAATCGGGTTGAGGTGGCCAAAACCGTATCGCCTTTGGCGGCTTTCTCCTGATTGCCCATGCAGAGGTTACAGCCCGGACGTTCGAGGTACAGGATGTTCTCGTACTCGGTGCGGGCCTTTTCCTTCGGGAACAGGTCGTCGAATTCGAAACCCGAGTATTTCTCGAGCACTTCCCAGTCGCCCTCCTCCTTCAATTCGTCGATGATGTTGTAGGTCGGAGCCGCGACCACCAGTGGTGCCTTAAATTCGACCTTACCGGTTTCCTTTTCAAGGTTCTTCAACATCTGGGCGACAATCTTGATATCACCTTTGTGCACCATACATGAACCGACAAAACCCAGATCCACATGCTTTTCAGCATTGTAGTAAGAGATCGGGCGGATCGTATCGTGAGTGTAGCGCTTGGAGATGTCGGCGTTGTGGACGTCGGGGTCAGCGATCATCGGTTCGTTGATCTGGTCCAGATCGACGACGACCTCGGCGAAGTATTTCGCGTTGTCGTCGGGTTGCAGAGCAGGTTTTTCACCCGATTTGATCTCGGCGATGCGTGCATCAGCGATATTGATCAGCTTCTGCAGCATGCCGTTTTCATGCTCCATACCCTTGTCGATCATGATCTGGATGCGGGACTTGGCCAGTTCCAGTGACCCGATCAGTGTTTCGTCATTCGAGATACAGACCGAGGCTTTGGCTTTCATCTCAGCAGTCCAGTCGGTGAACGTGAAGGCCTGGTCCGCCAGCAGAGTGCCGATATGCACTTCGATCACACGGCCCTGGAAAACGTTGTCGCCGTGCTGTTCCAGCATTTGCGCCTGTGTGGCATGCACCACATCACGGAAATCCATGTGATCGGCCATTTTGCCCTTGAAGGTGACTTTGACCGATTCCGGGATCGGCATCGAGGCTTCGCCGGTGGCCAGCGCCAGTGCCACGGTGCCCGAGTCTGCACCAAACGCTACGCCCTTGGACATACGGGTGTGGCTGTCGCCGCCGATGATGACTGACCAGTCATCCACGGTGATGTCGTTCAGCACCTTGTGGATCACGTCGGTCATCGAATGATAGATGCCTTTGGGGTCACGGCCGGTAACAAGGCCGAAATCATTCATGAATTTCATCAGACGCGGCGTGTTGGCCTGCGCCTTGGCATCCCAGACCGATGCAGTGTGACACCCGGACTGATAAGCCCCATCAACGCTTGGCGACACCACCGTCGCGGCCATCGCCTCAAGCTCTTGCATGGTCATCAGGCCGGTGGTGTCCTGCGACCCCACGATGTTGACCTTTACACGCACGTCCGATCCGGCGTGCAGGGTCTTGCCCGGTGTTGTGCCGACGGCGTTCTTGTTGAAGATCTTCTCGACTGCGGTAAGGCCCTGGCCTTCGTGGCTGATCTCTTTGGATGGTGCAAAAACCAAAGGCGCTTCGACACCCAGTGTTTCTGCCGCGATGGTCTGCAATTTCTTGCCAAAGACAATGGCGTATGAGCCGCCGGCCTTCATGAATTCCACTTTTTGCGGAGTGAAGGACGAGGATACGTCCACCAGTTCGTCACCATCTTCGCTCAGCAGCTTGTGGTCTTTGGTGTTGATCTTCAAAACCGTGCCGGTTGCAACCGAATACTTCTCTTCAAGAATCGGGTTGCCGTCGTTGTTCAGGATTGCGTTACCGTCTTCGTCCACCTTCTTGACCCAGTTTTTCAGGTCGAGGCCGATGCCGCCGGTCACGCCAACGGTGGTCAGAAAGATTGGCGAAATGCCGTTCGTGCCAGCGACGATCGGGGCGAAGTTGACGAAGGGCACATAAGGGCTGGCCTGATTTCCGGTCCACAGCGCCACGTTGTTCACGCCGGACATACGCGACGAGCCCACACCCATGGTCCCTTTTTCCGCGATCAGCATTACGCGTTTGCCGGGGTGCTGAAGCTTAAGACTTTGAATTTCCTCTTGCGCCGCCTCCGAGATAAAGCACTTGCCGTGAAGTTCGCGGTCAGCACGTGAGTGTGCCTGATTGCCCGGCGACAGAAGATCTGTCGAGATATCACCCTCGGCCGCGACATAGGTCACGATTTCGATTTCTTCATCGATATCGGGCAGCTTGGTGAAGAACTCAGCCTTGGCATAGCTTTCCAGAATGTCCCGTGCGACTGCACTGCCAGCTTCGAACGCCTCCTTGAGGCGGTCGGTGTCGGCATCATACAGGAAGACCTGCGATTTCAGAACTTCGGCGGCCTGCTCGGCAATCGCGGCATCATCACTCAGCGCCAGGTCCAGCAGAACCTCAACCGAGGGGCCGCCCTTCATGTGTGACAGCAATTCAAACGCGAAGGGTACCGAGATTTCCTCGACCACGGTTTCACCCAGAACGATTTCTTTCAGGAACTTCGCCTTTTCACCTGCGGCGCTGGTTGTGCCCGGCAGCGTGTTGTAGATGAAAAAGTTCAGCGACTCGTCGCGATGTTCATTCCCGGCATCCTTGATCTGGGCGACGATCTCTTTCACAAGAGCGCCATCATCGATGGGCTTTGGGTGCAGCCCCTGTTCTTTGCGGGTTTCGATCTCGCTGAGATATTCTGTGTAAAGGCTCATGGCTGTTCCGGCTATCTGCTTCTGGTGACGATTTACGCCAGGCTCGCGACGGTCTGGCCAGCCCTGGCATTCATTTGTATGCGGCGGTATACTAAAAGCTGCCAATATGCAAGATACCTGCCTGCGACCCGGTGTCCTGATGAATGGGGAAACAACAGTGAAGTGTACGGCGATGCGCTGGGTGGAGGGGGGCCGACCCTAACCCCCGAAAGCCGAAATTAACTCTTTCGCCAACGGCAAAGAGGAATAACCCATTCGGGATGGCGTTAACCCCATCCTCACAACAACCATGTCATGGGACGGGAATATTCCGATGAATTGACCGTCATGCCCCTGCAACCAAACCGCGTCTTCGAATGGTGGCAGGTCGCCCGGCGCTTCCAGCCAAAGGTGACCTTTGGCATATTTCCCGTCCGAAACGGCAACGGCTTCAAACATCCAGTTCACAAACCCTTCGGGTAAAATCCGTGCGCCGTCCCAAACGCCATTTTGCAATAGAAACTGTCCATACCTGGCCCAGTCACGAGCTGTCGCATACATGTAGCTGGACCCGATAAAGGTATCACTGGCGTCTGCCTCGATAATTGCGGAAGTCATGCCAAGCGGTTCAAAAAGCGCCTCTTGCGGATAGGTCAACCCGCCGTCGGGCAGCTTGTCTTGCCACACACGGGACAGAATCGTGGACGTACCCGAGGAATAGTTGAAATCGGTGCCAATGTCGGTTTCGGGGGCGCGGCCAGCAGCAAAATCAGCCATGTCGTCGCTGAGATACAGCATCCGGGTTACGTCAGAAACGTCTCCGTACTCTTCGTTCCATTGCAATCCGCTGGCCATGGACAGCATGTCAGCCACGGTAATGTCCCGGCGAGAGTCCTTGGCCCATTCCGGAAAACTGTCGACGAGTGTTTCCGACACGCTCATTCGACCCGCGTTAATCAATGTGCCGATCAATCCAGCCGTGACCGTCTTGGTCATGGACCAGCCCAGCAATGGCGTGTTTGCATCGAACCCATGGGCATAGAGTTCGGCAACGATGCGCCCGTTTCGAACCACAACAACGGCCCGATATCCGTCCCCCACCAAGCTGTCATCCGACATGACGCTCTGAACCTTGGGATCCTGAGACAGGGCGACGTCATTACCATTAGGCCAAAGGCCTTCTGGCAAGGGATCAATTGCCTCAAGGGTCCGTGCGCTCAGAGATGCATCATGAACATTTGTGCAGCCTAGCCCCGGCCGAAACTGCGACGTGGCGGGCGCAAAGAACCGGAAGATCCGCGCTTGCACAGTTTGCGCGTCCCGATCAACCGTGATCGAGATTTGCCTAAGCAGCGGATGACCGGGCGCCTGCACGTCTACCGCCAGAACCTCGTCAGGATCGCGTCCGGCAATAAAGACGTTGGAACAGACGATTTTGGCAGAGTAATTCGTTCCGACTTTCAGCAGATCCGGCGGTGCAATCAACAGATAGCCGACCAAACCCACAGTGCCCAGAACCGCGACACCTGCAATTGTCTTCAATACCTTCCTGAACATCTGTCAGACATGCCCCTGCTGCCATTTTGTAAGAAAAGGTTAGATGCAACTGGGTCGGGTTTACTACTATTCCGTTACGTAGAGCTTTGATGCCGATCGATAGGTCAGGCGACTTTGAAGCAGACTGGGGCTCCCCAAGAATTGCCGTCAACGTGATGCCATTTCCTGTTCCAGTGTTCGATTTTCTATCGCCAACCTGGAAGCCGCGTGATGCAAATCACTTCATCCCACGCGCTCTGTGTCATTGTGCTGCAAAATCAGAGCGAGGGACGAAACATTGAAGAAGCTGTTTGTAATGGGCACAGCCCTGCTGCTGGCCGCCTGTGATCAGAGCCCGCAAAGCGATCCGCCGGATACCGGGGTGGCACCTACACCGACCAATGACAACTTGCGCCTGGTGGGTGGATACAGGTCGGAAGGGGATTGGTGTCAGCTGACCGGAGAGACCGCGTTTACCGTCAACTTTCTGGATCACACCGCCGATCTTGTCTCGTGTCCGACGGGGAGCGCGGCGGCACAATCTCTGGTGGATGATCTGGGTGCAATTCAGGTGGCAGAAACCGGAGGGTATACTGTTTATACAATCCAGCGCGAATAGGGTGAATGGCGGCACATGGTTCTGCCATCAGCGACGGAACCTTTTTTGTCTCACTTCCTTCATCCGACACCTAAGTCGACTTCAATGATCCTGACTTACGTAGTGGAAAATCAGGGCTGATTTGCGGATCAGACACTCTATTCGCAACAAATTCAGGCCCACAGCTGCGGATCAATTGCCGGTATGGGCTCTTTCCTCCAATCGATGCCCAACGCAGAGAATGGTAGCAGAGAGCCGATTGTGTTGAAAAACTCAAAAATGCAGGAGGTTCGAGTTTTCTGCGAACGGGCGATCCGTCGACAAAGTCCAAATCCAATATTGATGACAGTTGTTGAGACGCCCTCTGGCGGTTAGAGTCAGATTTTGGCCGACCCCTAAGCTGAAAAATTCTATCGGGCTTCTACGAGTAAATATGGACTCAAATTTGCGCAAACTCGGAGTTTTTCAACAGTATCAGCCCGCAGGCGCCGATGGTTGGCGGAGCGAATTCCAGCTGGAAACACAAAACTAACCGACCAACCGATTCCAAATCGATTGGTCCGTGTCAATCAGCCATCGGTATCCACCGCAACGCCCATTTGGCTCGCATGTTCGCGGTAGAGACCGGATTTGATCCTCCCTCAGCCTGCCGGATTGAACGCGTCGCATCCACATCGACGATGACGCCGTGATCGGTATCGATCAGATAGTTGTCGGAATAGCTAAAGAAAGCAGGGCTTTTACGTGCCGCCGTCCATTGGCTGGCCGGATCAGAATGGGATGTGAACTTCGCTTGCACCTCGCTGGCGGCACCGAATGCAGCTTCATCCAGCGCGTCGAGATACTCGCGAACGGCGCGAGTGGCACCCGTCGGGTCGATGTCGGATGCGTTACATTCTTCCTTGGGTGTGGAGTTCTGCTTGTTGGCATCCGCCTCGATTAGGCTGGTATCAATTGCCCGGCGCTGCCCGCTCACCAGACCTTCCGCGATGCAACGCGCCACAGTCGTCTCGAACAGGTGGCGCAGCAATTCATTCTCGCGGAACCGACCATGCCGGTTCTTGGAAAACGTTGAGTGATCAGGTGCGCGGTCGGTCAAATCGAGGCGGCAGAACCAGCGATAGGCCAGGTTCAAATGAACCTCTTCGCACAGGCGACGTTCTGACCGAATGCCGAAGCAATAGCCCACCAGAAGCATCCTGACCAGCAGTTCGGGATCGACCGATGGACGACCCGTGTGACTGTAAAAATCCGCGAGATGTGCTCGAATGCTGCTCAGATCAACAAATCGATCAATCGACCGAAGCAGGTGATCTTGGGGAACGTGGTTCTCCAATGAGAACTCATAGAACAGCGACGATTGCGCTTCCTGCCTCGATCCCATCATCGTTCAATCCCCCATCTAGTACGGAAATTGAATCAGCGACTTCGGCTTCGATCAAGGGCGAGTTTTTCAACGAAATATGGCCCTTTTGGGCACAAATGCCGCGATTTCTACGAACGCACGCTTTTCCCTTCAAAGCAGACATCAACTCGTGACATCAGGCGATACCAAATAAGTTCCAGTTTAGTGATTCTGATCGCCTTCTGTGTAGTAACCGGCCACATCTTCGACAAAAAGTTCAACTGCGCGCCTGTGTACGCTTGTAGATCGGGTCGCGAGGTAGAATGTCGAAATCCAGTTCAGCCGTTCGGGCGCCACGGCTCTGAGCTTGTCGTGATATTCCAGACTTGTCGCGAAATGCACTGGCAGGGCCCCCAGATAATGCCCGGTTTCAATTAGTACTGCCATCGCTTCCATATTCGCCACGACAGCACGCATATTGGTTGGTTTCAACTCGGGCGAAACGAATACGTCGTAAGATCTCTGGCAAATTTCATGCATTGTAAGATCTTCCAGACTAATTTCCGTGTCAGGCACGGCAAACAGCGGATGGTCGCGCCCGCAATACAATTGGTGCTCCTCGTCACACAGCTTGGTGTAACGCAGTTCCGGCACCTGATTGCGAAACGGAGCGATGGCTACGTGCAAATCGCCCGAGATCAGCCTTTGCGTCAGTTCGATCGGCGAAGCGACCACAATTTCCAGCTTGACTTCATTAGGACGATCCAGAAATCGCTTCAGCGATCTGGACAGGTGCAGATCCGTCAAAGTGTTAACCGCATCGACGATGCCAATCCGCAAATCGCCCGTCACTGCGTCGCGCAATTCCAGCAGTTCAGCGTCGAAATCCCGGACGTTACGTAGGACTTCTCTTGCCTTGTGATAGGCAATCTCGCCACGTTCGGTCAGGCGAAACCCGCCTCGCCCCCGTTCGCAGACACGATACCCAAGAGAATCTTCGAGGTCGCGGATTCGGATGCTGATCGCTGATTGGGTGATGCCCAACGCATATTGTGCGTCAGTGAATCCGCCGCATTCAACGACTGTCACAAAGGTTTCGAGCAGAGTATTTCTGAACAGTTTCAACGGCGTCGGCTTTCACAATATTCAAATGCTTTATTACATGAACTTTTGTTATGTGAACATAAGCAACATAATATTTTTTTGTGTAAAATTCTATGCTGTGCTGATTCCAATCTGACAACCAATAGGGATCAAAGGGAGGAACCCAGCATGACCTATACTCTGCGGAATATGCGCACGACGGCAGCAGCAGCCTTGCTCAGTCTGGCACCACTCACCGCTCTGGCCGAGGACTGGAAATTCGCCATCGAAGAAATTCCGGGCTCGATCATGGACGCCTATGCGCAAGAGTTCAAATCGCGGATCGAGGCGGCCACAAATGGTGACGTGACTGTCACTGTCTACCCGATGGGCACACTTGGCACGCCAACCGAAACGGTTGAACAGGCCGCTGACGGTGTCATCCAGTTCACCAACGTTTCCATCGGCAACCTTGGTACCGTGGTTCCGGAAAGCCAGGTCTTCCTGCTGCCTTACCTGTTGCCTTCCGATCCGGCAGCGATTTCAAACATCCTCAGCAGCTCGGAAACCATCTATGGCCCGCTGAACGACGATTTCCGCAAGCGTGGTCTGGAAGTTCTGACCATGTACTCTGAAGGCCCACAGGTCTGGACCACCAATCGCGAGATCCGTACGCCAGAAGATTTCGACAATTTCAAAATGCGGGTGATGGTGTCGCCGATCCTGGTCGAGACCTATAACAACATGGGCGCAAGCCCGACACCGCTGCCGTTTGGCGAAGTGTTCGGCGCGCTGCAGTTGGGTGCAATCGACGGTCAGGTCAACCCGATCCCGACTATCGAAGAGATGAAGTTTTATGAAGTCACCAGCCACCTGATCTGGGCCGGCGAGCAAGAGCTGGTCACTACGGTCGTGGCCGGTTCAGACTGGTTCGAAACGCTCAGCCCTGACCGTCAGCAACTGGTGCGTGACACCATGGCAGACATGACCGGGTTCATCGATGGCGTCGTCACCGACTTCAACCAAAAACGCCTCGACATCATCAAAGAAGCCAAACCGGATATCGGGCTGGTTGTCCTGAGCGAAGAAGAACGCGATGCATTCCGCGAGCGCAGCACTGGCACTTCGGCGACCTATGTGGAAACCGTCGGCCCGCGCGGTCAGGAACTGCTGGACGCGCTTCAGGCAGAATTGTCGGGCAACTGATCCCTCCCCAAGAATATCGCTTAAAACTCCCTCACGCGTTTAGCGCGTGAGGCTTTCAAAAAGGGGGGACACGATGGAAAACGGTACTGCCACTCCTTTCGGCTTCTTGGGAAAGATTGATGCCGTTATCGGACGGATCGAAGTCTGGATCCTGGGCTGGGGGATCATCCTGATGGCCGTCAACACCATCGCCAATGTTTTTGGACGGTATGTATTTAACCAGTCCATCTATTTTTCCGAGGAACTGAATGAGTTCCTGATCGTCATCGTCACTTTCATGGGACTGGGTTACGCCACCCGCAAAGGCATCCATATCCGCATGTCGGCGATTTATGACGCGCTGCCAATCAAGCTCCGTAAGGGTTTGATGGTGGTGATTGCGGCCACCACGGCCGTCGTTATGGCGGTACTGGCCTGGTACGCACTGGAATATGTTCAGAAAGTCGCCGCGCGTGGGCGCATCACTCCGGCGCTGCAACTGCCGCTGTATCTGACCTATGTATGGGTCGTGATCGGCCTGACGCTGGCTTCGTTCCAATATCTGCTGACTGCAATTCGCAACCTGAACTTCGCCGAGGAAGAGGTTTACGTCTCGTACCTCGAAGTTGACAGCTACGAAGATCCTGAAACCGCAGCCGCCATCAAGAAATTCGAAGACTCCACGGAGGCAGACAAATGACCGAATTGATGCTTGCTGTCATGATCATCCTGCTGCTGGCGGGCTTCCCAATGAAAATGCCGCTGATCTCGGCCGCGGTGCTGGGGTTCCTGGTCTATTTCCCCACGATGAACATGCAGATTCTGATCCAGCAGATGATCGGGGGCGTAAAGCCCGCCGCGCTGATCGCGGTGCCAATGTTCATTCTGGCCGCTGACATCATCACACGCGGCCATTCCGCCAACCGGCTGATCGACCTTGTAATGAGCTTCATGGGCCATATCAAAGGCGGTCTGGCGATTTCCGTCACCTCGGCCTGTGCGCTGTTTGGCGCGGTCTGCGGTTCGACTCAGGCGACCGTTGTGGCCATCGGAGGCGCAATGCGACCCCGGATGCTGAAATCGGGCTATAGCGACAGTTTCTCGATCGGCCTGATCGTGAACGCTGCTGACCTTGCCTACCTGATTCCGCCCTCTATCGGCATGATCATCTATGGCGTGGTGTCGGGCACGTCGATCTCACAACTGTTCATCGCGGGCATTCTGCCGGGGTTGCTGATCGTGGTCCTGTTCTCGGCCTATTGCATGTACTACGCCTATCGCCACGACATTCCCGTCTTGCCACGTGAAGGCTGGGGGCAGCGGTTCACCGCGCTTCGCAAGGCGCTGTGGCCGATGGGCTTCCCGGCCATCATCGTGGGCGGCATCTATGGCGGCGTGTTTTCTCCGACCGAGGCGGCCGCGATCTGTGTGCTCTATGCGGTCATCCTTGAGGTCGTGATCTTCCGCTCGATTAAGGTGAAAGACCTGTTCGACATCGCGTTGTCCACCGGAGCAATCACCTCCGTCGTGTTCATCCTGATCGCGGCCGGCGCGGCGTTTAGCTGGACACTGAGTTTTGCGCAGGTACCACAGACCATCATCGCTGCGCTAGGTTTGGAAAGTGCCAGCCCCCTGATGGTGCTGCTGGCCATCAACATAGCCTTCTTTGTCGGTTGCATGTTCGTGGACTCGATTGTCGTGATCCTGATCCTTGTTCCGATCTTTGCGCCCATGATCAAGGCCAGCGGGCTTGATCCGGTACTGGTTGGCGTGCTGATCACCTTGCAGGTCGCCATCGGTGCGGCAACACCGCCCTTTGGCTGCAATCTGTTCACAGCCATCGCAGTTTTCCGCCGCCCCTTTGTTGAAGTTGTACGTGGCGTGCCGCCGTTCCTGATCATCCTCCTGATCGTAACCGGACTGCTGATCGCTTTCCCCCAAATCGCCCTGTTCCTGCCGGAACTGGCCTATCGCTAAACTATAAGAAACGGAGAAAATCATGTCGGGACATGGTTATGAAGCTGGTCGTCTGAATCTGCCTTTTGTCGGCATCTCGACCTTTGGCAAAAAGCCCTATGTCGAGAACTGGGACAAGATCGACGCGGATGTCGCGATCCTTGGCGCGCCGTTCGATTTTGGCTGTCAGTTCCGCTCGGGCGCACGGTTTGGTCCGCGCTCGGTACGGGAGGCTTCGACGCTGTTCAGTTTTGGCCACGCCGGAGCCTATGACCACGAGGACGACGCGACCTATCTGGGCAGCGACGTGCGCATCGTCGATCTGGGGGATGCGGATATCATCCACACCAAGACTGAGGAAAGCCACGCCAATATCGAATACGGCGTCAAAAAGATCCTCGATGCCGGTGCCATTCCGGTCACCATCGGCGGCGATCATTCGGTCAACATCCCCTGCATCAACGCCTTTGCCAAAGATTGCGCCGAAAACGGCCCGATCCACGTGGTCCAGATCGACGCGCATCTGGATTTTGTCGACGAACGCCACGGCGTCACCGTCGGCCACGGCAACCCGATGCGCCGCGCCATCGAGAAGGATTATGTCTCGGGCATGACCCAGCTGGGCATCCGCAACGTGTCCTCAACCGCCAAGGAGGGCTACGACGACGCACGCGCACGCGGTTCGGACATTCTGTCAGTCCGACAGGTGCGTAAGCTGGGAACGCAAGGTGTTCTGGATCGCATCCCCGAGGGTCGCCGCTATTATATCACCATCGACATCGACGCGTTCTGCCCCTCAATCGCGCCCGGCACCGGTACACCCAGTCATGGCGGATTCCAGTACTACGATGTACTGGAGATTTTGCAGGGTCTGACCAAACGGGGCGACGTGGTTGGGATTGATCTGGTCGAGGTGGCCCCGGCATACGACCCATCCGAAAGCACGCAGATTCTGGCGGCGCAGCTTTTGCTGAACCTAATCGGCTTTGTTTTTCATAATAAAAAGTAGGTTTCCTCCCTGGCGTTCTTCATCCCGGATGCCAAATTGCCCTGCCACGCAATCGATGACTTTTGCCTGGCGGGGTTTTCTTTCTACGCGGCCATGATCGTCGAATAGCGCGGCGCAGCGCTTTGTGGCGTCTTCATGATCAACTTGTCCAACGTCAAGTCTGCCACTGCGCGTCCGAGATGCGCATTTCCTTCCGAAGCCGCTTCAGTTCCTTCAATTTATCTACGCCCATTCCGCCGTTCCGCTTCCGCCAGCGGCAATAGGTCTGTTCGCGATTCTCTGATCCTCCGCTTCCTGAATTTAACGGTGGACACAATCAAATGGGGAGGTTCAGCCTGAATTCCTATTCCACCCGGCGGCTCAATTCTCAAGACCTGCTCCCAGTCTTGATCATCGAGCCAACGCGGGGGAAGCTCACTGCGCACCCTAAAGCATGCACCTAGGGTGCAAGCCATTTGAATGGTTCAGCAGGTACGAATTTTTCTGATACGTCGCCCGCCAGAATCGGATGCTCCTTTAATTCCAGCTTTTGAGGCTCACTGCCCTCTGACAAATCAAGCTTGTTGACGTCAACCCAATAGACATTGGGGCTGATGGCCGATTCAAAGTAGTATCTTCCACTTTCGTGATCCGCGACGGACCGCCAGACTGTCGTGGCAAGATTTGGTGCATCCGGGTCATTGATGCCGAGGGGAACCGAAACATTGCGGATGATGGAAAAGGCGGCCGCGGTTGCCATACGGGAATCCTCGAACTCAGGCACCGTATCAAGGTAGAAGGCCGCCCGTGTAAATCGATCTGCCGCACGATTTGTGCCCGGGAGCATAGACAGGCCGCCAACCTGTTCCCAATAGGCTGTCAAAGCAAGCTGTTCATCGTAAGTTGGCGAGTTTGTCATGACCCGGTACTCGTCACCGTGATGCACAATGAGTTCGCCGCCGACGTATTCGAAGATCGCAGAGTCTCCGTTCTTGTCAGACAGTGAAAGATGTAATCCGGCTTCGTGGCCGTTGGGAAGACGTGGAGCTACCATGGCGAACGGCTGTGCTGACAAACCTTCAACCGCCTCTGCGACCGTAGCATAATTGTCGAGCGCATATTGAGCCCAGGCACCGACGGACAGCGTTGGCTTACCTTCTGCCACACCATAGTCAGCTTCGGCCAAATAAAGCAGGTTTGCCACAAGGCCGGCTTCGTTCATGCCGTCGACGGTGCCAATGTCATAGCCCGACAAGGTGATCGATCCATACTTGGACACCCATTCTATCGAACCTTCGCCCAGACCTCCGTCCCGCGTCATGCCTTTGGGAAACGCCCAGAAATCCGATCCGACATCCTCGAACCAGTCCATACTTCTGGCTGTGATGAAGCTGTCCGTTCCGGTTTTGTAGAGTAACCGGGTGCAAGCATCGGCAGATACTGCCATTGCTGACACAGCGCAGATACCGCTGATCCCGGCCAGCAGATTTCGAGCAGTATTTTTCATTTTGAAACTCCGTGTTGTATTTCGAACGACGACCAATTGGAAGATCGGAGAATTCAGGCGCTCAAGTGTTGCACAGAACCTGTGAAATGCCCTGCGGCATGCCTTCCGGTTTCACAATTGCAGCGGACTTTTACCAATTTTCCCGACCAACTGACTTCGCAACCTCTATCCAATGACGCTGTGCCCGCGGGCCTGCATGCAATTCACCAGAACCTGGCGCTGAATCAACTCATCGTTGTATTGACCTTTGACCGAACCAAGTATTCCGCCTGCGACTGCCCCGCCAACAGCATCATACCTATCTCCGATCATGGCACCGGTGAGGGCGCCGTCGATTGCGCCGAATGTAGCGTCCATTCCTCTTTTGCCGGATTGATAATTTACGGCCAGAGCGGTGCAGTGTGCCTCGTCCTGAGCAAAGCTCGCATTCCTTGTGCCGTCCACAGCAAGCGGTTTCTGCATCGGGTACTGAGTGCATGCGGTTAAGCCAAGTACAGCAACGAGAACGAGTTTTTTCATAATCGATTCCCTTCAGATCGAGAATATTGGCCTTATCGACGAGGGTTCAGATCGGCCATTCCCTGAACACTGTTCACATAGGTGGTCGCGGGTTTGTGAAAAGGGTGATTTCGACAATTGGACGCTGCGTAAAATAAAATTTTGCCTGCGATGGCTGCTGACATGTTCGCATTGTTCTGGGTATCGGAATGAGAAATGCTAGCGACTGCCGCGCGGCAGCGTGAAAGCAGATGAAAGCAGTGTGGTAATCTCAAGTTTCACGGCGCCGGGAGAGCCATTGTTGCACCGCCGAAGTCTTCAGTTTGCGGATGTTGGCCAAGGTTTCAGTATGCATCAAGGAAGGCTCCGAGTTGCCCGTTGCACCCACAGCGGTAATCAAGGGATGCGCATTCCCTGCGTTGAACTTGAAGATGCGCTGAGTATCGCCGAGCAAATCGATGTTTGAATCACGTTGGCGGGCGGCACTTGCCATTCTCCAATCCGGACCGGATCTACGGTCGCGCCGCAGTAAAGGGTCGGAACAAGCTCAGCCAGACCAAGACTGCAGATCATTTGAACATTTGCAATCACTCTTCTGTCTTCAATGAGTTTTCAGTTGTTCGTTCTGTATACCCGTGGTGAGTGACTTCTCCATGGCAGCGCTGTCAACCACCAGCGAACGAAACATCCGAACGGACCACTCCAAGGCCCCAGAAGTCAGCAAGAAGGTTTCCGGCACCACGACCCATTCCGCGATCCATGCACCGCCCGAACGTTCATGTTCGTGCAGGGTAAGCTCTCCGATCTGTTCAGTGCGCTGCCGACCCATCCGGGCGACTGCTTCGCCAAATTCAGACGCCCGTTGGTTCTGTTTGTGCGCCATAGCTGACGAGGCACCCCTGCCATTTTCAGCGCGTTCGAAAACCTCACCAATATCGGAAGAAGACAAAAGATTGACGTTATGGGCTATTTTGCACAAGGTTCCGCACAGAGCGCCGAGCGCTGTGATGATCTCGGCCACACCGTCACGGGCATTCTGCCAGTGCGGTTCGACGGTGTGCAGCCCAAGCGCATTAGCGACGGCTTGTTTGATCTTTTGCCCATCGCCGTTTTCATAGGCTTGCAGATCCCCCACCGGACCACCGATCTGGACGTTGAGCCCGCGACCAGCAGCATCCGACAGGGCCGCTTGGCGGCGCTTCAGTTCGGATTTCCAGACCTGTAACTTGGTTTCCAGGCGGATCGGGACGGCGTGCTGACCGTTGGTGCGACCGATCATCATCGTGCGCCCATCTTTGGCGATAAGCCGATCAAGTTCGCCAATGACCCGCGCGATGCCTTTGCGGACGTGCTCTGACCCGTGAAGCATCTGCACTGTCATGGCTGTGTCCATGATATCCTGAGTGGTGGTGCGGTAGTGGACGTATTCAGCGTGCGTACCTGCCAGCGCCCTCAATTGCCGGACCAGACCGACAATGGGTCGCCCGACCAACGCCATGTCAGCTTGCAACTGGTACTGGTCAAGATCCGAAACAGAGATGGCTTCCATTGCGACCGCAACCTCGATGGGAATCAGCCCGGTCGCGGCTTGGCAGCGCGCCAACGTTTGCTCGACTTTTAGCCAGGCTGAGATGGTGGCGTGTTCAGACCAGATCGCGCGCATGTCGGCACTGGAAAAACAGTCACGGTAAAGGCCGAATTCAAGCATCGTCCAAGCCTCCCTCCGCCAGTTTGCGCTCTTTGATGATGCCGCGGATGCGGAAGGCAATGGCACCGGCACCAAGGATCAGGAAGGCCAGGGCGATGGGCCGCTCGATAAAGATCATAGCTCCGCCATCGGACATCAGCAGGGACTGGCGGAATGTCTCCTCTGCGCCTTTGGCCAGCACAAAAGAAATCACGAATGCAGCAATGTTGAAATCGTGTTTACGCATCAACCAGCCGACGAAACCCGCGCATGTCATCACGGTGACATCGAACATCGACCCGCGCGCCGAATATGCGGCGACGAAAGCGGTCATGAAGATCAGAGGATAAAGCACATTTGTTGGGATCTTGAGGATCAGTCTGGCCACCTGCGTGGCACCGAAGTACCCGATGACGCCATAGGCGATAATGCCAAGCATCCCGCAGGCGAACAGCTTATAAACCAGTTCTTTGTCCGTCAGGAACAGCGTCGGGCCAACCTGAATGCCATGGATCAGGAACACGCCCAGTAAGATCGCACCAATTGTCGAGCCAGGGATACCCAGTGTCAGCAGCGGCGCCATCGAAGGGCCTGAAACCGCGTTGTTTGCAGCCTCTGGGGCCGCCACGCCTTCCAGCGCACCCTTACCCCATAGCTCGGGGTTCTTTGCGCGGCGCTTGCCCTCGCCGTAGGAAATGAACGCGGCAATTGCCGATCCCAGTCCCGGCAAAACACCAATGCCCGCGCCGATAAAACCACCGCGCAGGGCATGGGGCAGACAGGGTTTGTATTCTTCCCATGTCAGATGATTGCCACCTGCGGAGCTTTCGTTTTCCTTGGTTTCACTGGTGGTCTTGTGTCGCTCTTCAAGCTGAGCGAAGACTTCGCCCAACACGAAAACGCCAATCATGAGCGGCACCAGACCGACACCGTTCGAGAGATCGAACGAGCCGAACGTATAGCGTTCCTCGCTCGAGATCGGGTCAAGCCCGACCATGGCCACCAGTATTCCCAGCAGCGCCGAGGCAAGACCTTTGACAATCGATTTGCCGATCACGGAACCAATGACGACAAAAGCTGCAAAGTAAATTGCAAAGGTTTCCGGAGGTCCCAGTTTAAGTGCGATGGCGGCAATGTATCCCACTCCGACGACCAACAGGATGTCCCCCATCAGATCGCCTATGACCGACGAGATTGTGGCCACTTTCATGGCTTTGCCGGCCTTCCCGGCGCGCGCCAACGGATAGCCGTCGATTTGGGTCGCCGCGCTGGCCGCTGTGCCGGGTGTATTGAACAGGATGGCCGCGATTGACCCTCCATAGCGTCCGGATTTTCCGATAACATAGAGGAAGGCCAATGCGAAAAGTGGCGACATGTAAAAAGTGATTGGTAACAGCATCGCAATCGCGGCCGAAGCGGTCAGTCCAGGCGTTGCTCCGACTATCATACCAACTGCGGCGGCCAAAACGATGGCGAACAACAGCATCGGGTCGGTGATGACAGAAATAAGGGCTGGGAAGATTTCCATGTAAAATTACCCCTGTATCCAGCTGAGCAGGTCGAATACTTCGCCATAGGGCGGAAAGACACCAAGCAGCACGAAGAAGATGATATGAAAGACCAGCGGGCAGATAACGACTGATATTGCCAGCCCGACCCAGTTGCGCACGCCGAACACGTACAGCACCAGAGGTGCTACAACCGCTGTGGGCAACAAGTAACCGAACCACCGAAACGACTGCTGATAGATCAACGCGATGATGAACAGGGTGACGATTTGGAACGTCGCACCATTGTCCGAAGTGGTCGGCGCCGCACCCGCAGGCTGACGAGGCGCGCCTACAAGCAAGAGTATCGAAAGTCCCAGCAATGCTACAGAGGCGGCAAATGGTACAATTCCGGCCCAGGTATCGCCGGGTGAGGCCGCGGGAACCTGCCAGGCACCCCAGGTCGCTGCTAGTGATATGGCCGCAAGCACCAGACCCTCGGTATAAGCGCGCATGTTGTCCTCCCTGAACTTCACGTCGACTGGAAAGGACCGGACGGACATGCCGCCCGGTCTGTTCGGGCTTAGTTGGTCAGGCTTTCGACCAATGGTGCTGCATCAGATTTCATCGAGGTCAAAGTTGCCTTGGCATCTGCCCCTGTCTGGAACACCGGACCGGTCCCGCGTGAGACCAACAGTTCAGCGAATTCAGGTTTGGCCGAGATCTGTTCAAGCGCGGCTTCCATCGCGACAATAACTTCGGGTGGCGTGCCTTTCGGGGCGAACACAATAACCGGTGAAGACACGGCAGCAAACGGAATACCCAACTCACCAAAAGATGGTACGTCGGTCATGATACCGTCGCGTTCCTGACTGTTGACTGCAAGCGCGCGCAGCTGATCTTCGAACCCGGCAAGCTGTTGCACACCAAGAAATCCAAAGTCGGCCTGCTCACCAATCAGCGCGGCGCGGGTCGGTCCGCCCCCTTTGAACGGCACGTCCTGTGCCTCGATTCCGTTGCTTGCCAGAAAGCCCAGACCACCAACATGGTGGAACCCGCCACGCCCGGAATGCGCCCAGCGCAAGCTTCCCGGATCAGCTTTGGCTGCATCTATTACGTCTTGAACAGACTGGAAGGGGCTGTTCTTTGGAACCATCAACGAGGTCTGTAACTGGCCTACCTGGCCGACAAACTCAAAGCTTTCTAGCGCGTCGATTTCGGTGTCACGTGTCATCGTCGACAGCAGGAACGAGCCGCCCGACGTCATCATCATGGTATAGCCGTCTGGCCGTGCACCCATGACGGAATTGGCGCCATTCAGGCCGCCCGAGCCAGGTTTGTTCACGACAACAACTGGGACCTCCAGAATACCATCGGCCGCGGCTGAAATGGCGCGGGCGTAGGCATCAGTTCCGCCTCCCGCCTTATAAGGCACAACAAGGTTAATCGGACGTTTCGGCCAGTCGGCCGCGAATCCGGCTGAGGTTGTCGCTGCAACGGTCAGTGCCGCTAGAGCGGTGCGTATTAAAGTGCGACGTTTCATTGGATCCTCCCTAACTCAGTTGCCTCGAGACTAAGGGGATTCAATGATTGTTAAAAATGCAAATATGTTATCTACTCTTGCAAAAAACGGAAGATATACCGCATGAACATCAAAGCGCTCCGCGCCTTCACGGCCACACTATCCGAGGGATCTTTGATCGCGGCGTCTGAGATGTTGTACTTGAGCCAGCCGGCAGTGAGCCGACTGATCTCGGGTTTGGAAGCGGAACTGAAACTCAAACTGTTTGACCGCAGTGGCCGCGCCTTAACGCCGACGCCAGAGGGGCTCGCGTTCTACCGAGAGGCTGGCCGGATTCTTGATAACCTTGACGAGGTCCCGAGAATTGCGGCTGAAATACGTGCAGGGCGCACCGAAACCCTGCGGATCGTGACTATGCCAAGGATTGCGCACTCGCTTTCGGCGCCGGCCGTGGCGAAATTCCTAGTCGCCAATCCGGATACCAACGTCAACTTGGATGTCCGCGCACGGCGGGAGGCAGGGAAATGGCTGGCCGGCCGAGAGTACGATATCGGCATCGGTGCGCTGCCCGTCAATCACCCCGGCATCGTGACCAAACCACTTCTTCGGGTCCGCGCGCAGGCCGTGCTACCGGTCGACCATCCGTTTGGGTCCTTGCCGGAGCTGAGTGCTAACGATCTGGCGAACGAATCCGTCATCCGCCTTATGCACGGTCTTCTTCTGCGGGATCAACTCGACGAATTCTTCCGCTCAGCAGGCGTTGTTCCGAGGCAGACTTGCGAAGTGGCGGCGTCACAACTGGCCTGCTCCCTGGTCGCGGAGGGGGCCGGTGTGACCATCGCTGACGAACTTGTGGCCACTCAGAGCGGAACCGAGCGGCTCACCCTCGTTCCCGTAGTGCCCGCGCGCTGGATGACCTTTGGTTTGTTGTACCCGGCTGCCCAATCAAAAAACGATGCCCTTCATGAGTTTGAAACGGCACTATCAGAGGTCGCTAACGAATTGGCTCGGCGAAGCCCCACACTCGAATTGGTTAATTGACTTGGAGGAGTTACCGCTTGTCTGCATTTGAACGTTGAAAACGTTGGCACCTTCAAACTGAGACGGCCGTAACGATTCTAATAGCTGCCTGGGCACAACAATGCGGGCTATGCAGGCTTTGGTGAGGGCGCAGCGAAGGTCTGCAAAACCCGCGTCTTGGTGAGAAGCCCCCGTCAAAATTGAGGCTGCTCGAATGGTGAATGGGCAGTCGCTGATCTTGATGGAGGACCTTTGAGCCGCAATTGGCAAGACATGTGTAGCAAAGTAAAAGTGGTTTGTTATAAATCAACAGGTTGCCTGGGTGCCAATGGGTAAACCAATTGTTGCCCGGCATAGCAGTGATTTCTGAATCTGAGCCTCTTGAACCGACAAAGATATTACCCAGATTGAATGTGAGGCTTCGATCGATGTGCGCCGCCAAGCGGGCGCATCAAAAAGAGGCGCTTTGAAAGGAGAATATCATGGACTTAAACAAGTTCACCGAGCGGGCGAGGGGATTCGTGCAGGCCGCGCAGACCATTGCGCTTCGCGAGGGGCACCAGAGGCTGGAGCCCACACATATACTCAAAGCACTGATGGATGACGATCAGGGGCTGGCCAGCAACCTGATCACACGCGCGGGCGGCGCGCCGATCCGCGTGGTCGAGGCGCTGGACGCTGCGATGGGGAAAATCCCGAAAGTCAGCGGTGACGCCAGTCAGATTTACATGGACGGCCAGACCGTCAAAGTACTGGACGAGGCCGCCAAGATTGCCACCAAGGCGGGCGACAGCTTTGTCCCGGTTGAACGGGTGCTGATGGCGCTGTGCATGGTGAAATCCAAAGCCAAAGAGGCGTTGGAAGCCGGTGCTGTATCCGCCCAGAAATTGAACGAAGCGATCAACGACATTCGCAAGGGTCGCACAGCGGACTCCGCGTCGGCGGAAGAGGGTTATGACGCCCTTAAGAAATACGCGCGTGATCTGACCGAGGCGGCGGCAGAGGGCAAGATCGACCCGATCATCGGGCGTGATGAAGAAATCCGCCGTTCGATGCAGGTTCTGTCGCGTCGCACCAAGAACAACCCGGTTCTGATCGGGGAACCCGGCGTCGGTAAAACCGCGATTGCCGAGGGTATGGCCTTGCGTATCGTCAACGGCGACGTACCGGAATCGCTGAAAGACAAGAAGCTGCTTGCACTCGATATGGGTGCGTTGATCGCTGGCGCGAAATACCGCGGTGAGTTCGAAGAACGCCTCAAGGCCGTTCTGACCGAAGTGACCGAGGCGGCGGGCGAGATCATCCTGTTCATTGACGAGATGCACACTCTGGTCGGTGCCGGTAAATCCGACGGTGCGATGGATGCTGCCAACCTGATCAAGCCTGCGCTTGCACGGGGTGAGCTGCATTGTATCGGCGCGACCACGCTGGACGAGTATCGCAAATACGTCGAAAAAGACGCAGCCCTTGCGCGCCGGTTCCAGCCTGTGATGGTCACCGAACCGACGGTCGAAGATACGATCAGCATCTTGCGTGGCATCAAGGAAAAGTACGAGTTGCACCACGGCGTGCGTATCTCGGACTCGGCGCTGGTGTCGGCGGCGACCCTGTCGCATCGCTATATCACCGACCGTTTCCTGCCCGACAAAGCCATCGATTTGGTTGATGAGGCGGCGTCGCGGTTGCGGATGGAGGTCGACTCCAAACCCGAAGAGTTGGATCAGCTGGATCGCCAGATTCTGCAGATGCAGATCGAGGAAGAGGCGCTGAAGCTTGAGGACGACGCGGCCTCGAAGGATCGTCTGGAGACCCTGCAAAAGGATCTGGCCGATCTGCAGGAGAAATCCGCCGAGATGACCGCCCAGTGGCAGGCCGAACGCGACAAGCTCGCGGGTGCACGTGATCTGAAAGAACAGCTCGACAAGGCGCGGGCCGATCTGGAGATTGCAAAGCGCGAAGGCAACCTCGCCAAAGCCGGTGAGTTGTCCTATGGCGTCATCCCTGAGCTTGAGAAAAAGCTGACCGAAGCCGAGAATGCCGAAAGCAACGCCATGATGGCCGAGGAAACAGTACGTCCGGAACAGATCGCTTCGGTGGTCGAACGCTGGACTGGTATCCCGACCTCGAAAATGCTGGAAGGCGAGCGCGAGAAATTACTGCGGATGGAAGACGATCTGCATTCCCGCGTGATCGGTCAGGATGCGGCAGTCACTGCCGTGGCCAACGCCGTGCGCCGTGCGCGCGCGGGTCTGAACGACGAAGGACGCCCGTTGGGCTCGTTCCTGTTCCTCGGGCCGACCGGCGTGGGTAAGACCGAACTGACCAAAGCCGTGGCGAACTTCTTGTTTGACGACGACAACGCGATGGTGCGCATCGACATGTCCGAGTTCATGGAGAAACACGCAGTCGCCCGTCTGATCGGTGCCCCTCCGGGCTATGTTGGTTATGACGAAGGCGGTGTGCTGACCGAAGCCGTGCGGCGCAGACCCTATCAGGTCGTGCTGTTCGATGAGGTCGAAAAGGCGCACCCGGATGTGTTCAACGTGCTGCTGCAGGTTCTGGACGATGGCGTGCTGACCGATGGTCAGGGCCGCACCGTGGATTTCAAGCAGACGCTGATCATTCTGACGTCGAACCTTGGGTCTCAGGCGCTGAGCCAACTGCCCGAAGGTGCGGACAGTGCGCAGGCGCGGCGTGACGTGATGGATGCGGTCCGGGCGCATTTCCGGCCGGAGTTCCTGAACCGTCTGGACGAGACGATCATCTTTGACCGCCTCAAGCGGGCCGATATGGATGGCATCGTCGATATTCAGATGGCACGCCTGCAGAAACGTCTGGCCGCCCGCAAGATCGAGCTGGCGCTGGACGATGGCGCCAAAGAATGGCTGGCGAACGAAGGCTATGACCCGGTCTTCGGTGCTCGTCCGCTGAAGCGCGTGATCCAGCGCGCCCTGCAGAATCCTCTGGCGGAGGCGTTGCTGGCGGGCGAGATCAAGGACGGCGAAACCGTTCCAGTTACCGCTGGTTCGGATGGCCTGATCATCGGCGACCGGCTTGGAACGTCTGAACGACCCCGCCCGGACGATGCCGTGGTGCACTGATCGGCATTGATATGGTTGAGAAACCCGCCCTTTCATAGGGCGGGTTTTTCTGTCACCAAGCGGCTGAATAATAAAAAGAAGGTATCGGCAGTATGGCAAAAATGGATTGGGCGCTGCTTTTGAATACGGCAGGTCACGGTGACAAACCCGACAAGGTCGAGCGACCGGAACGTCCAGCATATGTCATCGCCGCCGACCGGATCACTTTTTCGGCCCCGTTCCGTCGTCTGGCGAATAAGACTCAAGTCCATCCATTGTATGAAAACGACCACTTGCGCCACCGGTTGATCCACTCGGAAGAAGTGGCGAGCGTGGGCCGCTCGCTTGGGATGCAGATCGGGGCCTGGCTGGCGGCCGAGGGGCATATCTCGGACGTTGACGCGCATAAACTGGCCGGGGTGGTCCATGCCGCCTGTCTGGCTCATGATATCGGCAACCCGCCCTTTGGGCATTCCGGGGAAGAGGCGATCGGGGCCTGGTGCGCAGATAAGCTGCGACAGTGTTCTCCGGCGTTTCAGGGTATTGCCGGCACGGTCTGGCATGAATTCGAAAAGTTCGAGGGCAACGCGCAGGGATTCCGCATCCTGTCCCGCCTTGAAATGTACCGCAATGAAGGTGGCATGTGCATGCCCAATGCGGTGCTGGGGGCCTTTATGAAATACCCCATGGGGGCCGAGACCGCGAAACACATTAAGGCTAAGGCCGACGCAGACAGCAAGCCGCTTTATGTCGGAGCCAAGAAATTCGGCTTTTTCGAAACCGAACGGACGTATTTTGCCGAGGCGGCCACCGCAATGGGCCTGCCGCAAGCCATTGGGCCGGACGGACTGACATGGTGGCGGCGGCATCCGCTGGTCTTTCTTGTCGAGGCGGCGGATGATATTTGCTATAATATTGTCGATCTTGAGGACGGCTACGCCGCAGGTGACCTGCCGTACAAACAGGTCGAGGATTTGCTGTCGGCAGTGGCGCTTCCGCCCAGCCGGAATCAGGCCGACTATACCGAATATGAAAAGATCAGCTATCTGCGTGCCCGCGCCATCGGTGGGGCGATCAATGCCTGTTTCGAGGCGTTTGTCGATAATCATGACGCCATCCTGAACGGCAGCTTTTCCAGTTCGCTGATCGAGGAATCAAAAAAGGCTACGGCGTTTAAGGAAATCCGGAACCTTGCCCATGAGCAACTGTTCACAGCCCCGCGAAAAACCAAGCTTGAGGTCCGGGGCCGCAATGTGATCCGCAAGGTGTTGGATGGTTTGTGCCCGGTCTACGAGGCGCTGGCGAAGCATGGCTGGGACGTAAACGCCGTGCCCGCTTATGAACGGCAGGTGATCAGCGCCGTGCAACTGGACTTGCGTGATGTGAATGATGCGTATTCCGCGTTGCACTCGCTGACCGACTTTGTGTCGGGCATGACTGACAGATATGCGGTCAAAACCGCGGATATGCTGTCGGGCTGATCCGGCGCCATTGAGGCGGGTTCATACGTTACAATCACTTCGCTCAATCGTGACGCCTGTTTCCTTGGCTCTGTGCTATCAGACATTACCTCATCCCTGAGGCTGACTGATTACGGAGACCCATATGGCGCATCGCTGGACCCACACTTTGACACATGCCGACGTTACCCCTCGGGCGGCGTTCCTAAACCGGAGGCAGGTTATGGCCGGGTTGGCAGGTGTCGGTTTAACCGCGATGTCCAAGCCGGCTGCGGCACAAGACGCCTTGGAACCAAACACGTGGGAAGAGATCACGACGTACAATAACTACTATGAGTTCGGGACTGGAAAAGATGATCCCGCGAAATATGCTCACACGCTGGTGACCGAACCCTGGAGCGTCAAGATTGATGGTCTGGTTGACCGCCCGGGCGACTATGATTTCCAGAGCATCTTGTCCGAAATGACGATAGAGGAACGGATCTATCGCTTCCGCTGCGTAGAAGCCTGGTCGATGGTCGTTCCATGGAACGGGTTCGAGCTGGCAGACCTTCTGAATTTGGCGGGTGTGCAGCAAGGCGCGAAATATGTGGCTTTTGAAACCGCCTATCGCCCGGAAGAGATGCCGGGAACGCGGTTCCCCATTCTCGAGTGGCCGTATCGCGAAGGGTTGCGCCTGGACGAGGCGATGCATCCTCTGACAATTATGGCCACCGGAATTTATGACCGCCCAATTCCAAACCAGAACGGCGCGCCATTGCGGCTGGTCGTTCCGTGGAAATACGGCTTCAAATCGATCAAGTCGATTGTCCGGATTACGCTCACTGAAGAAGAACCGCCCACCAGCTGGAACATGTCCAACCCGCGCGAATACGGGTTCTATAGCAATGTGAACCCCAACGTGGACCATCCGCGCTGGTCTCAGGCTTCCGAGCGCGAAATCGGCGGCGGTTTGTTCGCGTCGCGTAAACCAACTCTGATGTTCAACGGCTATGAAGAAGAGGTCGCCAGCCTTTATGAAGGCATGGACTTGGCCGAGAACTATTAAAGTCATGCAGGCGATTAACCAGACACTCCGCCGTATTCCGGTATGGGCCATCTATCTGCTGGGGGCGCTGCCCGCGCCCTGGCTGTTTTATCTTGGCCTGACCGGTGGTCTGGGTGTCGATCCGATTGAGGCATTGGAGCATCGCTACGGCGAACTGGCCCTGCAGCTTTTGATCGCTGGTCTGGCTGTCTCGCCTTTGCGTCGGCTTGTCGGTCTGAACCTGATGAAGTTCCGCCGCGCGATCGGGGTGCTCACTTTTGTATACGTCACATTGCATCTTCTTGTGTGGCTGGTTCTGGATGTGCAGCTTCCCGGTCAGATCTGGGCGGATATCCTCAAACGTCCGTACATAACGGTCGGCATGGGGGCTTTCCTTATCCTGCTTCCGTTGGCGCTGACGTCCAACAACTGGTCGGTGCGCCGACTGGGGCCGCGCTGGCGCAAACTGCACCGCCTTGTGTACGCGGCCGCGCCGCTGGGGGCGGTGCATTACGTCATGCTGGCAAAAGGATTTCAGATCGAGCCGCTGGTCTATCTGGCAACCATCGTCGCCCTGTTTGTCTTGCGTCTGCCGATTCCCAACCTGTCTCTCCGGTCCAACAGCGCAGATTCTGCCTGACTCGGAAACGAGTCTGTGGGTAATATTGTGCATAACGCGATGGACCGTGAATTCTGTCCTGCCTTTTCGTGGAATTTGGCGGCCATATGCCTGATGAGCGTTGAGTAACCTATTGGTTTTAAAGTATTTTTGTGGAAACTTCAAAAAAATGCTCAGCAACGTCATTTTCTGCTTGCGGCTTGGTGTGGTTATACTTAGAACCCCCTTCACCGGCGCTGCTGAGGCGGTGCTGACGGGTCGGAGAGACGGCCTGACGGACTGGAAAGACGGTTGAGACGCTCGGGAGAGACCG
>NZ_JBQGAA010000018.1:0-68478 GCF_056542585.1 Ruegeria sp. AB9 | reverse complement strand
CATGCTGCGTGGGCGCCGCCGCCTCGGCCATGCAGGATGTCTCAACCTCTGTAAAGCTGTTATAGTCGCGTCCGGTGTTTTCGAAGTCCGCAATCTCCTCGTCTGCTCGAAGTGGCTCCTTGTCCTGTGCAACGTCCGTTTCGGACTCAGAAATCCCTCCGCTTGCAGGCGCGGCCAGATTGGCCAGTTTCTCTTCCGCCAGGCCTTTATAGATGGGGCAATCCGGGAAGGTACTGACAAAAGCCTGCAAGACCGAAACAGAGCCGCTTTCCTTGACATCCGCCCACATCAGGCGCGCTTCGGTGCAGTTCGTGTCGCCTGCCTGCGCGGTCAGCGGTATGACGGCTGCTGCCGCGGCGATTGTGATATATTTCAGCGATTTCATGTCTCAGTCTGCCCCCAGAAATGTGTCGAGTTTTTCATAAAGCGCGGCATCCTTTGCGTGTTCTGCCCGTATGCAGGCAAGGTCCAAACCTGCCTCACAACCCTGTTCGTAAGATGCCGCCGCAGCTATCAGATTACCCTCGGCCTCAAGGATCATGCCCGCTGACATAAATGCGCTGGTTTCTCCTGCCCAAGCGGCTTCTTTCAACATGGATACAGCCGTCCTGGCGTCGCGTTCCACGTAAATCCCGTCGATATACATGCGTGCGAGCCCCATATAAGCGTCTGAATCTGTTCCGGCGTAATCCGAACCGAACCGAGGCTCAATCGCCCTGTTGAACCATTCGAGGGCCAGCGCGCCATTTACGTCATCCAAATTGGTTCGGTTCAGATAGAATTGACCCATACTCGTCATCGCTCGACTTATATGCGGATGGTTATCATCGCTGGTTGCCAGCCTCAGAAACTGCAGAGCTTTTTCATCACTGGCAAAGTCGTTTTCGGGATAGCTATAGTATTCTCCCAGCCAGATTTGCGCCTCAATATGCGGTGTCTCTTCAGCGGCACGTTCAATTAACTTCAGCCCTTCTGTTATGCTGCGCGGAACACCCAGACCGTCCCAATACAGATCCCCCAGCGCCACCATTCCGATACCAAGGCCTGCATCGGCGCTTTGCCGGTACCAATCCGCAGCGCTGGAATAGCTACCTTCATCCTGATCCAGCGTTCCCAGAACGTACATGGCCAAAGCAGAGCCCTGGGCCGCATGTTGCGCTGCGACCTCTCTCGCATATTCGGTCTGCCCGTCGGCGGCGAGAACGCGCGCAAAAATCGCACCGATCTCTGGAACTAAGACGTCGCCAGCCCGGAGCGCCCCGTAACACGTTTCAAGCGCCGTTGCCGTATTCAGTTCATCATCCGAAACATACCTGTATGGCCAGTCCGGAAACTGGGTCGGTGCCGCAGCCGCGTCCATGCAGTCATACTCGGCTTCTGTATATTTCAGTGAGAGACCCGCTTCCTTGGCTTTGGCCCAATAATACAGACCCCTGTCAACATCCGGCGCCAAATCGCCCAGGCCATCCAGATAAAGCACGGCAAGATCCGGCATCACTTTGATCCGTCCCTGATCGATCATTTCCTCCATCAGTTCCGCGGCCCAGATCGGGTGAAAGTGCGCACTTTTCGGATCGGTAATGAGCGTTGGCAACAAGGGATTAACAGGCTCGCCCGCGTCATACGCCTGAGTCATATATCGCGCTGCCTCGTCGAAAAGCTGCTGATCCATATCGACCATGGCCTCAAGAACCTTGAGTTCACCGTAGTCTGACATGGCCGGCGCAAACCCGTCATCGGCCAGCGCTTTTACCACTTCACGCGCTTTATTGCGATCCTGCGCCACACCCCAGCCGTTGTAAAATGCAGTTCCATAACGCTGCCCTGCAACCTTGTTTCCCGCCGCGACTGCAACGCGCAACAAGTCAAAGGCCTCATCATACTCTTTCAGCTCCGTCTTAGCGCGGGCCAGCCCTGTTGCTCCATCTCTGGTCGCGTTATCAAAGTCCGGATCAGCCGCGACCTGACAGGCTTGCAATGCCATTTTCACATCGAATTCACTGTAGGACACTGCCGGGTATGAAGCGTGCTGACCACGTGATGCCGACAAGGAAAGACACCGATCCAGTTCCGGCGACACGTCGTCAGCAATAACCTCGGTATCTGACCTGGCTGCTGCAACGGGCGTGTCTGCAGCGGGGCCAGCACCCAATGCGACCAAGCGATCCTGCGCCAAGGCGGAATAGACCGCACATTCCGAATGCGCTGACTGAAAAGCCTGCAGAACCGCAACCGATTGCGAGGATTTAACATCCGCCCAAACTTCGCGTGCTTCAGAACATTCGGCATTTGCAGGTTGCGAGAACGCAAAGGTTGCCCCAACAATGGCAAATTGTAACACTCGGAAATTCATTGGCCCGGCTCGCGACAGAATGAAACTTACACAATGGGTATGAATGGAAAAAGGCAACTTCGTGGCGATTGGTTCCATCATGTGACTTTGGGTCTTCCATAGGTTCGTTCCAAAATTGGATAGAACGAGGAACAGGCCTTCGCATGTGCCATTTGACACATGGCAAATCTTCAAAAGAGATGGGGGGCAAGCCGGGCAAGTGCGGCCAATTGTTGAGTACCATCAAAGCCTTCAGGTTCGGTGCCATTCGGGCCTTGCCACGCAGCCGTGATCAACCAGTTCGCGCGATAGGATTTGATCGAGGCAATAATGGTTGCTTCGGCAGTGTCACTCGCGTTCGGGCAATCGTCATAGCCAGGTTGCCACAGGCAGCAATCGCAGATCGTATCCCCGATCCTCCCACCTTGCCTTAAATACGCAGGAGCATCCGAGTATCCGCGGTATCCACATACGGGACAAAGCAAAATCCCCAAATCATCGGTTACATTGAATACGCGTGCATCATCCATGCGTTGCAATTACATCAGTCACTTTGCCGCTGCAAACTCTGGTTTTGAGTGTGCCTTTTGTCAACAATCCCATTGCTAACGTTTGGAATTGTACTCAGGAATCCGGGATATCAATATTCTGCGCAAAGTTTCGTGGGAGCGTTGTTTGGAAAACGTTTGTTTTAGCGAGTTTTCTTGCACTTCCATTCGTCTGTGAGACCAAGGCGGATATGTGCGAAGAATTTCTTTCGGGGACAAGGGCTGAAGGCCAGAACCCCTCGGACAATCTTGCTCTGCTCGGTGCCCTTGCAGCCCCTCCGGAGTATTGCGCTTCTTTAGACAAGATCACTGAAACAAAGGCGGGCCACGCAAACTGCTAATATGCGATATAATTGGCTGAACACCTTGCGGCCGATCAAGGCGAGATTACAGTCCAAAGCCTTTTTGGACAGATGGAGTAGAAACGGCATTGCCAATTTGAACCTCCCCACGATCTCGGATAGCGCTCCGACCGGTTTGCGCCCCTTCGGGCCATGTGCGGCAAGGATCAAACGCTCGAAAACGTCCATTCCTCATCGTTCATCAGGTCTCGTGCCAGGTTGGTCTTCAACGTAGATACTAGCTGGACTCATGCCAATCGCCCGATGTGAACCCCTTTGGTCAATATGTCCCAATACGAAGGCGTGTTACAAATTTGGATATCAGAGCTGACTTTAACGCGTCCCGGTGCCGAGGACCTTCACCTCCAGCCAGTGGAAAGCAAGAGCGATTAGTCCAGCGACCAATATATAGAACACCGCCAGCAGCAGCAGCGGTTCATAGATGATGAACGTGTCCGAACGCACTCGCGAAGACACTGCGTAGATGTCGACAACCGTGATGGTCGCAACCAGCGGCGTCGCCTTCAATTGCAGGATGGTTTCACCACCCAGCGTCGGCAAGACGTTGCGTATCGCCTGCGGCAACCAGATGCGACGGAACATAGTCAGCCGTGGCATGCCAAATGATTTGGCTGCCTCAAGCTGTCCTTTCGCAACACCTTTGAAGGCGCCTCGCATGACCTCGCCTTCGTAGCCGGCATAGGACAGAGTCAGTGCCAGCACCGCATAGGGCCAGGCCTGTCGCAAATAGGGCCAGAGCTCTGACGAACGAATCCAGGGGAACTGGGGGAAAAGCGAGCCAAGCCCGTAATACAATAACCAAAGTTGTAACAGCAGCGGCGTGCCGCGAATAATTGTACAAAAGGCCTTTGCTGGGGCGGCAAGATACCAAGGCCCGACCGCCTGCGCCAATCCAAGCGGAACTGCGAGAAGGAAACCGAGAACAACGGTGACGACCAATAGCCAGATTGTCGTCCAAACGCCCTGAAGGGCGAGTGGTGCGTATTTCGGTATCCAGTCCCACTGCAGCGATACGGCGCACCAGATGACTATACCGGCGAATATCAGCATCATAACGATGCGGTGTGGTTGCATCAACGATCTGAAATCGATCATCTGCTCCCTCCCTTCAGAGAGGGTTGACCGCGACGAGCCCATTTTTCAATCAGTGCGAAGATACCGCCAGAAAACAACGTGACCATGAGATAAAGAAAACCCGCCGCAAGAAAGAAGGTGAAATAGGCACGCGTGCTGCTGGCAGCCTGTCGGGTTTCCAGTGTCAGTTCGTTAAAGCCCACAACAGCAAGAAGCGCGGTGTCTTTGGTTGCGATCAGCCACAGGTTGGCCAGACCGGGTACGGCGAAGCTCATCATGGCGGGAACTGTGACACGCCGCATGGTCATGAAGGCGGGCATCCCGTAGGATTTGGCGGCTTCGATCTGACCGGGTGGAACTGCCTGAATAGCACCGCGCAAAATCTCAGTCGCGTAAGCGCCCTGTACGACGCCCAGCACCCATATGCCTGCGCCAACGCCACTGACCTCGACCCTGCCACCCCCCATGGCGGCAGAGATTTTGTTGATGATGTCAGATCCCACGTAATACAGGATCAAGATCAGAACCAGTTCCGGCACGGCCCGGATGACAGTCGTGTAAATGGCGAGAAGATCGCGCGTGACCTTCCCGCCGTAAAGTTTGCCATAAGCTCCGAACAATCCGATCACAAGGCCGAGCGCATATGCACCAAGAGCGATCTGCAATGAGTGGGACAATCCGCGCAGCAGATTGGCCCCCCATCCCGGTGGCGAGAGCGACAGAAGTTCTGCGCTCTGCGCCAATCCAAGTAAGTCCAACAGTTCGGTCACGGCAGCGGCTTAGTAGATGCTGGCCGAGAAATAGTTCGAAGTGATTTCCTCATGCGTGCCATCGGCGAGAATAGCCGCAATGCCCTTGTTCAGTGCTTCACGCAGGTCATCCTGCCCCTTGCGCACACCGGCCCCGACACCTCGGCCCAAAATGGCGGGATCATCCTGAACGGCACCTTTGATCTCGCAGCAGGCACCCGCTTCCGAATTGACAAAGTCGGCCATGGCAATGCTGTCGGCCTGAGTGGCATCAATGCGACCCGCGAACAGGTCCTGGTTGGCCTCATCCTGGGTTTGATAGACACGCAGTTCGGAATCCTTGAAATATTCCTGCGCATAGGCCTGGTGGATGGTCGAAGCCTGAATGCCAACAACTTTACCCGCCAACGACTCTGGCGTTGCTTCGATATCCATCGATTTGTCCGCGACGATGACGGCAGGCGTGTTGTAATAAGGATCGCTGAAATCAATGGTTTTCAGCCTCTCCTCGGTGATCGACATCGAGGCCATGATGGCGTCGATCTGCTGCCCGGTCAGCGACGGGATGATACCGTCCCAGGCCACTGGCGTGATTACACAGTCAAGCTCCGCAGCAGCGCAAACAGCATTGATAACGTCGATCTCCCAACCAACCCAGTTGCCTGAGCTGTCGAGCGAAGCGAAGGGCGGATAAGGCTCGGCCGCGATGCCGATCTTGACCTCTTCGGCACTGGCGATGCCAGCCGAAAGGATAGCGGCGGCAAGCCCGGACGCGAGCAGTTTCTTGACATTCATGTTTGTTACTCCCTTTTGGTTCATTATTTTGTTTTTATTGGATCAGGCGACCGAGCTGAGGAATTGCTTCAACCGCTCCGATTTTGGATTACCGAAGACCTCGGCAGGTGGGCCCTGCTCTTCGATGCGGCCTTCGAAAAGATAGACAACGTGGTTGGCGACTTCGCGCGCAAACTTCATTTCGTGGGTGACAAGCAGCATGGTACGCCCTTCGGCGGCAAGATCACGGATTACGGTCAAAACTTCGCCGACCAGTTCGGGATCAAGCGCCGAGGTCGGCTCGTCAAACAGCATGACGGACGGATCCACCGCCAATGCCCGCGCGATGGCAGCGCGCTGTTGCTGACCGCCTGAAAGATAGGCCGGATAGGTGTCAGCCTTGTCCCCCAGCCCTACCCTCTTCAGCAGTTCATGTGCCCGCGCGATCGCCTCTGCCTTTGGCACCTTCAGGACATGTACCGGCACTTCAATCACGTTTTCCAAAAGTGTGCGGTGTGTCCAAAGATTGAACTGCTGGAAAACCATAGCCAGCCGGGTGCGGATACGCTCGATCTGGCGGCGGTTGGAAGGGCTGCCATCGGCGTGCATTTCAACCAGTTCACCGCCTATCGTGATCTTTCCCGAGCTTGGCGTTTCCAAGAAGTTGATACAGCGCAGCATGGTGGATTTGCCAGAACCTGATCCCCCGATGATGGCAACAACATCCCCCTTGTTCGCCGTCAGGGACACACCCTTCAAAACCTCCAGCGTACCAAAGGATTTGTGCAGGTCCTGAACCTTTATCGCCTCATTGGACGCGGTTGCTTCGAGTGTGGGTGATGCTGCTTTGGCTGTGTCCATATCCAAGAATCTTCTGATTTCAGCTTGCAGTAAGCCCCGAATCTCGCAATTATGCAAGTGTATAATAATCCCATGCCATGGATGACCCGAACGTGCAGGACGACAGTCGCAAATTTACACGTGAGTCTGCTGAGTTTCGGCGCGAGGCGCTGATACTGGCAACTTTGGACCTGATCGCCGAGATGGGCGTTCGGGGTGCCACGGTGCGAGAGATCGCTGCCCGCGCGAACGTGACCCAAGGGTTGATCCGGCACTATTTCTCATCCAAGGATGAACTGGTTCAGGCCGCGTATGAACATCACATGAATACGCTGACAGATCAGACAGCTGCTTCGTCAGGACAGGGAAGCGCGGTTTCTCAGTTGACCAACTTTGTTGATGCGTCGCTGCGACCACCAATCGTTGATCCAAGCGCCGTGGCCTTGTGGGCGGGCTTCCTGAACAAGGTGCAGCATGATCCGACGATGCAGCGCATACACCAGCAAACTTACAACTATTTCCGGGATCACCTCGAGACGCTGATCGTCACCGCATTGCAGGAAACCGGGCGTTCAGTGGCAGCGTCGGAAGCAAGGCAGCTGGCCATTGCCTGCAACGCAGTGATCGATGGCCTTTGGCTGGAAGGGGGTGCGCTTCCGGATGCTTTTTCCGAAGGCCAACTGGCGCAGATCGGGTTGGATTCCGTCAGCGCCATCGTCGGGATTCCATTGACTAAAGAGGTGGAACAGTCATGAAGACCACATCTGTGACAGAACGGTTAGCGGGCTTGGGCGGCGCCAAGTGGGGCGTGCACCTGAAAGCGCGCGAACTTATCAAGGCCGGGGCGGACATCGTCGAAATGACGATTGGAGAACCGGACGTGCCAGTGCCAGACGCGTTGATTGAAACCACCGTGAACTCGTTACGGATGCAGCGGACGGGGTATTCCAATGGACGCGGCGAAGCAGGTCTGCTTGACGCGCTTGCTGCTCGCTACTCAGCTTCTCGCGGACGAGCTTTCGGGCCGGAGAATTTTCTGTGCTTTCCCGGGACGCAAACCGCACTGTTCGCAGCCATGGCTGGGGTTGCAGAGGCCGGTGACGAAGTTCTGGTCGGTGATCCGATGTACGCGACCTATGAAGGTGTCGTGCGTGCATCGGGCGCGGAGATGGTGCCGGTACCGCTGCGGCCCGAGCACGGATTTCGGATGCAGGCCGAAGAAGTCGCCGCGCGGATCTCGCCGCGCAGCCGCGCCATTTTGCTGACAACGCCCCATAACCCGACCGGAGCGATCCTGACTGCCTCGGAACTTGCCGCGATCGGACAACTGGCCATCGAACATGATCTATGGATCATTTCGGACGAGGTCTATGAAGAGTTAGTCTTTGAGGGGGGCGATTTTGTCTCTCCCCTGTCCGACCCCAAGCTGGCGGATCGGGTCATCGGGGTGTCGTCGATTTCGAAATCACATGCCGCACCTGGCTTTCGCAGCGGCTGGTGCGTGGGACCGGCGGCGTTTTGCGAGGCGCTGCTGCCCTATTCCGAGACTATGTTGTTCGGCAACCAACCCTTCATCGCGGACATGACCGAGCAGGCGATCCGCGATGGCTCCGAGGTGGCCCCCGGCATGGCCGCGCGTTTCGCAAGCCGCGCCAAGATGCTGGCGGACCGGTTGCAGGCCGAGACTGAACTGACAGTACATCGGCCCGAGGCGGGGATGTTCGCACTTATCAATGTCACGGCCACCGGGCTGGAGGGTGAGGCTTATGCCTGGGACCTGCTGCAATCCGGGGTGGCTGTGATGCCGGGCGCTGCCTTCGGGGAGGGCCTGACGGATTGGGTGCGTGTGGCGTTGACGATCAGTGACGCTGAGTTTTCCACGGCCGTTACCCGCCTTGTCGATCACGCCAACAAAACGCCGCGCGAGGTTGCATGACCAGATTGACATTGGGCGAAGCTCTGGTCGCAGAACTTCGGCAAAGGGATGTGACCTGCGTTTTCGGAATTCCGGGCGTACACACAGTTGAGCTATATCGCGGACTTGCAGCCTCGGGCATTCGGCATGTGACGCCCAGGCACGAGCAGGGCGCGGGGTTCATGGCCGATGGGTATGCGCGAGTGTCGGGCAAACCGGGTGTGGCCTTTGTGATTACGGGTCCGGGTCTGACCAACACGCTGACGCCGATGGCGCAGGCGCGGGCGGATTCGGTTCCGATGCTGGTTGTGTCAGGGGTCAATGCAACCCCGACGCTTGGCAAAGGCATGGGGCATTTGCACGAGTTGCCGGACCAGCAGGGGCTGGCCAGAACGGTTGCACTGTTGTCCGAACAAATAACCAATGCGGATGATCTGGACCCGGGCATGGATCGTGTCTTTCATCAACTCTCAACAGGTCGCCCCGGTCCGGTTCACATTGAGGTTCCGCTGAACGTCGCCGCAGCGGGCTATGTCGGAACACGAGGTTCCTTACCTGATCCAGCGCATCGGGCAGATCGGGCATTGATAGCACAAGCCGCGAAACGTCTGATGAGAGCTCAGAGGGTTGTGATTCTGGCAGGCGGGGGCGCGAAACGGAGTGAGGTTGGATTGCGCGCTCTGGCAGAAGCCCTGGACGCGCCGGTCGTGCAAACCACCAACGCGCGGGGCCTGATGCACGGGCATCCCCTGACTGTTCCCGCAAGCCCCAGTCTAAACGCCGTGCGCGCCCTGATCGAAGACGCCGATTGTGTGCTGGCTTTGGGAACCGAACTGGGACCAACCGACTATGACATGTATGCAACTGGTAAGGCTGCGGAACTGACCGGCCTGATCCGTGTGGATCGGTGCAGCGCGCAGCTGGCGCGGCATGAGGCCGAGATTGCCATTCATGGGGACGTTGGGGTGATCGCGCCCGCATTGCTGAAGCTGATAACCAAAGAGCGAGAACTGGGTAACGGCGCCGCACGGGCAGAGCAGGCGCGTGCAGGCGCGTGGGAAGAGATCGGCCCAGACTATCGCCATCTGGTGGATGTCCTTTCGGCGATGCGTGCTGCGGTACCTGACGCGATGCTGATCGGAGATTCCACGCAACCGATTTATGCCGGCAATCTCTACTATGATCATGACCGGGCCGGAGGCTGGTTCAATGCCTCTACCGGATATGGAGCACTGGGCTATGGAATACCGGCAGCCGTGGGGGCGGCAATCGCCGATCCGTCGGCACGCGTGATCTGCATCACCGGCGATGGTGGTGCGCAGTTTTCATTGCCCGAGATCATGGCCGCCGTCGACGAAAACCTGCCCGTCACCTTTGTAATCTGGAATAACCACGGATATCGCGAGATTGCGACCGCCATGCAGGATGTGGGGGTGACCGTAATCGGATGCGACCCCTCGCCCCCCAATTTTGCCGCAACCGCCACGTCATTTGACATCCCGTTCACATCGGTTCCATGCGAACCGTATGCCGTCGCGCAGGCTCTGCGCGATACTGCTGCTACCACCGGGCCAACCATGATCGAAGTGGTGGCTCCGAAATTCAAACCCCGGAAAGAGTAAGCTATGCCTGACCTGACTTATGAATTTTCGCGCGCCATCACTCGCCGCCCTGCCCCGACCATTGCGGACGGGCTGCGGGCCGAAGATATCGGAAACCCGGACTTCGACGGGATGACCGCGGCGCACAAGGCCTATGTGACCGCATTGAAAAGCACCGGGGCGGAGGTAATCGAGCTTGATCCACTTGACGCGTTCCCCGATGCGCAGTTTGTCGAGGACACCGCGCTGTGCCTGCCGCAAGGCGCGGTGCTGATGCGACCGGGTGCGCCGTCACGCCTGGGTGAAGTCGCGGAAATGGCTCCGACGTTGCATGCTTGTTATGACACCGTCCGCGAGATTGAAGGCCCCGGCCACATCGAGGGCGGCGACATATTGGTGACCGGGCGCGAAATTCTGGTGGGCCGGTCTGATCGCACCGATGCCGAGGGCGTTGCGGAGTTAGCAAGGATCGCATCTGATTGGGGGCACAGCCTGCGCGAAGTCTTTACGCCCGAAGGCGTTCTGCACTTCAAAACCGATTGCTCACTGATGGATGCGGAAACGATCCTGTCGACAAAACGGCTGGATGCGTCAGGGTGTTTCAAAGGCTACCGGGTGCTGCATGTGGCAGACGGAGAGGAGGCCGCCGCCAACGCGATCCGCTTTAACACTCTGGTGCTGATGGCAGCGGGCTTCCCCCGGACCGCCGACATGCTGGACCGCGAGGGATATGAAGTTGTCGAGATCGACAATACGGACTGCGCCAAACTGGATGGCGGCATGTCCTGTCTTTCCCTGCGGTTTTGAATGCAAAATCCAAGCTTCAAAACAGGCAGACCAAATACCAAAAGCTGCGCAAAACAGCCGGGAGAAAGGCCGATCTGGACAGCAGTATCTCCTCCAGCGATGTGCGGATTCCGGCCAACCGAAAAATGGGGGTACCACGACAAAAGACCGCTTGGGCACGACGGTGCATATTGCCGTGAAGCCTGTGCAGGGAAGGATCGAAATTGAATATTGTGATCCCCAAAGGTTTAGGATGATGGGGATTTTTCAAATCTTCCTGAATAGTGCTGTCGCATTTTTGCGGGTGGTCCACACCGTTCACCCGGCGCATATTTCGGGAAACATGTTATTTCTTCAGGAGCACACATGAGCACCAAGTATTTTGCACCGATGGGTGGACATCCCGGTCAGGAACAATTGTTGACCGACCGCGCTGTTTTTACTGACGCTTATGCCGTGATCCCGAAAGGCACTATGCGGGATATTGTGACCAGTTATCTGCCGTTTTGGGACGACACACGCCTGTGGGTGATCTCACGACCACTAAGCGGTTTTGCCGAAACCTTCTCGCAATACATCATGGAAGTTCAGCCCGGCGGCGGCTCTGACCGGCCCGAGACCGATCCCGAAGCCGAAGGCGTATTGTTTGTGGTGGAAGGCGCCGCCACGTTAATTGCCGAAGGCACAACCTATGAACTGACACCGGGAGGCTATGCCTACCTGCCCCCGGAATGCGATTGGACTCTGCGAAACCAAGGGGACGAAACTTTGTGTTTCCATTGGATTCGAAAGGCTTATGAGGCTGTTGAAGGCCTTGATAGACCTGACATACTTATCCTCAACGAAAATGAGATCGCGCCAACACCTATGCCCGGGACGGATGGAAAGTGGGCCACAACACGATTCGTCGACCCAGGCGATTTGCGCCACGACATGCATGTCACAGTGGTGACGTTTGAGCCCGGCGCAGTCATCCCTTTCCTTGAAACCCATGTCATGGAGCACGGTCTCTATGTTCTGGAGGGAAAGGCGGTCTACCGGCTGAACAATGACTGGGTAGAAGTCGAAGCCGGTGATTACATGTGGCTACGGGCGTTTTGCCCCCAGGCTTGTTATGCGGGTGGTCCAGGCAAGTTCCGTTACTTGCTTTATAAGGATGTAAACCGGCATATGGCGCTGCGACCAGGTCCTGCCGCCCACCTGCAGCACCGCCGCCTCAGGACAGCGGCGGAGTAACTTCTCCACCGATGGCCAGCGTCAACTGATGAGCCGCCTCAATGACGGGGCGGCTTAGCCTTTCAATTTCAGCTTCGCTGACCCGGCTGGTCGGTCCGGACACTGAAATTCCTGCAACCGCCTCCCGATTGATATCGAAGACCGGCGCCGCAATACATCTCATACCAGCGTTCTTTTCTTCATTGTCGACTGAGAAGCCCTGCGCCCTGACCGCTGCAAGGTCTTCTTTCAACGTTGTCGGATTGGTAATCGACCTACCTGTAAATGCCTGAAGCTCTACGTTGGCCAACAGCCGGTTCAACCTTTCCTCGTCCATAAAAGCCAACAGCGCTTTTCCAATTCCCGATGCATGCATTGGCGACAGCGTGCCGGGTGGAAAGAACGCGCGGATGCTGGCGTGGGTTTCCACCTGGCTCAGGAACAGTACAGAACCTTCTTTCTCGACCCCCAAATTCGCGGTTTCACCTGTGGCTTCCATGAGTTTTCGCATTACTGGTCTGGCCCGGTCCACGAGGCTGGTGCGGCGCAGGAAGCGTGAGCCAATGACGAACGCGCGCGGACCGATGTGCCAGACTTGCTCATCGTGATCGAATTCGACGAGCCCCCTGCCCTCAAGTGTCACGAGTATACGGTAAACCGTGGCCGGTGACTGGCCCATTTCATCGGACAACGCGGTTAACGTTTTGCCCTGCGCCTCGCTCAAATACTCGAAAACTTCCATCGCGCGGTCGAGTGATTTGATCGTGTTTTGTGCGGTCTTGTCGTCCCATCCCCGCGGTCTTCCACGGGCTTTTCGGCGGACTTCGGAAGTATTTTCTTGAGAATCCATAAAAACCCTTTGATCATTCGTGAAAGACTAATTCATCATATGAAAAATATAACCTGCTGACAACTATAAATTAAATCCAAACCTATGTGTTTTGAAAGCCTTTTTCAAAAATATATCGGGCAGAGCGGCTGGAAATTATTGTGTGGTCAACGACGGAAGGAGACCACCCATGAGCTTTCAAAATCCCGTTTTCATCCCGGGCCCGACCAATATCCCTGAAAGCCTGCGCAAGGCTTGCGACATGCCCACGATCGACCACCGTTCGCCGCTGTTCGGGCAGATCCTGCATCCTGCGCGCGCGGGTGTACAGAAAATTCTGAAAAGCGACAGCGCCGAGGTTTTCATCTTTCCTTCGACCGGGACCGGCGGTTGGGAAACCGCGTTGACCAACACTCTATCTGCCGGTGACAAGGTATTGGCTGCCCGTAATGGCATGTTCAGCCACCGGTGGATCGACATGTGCCAGCGGCACGGTCTGAATGTCGAGATTGTCGAAACCCCTTGGGGCGAAGGGCTGCCAGCCAACCGATACGAGGAGATACTGACCGCCGACACAAACCACGAAATCAAGGTTGTTCTTGCCACGCATAACGAAACGGCGACTGGCGTTAAGTCGGATATTGCTGCCGTGCGCAAAGCACTGGATGCGGCCCAACACCCGGCGCTCCTGTTTGTTGACGGCGTTTCGTCGATCGCGTCCATGGATTTCCGTTTTGACGAATGGGGCGTGGACGTTGCCGTTACAGGTTCGCAAAAGGGGTTCATGCTGACCGCTGGTCTGGCCATCGTCGGTTTCAGCCAGAAGGCGATGGAGGCAACCAAGACAGGCACTCTGCCCCGTACGTTCTTTGATGTGCACGACATGGCGAAGGGCTATGCCAACAACGCCTATCCCTATACACCCGCAGTTGGCTTGATGAATGGCCTCAACCAGGCCTGTGATATGCTGCTGAACGAGGGGCTGGAAAACGTCTTTGCCCGGCATCATCGCATTGCCGAAGGTGTTCGCGCCGCTGTAGGTGCTTGGGGGCTGGAGCTTTGCGCAGCCAACCCGTCAGTGTATTCTGACACTGTAAGCGCGATCCGCACGCCCAACGGTTTCAACGCGACCGATATCGTTACCCATGCCGCCGACAAATACGGCGTTGCTTTCGGTGTCGGCCTTGGTGAAGTCGCTGGCAAAGTGTTCCGGATCGGACACCTTGGCAGCCTGACGGATGTTATGGCTCTGTCCGGGATCGCAACCGCTGAAATGTGCATGGCCGACCTGGGCCTGAACATCCAACTCGGATCGGGTGTAGCTGCGGCACAGGACTACTATCGCGGTCATCCAGCGGCAGTTCAGAAGGACGCTGCATGATGAAGGATTGTCATATGTACATCCCGACCTATGAGGACATGCTCGAAGCCCACAATCGGATCGAGCCCTTTATCCGCCGCACGCCTGTTCGAACCTCGGACTACCTGAACGAGTTGACCGGGGCGCAGCTGTTCTTCAAATGTGAGAACTTTCAGGAACCGGGCGCGTTCAAGGTGCGCGGTGCCACCAACGCGGTTTTCGGGCTTGATGACGAGCAGGCGCAGAAAGGCGTTGCGACGCATTCCTCGGGAAACCATGCCTCCTGTCTGTCCTACGCTGCTATGAAACGGGGCATCCCGTGTAACGTGGTCATGCCGCGTACAGCACCGCAGGCAAAGAAAGACACGGTTCGGCGTTATGGCGGTAAGATCACTGAATGTGAGCCCTCCACCTCGTCCCGCGAAGCGGCCTTTGCCGAGGTTCAGGCCGCCACGGGTGGGGACTTTGTCCATCCTTACAACGATCCCCGGGTAATCGCCGGGCAAGGCACCTGCTCGCGCGAGTTCATCGAACAGACCGATGGTCTGGATGCTGTTGTTGCCCCAATCGGTGGCGGTGGCATGGTGTCCGGCACCTGCCTGACTCTGTCCAATATGGCACCGGAAACCGCAATCATCGCTGCAGAACCTGAGCAGGCCGACGATGCCTATCGCAGTTTCAAGGCCGGCCACATCATCGCCGACGATGCTCCAAAGACGATCGCCGACGGGCTGCTGGTTCCGCTGAAGGACCTCACATGGCACTTCGTGTCGAACCATGTCTCCGAAATCTACACGGCCTCGGAACAGGAAATCATCGATGCGATGAAGCTGACGTGGAAACACCTGCGGATCGTGATGGAACCATCTTCGGCCGTTCCGCTGGCCACGATCCTGAAGAACCCGGGCGCTTTCAAAGGCAAGCGGGTCGGCCTGATCATCACCGGGGGCAATGTCGATCTGGATAAGCTGCCCTGGCTGAATGCCTGACCGCAACCCAACAAACATCAATCCCGACATAGGAAGACGGAAATGAAAGATATGACCAATCTCGACCAATTCGAAGTAGGCTATGACATTCCGGCCAAGCCCGGAATGGATGAAGCAGATATCCAGACCCCTAGTCTTGTTCTGGACCTCGACGCGCTTGAGCGAAACATCAAGAAGATGGGCGACTACGCCAAGGCGCATGGCATGCGTCACCGCGTGCATGGAAAGATGCACAAGTCGGTGGACGTGGCCAAGCTGCAGGAAAAACTCGGCGGTGCTGTCGGTGTCTGCTGTCAGAAAGTATCCGAGGCTGAAGTATTCGTTCGCGGCGGCATCAAGGACGTTCTGGTGTCGAACCAGGTACGTGACCCTGCCAAGATCGACCGTCTTGCCAGCCTGCCGAAGCTGGGCAGCCGCATCATCGTTTGTGTTGACGATCTGGACAACGTCGCGGATCTTTCGGGCGCCGCCGTCGATCACGGAACTCAACTGGAGGTCTTCATCGAAATCGACTGCGGTGCCGGACGATGTGGTGTGACAACGACTCCGGCGGTGATCGAGATCGCCAAGGCAGTAGAAGCCGCCGATAACCTGAAATTCACCGGCATTCAGGCCTATCAGGGCGCGATGCAGCACCTCGACAGCTACGAGGCGCGTAAGGAGAAGCTCGACACCGCGATTGCGATGGTGAAAGACGCCGTTGAGGGCCTCAAAGCCGAAGGCATCGAATGCGAGCTGGTCTCGGGTGGCGGCACCGGTTCCTACTACTTTGAATCCAACTCGGGCGTATACAACGAACTGCAGTGCGGGTCGTATGCGTTCATGGACGCCGATTATGGCCGCATTCTGGACAAGGACGGCAACAGGATCGATCAGGGCGAATGGGAAAACGCTTTCTTCATCCTGACCAGTGTCATGAGCCATGCCAAGGCGGACAAGGCTATCGTCGATGCGGGCCTCAAGGCGCAATCGGTCGACAGCGGCCTACCGGTTGTCTTTGGCCGCGACGATGTCGAGTACATTAAATGTTCGGACGAACATGGCGTCGTCATGGACCCCAGCGGGGTTCTCAAGGTCAACGACAAGCTCAAGCTGGTGCCGGGGCACTGCGACCCGACCGCAAACGTACACGATTGGTATGTTGGCGTTCGCAATGGCAAAGTCGAAACCGTCTGGCCGGTGTCCGCGCGCGGCCGCGCTTATTGAGCTGAGAGAAATCAAGGCAGGAAAATCTGGCTCGAATGTAGCCTGATAGTCGCCTGTGTGCCTTCCCTCCCTTCGGGAAGTGCACGCGGGCGCACGAATTCTGAGTGGAGAACAACATGCTGATCGTACCCGAACGCGAAATCGCTGACCTTATAACCCGACAAGCTGCCTTTGACGCCGTCGAACAGGTCTTTGCTGCCATGGCGTCGGGCGACGCCTACAACTTTCCTGTCGTGCGCGAAGCCATTGGCCATGAAGATGCGCTCTACGGTTTCAAAGGTGGGTTCGACCGCGCTGGCCTCACACTTGGCCTGAAGGCGGGTGGTTATTGGCCGAACAATCTGGATAAACGCGGGCTGATCAATCACCAGTCTACCGTGTTCCTTTTCGACCCCGACACCGGCAAGCCATCGGCAATGGTGGGCGGCAATCTTCTGACGGCCCTGCGTACGGCGGCGGCGTCTTCCGTGTCGATCAAACACCTCGCTCGTGCCGATGCCAAGGTCATCGGCATGATCGGCGCTGGTCATCAGGCGGCCTTTCAACTGCGCGCGGCTTTGGAGCAGCGGGAATTTGAGAAGGTTATCGGCTGGAATTACCACCCCGAGATGCTGCCGAACATCGAGAAAGTCGCCAACGAAGCCGGTATTCCATTTGAAGCGGTCGAACTAGATGGCTTGACAGAGGCGGATGTCATCATCTCGATCACCTCGGCATTTGCGCCATCGCTGATGGCGAACCATGTCAGCCCCGGAACGCATGTCGCCTGCATGGGGACAGACACCAAAGGCAAGCAAGAGGTGGAAGCCGCTCTGCTGGTCAAGGCAAAGGTCTTTACGGACGAAGTCGCACAATCCATCACTATCGGCGAAGCACAGCATGCCGTCGCACAGGGCCTGATCAAAGAAAGTGATGTGGCACAGCTTGGCGCGGTCATCAACGGTGCAAACCCGGGCCGAATATCGGACGATCAGATCACGCTGTTCGATGGCACCGGAGTTGGCCTTCAGGATCTTGCGGTGGCAGCATCCGTGGTCGACCTTGCCGTTCAGAAAGGCGTCGCTATCGAGGTCGATTTCTGATGACAAATGGTGGCAACGTTCCTCGACGACTTGTCAGCCAACGTCTTCCCAACGTGCCTCTCAAGGCGACCGATGAAAGCGATATCGACCAGTCAACGCTGGAAGGTTGCACCTATCGTTCGACTTCCTGTCTGATGAACATCTGAAGTTGCAAACCGCCCTGTCGCTTCCAACCTTCATGGCAGGTGCAATGACATTGCTCGAGCGTTTTGCAATGGCCCTTCGCGATGGGCAAGTTACGCATGTGTTCAGACCCGTAACGAACCCCGTGATTTCGAATACGAAAGCGAAATGCATACGAGTGCCGCTCTCGATTCTGAGCTGCGCGAAGGGCTCTTGCCGGGAAATAGTCTGACCGGTCGCGCAAACGTTCTGATCTATGCCAACACGGATGCGGCTGGCGCTGCCCGCAACCTTTTGAAAAGCACAGCCAGAGGGTCTTGAAGTTGGCCCGATCCTGATGGGCATGGGCAATCGCGCCTATATTGTTACCCCGGGGCGTGACGCCACGCGGATTGCACAACATCGCAACACTGGCTGGATCGGGCGTGTCGACTTGCGGTTAAGGATATCGCCTGGCTTTCTCGAATGAGAACCCCAAAAAAAGCGGCGCGCACCGGCACGCCGCTTTTCATTTTTCTCTGGAATTCAGCGCTTTGCTCCAAATCTATCAGACGTGATCGTCATGTCCAATGGAGCCAAGACCGTGACCCGCCATACCGCCAGAAACTTCTTCTGTCGCTTCGTCAGAAAGTTCTTCGGGAAGAACCAGGTTCAGGATAATAGCGATGAGTGCGGCGGGAAGGATACCCGATGTGGCCAGAACCTTCAGAGTGCCTGGAAGATACTGCAGCGCCCCAGGCTCCAGCTGCAATCCCAAACCAAGGCTCAGGGAAATTGCAAAGATTACCATATTGCGACGGTTCCAGTTCACATCCGACAGCATCGAGACACCCGCTGCAACCACCATCCCGAACATCACGATGACACCCCCGCCAAGAACCTCGATCGGGATCGATGAGATAATCGCACCAATTTTCGGAACAAGGCCACACACGATCAGGAAAAGCGCGCCGATGGTCACGACCATTCGGCTCATGACCCCGGTCATGGCAATCAAACCAACGTTCTGACTGAACGATGTGTTCGGCAATGCCCCAAAAAGACCCGAGATCGCGGTCCCGATGCCATCGGCATAGGTTGCCCCCTGAATTTCCTTGTCGGTTGCTTCACGCCCCGCACCCCCTTTGGTGATACCGGATACGTCCCCAACGGTTTCAACCGCCGATACAAAGGACATCGCACAGAACCCAATGATAGCTGCGACAGAGAACTCAATGCCGAAATGCAACGGGTTCGGAAGTGCGAACGAGGCTGCTCGACCAACATTGCCCAAGTTTACCTGACCAAGAGCAAAAGCCACAGCGTAACCGACAAGAAGGCCGATCAGAACAGCCGACACCGACAGCATGCCCCGCGCAAAGAATTTCAGCCCAAGTGTCACAATGATCACGATTCCGGCCATGAACCAGTTCAGGCCAGAGCCATATTCCTCGGTACCTATGGCAGGTACACCACCGGCAGCATATTGAACGCCGACCTTAACCAGCGCCAAACCGATCATGGTTACCACAAGACCAGTAACCAAAGGCGGAAGCGCAAAGCGAATACGTCCAATGAACAACCCGAGGAATGCGTGGAACAATCCACCAACGACGATACCGCCCATCAGAACTGCAATTGCGTCGACGCCCTTTCCAACCACCAGCGGGATCATGATCGGGATGAAAGCAAACGAAGTCCCCTGCACGATGGGCAGCCGGGCACCCACAGGGCCCATACCAATGGACTGAAACAATGTGGCGACGCCCGCAAAGAACATCGACATCTGGATCATGTAGATCATCTGCGGAAAATCGGGGCTGTTTGAGCCGAACCCAAACCCGGCCGCGCCACAAACGATAATGGCTGGCGTGACGTTGGACACGAACATCGCCAGCACATGCTGAATTCCCAGTGGCACCGCCTTTACCAGTGGCGGCGTGTAATTCGGATCGCGGAGCTGTTCCGGCGTTCCGATGGATGCATCTGACATTTAGTCTTTCCTCCCTCGAGGTTCGCAAGCCGGCTCCTCTTCCGGCCACTTACCTCATTCCGTGATTGCGAAAGCCTCCTTGAACCAATGCTCTTCAAGGTTGGGCCCGGCACCAATTCGGTCGACCACCGCAAAAAGTCCGGGCGCATGAAGTGGGGTCAGCACGCCATGCCAGGTGTTGCGGTGATAATTCACGCCCTGCCCGGGCATTGTTTTGAATGCGATGGGCTGTCCCGGCGTGCCGTTTTCATCCGGGGCCACAACCACAACAAAGGGTTTGTCCGACAGCGGCAGAAACGCCTGGCTGCCATCCGGGTGGCGTTCAACCATCTCCAACCTGATCGGCAGGCTGAAGGCTTCTGACTGAAACACGCTGATCCCCGCGCGCCCGTCATGGAAGTCCAGCACAGCGCGGTCATGATACCGCGCGCACTTACCCTGATTGATGAGCTTGTCCACTTGGCCGGCCACTTCAATGACATCACCGAATGGCGCAAAGGCCTCTGACGTCAGAGGCCGGAGTTTCAGGTCAGCCGTCATCCCGCGAACTTCTCAATCAGCCGCAGTTCGGCAATTCGCTCGACCTGACGACAGGCTTCGGCAAATTCGATGTCGCGGTCGCAGCCGATGCGGTTTTGAAAGGCTTCCAGAATACTGGCTTTGGTGTTGTCCTTAACTGCAATGATGAAGGGAAAGCCGAATTTGGATGTGTAAGCTTCGTTCAACGCTGTGAAGTTTGCACGCTCTTCATCGGTCAGCATATCCAGACCCGCGCCCGCTTGTTCAGCAGTGCTTTCTTTTGTCAGGCGACCAGCAGCGGCCAGCTTGCCCGCCAAATCCGGGTGGGCCGTCAGAACACCAAGGCGCTGCTCGGCCGTGGCAGAACGGAACACCCGCGCCAGCGCGTTATGAACACCGGCCGCATTATCATGTGTTGGTCCCAGTTCCAGATCATAAGCACCTTCGGCAATCCACGGGCTGTGTTCAAACACACCGCCGAATTCAGCGACAAAGGCTGACTGATCCATTTCCGAGGGCGTCAGGCGTCGCTCCGGTGGGTGCTCTTTTGCCCAGTGATCAGCAATCTGTTCCCGTGTGGCAAACCAGACGCCGTCTTGTTTCTTGAAGTAGTCAAGCGCACGTTTCAACGCTATGGCGCGACCCGGGCGGCCTATCAACCGGCAATGCAACCCAATCGAAAGCATTTTTGGCGCGCCAGCCTCACCCTCGGCATAGAGCATGTCAAAGCTGTCCTTCAGATAGCTTTCGAACTGCTCCCCATTGGTGTACCCAGCCTGGATCGCAAAGCGCATATCGTTGCAATCCAGTGTGTAGGGCATGATCAACTGATCCTTGCCACCAGCCTTGGTCCAATAAGGCAAATCGTCGGCATAGCTGTCGGCGATATAGGCGAAGTCGCCTTCGCCAGCGGCCAGATCGACCGTATTCATCGAACAGCGACCCGTGTACCAACCGCGCGGGGGCTGACCTGTGACCTCAGTGTGCAGCCGGATTGCCTCACGAATCTGGGCGCGCTCTTCTTCTGCGTCCATGTCCTTGTGTTCAATCCATTTCAAACCGTGGCTGGCGATCTCCCATCCGGCATGCTTCATCGCCGCAACCTGTGCAGGCGCACGGGCCAAAGCGGTTGCAACGCCATAAACGGTGACAGGCAGATCTTGTAGAAGGTGATGCACACGCCAGAATCCCGCGCGGCTGCCATATTCGTAGATCGACTCCATGTTCCAGTGCCGTTGACCGGGCCACGGGGCCGCGCCGGTGATCTCGGACAGAAACGCCTCGGATGCCGCATCACCGTGCAGAACGTTGTTTTCACCGCCTTCTTCGTAGTTCAGTACTATCTGAACCGCGATCCTGGCATCATTGGGCCAATTGGCTTTCGGCACTTGCGCACCATAGCCGGTCATATCTCGTGGATAAGGCTTCACATCAGTTTCCTTCTACTTGAATTGATCAATACCTCAGATAATCAAAGATGTTTTTCAAAAAATGCGAAAAGCTGCTTCCGACAGACTGCCTTTGCCCCTTGGGAAGAAAACAGATTAGTAACTGTATAACCTGAGGAGTAACGCAAATGACCGGTTACCTTACAACACATGTCCTGGATACGGCACGGGGGCGCCCCGCCCAAGGATTGAAAGTGGAACTATTTCGGATCGAAGGCCCAGATCGCACATTGCTGAAAACTCTGGTCACCAATGACGATGGCAGAACCGACGAACAGATACTGCCCGAGGCCGAGTTTTCAACGGGCGAATACGAGCTGATCTTCTACGCCGGGGAATACCTCGATGCTTCTGGCACCCCGCCCGAGGACCCACGTTTTCTGAACGTGATCCCGATCCGTTTTGGCATGTCTGAGCATTCGCATTACCATGTTCCACTCCTTCTTTCGCCATTCGGTTATTCAACCTATCGCGGGAGCTGAACGACCTACTGAAACGTATTTGCCGCCGCAATCGACGATCCAATGCGCTCTATTATGAACTCCATGAAAAGACGCGTTTTCGGGTCCTGCATACGGCGGTGTGTAAACAGACATGCCATCTGAATCGGTTCCGGCGGCGTTCTTTCTGCCACCGGCACCAGATTTCCGGCTTTAAGGTGCTGAGCCACCTCAAATATTGGTTTCAACGCAATGCCATGACCGGCAAGTGCCCAGTCCGTCAAGACGTCGCCGTCATCTGACTCGTAGCGTCCGGACACACGGAACCGTTTGGGCCCCGTATCGGTTCTTAAAAGCCATTGAAATTCCATCGCACCTGGAAAGCGCAAATTGAGGCACTCATGCTCATCTGAGATAATGTCGTCGCCACTTTCAGGCATCCCACGTTTCTTGATGTACTTCGGAGAAGCACAGAGAACTCTTTCAACGTCAGCGATCTTACGAATACGCAGATTGCTGTCTTCAGGCTGACCAAGAAAAAAGGCCAGATCCAGACCTTCGGTCGTCAGATCCACATTTCGGTCAGTCAACCGCAACCTGACACTCACCTCAGGGTACTCAGCGAGGAAATTGGGCACCTGCGGTGCTATCAAACGCCGGCCGACGCCCAATGGCGCGGCGACGTAGAGTGACCCTTTCAGGTTCTCTGTTATGTTGACAATCTGAGCTTCGGCGCTTTCTACCGCTTCAAGGATTTCTGCCGCTCCCCGATAGAAAGATTTCCCTTGCTCAGTGGGCGTCAGGCTGCGTGTCGTGCGCTGGAACAATCGCACGCCAAGGTGCTCTTCCAATTGTGCAATTCGCGCCGACGTCACAGCAGGTGAAACCCGCAGATCACGACCAGCGGCAGACATACTGCCCAGCTCGTAAACCCGGACAAAGGTTCTGATGTTATCAAGATAGGACATTATTTTGTGTTTTTTGATACTGCTTGGTCTTTACCAGCAATACCAGAACAAAACAGTCTCGCATAGAGTACCCTGAACTAAAGAAGCTTAGGAGCAATGCCATGTATGACCTGGCCGTTATGTGGGAGTGGATCGCCTTTTCCGTCCGCTGGCTGCATGTGATCACTGCGATGGCGTGGATTGGGGCATCATTCTACTTTATCGCGCTTGACCTCATGCTTAAGCCGAACCCTGCCCTGCCGGATGGAGCCTACGGCGAAGAATGGGAGGTACATGGTGGCGGGTTCTATCACACCGTCAAATATCTGGTGGCGCCTGCACGCATGCCCGAGCACCTGACCTGGCACAAATGGCAGAGCTATACGACATGGCTGTCGGGTGCGGCGTTGCTCATGATCATTTACTGGGTTGGCGGCGAATTGTTTCTGCTTGATCCTACAAAGGTGGATTTGGCGCTGTGGCAGGGAATATTGATCTCTGGCGGATCGCTGACAATTGGCTGGCTGCTTTACGATCAGATGTGCAAATCAAAACTGAGCGATCATCCGACCGTTCTGATGCTGCTGCTGTTTGTGATCCTTGTGATCATGTCCTGGGGCTATAACCAGATCTTCACCGGTCGGGCCGCGCTATTGCATCTTGGTGCCTTCACCGCGACGATCATGACGGCCAACGTGTTCTTCCAGATCATGCCAAACCAGCGGATCGTGGTCGAAGACCTAAAGGCCGGCCGCACGCCTGATGCCAAGTATGGTAAAATCGCCAAGGTACGTTCCACGCACAACAACTATCTGACATTGCCGGTCGTGTTCCTGATGCTGTCGAACCACTATCCGCTGGCTTTCGGCACCGAATATTCGTGGGTCATCGCCAGCCTGATCTTCCTGACCGGCGTCACTATCCGTCACTACTTCAACACGATGCACGCCACCGGAAAAGGCCCGCACTGGACCTGGGCTGTAACAGTGCTGCTTATGATCGTGATCGCGTGGCTTTCTTCGGTAAGATCCGGCGAAACCTGGGAAGAAGCCGAAGCGCGCGAGCTGACGCCTTATGAGCAGAAATATGCGTCAGCTGCCGGATTCGAGGAAGCCTATGACACAGTGCTGGGCAATTGTTCCATGTGCCATGCCCGCGAGCCAGTGTATGGCACCATGAAATGGGCCCCCAAGAAAGTTTACCTTGAAACACCCGGTGATGTTGCCCGGCAGGCTGACCAGATCTATCTGCAGGCCGGGATCAGCCACGCGATGCCGCCGCCATCTGCGGTTCAGATGGATAGCGAAGCACGCCAAACAATAATCGCGTGGGTGCGGGAAGTCCGGGATCAGTAGATAGCTATCTATGAAACAAGGGCGGTTAAACTTGGTAGATCCGCCCAGTTTCACCAAACTCTGAGTGCTATTCAAAAAATCGTTTACTGTGTTGCGCAATATGTTCGACGAACAGGCGCACCTTTGGGTCCTGAAGTTTTTTGTGCGGATAGAGACATCCGAAAATTGTTGGTAACGGGGGCGTGTTAGGCAAGACTTCGACCAGGCGACCATCTTCAAGAAACTCGCGCACATCGAAACGCGGCTTGTTAACGATCCCCCTACCCGCCAAGGCCCAGTCGGTCAGTACGTCACCGTCATCCGCATCATACTTGCCCCGAACTTCAAGCTTTCGCGGGCCCATGTCTGTACGGAGCGTCCAGAAGTATTCCGGTGATCTGGGGTAGCGCAGTAACAGGCAGTTATGGGGCGTATGCAACAAGTCATCAGGTGTCTTGGGCACTCCAAATTGCGATAAGTACTCTGGCGAAGCGCATAGAACGCGATCACAGTCCGCGAACTTCCGCAGCTTCATCGTGGAGTCATCCAGATCCCCAATGAAAAAAGCTATGTCCAAACCGTCGGCCAGAATGTCTACCTTGCGGTCAGACAATCGCATACGAACCTCCGTCTCCGGGTAGCGATCCGAGAAATCCGGAACCAAAGGTGCGACGATTCTGCGCCCAACACCCAGCGGAGCGGTGATGCGTATCGCGCCTCGGGGGGCATCTGAAAAGCTAGCGACACGCGCCTCGGCATGATCGAGTGCCTGCAGAACAGCCTTGGCTTCATCGTAAAAAACCGTCCCCACTTCGGTCGGCGTCATCGATCGGGTTGTTCTGTTAAACAGTCGCACGCCCAAGTGGTTTTCCAGCTCTTTCAAACGTTTGCTGGCCACGGCCGGCGTCAATCGCAAGTCACGCCCGCCGGACGTGATGCTGCCCAGTTCCATCACCCTGACAAAGACCCGCAAACTTTCGATGTAAGACATTCGGTCCTCCCAACAGGGCAAGCCTGCGCCAAACTTACGTTTTTTTCAACGTTCTGTTGAAAGTATTTGCCGTTTGCGACGATTTTCCGACTCAATCTTTGCTTTTATGGTTTCAATAACCACCCACCGGACGGCAGGTGTAGAGGGAGAATACCATGACGCATCGCACCGACATCCAATTTGTCCTCAATGGCAAGGATGTGTCCGTTCCAAACGTATCCGCGAACCAGACGCTTCTGGATTTCCTGCGGTTGGAACGTCGGCTGACAGGCACTAAAGAAGGCTGCGCCGAGGGGGACTGCGGCGCGTGCACCGTACTTGTCGGACGTCTTGGCGACACTGGTCTGACCTACGTTCCGGTGAATGCCTGTATCCGGTTTCTGGCCTCTGTCGATGGCTGTCATGTCGTAACAGTTGAACATCTGTCCGGCCCGGACGGTCGTCTGCATCCGGTTCAGCAGGCCATGATCGATCATCACGGCAGCCAGTGCGGATTCTGCACGCCGGGCTTCGTCATGGCACTTTATGCGCTGTGGATGAAAACGCCTGAGCCATCTGAGACGCAGGTCGAAACTGCACTGCAGGGCAACCTGTGTCGTTGCACAGGATATGAGCCGATCATTCGTGCCGCAGTCGCTGTCAGCCGCTACGGCACGCCGGCGTCTGATCATCTGAATACCGAACGAGAGGCTATGACCACACGTCTGGCAGCGTTAAAGGATGGGCGTCGCGTTGTGTCCGGGCCTGAAGACAATCTGGGCATTATCCCGTCCAGTGTGGATGACCTTGCCGAATGTCTGCAGACCTACCCCAAAGCGACAATCGTTGCCGGTGCGACAGATGTGGGCCTTTGGGTCACCAAATTCCTGCGCAACATCGGGCCTGCCATCTTCACCGGTCATCTCGAAGACCTGAAAACCGTCGAAAGACAGGGTTCACTCCTCCTGATCGGTGCTGGCGCCAGCTACACCGATTGCCAGGAACTCCTGTCCAAGCACTTGCCACACCTGTCCTCCTACTGGGATCGCATCGCAGGGTGGCAGGTGCGGAATATGGGGACTGTCGGCGGGAATATCGCCAACGGCTCCCCAATTGGGGACACGCCGCCGGTTCTCATCGCGCTTGGTGCCGAGATCACCCTGCGGCGCGGTTCTGACTCTCGTACGCTGCCTCTGGCTGATTTTTTCATCGACTATGGCAAGCAGGACCGCCAACCTGATGAGTTTGTCGCAAGCATCCAAGTGCCCCTGCCCGGGCCCAACGATCTGGACGCGGCTTATAAGATTTCCAAACGTCGTGACGAAGACATCTCGTCCGTGGCTGCCGGCATCCATATGACGATCACAGATGGCACAATCAGTAATGTGCGCATTGCATTCGGTGGTATGGCCGCTACGCCCAAGCGTGCTGCGGCTGCCGAGGCGGCGCTGAATGGTCAACTCTGGTCGCGCAAGAGCTTTGAAGCCGCTGCAGTGGCACTGGCGCAGGACTTCGCGCCTCTCACCGATTGGCGTGCATCCTCTGATTATCGAATGCTGTGCGCTCAAAACCTGCTGCGTCGGTTTTTCCTTGAAAACGACACCCAAACCGACACCCCCGTCCAACTGGCTTGCGCGTAATCAGGAGACGAAAGAATGAAAGATAACGTTTCCATCATTGGATCGGCCCACACCAACGTAAAGCATGACAGTGCTATCAAGCATGTCACCGGGCGGGCTGACTACACTGACGACATCGCCCAGCCCGAAGGAACGCTGCACGCTTATCTCGGCGTCTCTGACGTGACACACGCCAAGTTATTGGGCATCGATTTCACCGACGTTCTGGCCACACCCGGTGTCGTCGGCATCCTTACCGCGGACGACGTGCCTGGGGCCAATGACATCAGCCCGACGCATTTGAATGACGAACCGGTTTTCCCGACCGACGCCATTCAGTTCCATGGCCAGCCGTTGTTTGCGGTGATTGCCGAAACCCGCGACATTGCTCGCCGGGCCGCCGAACTGGCAAAGATCGACTATGAAACCCTGCCCCATGCGCTGGACCCGATTGCTGCGCAGGAGGCAGGATACCCGCATGTCACAGCGCCGCTCAAGCTGGAGCGCGGCGATGTCGCACCGGCACAGGCCACGGCCCCCAACCGGGTCAAAGGCCGGATGAGTGTTGGCGGTCAGGATCACATGTACCTCGAAGGTCACATCGCCTTTGCCATTCCGGGCGAAGACGATGATGTGATCGTGCATTGCTCGACCCAGCACCCGTCTGAGGCGCAGCATATGGTGGCGCATGTTCTTGGGGTGCCGTCCAACGCCGTTGTGGTCAATGTACGACGTATGGGTGGTGGATTTGGCGGCAAGGAAAGCCAGATGAACCTGTTCTGCGCTGTTGCTGCCATGGCGGCCAAAAAGTGGAACCGCGCCGTGAAAATCCGCCCTGACCGGGATCAGGACATGACGGCAACGGGTAAACGCCATGACTTCGTGATCGACTATGACGTTGCCTTTGATGACGACGGCCGCATTCAGGCTGTCGAAGGCAGCTTTGCCGCCCGCTGCGGATTTTCGGCGGACCTGTCCGGACCTGTAACGGACCGAGCACTTTTCCACGCGGACAACGCATACTTCTATCCAAATGTGCGCCTGAACAGCCATCCGATGAAAACCAACACGGTGTCGAATACCGCGTTCCGTGGGTTTGGCGGGCCGCAGGGCGTGATCGCGGCAGAGCGAATGATCGAAGAGATTGCCTATGCCACGGGCCAAGACCCGCTGGACGTGCGCAAGGTGAATTTCTATGGCACAGAAGACCGCAACATTACCCCGTACCACCAAGAGGTCGAAGACAGCATTCTCGACCGGTTGGTCGGAGAGCTGGAAGAGACCTCGGAATACCGCCAGCGCCGACAGGACATCATCGAATTCAACAAGACTTCACCGATCCTGAAAAAAGGCATCGCCCTTACGCCCGTCAAGTTCGGTATTTCCTTTACCGCGACCTGGTATAATCAGGCTGGCGCGCTGGTGCATGTCTACAATGACGGGTCGATCCACCTGAACCACGGCGGCACCGAAATGGGGCAAGGCCTCAACACCAAGGTTGCGCAGGTTGTGGCCGAGGCGTTTCAGGTCGATTTCAGCCGGATCAAGATTACTAAGACAACCACCGAGAAAGTTCCCAACACCTCAGCAACTGCTGCATCCAGCGGGACCGATTTGAACGGAATGGCTGCGTTGAACGCAGTCGAACAGATCAAAGAACGCCTGGTGAAATTCGCAGCCGAGAATTGGAATGTGGCCCCTGAGGAAGTGGCCTTCCATGCCAATCAAGTTTACATCGGCGAGGAAGTTCTGGCGTTCGATGCTTTCATCAAACAAGCCTACCTCGCTCGGGTACAACTCTCGGCTGCCGGGTTCTACAAAACCCCGAAAATCCACTGGGACCGAGCCAAGGGTCAAGGTCGACCGTTCTACTACTACTCCTATGGCGCATCGTGCTCAGAAGTGACGATTGACACCTTGACGGGTGAATATCGGGTGGAGCGTACAGATCTTTTGCACGACGTTGGCCGCTCGCTGAACCCGGTGCTCGACAAGGGCCAGGTCGAAGGCGCGTTTATTCAGGGTATGGGGTGGCTGACTACCGAAGAGCTTTGGTGGGATGACGCTGGCCGCCTGCGTACCCATGCCCCGTCGACATACAAGATCCCGCTCGCATCGGATCGTCCACGCATCTTCAATGTGAACCTTGCTGATTGGTCGGAAAACCGCGAGTTGACCATCAAACGCTCCAAGGCTGTTGGTGAGCCACCTTTCATGTTGGGCATTTCGGTGTTCGAGGCCCTGTCAATGGCCGTGGCTTCCGTCGCCGATTACCGGGAATGCCCGCGCCTTGACGCTCCGGCCACCCCCGAACGTGTGTTGATGGCCGTTACACGTTTGCAGGAGGGCCCCTGAGCTATGGCTGCCCCGGGTTCTCTCAGCGAATTTCTGTCCGCGCAGCATTGCGTGATCCGCGTTGCGCTTACCCGCGTGCGCGGGTCTTCACCGCGTAATGAGGGGACAGAGATGTTCGTGGCACCTGGGGCGCTGTGGGGAACCGTTGGCGGCGGCCAATTGGAGTTCATGGCCATCAACGCCGCGCGTGACATGCTGCGTGACGGGATGCTGCATCAGGATATGGATGTGCCGCTTGGTCCGGAAATCGGGCAATGCTGCGGCGGCCGCGTCGAACTGAAACTGACCCGCATGCGTGCGTCCGACAAATGGGCCGCAACTGAACGCGCGGCACAGCGCGACGAAGCATTGCCACATGTTTACGTGATGGGTGCCGGTCATGTGGGACGTGCGCTGGCCAATCAGCTTCAGCACCTGCCTGTGCGCTGCATCCTTGTCGACACTCGGGCTGAAGAAATCGAGCTTTGCACCGCAAATGTCGAAACTCGGGTAAGCGCAATTCCCGAAGCCGAAATCTGGGGTGCTCCCGCTGGCAGCGCCTTCATCGTGCTGACCCACGACCATGGTCTGGATTTCCTGCTGACGTCCGCAGCGCTGGAACGTCAGGACGCCGCCTATGTGGGGATGATCGGTTCTGCCACCAAGCGGGTGAAGCTTAGGAACTGGGCACACAAACACTGCGACGGACAGTCTATCGAACACTTGAAATGCCCCATTGGGGCAAGCGGTAGCCGCGACAAGCGGCCCAGCGTCATCGCCACCTTCGTGGTGGCCGAGGTGATGGCTGAATTGACCTCTGAAACTGCCGCGACCGCCCCGACCGGGGCAAACCAGGCGCCCCAGGTGGGCCACCATCACGACCGGAGAGGGAGATCGGCCTGACATCTGTCGGGCAATTCCGGTCATATCAGAGGAGGAGACCGTCATGGACGGGAGGACCTATGAATACAAGCTGTTTACCCGCAGCGATTTCAGCGCTTTCTGGGCGCTGTTTACCGACAACCTCGTGAACCTGCTGATCCTGTCCGGGGTCTGCCAGTTCGTGTTTCAAATGCCCGCCGAAATCGTCTTTGGCCGCATCGTTCCCGGTGCCGCCATCGCGATTTTGGCAGGTGTTGCGGTCTACACATATCTCGCTAAATACGCGGCGAACAAGCAAGGCAAAGATGTAACCGCCTTGCCTTACGGCATTTCGACGCCAGTTATGTTCGTCTACCTGTTCGGTGTGATCGGACCCATCTATTGGGCAACCAATGATCCAATGCTCGCATGGCAAGTAGGCATCGGCGCCGGGTTCATGGGCGGCATCGTTGCGGCCTTGGGCGCCATCGTGGGACCGTATCTCAAGCGGATAACACCGCGCGCCGGTATGCTGGGCACGCTTTGTGGTATCGCTTTGGTTTTCATCGGCTCCGTGCCGCTGGCCGAAGTATTCGAGAACCCAATCATCGGATTCACGTCGCTGCTGTTTATCCTTTGGGGTTTGATCGGGCGTTTTCGTCTTCCGGGCAACGTCCCGGCCGGTCTTGTTGCGATTGCTGCCGGTACGGTGATTGCCATCATCCTTGGTGAATCCAAAGTCGACGTCAGCGGCATCGGATTTTACCCGCCAATCCCCTATATCGGTGACCTTATCGCCGGTGTGCAGTATCTGTTCGCCAACCCCGAACTGTTTCTGGTGTTGATCCCGGTGCAAATCTACAACTTCATCGAAACGATGAATAATGTAGAGTCCGCCGAAGCAGCAGGAGACCACTACCCAGTCGGGCTTTGCCAGGTGACGGATGGTGCGGGCACGATGCTCGGTGCGCTGTTTGGCTCGCCCTTCCCGACAACAGTTTACATCGGCCATCCCGCTTACAAACGGCTTGACGCACATGCCGGATACATTGTTGGCGTGGCTGTTGTTATCGCTGCGGCTGCCTTCCTCGGCTTCCTGTCCTTCCTTGCGGGCTTGATCCCGATTGCTGCCGCAGCCCCGGTACTGGTCTTTGTCTCGGTCAGCCTGATCACCAACACGGCCTGGGCTGTGAAGCCGATGCACATGGCCGCGGTATCCTTTGCGATCCTGCCTCATATTTCGGCCTTCCTGATGGTCAAATGGGGGTCACTGATGAACGCGCTGCGCAGCACCGGTGTCGAGGGTCTGCCCTCGCTGGGTGACGAAGGTCTGACCGCAGCTCTTCTCATGGAAGGAGCTCATTATGAGGGACACCTTGCCCTGAGCCAGGGTGCAATTATTACGGGTCTGGTCTGGGGTGCCATCGTAGCGGACGTAATCGACGGTCGCTTCCGAATGGCAGGAGCGTTTGCTGTTGCAGGCGGGCTGATGTCGGCCGTGGGGATCATCCACTCCTACACACTGCAAATGCCTCAGTTCGACGGGATCACCATCGGCTACCTGATTATTGGCGCGTTCCTCTACGTCTACCCGATGTTCGCGCCTAAAGAGGATCTCGAGCATCGCGTGATCGTACCCGATGAGCCTGATCTGATCGACGACGACTCGCCTGCGCAACAGGCCTGATCCATAGCGGGGCAGTCACGTGGCTGCCCCCTACCCTTTCCCTACCTTACGTACGAGACTCCCATGACACAGAGATTGCTTCGCGGTCGTCTGCTGACCTTTCATCATGAACCCCAAAGCGGCGAGGATTCCGGCGCATATACGTATCTCGAAGACGGCGCCCTATTGATCCAAGACGGGATTATTCAGGATACCGGCCCCTTCGCCGAGATCAGCGCAAAAGCCGGGGGTGTGCCGGTGACGGACCATCGCCCGCATCTGATGATGGCTGGCTTTATCGACACGCATATTCACTTTCCGCAGGTACAGGTGATCGCCTCGTGGGGGGCGCAGCTTTTGGACTGGCTCAACAATTATACGTTCCCGGAAGAAACCCGTTTCGCCTCGGACGAGCACAGCGCAAACATGGCACGGGCGTTCTTTGATCAGCTTGTCACCCACGGCACCACGACCGCAGTCGCATACTGCTCGGTCCACAAAACATCGGCGGATGCGTTTTTCACAGAGGCGACCAGACGAAACATGCGCATGCTTGGCGGTAAGGTCCTGATGGACCGCAATGCGCCCGAAGGTCTGCAGGACACGCCGCAAACCGGGTACGATGACACCAAAGCCCTGATTGCGGATTGGCACGGCAAGGGGCGAAACGGCTATGTCATCACGCCTCGGTTTGCGATCACGTCAACGCCGGAACAGATGGCAATGGCACAGGCACTTGCGCACGAACATCCAGATTGCCACATCCAGACTCACCTATCAGAAAACAAGGATGAAATTGCCTTTACCAAGCAGCTTTACCCACAAGCGCGCGATTATCTGGACGTCTATCAATCTTATGGTCTGCTGGGTCAAAAAACACTGCTGGGGCACTCCATTCATCTTGAGCCGCGCGAAGTCGACGCACTTGCCGAAACCGGCGGACACCCTGTGTTCTGTCCGACCTCGAACCTGTTTCTTGGCAGTGGCCTCTTTGATCATGACGGTCTGAGCGCACGTGGTATCAAGAACGGGATCGCGACAGACGTTGGTGCCGGCACCAGTTACTCGATGCTCCAAACTCTCAACGAAGGCTACAAGATCCTGCAATTGCAAGGAGCGGCATTGCATCCCCTGCAGGCGTTCCATTGGGCGACGCACGGCAATGCCTGCGTGTTGGGTCTGGAAGACAAAATCGGAAATCTAGACCCCGGAACCGAGGCGGATATCGTTGTCCTGAACGCACGCAGCACCCCAGCCATGGCCCTGCGCATGGATCGAGTCGGCGACCTTGCGGAAGAACTGTTTGTACTGCAGATGATGGGAGATGATCGCGCGATCGAGGAAGTCTACGTTGCAGGGGCGCCAAGCAAGTCCACCTCTGGTCGGAGTGCTCTCGCCCAACTTGCGATGCATCAGGCATAAAATGATTGTAGCTCTGTATTGGTGGTGCGGTGGCATCTATCTTGGACGGGATCGAGATTGCCAACATGGTGCGAAAACGCCAATTCACCACCGCAAGAAATTCCGGCTTTTAGCATTTTAACGAACTGGCAGGATAAGTGTGTCCTGCCTAAAGCCGGCCATGCCCTCGTCAGAAGTTTATGACACTGCCATTGATACTCCACCGGTCTGTAAGGCCCGCAGAGAATGACAGGATTGAGCCCATACTGTCGAATGCTGCTCGATACATGAATGTCTGGTTCCCAAAACACTCTCTTATGTCTTTCCGAACAAAGCACCGGGCTGTTGGATCGGTTCACGCATTCAAAAAGCTGATCGTTGTCTCCAAGAATGCGTCCCAATCCGGGCTGTAAGGCATTGGAACATGATTTGCAGAATCAAGGATAAGAAGCTGGGATTCAGGAATCCCGGCCGCCAGCATTCGCGCTTGTTCCAGAGGGTGGATCGCGTCTCTGCGCGCATGCACGACCAATGTCGGGGACTTCACTCGTGGAAGCAGATCAACCACTGACGCGTTGTTCATGGCCTGCCGCATTCTTATAATGTTCTCGGCAGGGCAAGACTTGTTCATGATCTCTACAATGTCTTTGGCCATCTCAATTGGGCCTTCCGGGAAATAAAGTAACGCGTACGCGAGAAGAAAGTTGCTGTCCGGGTTGTCCCAAGCCTCAGAGATCATACCAAACATTTCTTTAATACCGCTTGCTTCCGGGCGTAGATTACGTCCTTCGGCGTATCCTCCATTCAGAACCATTGCTGAAACACGTTCAGGATAATGTGCCGCAAGGTATATTGCAGGCAGTGCAGAACCGGACTGGCTAAACAACCCGAAACGATCGAGCCCTGCGGCATCGGCCACGCTTAGTATTTCGTGCGCCACAGCCTCAACTCCTGCTGACGCCATGTCCAACTCGGATTGACCGCTGCCAATTTCGTCAAAGAAGACCAGCGTATTTTGCGCGCAGATTGCATCAAATAGCGGGCGGAAAAACGGCGAAGACCAATTCGCCTCTATACTGGTCCCGCCGAAGGTTGTGTAGATGATCGGCGGGCCGTCGCCAGCCAACGCATAAGCAAGGGACTTTTGCTCTCGGGTCTTGGTGAACCGAAGCTTTGGCGACAGTGTTCTCTGGGGTTGCGGAGGAGCGACGACCTCAGCTTCAACGACTGCACAACAAGTGAAACCGCGCCGCGCGACCGTTCGGATAACAGCCTGTTTCCGCCCATTGTCGTCCACCGCGCGTCGCGCCGATGCGACACATGCGCTGATCGCGGAGTCCGAAACCAGGCGACCCTTCCAAACCTCGGCAATCATTCTGTCGCGCGTAATCAATTCTCCGGCATTTTCGACAAGGAGTCTGAGAAGATCGAAGACCTTTGGCTCGATTGATACTGCATCGTGAGACTTTGTTAGCGTGTGCCGATTTACGTCTAGCGTGAAATCACCAAACGTGTACCTCTCAGCGCTTCGGCCAGAGTCTCGTATTGAAGCCGCGTCAATCACAATAAAATCCTAGGCGTTTCCTCAAGCTCTCCTCAAGCGCAATTGCTCCGAATTTCCGATGATTGAGTCACGCGAAGAAACCAAGAGGTATACAAGATGAACCTGATGACAATAATGCAGATTGCGCAGAGCTATACAAAGGCCTGGAACTCGAAATCGCCGGAAGCTGTTGCGTCATTCTACGCAAACGACGGTGAAATCGTGATCAACCGGGGTGAACCGTGGTCCGGAAATTCCCGTGTGCGTGATATGGCGGCCGGCTTTTTCCGGGATGTGCCTGACTTGTCACTGATATGCGATGATGTACGCATCTCGGAAGATCATGTTCTTTTTTTATGGACGTTTACAGGGCACGACGCTGCTACTGACCGGCCACTAAAGATCCATGGTTGGGAGGAATGGGACTTGAACGCTGATTTGAAGGTTCAGTCTTCGCGGGGTTGGTTTGACGCCAAGTCCTATGCGAAACAAGCGGAAGGCGGTTAGGCCTCTAAGCCAACCGGACATTGCGGTCGTCACCGTGGAAGACCGCTTTGTTTCGCTTTTCCTCCGTCTCGTGCTGTCACGCCATAGCGGATGCCTTCGCCCTCTGGAAAGAGAGTGCAGCCGGACATCGCGACCAATAGCCCAAAGGTCTCGCCTCTCTCAATCACGCCCGGACAACTTGGCAATCCTGCCTGTCGACGCACCTCACGTATTTTCAGGCACTCGGACCCAGACTTCCACACGCCGATTGCTGGCGCGACCTTGGGCGGTGTCGTTGCAGTCGAGCGGCATCTGCTCGCCAAAGCTGAGCGCTTGAATGTTGATTTGAGACAATTCTTCAGCTGCGAATTCGGAAGCAATTACTTTTTGCACTGCTTCGGCACGCTGTTGTGCCAGGCGCGTATTCTGCTGTGCATCACCCACACTGTCTGCAAATCCGACAAGCAAAAGTTCCAGCCCGTCGAATTCGCTTTTGCGCAACCGGTTTGCCAGATCCCGGATATTCAGCATCGACTCTTCGTCCAGCTTGCTGGAGCCGTTTTCGAAGCGGAAGGTGATCGACAGACGGTCGGCCCGACGCAGTTCACGCATCATGGACGAAAACTCGTTGCCGTCAAAGTCAGGCTCGACGGCGGCAGCGTGGATCAGGGCAATTCCCATGTCCTGGATTTTCATGCGCTGAAGACGGGCACTTACAAAACCCGCATCCTCCAGCACGGCCTGCGCGGCGTCGGTTTGTGCCCATTGCAGGAAATCGTCGGCAACCGGGTGCAGGCCCTCGGGTTTTGCTTGGGCGACAACCGGACGTGCAAGCGGATAGTTGTCAATCTTCATGTCAAAATCGGACGGTTCTGACATAAGGCCGCAGACTTTGCGAATAGACAGCATATCTGCCCCTCCACGCATTGCCTGCACGCGGTCCAGCACACCAAGGGCAGTACGGTCTGTGCGTACCGAAGAGATCAGGTCTTCCGCGTTAGCATGATAGACCGTATTTGCCGCCAGATGATCATCCGACCTGCCCGAAATTCTTTGGAGCAGGAACGCGGGATTATCCCCTTCCATCAGGTGCAATGTGACCGGTGTATTGCCGCCACCCAGGTTTTCCCATGACTGAAGATCACCGGACAAGATGTCAGAGATTTCTTCGGAACTCAGATCGCGAACGGGGTTTTTATCCGCAGCGATCAGAACCTGCCCCCCGGTTGCCAGCAGATATTCATGCTCGTTGCCGGTTGGGCCCGTCTGCTGATCTGTTATCGTGATATCGGGGGCGAAGACGGTTTCGGTTGCGCCAGCAGGTTGCATGTCGATCTCGGCGACGACAGAACCATCCTCACCGCTCACCAGAGTAACAACCGAATGTCCTTCGGCCTGTTCCTCAATGTGGTAACGATGCCCCCGGTCCCGCGCGTATTCGCTCAGCAGCGCGGGCATCATGAAATCAACAGCAATTTTTCCGGCACGCAGAGTGACTTTCGGATCATAGAGGTTCAGGTCGGGACAGGCCGCGCCAAGACAGTCGACACGGTCCGTGGATAGCTGGAAACTGCCCAGAGGCGTTTCGACAACGTAATAGCTGTTACTGTAGTCTACCAGTTCGCCGACCACTTCGGTATCGTCGCTTCGGGACACCAGTGTAACACGCGTGTCCACAGCCTCCTCTTCCAATTCCTGCTCTTCGGGGGCTTGGTCCGCCCCGGGGCAGCCAGAACCGGAGCAGCTCAACATCATTGCGTACAGCCTGAGTGTCCCCAGTTTGGTCTGAAGAACATAAGTGACCCCGTCATACTCCAGGATAACACCGCGGACACTCGTTCTTCCGTCATGCGTGGTCAGTTCAACTTCGTTTGCAGACTGCGCACCCGCTTCAAAAGCAAAAGCCGATGCAAGCATACCGGCGGTTGCGGCAAACCGTCTGGTGTTGAATGCCAGGACTGATTTTGACAGCCAGGAAGTATGAGACATCTGGGTTTACTCCATCTCGCCAAGTGGGTGCGCTGAAGGACCGGAGGTGATGGCGACCTTGATCATCCCCCGGACGGGGGTCTTTATTCCGAAGGCTGTTGTGTCGTCGTATACAGACCGACGGCCTCATTCATACGTTGCAGCAGCGGTTCACTGTCGCGGGCCAGAACCGACAGATCGCGATCCGACAGAATCTCTCCGCTTACGGCGCGCGCCAGCAAGGCTTTGACAGGGTTCCACAACTCTTCGACTTCGCGAAGTTTCCGGGCAATTTCCGGTGTAGGCGGTGCGATGACGCCAATATCCGCAAATCCGTCCTGCAGCGCTGACAGGGAGGTGTCAAAAAGCTCGACCGTGTCGGCCAGACGTGCTGCCTGTTCCGAAGGGTCCGCCGCAACCCGCATCAGACATGCCTCTTTCACGGCTTTCTGGGTCAGCATACGCTGGCGTCCAGCGATATCGACGGTGATGGCCAGGTTCAGGGAAACCGACGCGGTTTCTGAAGCATAGGCCCGCGCCATCTTGTAGACAGCGATATTCATGAACTTCAGAACTCGCAGGCTTGCGCCGTCCAGCTCGTCCAGTTCTTCGTTGGCAATTGTGGCATTCTCGATGCCGGTTTCGATGGTTGCCTTGTACGCCGCCCAATGAGTATCAATCGCACCAAGAGCAGCAGACACCTTTTCATTGTTTTCCGCGTCCAGGTTTAGATCTGCATCCCCGTTACGCAAACCGTTGTCGGATTGCAGGAACAGACCATACGCCTGAGTCATCTGGTCGAATGACGTGGTAAATCCAACGTCCTGCGCCATCAGGCAGGCGGCTTTTGTGATCCGCTGGGACAGCATACGCTGGCGCCCGGCGATATTCACGCGATGCGTGACCTGGTCGACCTTTGCGCTGTCCTGTGCGTTCACGATTTGAGGAGCAATGGAAGCACACGCCACGAGGGATGCGGTCAGAGCCGTTTTGATCATTATTAGTCCTTTTATTCTGAGGAATTCTGCTTTCGGGGGAGATACGGCTACCGGTACATCACGACAGCTTCGTTCATTGTCCGCAGAAGCGATTCCGTTTGTCTGGCAAGGGTCGCAAGGTTTCGCTCCGACAACTCTCCATCGGCAGCTGCGCGATCAAGAATATCCTTCACCGGCCCCCATAGATCCGACACTTCCCTCAGTTTGCGGGACAGTTCGGAATTGGAAGGTGGGATCACGCCTGCAGCGGGATAGCCTTCCAGCAGCGCCACTAACGAACGGTCAAACAGCCGGACCGTCTCTTCCAACCGTGCGGCCTGCACCGTTGGGTCTGTCGCGACCCGCATCAGGCAGGCTTCTTTCACAGCCTTCTGAGTCAGCATGCGTTGCCGTCCGGCAACGTCGATCGTAATCGCCAGACCAAGCGGCACTTCTGGTGTTGTCGAGGCATAGGCCCGTGCGGTTGTGTAAACCGCCTTATTCATGAACTCGAGCACCTTGAGGCTTGCGTCATCGAGCTTTTCAAGCTCAGCGTTCTCGATCGCCGAGTTCCTGATCCCGGTGTCAATGATGTCCCGGTACACCTCCCAATGCGGATTGATCTCATTCAGAGCATCCAGAACGGCGCCGAATTCCTCCGGAGCCAGTCCCAACTCGGGGTCGCCCGTACGCAATGCATCATCCGCGCGAATAAAAAGACTATGTGCCTGGGTCAGCTGATCGAAAGCTGTGGTGGTGGCGACATCCTGCGCCATCAAACAGGCAGCTTTCGCCATGCGCTGAGACAGCATCCTTTGACGCCCGGCGATATTGATCCTGTTTGCGGCTTGTGCAGCAGGATCGTCAGGCAATGAGGCCGACTGTGCCAGCACCCCGGTCGGAGCAGTCAGCGCCAACGCAATCAGGGCCGCGTTAACGAGCTTTGCCGATTTGCGGCAACCGTCGATTGCAGTTTTGGCGCGACCCATCATCTTTTCAACAACGCGAGGGCCTTGGTCAAGGCAGCAATGCACAAGTCTGAGTTGAAAACTTTTGCTGTTTGGAGAGGTACTTTGCAATTCTGGAAACCATCTGTTCTTAGGTTTTTCGCCCCATATCAGCGGCTTGAACGGTCGTATTTGATCTGGGTCAATTCTAATCTGCAAAAACTGGAATATTGTCTGGCCCGGTCAATTTTGTTGCTGAAATTCGCTTCTAAGTAGACTTCTGCCGAGGCGTCTTTCGCACTCAGATCTTCGGACGGTAGTGCCGAGTGTTCTGTTGCGAAGTTTCTGACGGAACGAGGATTTCACGCCGGATCTACAGATTTCGCCCTGCCTGTCGACGCATTGAGATTGACCACTGCGCCATCAAACGCGTCCGACCGGCAGGCGTCAAAAGCCGCCGGGCCTGGATTGCATTTGTATCCGGATTTCGAATTCAGCAGCCTGATCGGTACGCCCTTGGATACGAACAAAGGCAAACCGGATATGGCGAAACGGGTGGCTGATTTAATTAAAAAAGTCCATCCGACCCGTGTGATTGCAAAACAGTTCAGTATATCGCTTTTGACTGTCAAAGATCATGTTCACGCGTTTTTGGAACGATTGGGCCTGCCATCCGGAGCGGCCTTGATATTGACGATACATCGCTAAGCATAAGCCGCGTCGCGGATGGCAGGCCCGCAATCCACCCAAGGATGGAAGCCACACGCCGTCGCGCGAATGTCGATGTAGATCGCATCCCATCCGGTACTTTACGCACCAAATCTGCGCAGATGATCAGAAAAGCTGAGGTATCGAAAATCCATGGCGCCTGAAGGGCCGAAAGAGAATTCACTGGACGTAATCTCGGCCTGCTGGCGCAAATTCGTCCAAATTCGGGAACTTTTCCTCTCATCCTGCATCCAAGGAACCAGGAGCGCACGAATGCGCACCCAAACAAAACCCTGGAAAGGACCCAGCCATGCTCAGAAAGACAGCAGTTGCCGTTGGATTTATCGTCGCTACCGCACCAGTTGCGAAAGCTCATGATGAGCTAGCCCTCGCGAGTTCTCCCGCAGGTGATCCTTATGTAAAAGTGAGCGATGTTCTTCCCCTGCCCGAGTTCATTCCAGGTCTGGGAACGCTTTTCGTGGACCCGTCCACCCTACCCGCTGGTCCGTTCCTCGCCTATGATCGCGACGGCCGGCTGTCCGCCACGGTCTACATGACCCCACTTGACGATCTGCAAGGCGGTACGTCATTCGACGGCCTGACCATCGGGTCACACACAGTCAGTTCGACAGATATTTATTACAACGCCGGGCATCCCGGCGTGGATAAACCGCACGCGCATGTCGTTCTGTTTCACGACGAAAAGGCAAAAGAACGTCTGGCCGAATGATTTGTACACGACGTCGTGCTGTATGGCTGGGAGGATGCGCAGTTGCATCCTTCGCTGGTTCGCGGAGCGCCCTTGCGCGGCCGGCCACAACGGTTGAGATGCGCGGAAGCCCGCGCGGCGAGCGCGTCTGGTTTGATCCTGTTGGTCTTGCGGTGTCTCCGGGCACAATCGTCCGGTTCACCAATCGCGATCACGCCAACAGTCATACGGCAACCGCTTATCATCCTGCGAGCTATGATCGAAGGCGGCGCATTCCCGCTGCAGCCGACCCTTGGGACAGCGACTTTCTACTTCCGGGTGAGAATTTTGAAGTCACGCTGACCGCGCCTGGAGTATATGACTATTATTGCCTACCCCACGAGATGGCTGCGATGGTCGGCCGTATAGTGGTAGGAGCCCCGGGAGATTTCGGCTGGGAGGGAAGTTCAAACGACCGGAGCGACGTGTCGGAAGACGTCCTCGCAGCTTTGCCTTTGGTACAGAGGATCCTTTCGGAAGACATCGTTCGCAGGGAGGATCGATCATGAAGGTCCAAACGAACCTAAGGCAACAAGCTTCAGCCGATGCGGCCAAGTCCGAAACAGAGCTTGTAAGTGCCGCGCGTGAAGGCAGCGAACTGGCGGTCCGGGAACTAATCCGTCGCCTGAATCCCCGACTCTTTCGCGTTGCCCGGGGTATCGTCGACAGCGAAACCGACGCAGAAGAAGCGCTGCAGGAGGCTTATCTCTCTGCGTTCAGCAAACTGGACGGATTTCGTGAGCATGCCAGCTTTTCAACCTGGATCACTCGGATCGTGATCAATACCGCGCGAATGCAGCGCAGGCGAACGCGCCCTGCCGAAGAATATGACACCGTGGTTGAAACCAGCTCATCAAGGGTGATTTCTTTCCCAGGTCAAAACGCCGAACTCCCCGATGCAACACTCGGGCGCGCGCAATTGAGAGACTTGCTTGAAGCCGCCGTATCTGACCTGCCGCCCCATCTGCGACTGCCGTTCCTGCTGCGCGAGGCAGAAGGCATGAGTGTTCTTGCCATCGCTAGCGAACTTCAGATCAACCCGATAACCGTGAAAACACGCCTGTTTCGCGCTCGCCGCCGGTTGCGAACCACAATCGAAGACCGGGTCAGGGGCGGGTTCGAAGCAATCTTCCCATTTGGCGGCAATCAGTGCGCTGAATTAACCGATCGCATTGTAACGCGATTACGCGCGAATGGTGCACTTTGAGGACGAAAACACGACCCGAAGATGCCGTGGGGGGATGGGCATCCTAGCTGCGTGCGACCCCTCAGAAGTGGTGAGAACCAGAAAAATGGCGCCGCCAAAAGTCTTAGTGAGACCCGCCCGTTCCAAACCGAAACGACAATCGCTACTGGTGCGGAACAACCGACGCAGCAAGCAATTGCCTGGAGTACTCGTGGTTGGGTTTCCCCATGCGCAGAGTTTCCGAGGACATTACTTCGACAATCTCACCATTTCGCATAACGGCCAGTTTTTCACACATATGTGCGATAACCGGAAGATCATGGGATACCATCAGATAAGTCAGTCCGCGCTGTTTGCGCAGATCAGTCAGCAGATTGAGGACCTCGGCCTGAACGCTGACATCCAAAGCAGATGTGGGTTCGTCCAAAAGCAATATGTCTGGTTCACCGGCCAAGGCTCGTGCGATCGCCACGCGTTGGCGTTGGCCACCAGAGAGTTGGTGCGGATACCGGAACCGGAAACGCTGACCAAGTCCGACATCGTCCAACAGCGCAGCTACACGTTTGTCGATATCACCTAACCCATGCAGATGAATTGTTTCGCTGAGAACCTGATCAACCGTGTGCCGCGGATGTAATGAAGCGTATGGATCCTGAAAAACCATCTGAACAGTGCGAAAGAAGGATCGGTCCCGTCTGGACCCGGAAAGTGGCTGACCTTCAACGTTGATACTGCCCGACCAATACGGCGCTAGTCCCGTTATTGCACGTAGAATAGTCGACTTCCCTGAACCACTTTCACCCACAAGACCGAAGCTCTCGCCCTGCATAACCTCAAGGTTCGCACCCTTCACCGCATCAACGCGGTCGTGCGCATGACCGAACCAAACATTCAGGTCCCTGATTTCCAACGCAGTCATTTCAACCCCTCACGCTCGGCGCGTCGGACCAGGCCGGATCGCGGGTCAGGACACTCAGGTGAGTACGTTTTTCATCCAGCCGCGGGAGTGAATTCAGTAACCCTTGGGTATAGGGGTGTTGGGCCTTGTGCAGCTTGTCAGCTTCACAAACCTCGACAATCCGACCTGAATACATGATGAGAACGCGATCGCAGAACTCGGACACCAGATTCAAGTCGTGGCTGATGAAAATCAAACCCATTCCCCGTTCCTTGACCAGCCCGTCCATAATGTTCAGAACTTGCCGTTGAACGCTGACATCAAGTGCCGAAGTAGGTTCATCAGCGATCAGTATCTTGGGGTTTGGAATGAGCATCATCGCAATCATGATACGCTGTCCCATCCCACCTGATACCTCATGCGGATAAGCCCGCATCACTCGCTCGGGATCACGGATCGAAACATCATCCAACATCTCGATCGCCATCTTTCTGGCACGCGCCCTGGAGCCAGAATTGTGCTGAAGGTAAGCTTCCATTAACTGCTCTCCAACCGAAACCACCGGGTTCAGTGAGAATTTGGGGTCCTGCATCACCATGGAAATCTGTTTACCGCGCACCTCGCGCATCTGGCGTTCAGTGAGTTTCAGCAGGTCTTGGCCTTCCAGATTGATGTGATTGGCCTCAACGATACCCGGTTTGCGGATCAGACGCAGAATGGCCCGCCCTGTCATTGATTTGCCGGAACCGCTTTCGCCGACGATACCCAAACGTTCTCGCCCCAGCGAAAAAGAGACGCCGCGCACCGCACCAAACACACCCTGACGGGTCGGGAACCGCACCCACAGGTCTTCGATATCCAACAGGGTCATTGTCCACCATCCTTCGGGTCGAGCGCATCCCTCAGCCCATCGCCCAACAGGTTGAAGGCGAGTGAAACGGTAAAAATCGCAAGCCCCGGCACTGTGGCTACCCACCAGTGATCAAGGATGAACCTGCGGCCTTCCGAAATCATCGCGCCCCATTCCGGGCTTGGAGGTTGTGCCCCCAGCCCAAGAAAACCAAGGCCGGCCGCAGCCAGAATGATCCCTGCCATGTCAAGTGTGACCCGCACGATCAACGATGAGATGCACAGCGGCCAGATATGCCGGGTGATGATCCGCATCGGCCCGGCACCCTGAAGGCGGATCGCGTTGATGTAGTCGGTCGATCGGATCGTAAGTGTTTCGGCCCGCGCCATCCGCGCATAAGGCGGCCATGCCGTGAGCGAAATCGCCAGCACCGCGTTTTCGATCCCCGCCCCAAGCGCAGCTACAAAGGCCAACGCGAGAACAAGCCGTGGAAACGCGAGGAAGATATCGGTGATACGCATGAGGATCACATCCGTCCACCCCCCCGCATATCCCGCGACAGTTCCAACCAGAAGCCCCGCGACCGGAGCGATGAGTGCCACCAACGCCACGATGTACAGCGTAATGCGCGCGCCATAGATCAGACGTGACAGAATATCCCGCCCCAAGCTGTCGGTTCCAAGCAAGTGTCCTTCGGCTCCGATGGGCAGCAGTCGGCTGGACAGATTTTGAACAAACGGATCATATGGCGCGAGGATAGGTGCAAAGACAGCAGTAAATACGAGGATTACCAGGATCGCTAACCCAACCATTGCCATCGAGTTTGATCGCAGCGTCAGCCAGCCTTTGTAAAAACTGGCCAATCTGGCATGTCGGCGGGATGTGGGTTCGTCGGTCAGCAGCCACTGACGCAAAGTCATGTCGCTCATTTCGACCTCGGATCAAAGAAACGGTAAAGAAGGTCCGAGAATATGTTCAGGCAGATAAAGATCAGCCCGACCACCACTGTTCCTCCTAGAACGGCATTCATGTCGGCACTCAGCAAAGCGGTTGTGATATAGCTGCCGATCCCCGGCCAGCTAAAGATGATCTCGGTCAGAACTGAACCTTCCAGCAGATTGGCATAACTCAACGCGATCACTGTGATCAGTTGCACTCGAATATTCTTGAAAGCGTGACGCCAGATCACCTGCCGCTCTGACAGGCCTTTGACGCGGGCAGTAATGACATATTCCGCTGACAGCTGTTCCAGCATGAAGGATCGCGTCATTCGACTGATGTAAGCAAGCGAGTAGTACCCCAGCAAAGCGGCCGGCAGTATGATGTGGGACAACGCATTGCGGAAGACATCCCAATCCTGGGCAATGGCACTGTCTATCAGAATCAGCCCTGTTCGCGTGGGAACTATATCTTCGTAGAAAATGTCCAAGCGACCCGGACCGCCGACCCAGCCAAGTATCCCGTAGAAGACCAGCAGCCCCATAAGCCCCAGCCAGAAGATCGGCATTGAATAGCCAACAAGCGCGACCACACGCGCAATCTGGTCGATCCAGGACCCCCGCTTAACAGCGGCAATCACACCCAGCGGAACACCCAGAAAGATGCCAATCAGGACGCCCAAAGTCGCCAGTTCCAGCGTGGCGGGGAAGACACGTGCGATATCCTCGGAAACCGGGCGCGCGTTCAGTAGAGAGTCGCCGAAGTCCCCGTGCAGGACGTCCCAAAGATAGTATCCAAATTGAACCAGCAGCGGCTTGTCCAGACCAAGCTGTTGATAGACTGCGTCATAAGTAGATTGCGAGGCGCGCTCACCAACGATGGCCAGCACAGGGTCGATCGGCATGACGCGACCGATGATGAAGGTCACGAAAAGCAGACCCAGCATAGTAATTGCAATGGTACCAAGAGTTTTCAGAATGCTCTTGACCCAATGGATAAGAGGCGCCGAGCGGCGCCCCTCTGATGGTCTTTCGGCCAGCGCCATTTACTTCGTCACCTGCCAATAAGATGCCGATGTGATCGCCTGACCGGTCGAGAAATTCGTGACGTTATCACGCAGCGCCGATTGCTCAATCTGTTGGAACATAACGACAAATGGTGACGTCTCACGAAACTCAGCCTGGATCTCGTTGTACATGTCGGCACGTTTCACGGTGTCATTCTCAACCACGGCCTCGGCCGTTTTCTCGGTCAAGCCACCGGTATCCCACGAATTCCGCCATGCCAACAGACCAGTTGCATTGGCTGCATCCGAGTTATCCGGATTATAGGCAAAGGTCCCCGCGTTGGTCTGTGGATCAGGATAATCCGGCCCCCATGCGCCAAGATAAACATCCAGTTCTCGCGCACGGTACCGCGCCAGAATTTGTTTGGCGGTACCAACGGTGATGTTCATCGTTATGCCAACCTGGCCAAGCGCATTTTGCAGCGACTGGGCGATTTCAATCCGTTCCTGCGCTTCACGCACGCCAACTTCAATTTCAAGCCCGCTTACACCGGCTTCATCCAGCAGTGCCTTTGCTTTTTCGACATCAAAGTTGAATGGGTTCTCATCAGATGCGCCGAGATAAGTTTGTGGCAGGAAATTCTGATGAATTGTGTACTGACCTTTCAGGAAGCTGTCGCGCATCCCTTCATAATCAATCAGGTATTTGAACGCCTGACGTACCTGAGGTTTGCTGAGCTCGGGATGTTTCTGGTTCAGCGAAACATACATCAGACGACCCTTAAGCTCATCAGCGATCTTTACACCTGCAACCGATGAGGCACCGGCCACATCTTCCGGGTTAAGGTTTCGCGCAACATCTACGTCGCCGCGCTCCAGCAACAGGCGCTGACTGGCGCTCTCCTGAACATGTCGGACGACCACGCGCTCCATTGACGGCGCACCCAGATAGAAATCCGGGTTCGACTTCAGCGTCACGCTTTCATTGGGTTTCCAGCTTACCAAACTGTACGCACCCGAACCGGCGGTATTGGTCTTGAGCCATTCGTTGCCCAGATCGCCATCCTTGTCATGCTCCATCACTGTTTTCTTGTCGACAATTCCACCGATTGTGGCTGTCAGACAGTTCAGAACGAAGGATGTCGCGTACGGCTTATCCGTGGTGATGGTCAGCGTGTTTCCATCCGCCACAATCGTCTGTTCGACGTTTTCCGAGGTGAACCCGAACTGAGCCAGGATAAAGGCCGGTGTTTTGTTCAGAATGATCGCACGGCGCAGTGAGAACTGAACATCCTCAGCGGTTACAGGGTTGCCGGAATGGAATGTCAGCCCATCCCGAATCTTGAACGTGATGGACTTGCCGTCATCTGAGACATCCCAACTTTCGGCGACATCCGGCTGAAAGCCCGCTTCCAGATCCAACGGGTCAAAGTTGACGAGCTTCTGATAAACATTCCGGCTGACATCCGATCCGGCGAATTCAAAGCTCTCCGCAGGATCCAGCGTGGTGATGTCGTCGATGCGGTGCGCGATTACCAGCATATTCGGCGGTGTTTCCGCCATTGCCGCAGTCGAGGTCACGGCCAGCGCCAATCCCAGCGCCGCGCCGGTAAGCAATCTATTAAATGCGTTCATTTTGTCCTCTCTGTCATCTAGTCTTTCAACAACGGTCACGATCCCCAGGTTTTCTCCAGAACCCGTAACCAGTTTGCATGGCAGAGCTTCTTGACGAGCTCTTCGCCGTATCCATGGCTCACCATGGCATCTCTCAATCGGGGCAGCATTGAGACGTCTGTCACGTCGTCCGGAACCACCGCCCCGTCATAATCCGATCCAAGCCCGACACGATCTTCGCCCAATATCCCGATCAGGTGATCAAGGTGTTTCAGGACCTGTGTCAAAGGCACGTCGGACAGCATCCGCCCGTCCTCACGCAGAAACGCTGCTGCGAAGTTCAGACCAACCATCCCATCGCTTTCCGCAATGGTCCGAAGCTGGTCATCGGTCAGATTTCGCGCGTGTGGGCAGATTGCATGAGCATTTGAATGCGTCGCAACCAACGGCGCATCTGAATATCGCGCCACATCCCAAAACCCTTTTTCATTGAGGTGAGATAAATCCAACATGATGCCAAGCGCATTGCAGCGCTGCACAAGTCGCAAACCGTGATCTGTCAGGCCCTGGCCGGTATCTGGTTCGGAGGGGTATCTGAACGGCACCCCGTGGCCAAATATGTTCGGCCTGCTCCAGACCGGCCCGAGGGAACGTAACCCAGCCGCATGGAAAACATCGAGTGAATGCAGATCGGCATCAATCGCTTCAGCGCCTTCGATATGGAATATGGCCGCCATCTGACCCTGCGCCATACAGGCCCGAATATCTGAAACCGAACGGACCACTTTCAATGCACCCAACCGTTCCAGTTCCAGCAATATGGCAATCTGGCTCAAAGCCGCAGGCAATGCGTCTTCAGCATCGATCTGGTCAGGAAGCGGCAGATCATAGCTGGGCTGAACCATCTCTTCCATCTTGGCATCGACGTCCATGGGGGATGGGACCCAGATCGCAAAGAAACCTCCCCCAAATCCACCCGCTTTGGACTTGGCAAGATCAATTGCACCATCAAGGCCAGTAACGAAACGACCAGCTTCAGACAGGCCACCTGACGACGACAGTTTCGATAAAACGTCGTTATGTCCATCAATGATTAGGGGGGAAGTAGTCAACCTGGCGTCACCCGATCTAGTATCAATTCGATATACGCTAGCAGACGCTATCATCATAATTGTAAAAAAAATCGATGAGTTTTATTCATAGAGCTAGTCGAAATCATGTAAGCATCTGGCAATGAAGAAACCGCGCAACTGGCATTCTCTGCCGGAATATCAGGCACTCCGAGCACTCATGCAGTCTGGCACAACCGCGTCAGCCGCACGTCAGCTTGGCTTGTCCCAGTCTGCCATAAGCCGGTCCGTCAGCAGCCTTGAGGCTCGACTGGGCAGAACGCTGTTTGAACGCGACGCTGGCAGGCTGCGGCCCACGCAGGAGGCTGTGAGGCTCAATATGAGGCTGGATCCCTTATTCGAGGCATTGGACAGGATCGACGGTCCGGGCGAATCTGTGCGGGAAACACTACGTCTCGTCGCACCGCCAAGCTATGCGCACAGATATATCGTTTCCCTCATCGCAAGCTTCATTCGTGGCAACCCCGGGTTTTTCGTTAATCTGGAAGTTACAACATCAGATATGGTTACGCTTGGTGTGCTTGAGAACCGATTTGATCTGGCGGTAACCGGGATTGAACAAAGCCGCGCTGGAATCAAACTCATTCCATTTCGGGAGTCACCAGCAGTTTGTGTCATGCGTCCTGAGCATCCACTTTCTGAACGTTCGGTACTTACACCAGCTGACTTGCATGAACAGGAGTTGGTCGCCCTAACGTATCGACATGGGCGGCGCGGACAACTTGACCGATTGCTTCATCAGGTTCGCGCCGAACCGAAGATAGTTGCAGAAGTTTCCACTTCTTTCGCCGCCGCGGATATGGCACGGGAAGGATTGGGACTGGCTGTTATCAATCCCTTTCCTGTTTACCACTACCGATCTCCCGACTTGGCATTTGTCCGTTTCGAGTCTCCAATGCGGTACCGTGGTCACTTTGTCGTATCAGATCAAAAACCGGTTCCAAGAATCGCGCGGGCTTTCATGCGGCATCTTCGACTGAATACACCTCCCGATCCGTTTTCAGACCCGAGTTAATTCAAATCTCTGCAACAGATCTCTGACCGATTAACCAAACCACCATCTCCACTGATGCTGCCAATGAAATAGTTTGCAACACGACCGCTGGGCCGTGCTGAGTTTCTTGTTGTCAAAACCACAAAAAACCACTAAAACACAAAATTACACAAATATGCACACCTTCATGTTGAAGACGTTTCCGCCAGAAACGCTGAGACATTCGCCGGGGTCGCAGACAAACAAACAGGGACAGCAAAATGAACAAGACGACATCACAAATCGCCGCATCAGCTTTTGCAATTGGCGCAGCGACCTCGGCGATGGCCGAGTCACTGACGATCTACAGTGCTCTGGAGGAAGAAGAGATCGCGGTTTATCTGGAAGCCGCTCAGGAGGCGATGCCGGATCTGGAGATTGACATTCTGCGCCTGTCCACGGGCAAGCTGGGTGCCCGTCTACTTGCCGAAAAGGACAATCCACAGGCTGATGTGATCTGGGGATGGGCGGTTACGGCCATGATGGACCCGCAGGTTTTGGAACTGCTCGAGCCGATGGAAGTGGCCGGAACTGAAACACTTGCCCCGGAGTTTCGCGATCCTGAGGGCCGGTGGTTCGCCCAGATCGGCTATATGGGCGCATTTTGCGTGAATACGGAACGCCTGAAGGACAAGGGCCTGGAAATGCCCAAGAGCTGGACCGACCTGGAGGCTCCGGGGTTCAAGGACGAGGTTCTGATGCCTGATCCGAACTCTTCCGGTACCGGCTATCTGCACGTCAACGCCGTCTTGCAAAGCCTCGGCGTAGAAGATGGCTGGAAACAGTTGTCAGCAGTGGACCCGAACATGGCCCAGTATACATCTTCGGGCTCTAAGCCATGCAAGGCGGCACGGGTCGGCGAATACACAGTTGGCATCTCGCTGGCCTTCACAGCGATGAAGTCCATCGAAGACGGTTATCCGCTTGCGATGGTTTTCCCTGAAGGCGGAACGGGATACGAACTGGAAGCTTCTGGAGTTTTGAGCAGCAGCGAAAACAAGGACGCGGCAAAACGTTTCCTCGATTGGTCGATGAGTGAAGATGCGCTCGCGCTCTTTGGGCAATACAAGGCGCTTGTCACAGCTCCGGGTGTGGAAATGTCCGGGTTAGCCAAAGATGCCGGCTTGCCGGAAGATATCAGCACAATTCTGGCACCGGTCGATTTCGTCGAGTCCGCTGGAAGACAGAATGAAATTAAGGCCGAATGGAGAGAGCGTTTCGGCCGGTAATCACTGACAGGAAAGCTGGGGATGGCCTTGCCGCCACCCCCAGCTCCAATAAAATTTCCAAAAACAACAAATGAATGCAATTGGGGCCGTTCCGCCCTCAGGCAGCCTTTGTGAAAGAGCCGCAATGTATCTGACTGTCCAAAACGCAACCAAGAAATATGGGTCATTCATCGCACTGGATGATGTCACAGTATCCCTTGAGAAGGGCGAGTTTGTTTGCCTGCTGGGTCCGAGCGGTTGCGGCAAAACCACCTTGCTTCGCATAATTGCCGGGTTGACGGATATCGATGACGGTCAGGTCATTCTCCAGGGTCAGGACATTTCGAAGCTACCTGCCCGTCAGCGTGATTTTGGCATCGTGTTTCAGTCTTATTCTCTGTTTCCGAATATGACCGTTGCCGAAAACATCGGATATGGGTTGAAAATCAGGGGTCAGGATGCTTCGAAGACTTCTGATCGTGTGACGGAATTGCTCGAAATGATCAAACTTCCGCACGTTGCCGGCAAGTACCCCGGGCAGTTATCAGGTGGACAGCAGCAGCGGATTGCGCTGGCCCGAGCGATTGCCGTCGACCCTCGGGTTTTATTGCTGGATGAACCGCTTTCGGCTTTAGACGCCAAAGTGCGTGCTACGCTGCGAGATGAAATCAAGCAAGTACAGCGGGCTTTGGGCATTCCGACCTTGATGGTGACCCACGATCAGGAGGAAGCCCTGGCGCTGGCCGACAAGATTATCTGCATGAACCACGGAGTTGTTGTGCAGGCGGGCAGCCCGGATGAACTGTACCACAGACCAAAAACGCGGTTTGTTGCTGACTTCATGGGAACGAGCAATCTGATCGACACCGGTCGGATCAGGCAGGCCATGCCCGACCTTCTGGTCGATCGACCCAAAGGCAAAGACGATCAGTTCATCGCCAGCTTGCGCCCAGAGCAAATTGGGGTTCAGGCAAGTGCATCCGGGAAAGCTACAGTCAGGTCGTTGTCTTTCCTCGGAAATCTTACCCGGCTCAGTCTGGACAGCCCTTTGGGAGAGCTTGTTGCGGAAACCCACGGCGAAGTCACTTTGGCCGAAGGGCAGAGCGTGGACCTCGAAATTGACCCGTCGGCAATGACCTGGGTTGCGAATGATGTGCAGGGTGATGCGGCATGACTTGCGCTGACATGCCTGCCACCCCGGCAAAACCCGACCGGAAGTTTGACGGTGACAAACTGGTAGCAGCGGTCTGCATAGCGGTGCCTTTGTTCGGGCTGGCTCTGTTTTTCCTCTATCCGATGATCATCGTTTTCCTGCGCTCGATCACGACGCCGGACGGGACCTATGGATTCCAAAATTATTCAGAAGTTCTGCAATCCAGCGGTTTCTGGCGCGCCACGCGGCATTCCATGACGATGGGATTGGCAACAACGGTCGTCAGCGTGTTTCTTGGTTTCATCATAGCGCATGGCCTTCACCGGTGTGCATTTCCAGGCAAATGGGTGATCCGCGTCGTGATCGTTCTGCCTCTTCTCGCGCCTTCTTTGGTTCAGGCATTAGGGCTGATTTTCTTGCTGGGCCGCAACGGGCTGGTCAGCCGTGCACTGGGTATTGAGCTGGATATTTATGGATTTTGGGGCCTTCTCATTTCGAACACCCTCTATGCGCTGCCGCAAGCGGTCATGATCATTGGTGCGTCTCTGGTTCTGCTGGATGCAAGAATCTACGAAGCGGCCGAAGTGATGGGCGCCAAACCCGGTCGTCAATTCAGGGACCTTACCTTGCCGGCAACCATATTTGCCCTGCTGAACAGCGCCTTCGTCGTATTCATCATCACCATCACGGATTTCGGGAATGCCGCGGTAATCGGTGGGGATTACTCGGTTCTGGCAACCGAAATCTATAAACAGGTGATCGGGTTACGCAACTTCAACCTCGGCGCTGTTGTTGGCATCATGCTTTTGCTGCCGACAGTGGTTTCGTATGTCATCGAACGTCAGGCGATGAAGCGCCAACGAAATCAGAACAGCACCAATATCCAAAGGTTTGTCCCGGTTTTCAGCCCGCGCCGCGACATTCCCATGGCGCTGGTTTGCTTCCTCATTATGGCGATGATCGTCTCAGTCATCGGTATTGTGATTTACGCGAGCTTCGTGAAGCTTTGGCCCTATAATTTCGATCTGACGTTCAAGCATTTCGGTATCACGCTGGCCGGTGGTTATTCGTCGCTGTGGATCACGATCCTCATCTCACTGGGTGCAGCGGCAGGCGGTACGTTTCTGATTTTCGTCCTGGCGCTTGGATTGCGGAAATTGCCGCCACAGCCCGCACAGGCGATACAGGTACTTGCAGCAATGCCCGCGGCAGTACCCGGGATTGTTCTTGGCCTGTCCTACATTCTGACGTTCAACTCGACGTCAACGCCACTGTATCTGCTATATGGCACGGCAGCTCTGATCGCCGTCGTCAACTTCTATCACTATCACACTCAGGCATTTCTGACGGTGATGACAGGGTTCCGTCAATTCCCGGCAGCACTTGAGGAAGCAGCCTGCTCGCTGGGGGCCGGAATGGCAAGAACGGCCGCGACAATTGTCGTGCCATTTGTGGCGCCTATGCTGGCATCCGTCTTCTTTTTCCTCTTCATGCGATCAATGGTCACTTTGTCAGCGGTTGTGTTTCTGACCACACCCAAACTCGATGTGGCGGCAGTGACAATCATGCGGTTGGATGATGCCGGACTGACATCTCAGGCCGCCGCTTTTTCAAGCTGTGTTATGGCAGTGGTCGCCATTTCGCTTGGGTTGATGAAAACATCTGTCGCGCTGTTGTCGCGCAAACCCGAGTCCTAAAAGGGAATTCAGGGAAATGTGGTCTAAGGAACGACATCAACGAATACTTGCGCTGTTGGAATCCAGCCAGCGCGTCAGCGCAAATGATCTACCGGATCTTCTTGGTGTATCCCGCGAAACCGTGAGGCGCGATCTTCTCGAACTGGAAGAAACCGGCCTGATCGAGCGCGTACACGGCGGCGCGGTATTGCCCGCTCAGCGCAGAGAAGCGCCATTTGAAAAACGCCGGGATGCCCAGGCGGGCGCCAAGCAAAAGATTGCCCGAAAGGCAGCCGCTCTGGTCAAGCCGGGAATGTCCATTCTGGTGGATGCAGGCACAACGACAACAGCGTTCGGACATGCAATTGCGCAGTTGTCGAACTTCATGCTGGTCACAAACTCGGTCGAGATAGCTCAGATCATCAAGGCCGCGGGAACCAATGCCGAGGTTATTTTGCTGGGCGGGCAAATCGTATCTGACGTACCTGCTACGTATGGCGAACTGACACTGTCAGAAATCCGGCGCTTCAATGTCGATCTGGCAGTCGTCTCTCCGGTTGCGATTCATGCGCAGGAAGGTGCCTTCTCCTATGCTCTGAAGGAGGCCGAAGTTGCCAATGCGATGCTGGAACAAGCGGCAGATAACGTATTCTTGTGCGATCGCACAAAGCTTGGTCAGACCAGCCGGGTACGAATTTGCGAAGCAACACGAATCGGGACGCTGGTTACGGACAGCAAAGCGCTTCCCGGGCAGACATCACTATTCGACCAAACCGGGGCCAATGTTTTGGTCTGACGACCCGAGGTCAGGTTGAACGATAAAATGCAACAATCCTTGCGATGGGTTTTCAAGGAAAGAAGATGAACAAAGATATAACTGAAAATCTGCTCGTGGATCGCATTCATCAGATTGTTTCCGACAGCGAGAGTTTCGCAAAGTTCGCGGCTGGTATAGCACGTGAGGCTTTCCGTCAGCCGAACCATGTGAGTTTCAAGTCAGACGAAAGCCCGGTTACCATCACTGATCGTCTGATCGAAAGCGAACTGAAAAAGGCGATTGCAGCCAAATACCCGGATGACGGAATCTTTGGCGAAGAAAGCGGCGTTGACAGCGGCACAACCAAGAACCTTTGGGTCATAGACCCGATCGACGGCACCCGCTCTTTCATATCCGGCAATCCCTTGTTTGGTCTGCTGCTTGCCTACGTCTCAAATGGCCAGGCAATTGCCGGGACCATTTCCATGCCCATGTTGAACGAAGTGTACTCGGGTGGCGCAGGCAGAGCGGCCACGTGCAACGGAAGACCGATCCGCGTTTCAGGACAACGCAATCTGGATGACTGCATTATCTACATCAACGAGGGGGAGAAACTGATTGCGGAACGGCCAGAGCAGTTGAATCGCCTGTTACACACCGGAAAGACGCGTCGGTTTGGTTATGACTGCTATCCGCATGCGCTGCTGGCTGCGGGTCACGTGGATGCTGTGGTGGACTATGACTTGCAGCCCTATGACTACCTCGCATTGTCTCCGCTGATCGAAGCTGCCGGGGGTGTGATGACCGACTGGTTGGGAAATACCCTGACGCTCGCCTCGGATGGTGCCGTCGTTTCTGCCGCGACGCCTGAACTTCACGCTGAACTACTGGATAAATTGAACGCCTAGACCAATTGATCAGCGCTTGTCTGGAACGGAGACCTGATGAAGGTTCTGTAGCAAATTTCCTGAGCTCTCTGTTTGAATTGAAACCCATGTGACATCGGCCACCCGATTTTCAACTTGGGAGTGCAGTGAATTTGGTTTCGTTCAAAGGTACGCACTTCGCAAAGGATGTGATCTTACATGCAGTCTTCTTCTATCTACGCTACAGTATTTCATATCGCGATCTGGAAGAAATCATGGCGGAACGAGGCGCGGATCTTGATCACGCGACGCTGACCCGCTGCATCGGAACTTCGATTACCCGGGACACAGAAGAAGGCATGCTCGGAGGAGTTAATGTCTGCGTCGATTCAGTTCTTCATGATTGGGATCCGGTCCAGATTGCCCGAGAGGGGATTGCGCAGGGCAGTCACCAGAAAGGATGGCAATTGGCCCTCCCAAGGTTGCGCGGAATCCCCTCTCATCGGTACACCTTTGGCGTACCCGATATCCGCCGACAAACGGCCGAGCGAAGCTTCTTTTGTGAAATTGTTGCCACCAAGAAAAATTGCCTGAAATTGTAGACCCGTAGTGCCAAAGACCTCTCGCACCCGAGCATGACTCGGAAGGAACCGGCTTACTCGATCAATTCGATCTCTCCCGGGCGCCAGGTTCCGTCGAACCACGGATCAAGTGGCCCATACATCCGCAACATGGTCGACCACGCATATCCCGGCATGGTCTGAATCCAATTGCCTTCCTTTCCCTCCGGCGCTTCCGGGGCGAACCAGATTGTGTAGCTGCCATCTTCGTTGGCTTCGACCGTTGACAGCGTGCTGTCAACGCCGGCCAGCTTCTGATCCGTTTCAAGAAGCGAACGAGTTTGGGTGCTATAGACGACAAAAGACCAGTAGTTGTTCACCGGAACGTTCGGAGGGATCGTGATCGAGTAGGTCCTAGATCCATCCAGATAGTTGCCAATACTATCGCGGTTGATGACCGCATATTGCGACCCAACACCGACATTCTTGGCCACCATCGCTGGTGTGATTCCCGTGGCAGAGTAGTGGAACAAGGTGCGCGGATCGAGGAGCTTCACGTCACCTGCCCTGAACTCATAGCTACCGCCGACAAACGGTGTCTTCCAGTATCCGGTATCATAAAGGAACGGTGCGCGTGATCTTGGCGCAAAGTTCAACGAGCGTGCCGCGGCGGTTCCGATGGCAACCGCTTCGGTCAGTGTCTGCCGGAGGCGCTCATCCGGTTCGAACGGCTCATCCTTGCGAATTCCCAATGTGAACAAGGCGCCCAGAAGCTCCTCGGGCAAGGCACCTTCCGCCTCGAAATCCACCACGGCTTTCATTTCTTCGAAGAAGGAGAAGTCGTTCGCGTGTATCGTGTTGAGTTGCATATCCGTCAAATCGACGAAACCGGTCTCTGGCGGGTTGTCGCGTACGTCCCAGGGGTAGATGCGCAACTGTTCTTCTACACGCTTTGCCTCGGCTTCGGGTCCACCCTCTCCGGGAAAGGCGCGAAGAGCGAGCCAGTTCATGTAACTGGGGGTTCTGAGGATGAAATACCCCTCATCGGGCAGATCACCTTCGTAATCTGTCGGAACGATCAGGTATTTTCCGCCCTTACCCTTGTCCGGCCCGGCATTCCCCACATCGCCGACATAGCGCATATAGGCATCGTCGACGAGGCCAAGAATGCCTGAAGGCAAGTCGAGCACGAGCGGACCGTCAGACAGATCGGTGCAGCCCAGAACGTAAATCGTGGTCGTATTGGGGGTCAGCAGCAGAGACCGGGCATTGTAGAGATCCTGAAAGATGCCAAAGCTGGTCGTATCCACTCCGGCTTCGGCAAGCCCACGGCACATTGCATATGTGGACGCTGCCGGCATACCGTCCGTAAAAGCCGTGATCCCGCGCACCAGATCCATCGTGTCATAGGCCAGCGCAGCCGTTTCCTCCGTTGGCAACCCATCGAAATATTCCAATGTCCCGAGACGTGTTTCGAAACTGTCTGGCACCGTGACGCTGTCAGGGACATTGGCGCTGTACTCAGAAGTGGTCTGTGCAGTGGCGGTACTGGCAGCAGCGCAAAAAACAAAAGAAAAAAGCAAGTACTTCATTTGAACCTCTGAAAACTACGAAGTTACGACACAGGATTAACGTCAGTTTTCGACCGGCTGCGGCTCGACAGGGCGAAACGCACCGTCCAGAACCATCTGGCTGACACCATAGTTGCGAATGCTGTAGTTGAACGGCTCTCCGCCAGACGAAAGCGCGTTGATCTTGTCACCCCGGCAATTGAAATGCAGCGTGATCGTGCCATCGGCGTTCGGCTCCCACATGTTCGAGTTGATGTGGGTCGCTCCATCCATCAGATATCCGTCGACATCATAAAGCGTGAATGACGTAAAAAACCGGTTCTTCGGGTCGTCAAATGTGACCGCCAGACATTCATCGCCCGAAAGCGCGCCCGAACTGGAGTAGGCGTTCGACACGCCAAGCTCAGGCGGATAACCGCCCCACCCCGCCGCATGTGACAGGTCGAGCACATGCTGATCGACCTCTCCTGGGCCTTTGGCATAGGTGTAATCGATCCCGGCATTCAGGAATTCCACCTTGTATTCGGCGCGAAGCGTTTCCAATTGCGCCTGATCGAAATCCGGTGGCACGTAGGTGTTGTCTTCCATGCTGCCCGATACGGAGATTTGATTCTGAACGTCATGAAGATGATCAAGTGATGCCGCGTCGGTGCGATCTTTCAGTTCGGTACGGAAAATGATCAGAGCATAATCGGTCTGGACCGACACTTCATGGTTCCCGGAATCGACCAGATAATAGGGCGAAAACCCATTCTCATCCATCACCTGCGCCGAGACATAGAGATCGGATTCCGGCAGCGCGATCGTGAATGCGCCGTCATCGGTAACATTCACGATCTGAACGGAATAAAGCGTGTCCCAGTTCATGCGGACGGTCGGCGCGTCCGGCCCGACTGGGGTCACTTCTCTGAGGTGCCAAATCCCCTTGTCTGCGCCGCCCCGAGCCCAGTTCGCAAAATTCCACGCCGTTTCAGCCTGTGCGAAATTCTCAGCTGTTACTGGGACGGAACCCGCATAGGCTCTCCCGGCGACAGCCACCGACAGGACGGTCAGAATTGGGAAGAACCGGGATTTTTGCATCGTTTCACTCGCAGTAGTCTGGCTGCCGTTGAGGGTAGACCCCGTTGACATCACTGCATCGAAACGTTGCACAATCCCGATCAGGATGCTTACCATTTTACGCAAAGGTGTCGTCGCATTGCAGTAAAGGAGAAGGTTTGCCGCCCAGCCGCCCGATATCCATGATTTCCGCCCTCTCGCTGGGACCGATGCCCGAGCTGGTTCAAAGCGAAATGGGCGACAAAGCCCTGAAACGGATTTTCCACGCATCTGGTCTAACCGGTGATCTTCTTTATGCGAGAGAGGGTTATATTCCCCAACCCGCCTTGGTTCGCTTCTTCAATGAGATTGCAAGAGAAGCCGGAGAGCGCTGGGTGCTGGGTCCGTGGGTCGACGCCATCGAGATCGGTGACTACGGGCTTTGGGGAACCTGGGTTCTTTCCGCACCCACCCTCAGAGAGGGGTTGTTGCGCGGCAGAACATCTATTCACCTGCACGGAACTCATGACAAACTCACACTCAAATCGCGCAAGGGAGTGGCCGAGTTCTCATACACGTTCGCGGCGGCCGCCACCCCCGGTTATGGCGAGTTGGCGATCGGTGGCGCCGCAGCTCTGGTCAGCTACTGCCGTGCCTATCTGGGCCCGGCCTGGAGACCGGATAAAATCGACTTGAATTTATCCGATCTCTCCGGACGCGACATTGGCCTGCTCGAGAACTGGTTCGGGTGCCGGGTCGGAACGTCCGGAAACGCCATTCGTCTCACTTTTGACGAAGATCTGCTAAACGTGCGGCAGAAAAAAAGAACACCCGCAACGGTCACGTTCGAGGATATTGTTCGTGAGAGGGTCCAAAGCCGACCGGTCACTTTGGCGACGCAGATCCGTTCGATTTTGCGAAGAAACCTCTCCCAAGGGCTGACAGGCATTGATGAGACGGCGCGGTCGCTCGATATGGCCGTTCGCACGCTTCAGCATCGATTGAACACAGATGGCGCAAGCTATCGGGACATTGTGAAATCGGTGCGCATCGAACGGGCCAAGGAACTTTTGAGGGATGGCGGGTTGTCCATCACCGGCATTGCCTATGAACTCGGTTACGAACATGCCCCGCATTTCACGCGGATGTTCGCCGTGGAGGTCGGCATGTCTCCGTCCGCCTATGTGCGGTCGAAGACCTCCTGACGACCAGTTGCAGGACATCTTCATTTTTGAGGCGCCCACAGCTCCAACGGTATTAACCGGGGTGCATACGCCATGCCCACGCAGGGCTTGGGTCGAACTGTGGATCGCTTTGAGCACACCCAATGCGGACAAACCTGCCATTTGTCTCACGTCCGCACCAAACGGGCAATATAGGCGCAACATTTCTTCACGCCGCCGGACTGGGGTCAGGATTCAAAATCATTAGATGACAGATGCCCAAAAGTCCTCCTCTCCGCCGTCGCTCTCGCCGCAACTGTCATTTTTGGCTTTGAAAATGAACGAGGCCTGAACCTAGGTCTGAGATTGTGTTGCGCACGGACGGCATCGGCCAATTGATCAAAAGCCGCAGTGAAATCCGACACCAGAGACTGCCCTTAGGGCGCGAGTTCGATACCTTGGGCGTTGCGACGAAACAGCGGTGACCCAGCCCGACCTTCCAGGGGCTGTACATGTTGAGAGATTGCGCCCGGTGCAACGTTCAACTCTTAGGATGTTGCCACAAAGCTGATGTGGCGGGCTGCAGCCTCAAAGGCGCGCATGGCATTCAACGGAAGACCTTTTGGGGCGTCTCGGGGCGACGCTCATTGCATTATCCTTAGTTTTTTACGCTAAGAAACAGCAATTCTGCTTTGCGGTGTCACGCGGCAGTCGCCAGAGTGCAAGAAACAGGAGGATGTCAGATGACACTTGTACAAAGAGATTGGGTGCCCGCCACCAGCGAAACCCTGGTTCAGGACATCGCAACAAAGACCGCATCGACATCGCCGAAGGATTTGCTCTCCCGTATAAAACATCTGGCGGAAGAGAACCGCCGGATTCACGAAGAGGAGTGCTTTAACCTCAATCCGGCAACAAACGTGATGAATCCCAAGGCCGAAGCGCTTTTGTCATCGGGAATCGGGTCGCGGCCTTCGTTGGGTTATCCCGGCGACAAATACGAAATGGGGCTGGAGGCAATCGAAGAAATCGAAGTCATCGCTGCCGAGCTTTGTGCCGACGTCTTCGACGCAAAATTTGCTGAGGTTCGGGTGCCCTCGGGTGCGATCGCCAACCTTTATGGCTTCATGGCGACCTGTAAGCCGGGCGACACTATCATTGCCCCGCCCGCATCGATTGGCGGACACGTGACCCACCATTTGGCTGGATGCGCAGGGCTTTTCGGTTTGCGAACCATAGAAGCCCCCATTAACCCGGACGGCTACACCGTCGATCTTGACCGGCTGCGTGATCTGGTAAAAGCTGAGAGACCCAAGTTGATCACGATTGGCGGCAGTCTGAACCTTTTTGAACACCCAGTGGCCGAGGTGCGCGCCATTGCGGATGAAGTCGGTGCCAAAGTCATGTTCGACGCCGCCCATCAATGCGGCATCATTGCAGGGCGCGCGTGGTCCAACCCATTGAAAGAAGGTGCACATTTCATGACCATGAGCACCTACAAAAGCCTCGGCGGACCGGCCGGAGGACTGGTTGTTTCGAATGATGCGGAAATCGCCCAGGCGCTGGATGCAATTGCGTTTCCCGGCATGACAGCCAATTTCGACGCTGCCAAAACAGCTGCGCTGGCGGTTACGATGCTAGATTGGAAAAGCTTTGGCTCGGACTACGCGAAAGAGATGATTGCAATGTCAAAAGCGCTGGCTGAAGCGTTGGATGCGCAGGGTGTCCCTGTGTTTGCGGGCACAAATGGCTTTACCAATTCGCATCAATTCGCGGTTTTGGCGGCTCCTTTCGGCGGCGGGCAGTCGGCTTCCAAACAGCTGCGTAAAAGTGGATTCCTCGCTTGCGGTATCGGGTTGCCTGTAGAACCCCTGAACGGTGATATGAACGGTCTTCGGTTCGGAACGCCCGAACTGGTCCGTTGGGGCATGACGTCAGGTGATGCCGAGCGGTTGGCGTCGCTGATCAAGCGGGGCCTGCATCGTGAGCCCATTCTGCCCGAAGTTTCGGCTTGGCGCGCCGAATTCGACAGGCTGCATTTCGTGAATGAATAAGGCAGCCTTTGATCGAAGGTTGCCACCGGGCCGCGAAAGGCGATCAAAATGGTTGCCCCTTCGCGCCCAGCGCCACTGCTTCAGCTATGCGGTCGTGACTTCTGCGGGTCATAAACGGGGCTGGCAATGATCGTCGCAGCCGTGTCCAGGCCGTCACCGGTTACCGACAAAGACGTACCCAAGGGCAGACCCGATTGCACATGAGCCAAAGCCAACGACTTGCCTATGCGGTGCGAATAGCAAGGACTGTTGATTACACCGACCTCTTCACCATTTACCGAAAGGGTTTCACCGCCTTCGACCATGTCCGGGTGATCGATGTCGAGGCAGACGTTGTTGACCTTTTCGCCACCTTTCGCAGCCATGACCGCTGCTTTACCGCGGAAATCTCCCTTGGATTTGCTGACGGTAAAGCCCAGACCGACCTCCCACGGGGTATTGTCCTCGGTCATATCGTATCCGTAGAACAGCAGGCCTGCCTCGATCCGCACCTTGTCGAGCGCGGTGAAAGAACAGGGCATTACGTTGGCATCAACTAATTTGTCCCAGATATCGGTAATGACGCTGCCATCGGCAAAGATCTCGTAACCGCGCTCACCGGAATAGCCGGTTCGTGAGATGCGGCAGGCATGGCCAAAAATCGTGCCGGGTGCGTGTTCGAAATAGGCCAGCGCTCCAAGGTCGATTTCCGTATGGGCATTGAGGATATCCAGTGCTGCCGGTCCCTGTACCGACAGGTCGTGCAGGTCATCGGTAAACTGCACCTCGACATCACGGCCTTCGGCCGATGCGTCGAGCAGTGCCATCGTGTTACCCGACCCGTGCACGATCATCCATTCATCGCCACCGTTGTTCGATACGATGGCATCGTCTGCGATCCCTCCTGACTCCGTCAGCACGCATAGATATGCCGCCTTGCCCGGAGTGACCCTGGACAAATCGCGTGTTGTCAGATGATCCAGAGCGGCCTGCGCATCCGGACCGCGCACCATCACCTTCTTCAGCGGAGACATGTCGAACATGCCCGCCCGTTCGCGCACGGCGTCATGTTCGTCGTTCGGATCGGTGTCATAGGTCCAGGCCGTGCCCATCCCATTCCAATCTTCGAGCCCTGAGCCCAAAACGGTGTGACGGGAGGCAAGCGCAGAAGTGCGGCTGAGTTCGTCGGTCATCTGAGGTCCTTTTCTAATGCCATGCGTCCGGCATCGCCGCTTTGCGTTCAGACACGAAGTCTGTAAGCGCAGACAGAGCACCGGGATTGATTGCGGGTTGTTGATAGTCGGTCAGCATCTGCCGCCACCTCTGCGAGGCACGTTGATCTGCTGTACGTGATCCGCTCTCGACCCAGGTCTCGTATGGCCCGGCGTCGGGGATCTGGGGCTCAAAATTGGCGGAAGTGTAGTGGCGCAAGGTGTGGCCGGTCGACAAAAAGTTCCTTCCCGGTCCGGTCTCGAGATAAGCATCCCGACCAAAGGCTTCGTCTTCGGTGTCAAAACCCTGCAACAGCTTCAGCATCGCGCCGCAATGATCGAGGTCCATCACAAACTTTTCGTATGACATGACCAGCCCGCCTTCGAGCCAGCCTGCCGAATGCCACACTTGATGTGCACCGGACAAAAGCGTGGACCACATGGCACCGGCGCTGTCCTGCATGGCCTGACCATCAGGCGCATTCGAGGCGGTGATCTGCCCTCCTCCAGAGCGAACGGGCACGCCCAGTCTGCGGCCCAGTTGGGTCAATGCCATCGTGGTCATGTTTGCCTCGGGTGAACCGAAGGTCAAAGCGCCACTGCGCAAGTTCATGGTAGAGTGAAAGCTTCCGAATACTACCGGGCAACCGGGCCGGACCAGTTGCGCCAGAGCGATCCCGACCATCGCCTCGGCCAAAGTCTGGGCGGCCACGGCGGCGGGTGAAAGCGGCCCCATCGCCCCGGCGAAGATTGCCGGAGAGACGCAGACGCATTGGTTCGCCTCGGCATAGATCCGCAGAGCACCCGACATCGTGTCATCATAAATCAGCGGAGAATTGACGTTGATATTGGCCTGCATCACCGCATGGTCTTCCATAAAGTCACGTCCGAACACCAATCTTGCCATCTCGATACTGTCCTTGGCGCGCTCGGGCGCAGTGACAGATCCCATGAAGGGTTTGGTTGACAGTGTCAGATGCGCCAACATCATATCCAGATGCCGTTTGTTCACGGGCACATCTGTCGGCTCAACAATTGTCCCACCAGAATGATGCAAGGCGCGCGCGTTGAAGGTGAGCTTTACGAAGTTACGGAAATCGTCCAGCGTGGCATAGCGTCGACCACGCGCCAGGTCGCTCACGAAGGGCGAGCCGTAACCGGGCATCAGCACCACATTGTCACCGCCAAGCGTCACAGTGTTTACCGGGTCGCGCCCGTGCAGTTTGAAGGATTCGGGGGCTGTGGCGCAAAGGTCCCGCACATGTCCCGGTTCAAAGCACACCCGTTCCCCATCAACCCTGGCACCCGTCTGGGCGAACAGGTCCAACGCCTCTCGGTCACCGCGGAGCTCGACGCCGATCTCGTCCAGTATCCAGTCCGCCTGATCTTCGATCCGGGTCAGCGCGGCATCATCCAATATCTCGTAGGCCGGAATTCTGCGCCCCGTAAAAGGTATGGTTTCAAGCGGCGCATTGTGACGTGAAAAGCGGCCACGGCGTGCCCTGCCCCGGTGCATAACTGGTGAGGCAGAAATCGGTGCTGCGTTCAATTTGACCAACGTCATTCCTCCGTTTCATACACTCAGGAACCAGTGACCACAGGCTCACAGATTGAAAAATCGAAATTTTCTTTCCTTTGCGTTCAAGAAATTTATACATCTGAGATATGCGCACCCGTTTTCACCACCATGATCTGCTCAGGCTCTTTGCAGAGATCGCCCGCCATCCAAGCTTCTCGATGGCAGCTGATGCGCTGAACATGACCAAAGGCGCGATCAGTTATCAGATAAAGACGCTAGAAACCGATCTGGGTGTGCCCTTATTCCGGCGCACCACACGCGGCGTCACATTGACCGCTGAAGGGGCACAGGTGCTGGCGGCCTGTCAGACACGATACGAAGAGATCGAGACGGATCTTCACGCACTCAAGGAGATGTCGTCCCAAACCCTGACAGTAGGGGTTTCGACTTATTTTGCCGCTCGCTGGCTTTCACCACGATTGATGACGTTCATGCAGCAACACCAAGGCGTGCAACTGCGCATCCAGCCGATGATCCAGTTTTCCATCCATGAAATGCAGGACATCGATTTAGCGATCCGTTGGGGTAACGGGGATTGGGATGACGGTGTCGTAACACCTTTCATGCCCCTTCGATCCTTTCCGGTCGGCAATGCGGACGCAGCACGTCATGTGGCAGCGCTGGGGATGAGAAAAGCGATTTCGGGTTTCACGTTGCTTCGGGACCGCGATGACAGCAATGCCTGGTCGGAATGGCTGAACGCCGCAGCGCTCCCTCCGCAGACACGACGAGACGCGTTGATCATTCCCGACCCAAATGTTCGGGTGCAAGCCGTGATCAATGGCCAGGGGATCGCCCTGATGGATGATCTTGTTAAAGACGAACTGGACGATTCCAAGCTGTACCGATTGTCAGATGCTGAACTCCCGCAGTATGGCTATTTCCTTTTCCGGTCGCATCGGGCCGTCGCGACCGAGCCCGCCCGGGTGTTTTCCAATTGGCTGCAAAGTCAAACCTGAGCCGTTCTTCACACAGGTTCAGCGAGAGACAACTCTGTTGCGGATGCCGATGTTTGATCCACAACGCGGGAAGCAACAGGATCAGGGTGATGCTGTTGAAAGCTCGCCGGTTTCAGCAAACTGAACGGGTCTTGAACGCCGGGCGGATCTCGTAATCCGACCTGACGCGGCACAACAACCCGCCAGTGCATTTGGGCGTCTATTCACCTCAACTCGGAAGCACCAGGGCGGTTGTGAGTGTTGCTGTCGTTGCCAGCACCACCAGAACGATCATTGCCTCAATTTCAATGGATCGGGCGAGATACCGCGCTGCCTGAGCATCTCCGTTTTGCATGGCCGGAACAAATCGGAGCTTGTTCGCTGCTGCAAGGATTAACAGCAGCCCAACAAGAAACACCTTGAACAAGAGAGCCTGCCCATAGCCAGTGAAGAAGAGCTCTTGGAAATTGCCGACAAGCAACCAGGCCATCCAGAGACCTGCGACGATCAAAGCTGGTACAGCCAGTGCAGCGGCTCGCCCAAACCTGTGCCCTAACACGGCAGCACTATTCAGGTATTCAGGCATAAGAGCCATAGCCCGTAGGGGGCTAAAAACACCCACCCAGAAAGCAACGCAGAGCAGATGTAGTAGAAGCAGGAGTCGGACACCTGAACTTTCCAGTTGCGGCACGTGTCCGATTTGCGCAAATGACCACAGAGCCAATGCGCCACCTGCCAACGCGATCAAGCGACCAACGCGGGGAACAGGCAATCCGACAAGGACCAAAGCTGCGCCTAAGAGTCGGAAAACAAGTACGTCACCCACGGATGTCTGCCAAAGTAACCCAAGCATCTCGGGGTCGACCAGACCGTCCGCCCCGCCGGTCAGGGCGGCGCCACGAAGCATGAAACCAAATAATGTCGCGGCAAGTGCGATCCACGCCAAGGCCATAGCCTGGCGTTTCATCGCAAGGTACATCGGGGCCACCAGGCCGGAATAGAGGCACATAACAACCACAAGCCCGGTGGACCCCGCAAAGCCGATATAGAGCATCAGCTTTGCGAGGATTGCAGCAATTCCCCAGATATCCGGCATGTTCATTCCACGGTAAAGGAAAACTCGCCCTGCATCGCATGACCGTCCTCACCTAAACCACGCCATTCAATGACGTAGGTGCCGGTTCCATTGCTCGGCAATGGGATCTTGAACACCTGACCAAAGCTTTTCTGGTCGCCCAGATCCAGGCGAATTGCCGAGTGCTCTTCATGCGCCATCTCAATCCGTGTCAACCGGATGTCCTTGGAGAAGTTGAGACCAATTTCCGCAGGTACAGCGGTCACTGTTTCCCCGTTGGCAGGTGTCGTTTCTTCGACCTTTGAATGCGCCAGCACACCACTGGGAAGCGCAGCCATAAGTGCGAGCGTTGTGATCTTTTTCATGGGGCGACTCTCAATTTATTCCGTTGGCACGCTGGATTTCACGAATGTACGCGATCACCATTGCTACGTCACCTCGCGTCAGGCCTTCGACGGGGGGCATATCTCCGAACTGCCAATGATGGCTTTTTACCCCTTGGGAAACCGCCCTCTGAAAGGCTTCGTCTGCGTGGTGGCTGGGTTCGTAGATCTTGTGGATCAGAGGGGGGCCTGCGCCCTCTGATCCGACCGCATTGACGCCGTGGCAAGACACGCAGGAGACATCAAAGATACGCTGGCCGATTACAGCATTGCCTTCGATAGGCGGCATCTGGATTGCGACCATGGCGTCGCCTTCAAGTGCCTCTTGCGGTTGGGTTTCCTCGATTGAGTTGGGGCGAAGAGTTATGAAAGCGGCAATGGCAGCTACAGCGCCTACGCCGATCAGCAATTGACTTTTTTTCATGGATTAATCCTGACTTTGTGAAAGCTGGTAGTGCAGCGGCAGATCGCGAACAGCCGCACGTGCTGCCTGCTTACCTGCGCTGAGAATTACGCTGCTTCAAAGGTCGGGGGGCCTGTAGGGGCTATCTGGTTCACTCAGTTTGGCTTGGGTGCCTATCCGGAACTTTGGGTCAGCATCACGTTGATCCCGCGCGACCTCACTGTTCTGGGAGAGTATTACAACCGCTTGGCAGAGAGAGGGGTTACACTCTCCGGTTCCTGAATTATCCGGGTCATGGCGGCTGCTTGAGGTTGACATATCGTCGCTGTTCATTGCCACGGCAGCGTGTTCAGCCGATCGCATATGGTCCTCGCAGTGAAGGCCGACGCAGCCATTTGACAGCGCGTGAGCAACGCCACCAAACCCGGCCAGGATGACCAGAAAGCCGACCAGCAGCACAAGTGAATGTCGTCGGATGACCATGGCTCAGGACGCTACTGTACGGGATAAAGTATGACAACACCGATCTGTCGGATCACATCAAAACGGGACGTCCGTTCGTGGCAGGATGATTGCAGCATCTCACACTTAAAACTTGCCGTTTTCGTTCTTCCATTCGCTGCGTGGTGCAATGGCTTCTATCGTGTCCCAATGCTCAACGATCTTGCCGCCCGCGACGCGGAAGAGATTGTAGAAACTGGTATGAATACCGCACCTGTAACCTTCACTCATACAAAGCACGAAATTGCCTTCGGCAAGTACCCGGTGAACCTTGTGGTATTGGATGCGAGAGGCACCGTTCTCTGTTGCTTCGAGGTATGAGCGATATGCGGCGATACCGTCGGCGAGGTCTGGATTGTGCTGAACCAGCCCAACATCGATATAAGTACCAAGAAGCCCAAATTGCCGTTTGACAAGAACCCGTTCTGCAAAATGGCGAACCAAATCCCGATTGGCAGCGGTTTTGTCCAGATCGGTAATCTCCGAAGCACCGTCCAACATACCGCGACCCGATGGGTTGGGACCCTTTGCTGGTTGGATGTTATCCCAGTGTTCGACGGCTTTGTCGTCTTCAAACCTGAATACCTCGAAGGCAACCCTCAGGCTTGAGAAATCATATTCATTGTGCGCAAAGGCGTAGTCACCATCCTCGAAGACTCGTACGAAAGTGACCCGCGGGTTGGTCTTCGATAGCCGCGCGAACAGCGCCGCAAGCCCCTCGCTGCCTTCGTGGGTTTGGGGGTTGTGTTGGATATACTTTGCCTCGTTTACGACATCCGCGGCTGCCGCATCGCCACTTTCGATGCCTTTGAGAAGTTTCTGGATCAAGTCCCTTTTCGAAGCCACAAGTTCACCCTCTACTTTCTTACGGAAGCACTAATACAAACTGGGATTTTCAATACCAGCCAATCAAATCAAAGTCACCGATTACAGGTTAGGTCTAGGCTCTGGACTCATTGAATTTCAAAGCCAGTAGATGACGGTTGCCGCCAGGGCGATTGCTGAGAGGAAGGCCTTCGGACATCTGTCGTAGC